>CAWGUV010000005.1:0-184601 GCA_963825775.1 uncultured Thermoleophilaceae bacterium | reverse complement strand
CCGCCACGGGGATTCGAACCCCGGTTTCCGCCGTGAGAGGGCGGCGTCCTAGTCCCCTAGACGATGGCGGCCTGGGGTCGGCGATTGTAGCGGCGCTTATTTGCGATCGGCCGTGTCCCGCTAGCTTGATTCGCATGACCTCGCGGCCGAGAACGCTGCTGGCCGGGGCGGGCGCGTGCGCGCTCGCCTTCTTGGTCCTGCTCGCGCTTGCGTATGGCTCCGACTGGGCGCGGTGGGTTGACGCGGCGTCGCTGCAGGGGTTCCTCGGGCTTCAGGGTCCGACCTCGTCGCCGATGGCCTGGAAGGTGGCCGGGCTCGGGAACGCGTTCGAGGTCGGTCTGATCGGGGCCACGCTCGCGTTGATCGCCGTCGCTCGGGGGCGACCGCGGACGGCGCTGTTCGTGCTGGTTCTCCTGGCCGTGACCAGCGTCTCGAGCCAGGCGCTCAAGGCGCTGCTCGCCTATCCGCGCCACGACCCTGAGATCGGCACCACCTTCATCAAGCCGGAGGCCTTCCCGAGCGGGCATGCCACGGCGTCCATGGCTCTTGCGATCGCGCTCGTCGTGGTGGTACCGAACCGGCTCGGCCGGCGGCGGCCATCGTGGGCGCCGGGTTCACGATCGGCGTCTCGTTCTCCATCGTCGCGCTCGGCTGGCACTTCCCCAGCGACATCGTCGGCGGCTATCCTCCTGGCGACCGGCTGGGCGCTCGTACTGCTCGCCGCGCTCCGCGCCGCCAGGCGCGCTACCCCGAGCGACATGTGCGCAGCCGCCTGGCGGCCCGTCTTCAGTCGCCACCGAGAAGACCGCCGACCGTGGGGCTCGCGGCGGCGCTCGCGGGGCTGGCCGTCTTCATGGCGATCGTCTCCGTGGCGCATGCTTCCCGACGCTGCCGACTACGCGCGCGAGCACACGGCCTTCGATGGCGGTGGCGGGCGCCGTCTCGGTGAGCGCCTTTGCGCTGCTCGCGGCGATGGCCCTTGCTTCCACCCGCCGCACCTGAGGTAGGATCGCCCAGTCCAAAACGGTCGGTGGCCAGGGAAGTCCGGTGAGAAGCCGGCGCGGTCCCGCCACTGTGACCGGGCGACGAAGTCCCACACGCGCGCGAGCGCAGCCACCGGATGGCCATCGGCCGACCGGGAAGGCGTGGGGTGGAGCCCGAAGCCAGGAGACCTGACTCCGACCGGATCAATCCACCCTCGGAAGAAGGGCGATCCATGACGAACTCAATCCCCCGGCATTTGCCGGCCGCGCTGCTCGCGGCATGCGCAGTTGCCGCTCCAGTGGCGCAGGCGGCTCCCGCCTCCGTTCAGCTCCGCATCGAAGGCCGCAGCACCACGATCTACGAAGGGCCGGTGACCACCGACGGCAAGGTCGCGAGCCCCTCCGCCGGCGGGAACCACCCCTGCGACGGCACCAACAACGGCGTCAACCCCCAGCCGGGGCCGACCCCGACCAGCGCGCTCGACGACGGCGAGGCCCTGGGCAACTACACGTGGGCGGGGACCTGGTTCCCGAGCTTCGAGGATTACCCGATCGACCGCGTCGGTCCCGACGCCGGCCACCAGCTCCGAGTTCTGGGGCCAGCTCGTGAACTTCAAGTTCTCCTCGGTCGGCGGCTGCCAGGAGCGGATCAAGGGCGGTGACGAGGTGCTCTGGGCCTTCGACGCGTTCTCCAAGACCCAGGCCGCCAAGCTGGCCGGCCCGACGAGCGCCACGGTCGGTAGGCCGTTCCGGTGACCGTGACCAACGGGGACACGGCGCGCTCCGCTCGCGGCACACGCGGTTGGCGGCGGCGTGACCGGCGCCGACGGCAAGGCTTCGCTGCACTTCGACCGAGGCGGGGATCTACAAGCTCAAGGCCACCCGGGCGGACTCGGTGCGGTCGAACGCGCTGAGCGTCTGCGTCGACCCCTCAGGGGGCCGCGCCGTGCACGTCGACCGACAAGGCCCCGCCGCAAGGTGAAGGTGCTGCTGGCGGCAACCAGTCGCCACAGCCCGCGGCCGCTCGCGCACCGTGCTGTTCGAGTGGCAGGGAGACGACACCGGCGGCAGCGGGGTGACCGGCTACTCCGTCGACGTGGCGAAGGTGTCCGGCGCCGGCGGGTACGCGAGCGCCGATGCATTCAGCCCGCTCGTGGCCCGTACCGCGCTCACCCGCGTGTACTTCCGCGGGGACGCGGGCGCCTCCTACAAGTTCAGGGTCACGGCGTTCGACCGGGCCGTGAACCGGGCCTCGTTCGAGAGTGGAGTGATCTCGATCCCGGTGGACGATCGCGACAGCGCACTGAAGCTGTCCCGCGGCTGGAAGCGCCTCAGGCGCGAGAACGCCTGGGGCCGGACGGTGATCCGCTCCAGGGTCAAGGGCGCCGGGGCGCTGCTGCGCTTCAGCGGCCGCCGAATCGCGCTGATCGGCCGCAAGCTGCCCAAGGGCGGCCGGCTGAAGGTGAGCGTGGACGGCAAGACCCGTGTGCTCTCTATGCGCGGCAAGCCGAGGTTCAGGTCAGTGGTGTTCACCTCGCGGCGACTGGCCGCCGGCGAGCACACGCTGAGGCTGCAGGCACTCGGCCGCAACACCGTCGAGCTCGACGCGGTGGCGCCCCTGCCATGAGGCGGCTGGCATTGATCGCGATCGCCGGCGCGGCCTTCTGCGCCGCCCCGGCGCCCGCGGCCGCGAAGGCCCCGTGGTGAGACAGCTGGTCGCGTTCAAGGACGGCACCGTGAAGGAGAAGCGGGTGCGGGCTTCTGCGGTCAGCGTGAAGGTGGGCCGCCGGCGCTGCGCCGCCGGGCGGGCGACCCCGCTCGCGGCGCTGGTGCGCTCCAAGCCCGGCGCGCTTGGGCTGAAGGACTTCGGCTCGTGCTCGCGCCGCGCCGCGGATGGGGGCCAGCTGTTCGTGCGCTCGATCCGCGGTCAGCGCAACCGCGGGCAGGACGGCTGGGTCTACAAGGTCGGTCGCAAGGCGGCTACCGCCGGCGCGGCCGACCCGAGCGGCCCGTTCGGCCGCGGACGGCTGCGCAGCGGCCAGCGCGTGACCTGGTTCTATGGCCGCATGCGCGGCGGGAGCTTCCAACGCACAATGGAGTTGACGGCCAAGCAGTCCGGCGTGGGCACGCTGGTGGTGAGGGTGCGCGGTTACGACGACGAGGGTAGGGGCGTGGCGGTCGAGGGGGCCGACGTGATTTCGAGGGCGGCCCAGACGGTGACCGACGCGAACGGCGCGGCGGGGCTCAGGGTGCCGCCCGGCTCCTACGTCCTGCGCGCGCACAAGCCCGGGTTGGTGTCCTCGTTCGGCGTCCGGGTGACAGTGCGCTGATGCGGCGGCTGGCCGCGCTCTGCGCGCTGGTCGCACTCGGCGGCTGCGGGCTCGGCGAAGGCTCGGAGAAGAGTGGCGCGGGCGCGCAGCTGCGCGTGACACGCGACTTTGGCCGTGAGTTGCTCTCGAGCGCGACCCAGGACAAGCTGAAGGAGAGCAGCACCGCCATGCGGCTGGTGCAGGCCAACAACGATGTGGAGACCCGTTACGGCGGCCGCTTCGTCCAATCCATCAACGGGCTGGAGGGCAGCGGGGCCGGCGGCTCGGTCGACTGGTTCTACTTCGTGAACGGATTCGAGGCAGATGTGGGCGCCGCGGAGAACGCGCTCTCGCCCGGCGACGTGGTGCAGTGGGACTACCGCAACTGGCGCGGCACGCCCGACGTGCGCGCCATCGTCGGCGCCTTCCCCGAACCGTTTCTGAGCGGAAGCGACGGGCAAGCGCCGGCCCGTGCGGGTGGAGTGCGCGGACGCGGACGAGGCGTGCGCCACGGTGAAGCGCGTGCTGCGCGATGCCGGCGTGCCGGCCACCGGCTCGTCGCTGGGCGCGAGCGGCACCAAGAACGTGATTCGCGTGGTGGTGGCGCCATGGGAGCAGGGCGCGCGACCTGCCCAGCGTCCGCGTGCTCGAGCAGGAGCCGAAGCGCAGCGGCGTGTTCGCGCGCTTCAGCGAGGACGGCAGCCTGCGGCTCCTCGACGAGCGCGGCCGGACCGTGCGCGACGCCGGCACCGGCGCCGGCCTGGTGGCCGCCGTGATCCCGCGCGACGAGGAGCTGGTGTGGGTGGTCACGGGCGGCAGCGGCGAGGGCGTGGACGCCGCGGCCAGCGCGCTCGACCCGGCGACCCTGCGCGACGCCTTCGCCGTCGCCGTCACCCCGTCCGGCGCCGAGAAGCTTCCGCTGGAGGCGAAGTGAGCCTCGTTCCCGTCTATCGCCCGCTTCCCAGCCCGCTGCACGCCGCCCGAGCGGGCGCCACGGCCGCCCTGTGCTGCGCGTTCGCGTTGGTCTGCGCCCTCTACCAACACCCGCTGGTCCTCGCTGGCCGTGCTGGCCGGGGTGGTCGGCGCTGGGATCGCAGCCGGTGTGGGCGACCAGCTGTGGCGCACCGCCAGGTTGTCGGTGCCCCTGGCGCTGCTGATCGCGCTGGTCAACCCGCTCGTCTACCAGGGTGGCGACACGCTGCTGGTGCGCGGCGGCACCTTCCTCGGCAGGCGCTGGGACATCACGCTCGAGGCACTGGCCGCGGGCGGCCTCGCCGGCCTGCGCGTGATCGCGTTCCTGATGGCCTTCGGTCTGTTCTCCGCCTGTGTCGACCCCGATGAGCTGCTGCGCCTATTCCGGCGCGTGTCCTACCGCTCCGCGCTCACCGCCTCGCTCGCCACTCGACTGGTGCCGGTGCTCGCGCGCGACGCCCTTCGGATGAGCGACGCCGCGCGCTGTCGCCCGCAGCCTCCGGGCCGGCTGGCCGTGGTCCGGGCGGCGCTGGCGGGCGCGCTGGACCGGGCGGTGGACGTGGCGGCCGCGCTGGAGGTGCGCGGCTACTCGCGCGGCGGGCGGCCGGGGCGGGCGGCTCGGCGGCCGTGGTCGCGGCATGACATGCGTGTGCTGGGAGCGGCGGTGCTGGTCGCCTTCTCGGCAGTGGCGTTCCGGATTGCCGGCGTTGGCGACGTGGAGCTCTACCCGGCGCTCGAGATCCCGACCGGGGCCGGTGAGGCGATGCTCGCCGGCCTGATCCTGGTCTCCTCGTCGCTTCCGTTCGCCGGGGCACGCGCGCGGCTGGGGGTGGCGCGTGCTGGTTAGCGCCCGCGACTTCTCCTACGCCTATCCCGAGCGCTCCGAGCCGGCGCTGCGCGACGTCTCGCTCGAGATCGACGAGGGCGGCTTCACGGTTCTGGCGGGCGTGTCGGGATCGGGCAAGTCGACCCTGCTCCGCGCGCTCTGCGGCCTGGTGCCCCACTTCCACGGCGGCGAGGCGAGCGGTGAGCTCGAGGTGGGCGGCCTGAGCGTGCGCGACCACGGCCCGGGCGACCTGGCCGCCGTCTGCGGCACGGTCTTCCAGGAACCCGAGACGCAGGTGGTGATGGGCGGCGTGCGAGCCGAGCTGTCGCTTCCGCTCGAGCACCGCGGCGAGTCGGCCGCGGCGATCGCGCGCGCCGTGGAGGAGGTTTCGCTGGCGCTCGGCGTCGCGCACCTGCTCGAGCGCCGCACGGACACCCTCTCGGGCGGTGAGCTGCAGCGCGTGGCGATCGCGGCCGCGCTCGTGCATCGGCCCGAGCTGCTGCTGCTTGACGAGCCCACGTCGCAGCTGGACCCCGTGGCGGGCGACGAGCTGATCTGGCTGCTGCGCCGTCTCAACGAGGAGTGGGGGACGGCGGTGGTGATCGCCGAGCACCGGCTCGAGCGCTGCCTGCCGGCGGCGGACCGAGTGATCGCGATGGATGGGGCTCGGGTTGCCTGCGACGCCGCACCCCGCGCCTTCCTCGATTGGGCGGTGCAGGACGGCGGGGCGCTCGCGACCCCCGTCGCACGGCTGTTCTCGCTCGCCGGGCTGGGGCCGCTGCCGGTCTCGGTGAAGGAGGCGCGCGCGGGACTGCGAGGCGGCCGGGCTGACCTCGGTCGTCCGAGCCCGCTCGAGGCCACGGCGGTACCACGGCGATCGTCCGGGGCGCTCGTCGACGCGCGGCCTCTGGCACGAGATTCCCGACGGCCCGCAGGTGCTGCGCGGCCTCGACCTGAAGCTGGAGGCCAGGGGAGCGGGTGGCGCTGATGGGCCGCAACGGCGCCGGGCAAGTCCACGCTGCTGCGGCTGCTCAAGGGGCTGGTCGAGCCGACGCGCGGGCGCATCGAGCGCTCGGGCGAGGTGGCGCTGCTGCTCCAGAACCCCGGCGACTACCTCATCCACGAGCACGCCTCCGATGAGGCGGGCGAGGGGGCCTGCGCCCGGCGGGGCTCGAGGGCCGCGGCGACGCGAACCCGCGCGACCTCTCCGGCGGCGAGCGCCAGCGGCTGGCGCTGGAGGTCGTGCTCGGCGCGCAGAGCCGCCGGCGGCCGTGCTTCTCGACGAGCCCACCCGCGGCATGGACCGCGATGCACAAGCTCGCCCTCATCGCCCGCGATCGACCGCCCTCGCCGATGCCGGCGCCGCCGTGATGTCGCCACCCACGACACGGAGTTCGCGGCCGGCTTCGCCGACCGTGTGGTGCTGATGGGCCAGGGCGACGTGATCGCCGACGGCTCCCCGCGCGAGGTGCTGGCCGGTGGCTGGCACTTCTCCACCGAGGTCGCGCGCGTGCTCGGCGGCGCGGGCGGCGCGCTCACCGCCGAGGACGGCGCCCGGGCGCTGGGGCGGGAGCTGGTGTCATGACCTGGGAGCTGGCGTCGACGGCCATGCTCGCGCTGGTGCTCGCCGTCGGCTTCGTCTGGTACGAGCGCGCGCCAGCCGCCCGCACGCATCGTCGCGCTGGTGGCGGCGCTGGCCGCGCTGGCGGTGGTCGGGCGGCTCGCCTTCGCGGCGGTCCCCAACGTGAAGCCCACCACCGACATCGTGCTGTTCGCGGGCTTCGCGCTCGGCGCCGTGCCCGGGTTCGCGGTCGGCGCGATCACCGCGCTGGTGTCGAACATCTTCCTCGGCCAGGGGCCGTGGACCGCGTGGCAGATGGTGGGGTGGGGCGGCGTCGGCGTGGCGGGCGCCGGCCTGGCGAAGGCATACGGCGACCGCGAGATCGGCCGGTGGCCGTTGGCGATCGCGTGCGGGGTCGCGGGCCTGGCCTTCGGCGCGCTGCTCGACCTCTACCAGACCACCCTCGCCGCGCGCCAGGACCTGGAGACCTACCTGGCGGTGTCCGCCACCTCGCTGCCGTACAACTTGGCGCATGCGATCGGCAACGTGGTCTTCTGCCTCCTGATCGGCCCGGCCTTCATCCGCGCGCTGCGCCGCTACCGGCGCCGGTTCGAGGTGCGCTGGCGCGCCGGCGGTCGTGGCTGGCCGCGGGTGATGGTCGCTCGGCGCTTCGCCGGCACCGCGTCCGCCTCTCCGGCCGCCAAGGCCACGAGCTACCTGGAGCGGGTGCAGAACAGCGACGGCGGCTTCGGCGGCCACCAAGGGCAGGCGCTCGAACCAGCTCTTCACCGGCTGGTCGGCGCTCGGGCTGGCCGCCGCCCGGCGCAACCCGCGCGACGTTGCGCGCGATGGCGGCCGGTCGATCATCGACGGTACATGCGCGGCGCCAGGGCGATCACCGACCTGGGCGAGCTGCGAGCGCACGATCCTGGTGCTCAAGACGGCGGGCATCTCCCCGCGCCGCTACCGCGGGCGCAACCTGGTCGCCGACCTGCTGCGCCGGCAGTCCGGCGACGGCTCGTGGCGGTCCAACATCGCGCACACCGCGTTCGGGATCCTCGCCCTGCGCGCGGGCGGCCAGGCGCGTGGCGCGGGCTCCGTCCAGAGGGGCGCCGGCTACGTGGAGCGCGGCCAGAACCCCGACGGCGGCTTCGGCTTCGTCCGCGACTCGCCGAGTCCGACGTCGACGACACCGGCGCGGCGCTGCAGGCGCTCGCCGCCGCCGGCCGGCGGAGGCGGCACGGCCGCGCGCAAGCGGCTCGCGCTACCTGCGGGCCGCGCAGAACCCCGACGGCGGGTTCGGGCAGATGCGAGGGCAAGCAGTCGAACGCGCAGTCCACCGCCTGGGCGGTGCAGGGCCTCGTGGCCGTGCGGGCGGCCGTGGGCCGTGGGCGCGAACCCGATGCGCTACCTCACCGGGCTTCAGCGCCGCGACGGCCACATCCGCTACTCGCGCACCAGCGACCAGACGCCGGTGTGGGTGACCGCTCAGGCGCTCACGGCGCTGCGCCGCAAGCCGTTCCCGCTCGCGACCGTGCCACGCAAGAAGCGCGCGCGCAGGAAGGCGAAGGCCAAGGCAGCGGCGGCGGCCAAGCGCGAGAGGGCGACGAAGGCCGCCTCCGCGGAGGAGGCGGAGGCGGCGCCGGGCACGCCGCGGCCGTGGCGGCAGGACCGCCCAGGCCACGAGGAGCTGCCGGCGGTCGACGTGAAGGCCGCCGCGCGGCGGACGAGCCCGACGACGGCATCTCGGTCCCGCTCCTGATCGGCGCCGCGGCGGCGCCGTGGGCCTGGTCCTGCTCGACACGCCGGGCGCTGCGCCGCCGGGTCAGCGGTTGACGCTGGCCATGCCGCTCGCGTCGTAGCGATCGCCGACCGCGTCGGGCAGCTCGGCGTCGATCTGCGCGAGGTCGTCGTCCGTGAGGCCGACGTCGACGGCCGCGAGGTTCTCCTCGAGGTACGTGCGGCGCTTCGTGCCGGGGATCGGCACCACGTCATCGCCCTGGGCAAGCACCCACGCGAGCGCGAGCTGACCGGGCGTGCAGTCCTTCTCCGCCGCCAGCACCTCGACCTTGGATGCCAGCCTGAGATTCTCCCGAGAGCCTCGCCCTGGAACCGCTGCCCGGAGCGCCGGTAGTCGTTCGCGTCGAGGTCCTCGCCGGATTTGAAGCGGCCCGCCAGGAAGCCGCGGCCGAGCGGCGAGTAGGCGACGAAGCCGATACCCAGCTCACGGCAGGCGGGCAGGATCTCCGGCTCCACGTCACGCGTCCAGAGCGAGTACTCGGTCTGAAGCGCCGTGATGGGGTGCACCGCGGCGGCCTTGCGGATGGTCTCAACCGATGCCTCGCTCAGGCCCAGGTGGCGAACCTTGCCTTCGGAGACGAGCTCGCCCATGGCGCCGACGGTCTCCTCGATCGGCACGTTCGGGTCCACCCGGTGCAGGTAGTAGAGATCCACGTGGTCGGTACCCAACCGGGTGAGCGAGCCCTCGATCGAGCGGCGCACGTTCTCCGGAGTGCCGTCGTTGCGCATCTTGAAGTCCTCGTCGCGGCGCATGCCGAACTTGGTCGCCACCACCACGTCGTCGCGGCGGCCGGCGAGCGCCTTGCCGAGCAGCTCCTCGTTGGTGTGGGGCCCATACATCTCGGCCGTGTCGAGGAAGTTGCAGCCCAGCTCGATCGCGCGATCGATCGTGGCGAGCGCCTCCCCCTCGTCGGTTGTGCCGTAGAAGGCGGACATGCCCATGCAGCCGAGGCCGAGGGCGGGGACATCGAGGTCTCCGAGCTTTCTCCGTTCCATGATTCGAGTTAAGCAGCGCCCGAAAGGAAAGGCTCGAGGTGCCTCAGCACGGCCTCCGGGTCCTCCTCGCCCGGGAAGTGGCCGGCCCCGGGGATCTCCTCGACCTGAAGGGAGTCGCAGTGCTCCGGGGCGTTGGCGAAGGTCTCGGCGTTGATCACGGGGTCGTGCTCGCCGTATAGGGCGAGCGTCGGCACCGACATCCGGCTGTCGGCGTAGCGGCCGTTGGCGATCGGCCGCAGCTCGCGGAGCTGGAAGGCGCGGTAGAGAGCCACGGTGGCGTCCGCACGCTCGCGCTCGGCGAACTGGGCGACCAACGCGGCGAGCTCCTGGTCTGTCCACGCGGCGGCGGGCCTGTGGGCGCCGCGCTTGTAGACGGTGCGCAGGAACGCGGGCACGCGTTGCACCACAAGCCTGCCGAGGAGTGGCGTCATGATCACGAACTGGTAGGAGACCCGGCCGAGCGTGACCGGTGTGAGCTTCGGCCGAAGCCAGGGCGTGATGATGTCCATGCAGACGTAGCGCTCGAACCGCTGTGGCTCGCGGAGCACGGCCAGCCACCCGGCGAACCCGCCCCAGTCGTGGCCCACCAGGCGCACGCGGTCGAGCTCGAGCGCGTCGAGCGTGGCCAGCAGGTCCGATGCGAGCTGGTCCTTCTCGTAGCCGTCCGGCGGGGCGTCGGTCCAGCCGAAGCCGCGCAGGTCTGGACAGATCACCCGGTAGCTCTCGGCAAGCGCGGGGATGAGCTTGCGCCAGGCGTACCAGTGCTGAGGCCAGCCGTGCAGGAGCACCAGCGGGTCACCGGTCCCGGCCTCGGCGACGTGCACCTTCAGGCCGGCCGCGTCGACGAAGCGGTGCTCGACGCCGTCTACGTGGGGGATGGGGCGGTCCAGAGCCGCGCCATCGTAACGGCCAAACCGCAGCGAATTGTTCCGAACACCGGTACACTCGCTCGGGTGCCGCCCGTGATCAAGCGTTCGCTCGTGTCGGACCAGGTGTTCGCCGCTCTCTCCGAGGCGATCCTCGAGGGTCGCTATGCCCCCGGTGAGAAGCTGCCGACGCAGCGCGCCCTGGCAGCCGACCTCGGGGTGAACATGGCCTCGATCCGCGAGGCGGTGAAGCGCCTCGAGCAGCTCAACCTCGTGGATGTCCGCCACGGCGACGCGATGCGCGTGAGCGACTGGCGCACCTCCGGCGGGCTCGACGTGGCAGCCCACCTCCTGTTCGCCGCCGGCGGAGTGGATCGCCCCACGCTCGGGGCTCTGCTGGAGGCGCGGCGCCTCATGCTCACCGAGGCGGCTCGGCTGGCCGCCGAGCGCCGCACTGACGAGCAGGCGACGCAGCTCGCCGAGCTCGCGGAGCGGATGGCGGACTCCGAGGACGTCCAGCTGGTCGACCTGGCCTTCATGACCGCGCTGGTGGAGGCGTCGGGGAACGTGGTGTTCGTCCTGATCCTGAACACGGTGCGGCGGATCTACCTGGAGAACGCGGACCGGCTCGAGGCCGTGGCCGCGCCCGACCTCGCCCCGCTGTACGAGCGGGCCGCCAGGGCGATCGCCGGCAGGGAGGCCACCCGCGCGGCCAACACGATCGCGAAGCTCGCCGGGGAGCAGGAACGGCGGCTGCTGCGATGAGCCTCTCCGTGCTCACACCACGCGAGGCGTCGATCTTCGCGTGCATCACCGACACCGTGGTCGCGCCCGAGCCGCTGCTGCCCCCGGTGCGCGAGACCGACGCCGTGGGCTTCCTCGATCGCTGGTTGGCGGCCGCGCCTGCTCTCAATCGGATCGCCCTGAGGGGCCTGCTTTACGCGGCCGAGCTGGCGCCGCGAGTCCTCGGCCAGCGCCACCGGCTGCGCGCGCTGGCCGAGCCGGAGCGGGCCGCCGCCCTGGCCGCGGCGGAGGCCGGGCAACGCGCCGAGATGCGCGCGATCGTGAAGCTGGTGAAGGGCATCGCGTTCCTCGCCTACTACGGGGACGACGACGTGATGGGCCGCCTGGGCTATGACCCCGACGCCGTGATGACCCGGGCGCGCGAACTGCGCGCCCGGGAGGGCCGGCCGTGAGCCGCGACACGGGCGCCGCGGCCTACACCGACGGCACCGGCATGTTCGTCCCGCGCGAGGAGCGGGTGGAGCGCGGCACGCGCATCACCGGCGAGCGCCGGATGCAAGGTCGACGCCTGTGTGATCGGCACCGGCGCCGGCGGCGCGCCGGTGGCCAAGGAGCTGGCCGAGGGCGGTATGAACGTCGCGATGCTCGAGGACGGTGAGCGCTTCACCGCGGACGACGTGACGGCGCGCCCGCGCGAGATGACCACGCGCCTCTACCGCGACGCCGGGCAGATCACCACCGTGGGGAACATGCCGATCCTGCTGCCGCTGGGGCGGACCGTGGGTGGCACGACGCTGGTGAACTCGGGCACCTGCTTCCGTACCCCGGCGCCCGTGCTGGAGCTGTGGCGCCAGCGCTTCGGCCTCGAGGCGCTCACCGAGGCCGAGATGGAGCCGTAGTTTCGGCGCGTGGAGCGGAGCCTGAACGTGGCGCAGGTGCCGCCCGAGCTGGCCGGCAAGAACGCCGCGGTGGTGAAGCGCGGCGCCGACGGCTCGGCTGGTCGGGCGACTTCATCTACCGCAACGCGAAGGGCTGCGTGGGATCGGGCGTGTGCGCGTTCGGCTGCCCGACCGACGCCAAGCAGCACACGGGCGTGACCTACGTGCCGCGCGCCTGGGAGGCTGGCGCCACCACGTGGAGCGAGGTCCGCGCCACCGAGCTCGTGGTGGAGGGCGGCCGCGCCCGCGGGGTGGTGGGCCGTACCTGGCGGCGGCGGCACCCTCCGTGTGGAGTGCGACCACGTGATCGTGGCCTGCGGGGCCATCCACACGCCGCTATTCCTCCGCCGCAACGGGCTCGGCGGCGAATCGGGCCAGCTCGGCGAGAACCTCGCGATCCATCCGGCCACCGCAGTGCGGGCGCTGTTCGACGAGGAGATCGACATGGCACGTCGGCGTGCCGCAGTCGTTCTACATCGACGAGTTCGCCGACGAGGGGCATCATGTTCGAGGGCGCCGCCGGGTCCTCCCGACTACCTGGCGTTGAGCTTTCCGTTCTCGCGCGAGCGCCACCGCGAGCTGATGCTGCAGTTCCTCCATCTCGCGCAGTTCGGGGTGATGGTCTCCGACCTCTCGCGCGGCTCCGTGCGCGAGCGTCTCGGGCGCGCCGAGATCCGTTACGACCTCTGCGACGAGGATGTGGCGACGGTCGCTCGCGGAATCTCCCTGCTGGCGGAGCTGTACCGCGAGGCGGGGGCCAAGCAGGTCTTCCTGCCGGTCGAGGCCAACGCTCCGCCGCTGCCCGCGGCCTCGTCGCTGACGCTGATGGCTTTCCATCCGCTTGGGACCGCGCGGGCCGACGCCTCACCGAGGCACGGGGTTGTCGACGGTGACCTGCGCCTCCACGGGGTGGAGGGCCTCTACGTGTGCGACGCGAGCGCGGTGCCCAGCTCGCTGGGCGTGAACCCCCAGATCACGATCATGGCCCTGGCCACGCGGCTTGCGTTCAATCTGCTCGGCCAGGCGCCGCCGGCCGACGAGCCGGAGCCGGAGTCGATCGCTCGCCCGCGGATCGAGCATGCGCACGCAGTCGCCGGCTGAGCAGCCCGGCCAGGGTCCACGCGCCCACGGTGGCGAGGATCCATGCGATCGGCGCGACCTGGATCGAGTAACGCCACGCGCTGCCGTTGGAGAGTGCGGTGCCCAGCGCCATGCACACCCAGACCGACAGCAACGCGGCACCGGCCGCGCGGCGCTCGCGTGGTCCGGTGAACGGCACGATCAGCGCGGTGGTGGTCAGCAGGGTGAGCACCCACCACACGTCCATGACCCGGCCCATGCCGCTCCAGAACCGGGCGAACCAGGCACGGCCGTACGGGGGTTCGGTTCGCTCGATGTCGGCGAGCAGCTCGAGCCGCCGGTCGGACCACCGGATGTGTCTGGCCGGCTGTCCGAATTCCCGGACGGTGCCCACCAGGTAGCTCCCGGGGTGCTCGCGCACGCCCTGCAGCGCCAGCCGGCCCTCGATGTGGAACGCCTCGTCGTCGGTCTGGCCGCGCTCCCTGATGCTCGCCCGCATGAACTCGTAGTAGAGATCGGCGTCCTCGGGGATCCGTGCCTGGATCCGGCGGGCGAAGCGGGCGTCGGCCGAGTCGTCGGGGAGTGGTGAGCCGTCCACCTCGAACACGCGGTAGAACAGCGTCTGGCCGCCCTGCACGGTGAGGTGCGGGTTGCCGTAGCGCTCCCAGTTGCGCGCCAGCCACGGCGAGATCGTGATCACCATCGCCGCGGTGACCACGGCCGCGCCCCTCAGCGTGGCCTTCGGGCTGCGCGTCACCAGTAGGAGGGCGAGCGGCGCGGCGGCTAGGAGGAATACCCCCGCCGCCTTCACCCAGACGGTCGCGCCGAAGAGAACGCCCGCGAGCACCAGCAGCCGCGTACGGGGTGTCTCGGGGCGCACCGCCGCGGCCAGGGCCACCGCGCCCACGCACACGACGACGCCGAAGAAGAAGTCGGGCAGCAGGCGATGCTCCTGGACCACCAGGATCGGGCTCGCCGCCGCCAGGAGAGAGGCCACCACCGCCGGGACCCGCCCGAACCAGCGCCACGTCACGACCAGCATCCCGACGCTCACGCCCACGCCGAGCAGGTGCTGAAGGATCGTCATGGCGTCCGCTGTCCTGCCGGGCAGGAGGCCCACGACGGCTTCGAGCATCATGTACCCGGGCATCCAGAAGTGGCCGGGATCGCCGTCGCCGTCCAGCAGCCTGTTCGCGACGTGCATGAAGAACTCGTCGTCGCTGTTCGGTGGCACCTGGTGGGGCCCGAACAGGAACGGGAATCGCACCAGCAGGGCGACCCCCGCCACGACCGCCACCCAGAAGCGCAGGGTCAGCGCTAGCTCTCGCGCCACGCGGCTATCTCAGGGCGCGGGCGATCAGCGCGTCGAACCAGCGGTCGGGCACCCGCTTCGCGATCGCCCAGCGCAGCTTCGCGTCACGACCGAGCATGTAGCGCGTACGCGGTCGACTGGAGGTCACCGCGTGCACGATCGCGTCTGCCACCACGGACGGGTCCATGCCGGTCCTGGTCGCGATCTGCTCGACCTCCTTGCGAATGGCGGTCGCGATGCCCCCGTAGCGCTCGCGGCCCTCCGGAGGCATCGAGGCCTCGATGGCGCCCGCGGTGTCCACGCCCTTCTCCCAGATCGGCGTCTTCACACCGCCGGGCTCGATCAGCACCACGTCGATGCCCTGGCCGTGCAGTTCGCGGCGCAGCGAGTCACTGAAGGCCTCGAGCGCGAACTTCGACGCCGCGTATGGGCCCGCCAGCGGCAGCGCGATCCGCCCGCCGATCGAGCTCACGTTCACGATTCGCCCGGCGCCCGAGGCGCGCAGCGCGGGCAGAAACGCCTGAGTGACCGCGATCTGGCCGATCACGTTGACCTCGATCTGCTTGCGCCACTCGTCGATCGGCACGTACTCGACCGGCCCCGAGACCGCCACGCCGGCGTTGTTCACCAGCGCCTGAAGCTCGCCGACGTGCTCCGCCGCGGCCGCGATCGAGGCGGCGTCGGTCACATCGATCGTGACCGGCTGCAAACCGGCCTCGCGCGCCCGCTCCGCGTCCTCGGGCTTGCGCACCCCGGCGAACACCTCGAGGCCCTTGTCGCGCAGGGCGCCGGCGGCCGCCCAGCCGATGCCGGTGGATGCTCCGGTGACGAGGACCGCCCATCGCCGCGCACGATACCGTCGCTCCAATGGAGCTCGAGGAAGCGATCCGCGGGAGGCGGACCCACAAGGCCTACGCGGCCGAGCCCGTGGAGAGAGAAACCCTCGACGAGTTGCTCGAGCTCGCCCGCTGGGCGCCCAACCACCACCTCACCAACCCGTGGCGGTTCAGGGTGCTGGGCCCGGAATCGCTGAAGCGGCTCAAGGACTCCGCCGGGCCGGACGCGGCGGCCAAGCTCGACCGCGCGCCCACGCTGGTGTGTGCGTCGGTGAAGCTCAGCGGCGACCCGGTGCAGGACGAGGAGGACCTCTGCGCCACCGCCTGCGCGGTTTACGCCGTGCTGCTCGCGGCGCACGGGCGCGGGCTGGCCGGTTACTGGCGCACACCTGGCGTGCTGCGCACTCCCGACGGCGCGGCCGCCGTGGGGATGGGGGAGGACGAGCTGTTCGTGGCGCTCATCCACCTCGGCCGGGGGAAGGGCGACAAGAGGCCGCCCGAGCGCCTGCCCGCCGCCGACTTCGTAACGTACCTCCCGTGATCCCTCGCGCCGAAGCTCTGGCAGCTCTCGAGCGCGACGAGTTCGATGTGGTTGTGATCGGCGGCGGCATCACAGGCGCGGGCGTCGCGCTCGACGCTGCCTCGCGCGGGTACAGCGTGGCTCTGGTGGAGAAGGCCGACTACGCCTCGGGCACGTCGAGCCGGTCGTCCAAGCTCGTGCACGGCGGGTTGCGCTACCTGCAGAACTTCGACCTCGGGCTGGTGCGCGAGGCGCTGCTGGAGCGCCAGCTGATGGTGAACCTGGCGCCGCACCTGGTGAAGCCGCTGGCCTTGCTGATCCCCGCGTTCGACGGCAAGCGCCCGGACCGGCTCGCCGGCGTGGGCCTGAACGCCTACGACGTGATGGCGCGCGAGCGCCTCCGCGGCCGCGGCGACGACGAGTGGAGCCCCGAGCGCCATCGCACGATCGACGCCGAGGAGACCGTGGCGCTGCTGCCCGCGCTCGCCTCGCGCGAGCCGACCTCCGCCTACCTCTTCTACGACTGCCAGACCGACGACGCGCGCCTGGTGCTCACCGTGCTCGGGGAGGCCGAGCGCTTTGGCGCGGTGTGCTGCAACGGGGTGGAGGTGTCCGGCCTGGTGGAGCGCGACGGCCGCGCGACCGGCGTGCTTTGCCGCGACGCCGTCGACGGCGCCGAGTTCGAGCTGATCGGGGCGAACGTGGTCAACGCGACGGGTGTGTGGGCCGATCGGATCCGTCCCGACGAGTTGCACGACGAGGCCGAGGTGCCCACGATCAGGCCCAGCCGCGGGACCCACGTCACGGTCTCCCAGGACGACCTGCCGGTTGTGGCCGGCGCGATCGTCCCGGCGGGATCGGGTCGTTCGATCTTCGTCCTGCCCTGGCTCGGCCGGACGCTGATCGGCACCACCGACAACGACTACGAGGGCTCCATCGACCACGTGCCGCCGGGCGAGGAGGACGTCGAGTACCTGCTCCACGCGACCAACGAGTTCTTCGGCAGCTCGCTCACGCAAGACGACCTGACCGGCGCCTACGCGGGCGTGCGGCCGCTGATCTCCACCGGTGATCCCAAGAAGTCGGTCGACATCTCGCGCAAGGCGGAGCTGTACGAGACCAGCTCCGGGCATGGTCACGATCACCGGCGGCAAGCTCACCACCTGGCGGCGGATGGCGAAGATGGCCGTGGACCGGATCGTGGAGCGAGAGGGCCGCGACGCGCCCTGCCGGACGCACGAGATCCCGCTCGGCATGTCCGCCGAGCCGGACGAGCTGGAGCAGTTCGGGCCGGTGGGGGAGGACTCGCGCGACCACCTCGCGGGCCGATACGGCCACGCCGCCGTCGAGGTGCTGGAGATCGCGCAGTCCGTCGCCCGAGCTGGCGGGGCGGCCGAGCCCCGACCTTCCCGACCTCGTGGCGGAGGCAGCGTTCGCCGCGCGCCGCGAGCAGGCGCGCTCGCTGGCGGACGTGATGCTGCGGCGGACCCGCCTGGGCCTGCTCGACGCCCGCCGCCTCACCGACACGGCCTCGCCCGGGCCGGAGGCGATGGCGCGCGCCATGGCGCCGGAGCTGGGATGGGACGACGCCGAGGTGGCAGCTCAGATCGAGACGTGGCACCGGATCGCCGGCGTCGAGGGTCTGGTGCCGGGCGCGAAGGAGCCCGTATGAGGCTGATGGGCATCGTCAACGCCACGCCCGACTCCTTCTCGGACCCGCAGGGCGCCAAGGATCCGGTCGAGCTGGTCGAGCGGGGCCTTGCGCTCCAGCGTGACGGCGCCTCGATCATCGACGTGGGCGGCGAGTCGGGCCGCACCGACCGCGAGGCCGTGTCCGAGGACGAGGAGGCCGCGCGGATCGTGCCCGTGATCGAGGGCCTCGTGGCCGAGGGCGTGACGGTGTCCGTGGACACCTGGCGCGCCGGCCCGGCCCAGGCCGCGCTGGATGCGGGCGCGACGATGGTGAATGACGTGAGCGGCCTGTCCGATCCCGTCTTGGCGGAGCTGTGTGCGGAGCACGGGGCCGACCTGGTCATCACGCACACACGGGTGCAGCCAAAGGTGAAGGAGTACGCCGACGTGCCGGACGTGATCGCAGATATCGCCTCGCTATGGGAGGACCGGATCGGCGTCGCGCGCGCGGCGGGCCTGGCCGAGGACCGGATCGTGCTCGACCCGGGCTTCGACCTCGGCAAGCCGCCCGAGGACTCGATCGAGATCCTGCGGCGCCTGGACGAGCTCGAGGCCTTCGGGCGCCCGCTCCTGCTCGGCGATCTCGCGCAAGGACTTCGTCGGCGCGATCACCGACCGCCGCCCGGCGGAGCGCGATGCGGGCACCCTTGGCGGCGATCGAGCCCGCGCTCGACCTCGCCGTGGACGTGATCCTGCCGCGTGCACGACGTGGCCGGGCACGCGACTTCCTGGCCGTGCGTCAGGCCCTGCGCGAGCCGCGCGTGGCGGTGGAGGAGCTGCGGCCCGAGCTGCGGAGGGAGGCGGGATGAGCTTCGTGATCGCCCAGATCTCCGACCTGCACTGCGGGCACCCGCATTTCGTGCCCAGCCTGCTGGACCGCGCGATCGTGGAGATCAACGAGCTCGAGCCCGACGTGGTGATCGTGTCCGGCGACCTCACCGGCGACGGCTTCCGCGGCGAGTACGAGCTCGCGCGCGAGTACCTCGACCGGATCGACTGCGAGCGCATGCTCGTGATCCCCGGCAACCACGACTCGCGCAACGTGGGTTACGTGCACTTCGAGGAGCTGTTCGGCGAGCGCCGCTCCGAGCTGCACCAGGACGGCGTGTCGATCGTCGCGGTCGACTCCACCGAGCCCGACCTCGACCACGGCGTGATCGGCCGCGGGCGCTACGAGTGGATCGAGGAGCGGTTCAAGGCCAACGAGGCTTTCCTGCGGATCTTCGTCCTGCACCACCACCTGCTGCCGGTGCCCGGCACGGGCCGCGAGCGCAACGTGGTGCACGACGCCGGCGACACGCTGGAGTGCCTCCAGCGCGCCGAGGCGCACCTGGTGCTGTCCGGCCACAAGCACGTGCCCTACGCGTGGCGGCTCGAGGACCTGTTCGTGGTGAACGCCGGCACGGTCTCGACCTCGCGCCTGAGGGGCAAGACCAAGCCCTGTTACAACGTGATCGAGGCGTCTCGCGAGCGGGTCACGGTGTACCGCAAGTTCCCCTTCCACGACCGCGAGGCGCTGCTCAGCTTCGACCCCACCACGTTCAGGTACGAGAAGCACAGCGGGTTGCTGGGGGAGACGGCCACGGGCTGAGGCCGCTCGCGGCCCTTTAGCCGCCCGTTACCCCCGACGGCCACGGTCCTGCGCCTGGACCGGATCCACATGCTGATCTGGGCGTCCGCCCTGGTGGACGCCGCCGCGCTGGTCGCGGCGATCGCCTGGTGGCGGGGCCGCGGCGCGCTGCGGGCCATTGTGGCCCTCGCTGCCCTCGGGGCGATGGCTCTCGCCAAGCTCGTGCTGCTCCTCGGCGCCGGCCTCGATCCCGGGTTCGGAGTGATGCACGTGCTCTACCTCGATCTCGTCGTGGTGCTGCCAATCGCCGGGCTCGCGCTCCTCGTCCTGGGACCGCGAGCGCCCGCGGCGCGGGCGGTCGGAGCGGCGGCTCTTCTGCTGGCCCTGGTCGGGATCTACGGGACGTTCGTGGAGCCGCGGCGCCTGGTGGTCGAGCGCGCCGACGTCCCCGTGCCGGAGGCGCGGACCGGTGACTCGCCGGTGACCGTGGCTGTGCTGTCCGACATCCAATTCCGCGAAGTCGGAGACCACGAGCGTGAGGCGGTGGCCCGGGCTATGCGAGAGCGCCCGGACGTGATTCTCCTGCCCGGAGACATCCACCATGGCTCACGTGAGTCGCTGGAGCGCACCCTGCCCGAGCTGCGGGAGTTGCTGTCGCGACTGCGGGCCCCGGGCGGTGTGTACTTCGTGCTCGGCGACGCCGAGGGGCTGCGCAAGGCCCGGCGCGAGCTGGCCGGCACCGGCGTGCGATTGCTTCACGACGAGGTCGCGCGCATCCGCGTGCGCGGTCGCGAAATCACGATCGGCGGGATACAGCGGACCTGGCGTGCGGCGCCGGCGAGGGGCGTGATCGCCCGGCTCCAGCGCGCGCCCGGTGACGGCGACGTGAGGATTCTGCTGGCGCACCGGCCCGATGCCGGGCTCATGCTCCGCCGCGGGACGCGGGTGGACCTCACGGTGGCTGGTCACACGCATGGCGGCCAGGTGGCGCTGCCGTTTCTGGGGCCGCCCGTGCTGTCGACGGGGGTGCCGCGCGACGTAGGCGCCGGTGGCCTGCACGACCTGGGTGGTGGCCGGCGGATCTACGTGAGCCGCGGTATCGGCATGGAGCGCAATCAGGCGCCGCCTTTGCGGATCGGCGTGCCGCCTGAGGTCTCCCTCCTGACGCTCCGCTGACGCTAGACGAGGAGGTAGCGCACGAGCACGGCCGCGTCCTTATCCCCGATCTGGGCGGCGCCTGCGTCACGGCGCGGCGAGCGGCAGAATGGCGGGGTGGCCGCCGGCCCCGTCATCGCGCTGATCGACGGCGAACACCATCCCGTCCGCGGTCCGCGACGCGCTGGACCGACTCGACGCCGAGCGCTGGCTGGCGGGCGTGGTGTTCTGCGGCGGCGAGGAGAAGGTGCGCCCGGGCGTGCTGGACGATCCCGTCGCTCACTACGGCCGGGAGGTGGTGAGCGGCGCGGCTCCCGCCGAGGCCATCGAGCAGTTCGCCCCGCAGGCGGTGGCCGTGGTGACCTGGCCGACGAGCCCGTGCTCGCGCCGCGCGCAGCGGATGGAGCTGGCGGCGCGGGCGCGCACCTGGGCCTGGCCTACGAGGCGCCCGGCATGCGCCTCGAGGCGCCGGTCTACGAGCCGCTGGACTACGAGGGCCCGGCGCTCGCGGTGATCGGCACCGGCAAGCGCACGGGCAAGACGGCCGTGGCCGGCCACTGGGCCGGCCTGCTGCGCGACCGCGACCCGGTGATCGTGTGCATGGGGCGCGGCGGCCCCGCCGAGCCGCAGCTCGCGGAGGCCGATACCGGGCTCGACGAGCTGCTCGCGATCGCGCGCGACGGGCGCCACGCGCGCATCCGACTACCTCGAGGGCGCCGTGCTGGCTGGCGTGCGCACCGTGGGCTGCCGGCGGGTGGGCGGCGGCCCGCTGGGGCGAGCCGGGCGAGTCCAACGTCGCTGCGGGCGCGGCCCTGGCGGCGTCGCTGAACCCGGGCGCGATGATCCTCGAGGGCTCGGGCTCCTGCATCCCGCCCGTCGGGCGGACCGGACCGTGTGTGCCTGGTGGGCGGGCCGGTCGCGGGCTTCGACCTCTACCGCGTGCTGCGCGCGGACCTCTGCCTCTGATGGCCGACTCGAGGTCGAGCGCCCCGCGATCCGCTGCGAGCTTCGCCCCGAGCCCGCCGAGCCGCTCGCCGGCCGGCGCGCGCGTGGCGCTGTTCACCACCAGAGCCGAGTCCTGCGAGGGCGTCGAGCCGGTCGTGGTCAGCACCAATCTGGCCCGCCGCTCCGCGCTCGCCGCCGACCTCGACCGCGCGGCCGCCGAGCGCTGCGACGTCTACCTCACCGAGCTGAAGGCGGCGGCCATCGACACCGTGGCCGAGCGCGCGGCGGCCGAGGGCGCGCGCCTCGTGTTCGTGCGCAACCGCCCGGTGGGCCTCGACGCCGACCTCGACGCCGCGCTGCTGGAGCTGGCCGATGCCTGAGACGGTGGTCGTGCATCGCGGTCACGGCCTGCCCTACTCGAAGGGGCTGATGTCCCAGACCCTCTCGGCCACCGGCCTCTCGCCGCAGCGTGCGTTCGACCTCGCCCGCTCGATCGAGGACCGGCTCGAGCGCGAGCGGGCCGAGCGGTCGATCGACCTGGCCGGGCTGCGCGCGCTCGCCGAGGAGGTCCTGCGCGAGGCCGAGGGCGAGACCCTCGTGCGCCGCTTCCGCGACTGGAACCGCCTCGACCGCCTCGACCGGCCCGCTGATCGTGATGATCGGCGGCGCCGCCGGCGTCGGGAAGTCCACGCTGGCGACGATGCTGGCCCACAGGCTGGGCATCACGCGGGTGATCGCCACCGACGTGATCCGCCAGGTGCTGCGGGCGTTCTTCACCCACGAGGCGATGCCGGTGGTGCACCACTCGGCGTTCGAGGTCGACCTCGACGGCTTCGCCGAGCAGGCCGAGCTCGTGGGCACCGGGATCGAGGCGATCGTCGAGCGGGCGGGCGCCGAGCGCACGCCGATCGTGGTCGAGGGCGTCCATGCCGTGCCGGGCGGGCTGCCGCCCGGGTCTGCGCGCCGCCTGCGTGGCGGTAGAGGCGCTGATCGTGGTGGACGACGAGGAGACCCACCGCGCGCACTTCGCCCTGCGCGGCGCCGCGAGGCCCGCGGAGCGCTACCTGGCCGGTTCGAGGAGATCCGCGAGCTGCAGGACCACCTCGTCGCCCGCGCGCGCGACGAGGGGGTGGCGGTAATCGACAACACGGGCGCCGACGAGACGCTTCGCCTGCTCATGGGTCTTGGTGCTCGACGCGGTCGGTAAGCTGGAGGAGAAGGACCGAATGAAGCTTTTCATCGATACCGGGCTGGTTGCGGAGGTCGAGGAGATCGCGGCCTGGGGCGTCCTCTCCGGCGCCACCACCAACCCGAGCCTGCTGGCGAAGGCCGAGGGCGACCCGGGGGACATCATCCGCCGGATCTGTGACCTCGTGGACGGGCCGACCTCCGCGGAGGTGGTGGCCACCGACGCCGAGGGGATGATCACCGAGGGCCGCGCCCTGGCGGGCCTGCACGACCACGTCGTGGTGAAGGTGCCCTTCTCGCCGGCGGGCCTGCAGGCCACGCGCGAGCTCACCTCCGACGGCATCCGCGTGAACATGACGCTGGTCTTCTCCGCAGCCCAGGCGATCCTCACGGCCGAGGCGGGCGCGACCTACGTCTCCTGCTTCATGGGCCGCGTGGACGACATCGCGGTTGACGCGACCGCGGTGCTCGCCGAGATCGTCGACGCGCTGCGCGACAACGACGCCCAGGTCCTCGCCGCCTCGCTGCGCCATCCGATGCACGCGGTCACCGCCGCCACGCTCGGATGCGACGTCGCCACCATCCCGGCCAAGGTGCTCAAGCAGATGCTGGTGCATCCCCTCACCGCCGCGGGGATCGACAAGTTTGCGTCCGACTGGCAGTCCGACCCGCGCTTCGCTGAGTGGCTCTCGGGGCTGGTCGAGGGCGCCCCCGCCCGCGCCTAGCTGTCGATTTTCCTCTCCGGCGTTCGACGCTGAGATAACCAACGAGAGGAAGACGCCGTGTCCGCCACCGTTCTGTACATGTCCATGTCCCTCGACGGATTCATCGCGGGGCCCAACGAATCGGTCGACAACGGGCTCGGCGACGGCGGGCAGCGTCTGCACGACTGGGTAGTCCCAGGCCCTCCGTCGGGTGTGAATGGCCAGGTCGTCGACGAGTTCATGAGGACCGGAGCGGTGGTCGCCGGCCGGGGGACCGTCGAGCCGGCCGGCCACTGGGGCGGCGACCACCACGACGGCGTGCCGATCTTCATCTACAGCCGCAGCGAGCCCAGCGTCGACCTGAGCCAGTGGCCGCTGGTCACCTACGTGGACGACGTCATGTCTGCGATGACTCAGGCCAAGGAGGCCGCGGGCGAGAAGAACGTGATGGTCCACGGCGCGGCGACCGCGCAGCTCGCCCTTGAGGCCGGTGTCCTCGACGAGCTCGAGATCCATGTTGTGCCCGTGCTCCTCGGCCAGGGTCGCCGTCTCTTCGACAACCTCGGCCCCGAGCACATCGAGCTGGAGCGCACCCGCGTCCTCGAGGGCGACGGTGTGACCCACGTGCACTACCGCGTCCTGCGCTGAATCGCGGGGCGGAGCGCTCAGGCGGACAGAAGCTCGGCCAGGGCCCGCGCCGTCTCGGGGCAGAACTGTGAGCCGGCCGCGCTGCGGATCTCCTCCATCGCGTCCTCCTGAGCGAGGGCGCGACGGTAGGGGCGGTTGCTCGTCATCGCGTGGTAGGCGTCGCAGACGAAGACGATGCGGCTTGCCACCGGGATCGCGCGACCGGCCAGGCCGTCGGGGTAGCCGCGGCCGTCCCAGCGCTCGTGCTCGGCGCGGATCGATGGCCCGAGGTGCGTCAGCTCGGGGATCGCGCCCACGATCCTGGCGCCGATCTCGGGATGCTCGCGCATCGTCGTCCACTCGTCGGGATCGAGCGGGCCTGGCTTGTTCAGCACCGCGTCGGGCACGGCGAGCTTGCCGATGTCGTGGAGAAGGGCCACCTGCTGGACCTCGGCCAGCGCCTCCCGGGGCACGCCCATGTGCTGCGCGACCCTTGTGGCGAGGTCGACCACGAAGCGTGAGTGCTCGCCCGTGTAGCTGTCGCGCGCCTCGACGGCGGCGATCAGCGCGGTCACGCCCGCCGTCTCGGCGAGCAGCCGCTGACGCTCCTGCTGTAGGTCGTCGCGCTCGATCTGGTCGGCGATGAGGCGAGCGAGCACGTGCAGCATCTGCACGTCCCGCTCGGTGAGGTCCGGCATCGGCGTGTGGTTGGCGCAGCACAGGGTTCCGTAGAAGCGGCCGTTGCCAAGGACCACGGGGACGGATGTGTACGCGCCCACGCCGGCGGCTCTCGGTCACCGCGCAGCGCCGCGGCCTCGGGCTGAGCCGCGGTGTCCGTGATCGGGTTGGTGAGGCGGCCGTCGAGCAGGCGCTGGCAATAGCTCTCGGCCACGGGGATGACCGTGTCCACGCCGACGCCGAATGACGCGTCGTCGCCGTCGGTCACGCGGAAGACCTGGTCGGAGCCCTTGAACTCCGCGATGTAGGCGAGGTCCATGCCCAGCAGCTCGCGTGCGGAGGTCACCGCTCGCTCGATCGACGGGTGCCGGGCGACCGCGCTGAGGCGCTCCATCTCCGGAGTGGAGTGCGTGGTGTGCGGGAGCGTGGGCACTGGAGACCTCCGTGTCTCATCGGCGGCCTCCACGATGAACTGTAGGGTTCCGCCCCCAGCCGTCTATCCCAGGAGCGTCCCCCAAGTGTCAGTACTTCAGCGCAAGGAGCTCGAGGAGAGCCCCCTCGCCGACCTTCACGCCATCGCGTCCGAGATCGGCATCGAGCGCTACCGCGCCCTGCGCCAGGCGGACCTCGTGAAGGCCATTCTGGCGGCGCAGGGTGGTGAGGAGCCGAAGAGGCAGCGTCTGACGAGGAGACGACTCAGACGACAGGCCTCAGACATCAGAAGCAGCCCGAGGCCGGACGCGCGAGCCGCGACAAGGAGCTCCGACGAGAAGGAGCCCGAGTCGCGAGAGGAGCCCTCGGGGCGATCCCGTTGCCGGCGTGCTCGACGTTCTCCCCAATGGGTCGGGCTTCCTGCGTACCGCCGAGGGCGACGACGTCTACATCTCGCCCGCGCAGATCCGGCGCTGCGAACTGCGTGCCGGTGACGAGGTTGCCGGCCCGTCCCGGCCGGCCCGGCGCAACGAGCGCCATCCCTCGCTCGTGCGCGTCGAGACCGTGAACGGCCGCGACGCCGAGCCACCCGAGGAGCGCCCGCTGTTCGGCGACCTCACGCCCGTGTATCCCACCGACCGGCTCACCGGCCCGGCGGCGCTCGATGTCGTGCCGTTCGGCAAGGGCTCGAGGGTGGCCGTGGGCGGCGGGCCCGGCGCCGGCGCCACGCGCCTGCTGCGCGAGCTCGTGGCCGCGGTGGCCGGCAAGCACTCCGACGTCTCGATCTCCGTGGTGCTCGTGGGCGCGCGGCCCGAGGAGCTGACCGAATGGAGCCGCGACTCCGACGTGAGCGTGACGGGCGGCTCGTTCGACCGCTCCGGCGAGGCCCAGGCGCAGGCGGCGGAGCTCGCCGTCGAGCGCGCGAAGCGGGTGGCCGAGCGCGGCGGTGACGCCCTCGTGGTCGTCGACTCGCTGGAGTCGCTGCCCTCGGGCGTGGCCCGGCGTGTGTTCGGCGCCGCCCGCAACATCGAGGACGGCGGATCGCTCACGGTGGTGGCGGCGACCGGCATGGCGTGGGAGCCCCAGCGGCAGGCATCGACGCGCGTATCGCTGGACCCGCCGGCCGAAGACGGCACTCCCCAGGTGTCCGCGTCGCGTTCGGCCACGCTGCGCGCCGACCTCCTCAAGTAGGCGGCCGCGGCGCATGGCGCGCGACCCCACGAGCCCCGACGAGGAGCTGCTCGAGGCAGAGACGCCGCGCGATCGTCTCCCTGCTCGACGACGGCGCGCGCGTCGATCGGGTCGACAGGGAGCTCAGCCGCGGGTTCGGGACCCTCGCGCGCGTCGGCAAGGCGGTGTCGGTGTTCGGCTCGGCGCGCACGCCCGAGTCGGACCCCATCTACGAAGCGGCGCAGGACCTGGCGCAGCGGCTGGGGGAGGAGGGCTTCGCGGTCATCACCGGCGGCGGCCCGGGGATCATGGAGGCGGCCAACCGCGGGGCCCAGGACGCCGGGGTGCCCTCGATCGGCCTCGGGCATCGAGCTGCCCCACGAGCAGGACCTGAACGAGTGGGTCGACGTGCCGCTGGAGTTCCACTACTTCTTCACGCGCAAGGTGATGTTCGTGCGCTACGCCAGCGCGTTCGTGGTCTTCCCCGGCGGCTTCGGCACGCTCGACGAGCTGTTCGAGGCGGCCACCCTGCGCCAGACCGAGAAGATCCGCTGGTTCCCGGTCATCCTGTTCGGCACCGAGTACTGGGGCGGGCTGATCGAGTGGCTGCGCGACCCCGTTCAGTCGGAGGGCAAGGTCTCAGCCGACGACGTGGACCTGATCGAGGTCACCGACGACCCCGCGCGCGTGCTGGAGCTGGTGCGCGGTGTGGAGCACCGGCGGCCGCGGGCGGTTGCCGCCCCGACTCAGCGAGTCGCGGCGGTACGCGACGCGCTTCCAGGACGGCTCCGGGCGAGAGCTCGATCAGCTCGTAGCCCCGGTCCGGCTGGGCGTATCCGAAGGTGTGGGTGTCCTCCTCGAACACGATCTCCAGCTCGCCCTCCATCACCCGCTGGTCCAGCCAGGCGCCGCGGAACACGAGCCGGCGCAGCCAGTGCACCAGCGAGCGGTCCGACGGGCCGTGCAGGTCCGCCCAGCACTCCACCACGTGCTCGCCGAGCTCTGAGTGCGCGTCGGTCACCTCGCCGTTCACGGCCAGGTTCACCAGGTCCTCGCGCTCCTCGTCGCCGAGCGTGCCGTCCACGAAGCCCAGCTTCACCGCGGCCTGTTCGACCCGCTCGGTGAAGTCGCGCTCGTTGAACGTGAACCGCAGCTCCCCGTATTCGAGGACATAGTCCGCGCCCGACTCGTAGTTTCCTCGACGTGTGGTGTCCAT
Organism: uncultured Thermoleophilaceae bacterium; assembly: GCA_963825775.1. Classification (GTDB taxonomy): domain Bacteria; phylum Actinomycetota; class Thermoleophilia; order Solirubrobacterales; family Thermoleophilaceae; genus JAAYBF01. The sequence goes on along the minus strand of CAWGUV010000005.1, from coordinate 157,481 downwards.
GAATGGAAGCGGCTCGGGCTCCGCAGGGGCGGCGTCCCGAGCGCGTCGGCATCCTAGCCCCGATCCCTTCCAAGGCGGACAGAGTGCAACGGGATTTGCATCCGGGCTCAGCCGCGGCGCATCAGGCGACCGACCGCGGCCATCAGCTCGTCGGTCAGCTCCTCGGGTCCACCGGGGCCCTCGCCGCCGATGACGCAGTGACGCGCGTGGTCGTCGAGCAGGCCCAGCGCGACCTTGTCCAGCCCGGCCTGAATCGCTGAGATCTGGGTGATGACGTCGATGCAGTAGCGCTCGTCGTCGACCATCCCCTCGATCCCGCGAACCTGCCCCTCGATGCGCTTGAGCCGGGTGAGGAGCTGGTCCTTGGTTGCCGAGTAGCCGCGAGTGGGAGTCGGGGTTGGTAGCCATGGCGCCATTGTAGCAATACCCCGGGGGGTATGATACGGTGACCAAATGGAAGCCGCCACGCACGACCACGACCATCATCACGGGCCGCTGCCCACCTCGGGCGCCGCGCTGAACAGCGTCGCCTTCAGCGCCACCCTGCACTGTCTGACCGGCTGCGCCCTCGGCGAGGTCACGGGCATGATCATCGGGACGGCGCTGGGCTTCTCGAACCTCGGGACGATCCTTCTCGCCGTCGCGCTGGCCTTCCTGTTCGGCTACACGCTCACCAGCCTGCCGATGCTGCGCGCCGGGATGGCGCTGAGCGTCGTCGTTCCGATCGCGCTGGCCACCGACACCTTCTCGATCGCCGTGATGGAGATCGTGGACAACGCGATCATGCTCACGATCCCCGGCGCCATGCACGCCGGCGTCGGCGACCTCCTCTTCTGGGGCGCGCTCTCCGTCGCCCTGGTCGTGGCCGGCGCCTTCGCCTATCCCGTCAACCGCTGGCTGATCACCAAGGGCCGCGGCCACGCCGTGCTGCACGAGACGGGCATCCACGGCGGCCCGCCCATCCGGGTGGTGGGCTGGGTGGCCGCGGCTGCCCTGGTGTTCGGCACCACCGTCCTGATCGCGGAGGGCTTCGGCGACAGCGGTACCGAGGCCGACCATGGCGGCGAGCACCAGGCGTCCGCCGGTGGGGCGGAAGGGGAGGCCGAGGCGGTTCGCGGGCTGGCCGTGGCCGAGGACGGCCTCAAGCTGAAGCTCGACCAGCGCGAGCTGCCGCGCGGGCGCCGGGCCAAGCTGAGCTTCACCGTCGTCGGCTCGGACGGAGAGCCGGTGCGCGACTTCGAGGTCGAGCACACCAAGCGCGTCCACCTGATCGTCGCCCGTCGCGACCTCACCGGCTTCCAGCACCTGCACCCCAAGCAGGGGAGCGACGGGCGCTGGAGCACAGACATCCGGATCGACGATGCGGGCAGCTACCGGGTGTTCGCCGACTTCAAGCGCGATGGCGAGAACCACACGCTGGCGGCCGACCTCGCGGTCGACGGCCCGGTGGACTGGAAGGCGCTGCCGCGGTCGACGGACACCGCGACCACCGCCGACGGCTACACGTCAAGCTGAGCGGCGGAGCCTCGAAGGCCGGCGAGGAGGCCGAGCTCGACTTCACCGTCACGCGGGACGGCGAGAAGGTCGCGGTCGACGACTACCTCGGCGCGAAGGGCCACCTGGTGGCGCTGCGCGAGGGCGACCTGGCCTACCTGCACGTCCATCCGGTCGGAGGCCACGACGGGCCGATCAGGTTCGCGACCGAGTTCCCCTCGGACGGCCGCTACGGCCTCTTCCTCCAGTTCAAGCACGAAGGCAAGGTCCACACAGCCGTATTCACACGGGAGGTACAACGATGACAAGCAAGCGCATGTTCGCCCGCCATTTCGGCGAGATGCTCCTGGCGATGTTCGCCGGGATGCTCGTCCTGGGCGGGCTGGCAGAGCTCGCCTTTGCCATCAACGGCGGCAGCTTGTCGGATCAGTCGGGCGCGTTCCGAGTGGCGCTGATGGGCTTCACGATGACCGTGCCGATGGTCGCGTGGATGAGCTACCGCGGCCACGACCGGGCCCGCAACGCGGAGATGGCGGGGTCGATGGTGGTTCCGACGCTCGTCGCCGCGGTCCTCGCCTCGACCGGCGCGCTGGGCGACCACGGGGCGCTCATGCTCCAGCACACCGTGATGATCCCGGCGATGCTCGGCGTGATGCTCTGGCGTTACGACGACTACGCGGCGCGGAAGGAGATCGGCAGCTCGTTCAGCCCGTGCACGCCTAGCGGCGTGTCGTAGACGGGCTCGCCGGCGAGCTCCAGGTCCCTCATCCGGGGCGCCAGGAACGCGAACGCCTCCTCCAGCTCCGCGCGCGCCAGGTTCGCGCCCAGGCAGAAGTGGGGGCCGGCGCCGAAGGTGAGGGGCTTGGTTCGCCCGCGGTCCGCGGTGATGTCGAAGTCCTCGGCTTCGCCGTAGGTCTCCGGGTCGCGGTTCGCCGTCAGCGCGCAGGCGAAGACGATCGTGTCCTTCGGGAAATGGATGTCGCGGTACTCGATGTCCTCGAGGGTGATCCGCGCCGTGAACGGGGTGATCGGCTCGTAGCGCAGCACCTCGTCGGCCGCGGCCTTCGCCATCTCCTCGGGCTTCTCGGCCAGCAGGGACCACTGCTCAGGGTGCCCGGCGAACAGGCGGATGCCGTGGGCGAGCTGGGCCTGGGTGGTGTCGACGCCGCCCACCAGCACCGCGCTCACCAGGTGCCCCATCTCCTCCTCGGTGAGGCGGTCGCCGTCCTCCTCCGCCTCGATCAGCTTCGTGATCAGGTCGTCCTTCGGATGGCCCTTGCGCTTCTGGATCAGGTCGGCCACGTAGGCCACGAACTCGACCGACGCCTGCTCGATCGTCGGGAACATCGTCGCGATCTTCACCGGATCGAACTGCCCCTGGATCAGGTTCGCCCACTCACCGAGCTGTGGGGCATCATCGAGCGGCGAGCCCATCACGCCCGCGATCATCCGCGCCGGGTAGGGCTTGGCGAATGCCTGGACGAAGTCGCAGGACCCGTCTGACTCGACCGCCTCCCACAGCTTCTCCAGCTCCTGGCGCATGAGCGGCCGCTGCTTGTCGGCCTCCTTGGGCGAGAAGGCCGGCTGCACCAGCTTGCGCTGGCGCCGGTGATCGTCGCCGCGCAGGTCCAGCAGGTTGCCCTTCATCCGCTCCCACATGGGGCCCTCGGTGATCCCCTGCAGCTCGAGCATCAGCACGCCCGGGAAGTTCGCCTCCGACGTGCGCATGAAGAAGGCGACCGCCTCGTGGTCGAGCACGATCCACCCGATCGGGTCGGCCCGCACGATCCACGACTGCTCCCGCAGCTCCGTCAGCACCTCGTGGAAGCGCGGCCCGGTGATCGTCGGGTCGGCGTAGTCCCACGTGGGGACGTCGAGCTCGGTGACGGCGCTCCATCGGGGCACAGCCTAACCGGGCACGGGGGGCGAACTCTCGGCGGCCAGATTCATGTACTGGGTGTGAAGCACGGGCTGCTCATAGTCGAGGACGACGAGGCCACCGCCGCGTTCCTCTCGGACAACCTCGCCGCCGACGGCTTCGGCGTGGCGACCGCGTCCGGCGCAGGCGAAGCCATCCGGGCGGTGGAGGTGCGCAAGCCCGCGCTGATCCTCCTCGACCTCGCGCTCGACGACGGCCATGGCCTCGACGTGCTCGACCGCGTGCGCGCCGCCGACGGCATCGGCTCGCGGATCGATCCCGACGTGCCGGTGATCGTGATCACCGGCCGCAGCGGGGAGGCCGACCGCGTGCGTGGCTTCGCGCGGGGCGCGGACGACTACGTCGTGAAGCCGTTCAGCTACAACGAGCTGCTCGGGCGCGTCCGCGCCGTGCTGCGCCGGGCGCAGGGGCGCCCACAGCGCGGGCTGATCCGCGTTGGCGACCTCACGCTCGATCCGGGCACCCGCGCCGTCCGGCTCGCCGGCGAGCCGCTCCACCTGTCCGCCAAGGAGTTCTCGCTGCTGCGCGCGCTCGCGGAGGACCCGACGCGGGTGCTCTCCAAGGCGGAGCTGCTGCGCGACGTCTGGGGCTACGCGTCGATCGGCCAGACACGCACCGTCGACGCCCACGCCTGCCGGCTGCGCCGCAAGCTCGGCGCCTCGCGGCCGCGAGTGGATCGTGAACGTGCGCGGTGTGGGCTACAAGCTCACGGAGTCCGTGTGATCGCGGTCGCCGGCTGGTCGCTCGCGCTCGCGCTGGCGTGCGCCTGCCTGCGGCTGCGCCGCCGCCTCGAGCTCGTGGCGATGGCGGAGCACGAGCTGCGCGGGCCCGCCACGGCGATCGGCCTGGCGACCGCGGCGCTGCGGCGTGAGCCGGGCGGGCTGCGGCGGGCGCTCGCCTTCGACGCCCAGCTGGAGCGCATGCGGCTCGCGCTCGACGATCTGGCCGCCGCGCGGCGTGGACGGCGTGCGGCCGCCCGCACGGCCGCGCTTCCGCTTGAGCGCCTCGTGCGCGGGACGACCGCCGGCTGGCGCGGTCGCGGGACGGCCGATGCGCTTTCGCTGGGACGCCGGGCCCGACCGTGGTGCGCGCGGACCGCGGGCCGGCTGATCCAGGCGTTCTCGAACCTCGCTCGCCAACGCGCGTCGAGCACGGCTCGGGCCGCGTGGAGGTTCGCGGCAGCCGCGCGGGGGAGAGGGTGCGCGTCGAGGTCAGGATGGCGGGCCACGGGGCCGCGGGCTGGGAATTGCGGCCCGAGCCGTGGAGGAGGCGGGCGGTGTGATGGAGGTCGAGCGCGGCGAGCACGGGACGACCGTGGCCGTGGAGCTGCCGCTGGCGGCAGACGCGTGAGCGCGCGGACGCGCCGTCGCCGCGCGGCGGTGCTGCTCTCGCTGGCGCTGGCGTGCGGTGGGCTGGCGGCCTCGGAGGTCGGCAGCCGGGTGCGTGACGTGGAGGCGCGCGTCGGCGCGCCTGTGCCCGTGCTCGTGGCGGCGCGTGCGCTGGAGGCAGGCCGGGCAATCGAGCGCGGCGACGTGCGCGTGCGCGAGGTGCCGGAGCGGTTCGCGCCCGCCGGACGCGGTGAGTTCGCCCGACGAGCTGGCTGGGGCCGTGCCGGCGGCACCGCTCGCCGCGAGGCGCCTACGTCACCGCCTCGGCGCTCGGCGGTCGGGTCCGGACGGCGGGGCGCCGGGCGTGCTGCGCAAGGGTGAGCGGGCGGTGGAGGTGGCGGTCACGGGAGCGGCCGGCCTCGCCGACGCCGCCGGCCCGGGCGCCCGAGTGGACGTGCTGGTGTCGACCGAGCCGCGCGAGGGCCCGGGCCGCAGCTTCCTGGCGCTCGAGGATGTGGAGGTGCTCGATCTCGCCGCGGGAGCCGCCGATGCGCCGGCGCCGGAGCCCGACGACGACGGCCCCGCCGCCACGGCCACCGCAACGTTGCGGGTGACGCTGCGCCAGGCGGTCTACCTCACGGCGGCGCAGAACTTCGCGCGCGAGGTGCGGCTGCTGCCGCGCCCGCCGGGCGACCGCTCGCGTGCGGGGCGCGCGGCGGTCAGCGCGGCCGGGCTCTGAGCATCGAGTGGGGCCTTATCGGGGTTGGGACCCCGTTTAGTCCCCACTCGATCGGCGTGAGCTCCTCGACGCCGCCCTCGGGCGTGCCGAGCAGCGCCCGCTCGGCCATGCCGATGAAAAGGCCGTGCTCCAGGACTCCGGGCACGCGGTTGAGCGCGCCGTCCAGTTCGTCCAGATCGGTGTCCGGTGGGATGGCACAGTCGAGGATGTGGTGCCCCTCGTCGGTCACGTAGGGCCGCGTCATCGCCGCCGGCCCTGAGTTCCGCGTCGGGCAGCAGCGCGGTGAGCCGCCGCCGCGTGTCCTCCCACGCGAACCGCGCGACCTCGACCGGCAACCGGAAGCCCTCGCCCAGCCGCTCGACCTTCTTCGGCGTCTCGGCCACCACCACGAACCGCTTCGCGGAGGCCACCACGATCTTCTCCCGCAGCAGCGCCCCGCCGCCGCCCTTGATCAGGCGCAGCTCGGGGTCCACCTCGTCGGCCCCGTCCAGCGCCAGGTCGGGCTCCACGGACCCGTCCAGGGCGATCACCTCGATCCCCGCCTCGCGCGCGCGGGCATCCGTGCGCTCCGACGCCACCACGACCGGCCCGCGGAATCCGCGCTCGCCGAGTAGCTCCACCACGCGCCACACGGCGCGGCCGGAGCCCAGGCCGAGCGTCATCCCATCGGAAACCAGCTCCACCGCTGCGGCAGCGGCGGCCTCGCGCGCGGGTGATGGCGGGTCAGTCACTCCGGAAACATCTCACACGCCGCCGCTAAACTGCTTACCTCAAGTAAGTGACTTCGAAAGGCGAACACGTGGAAACCATGCTGCTGGTGCCGGTCGACGACTCGGTCGTCTTCCCCAACATGACGGTCACGCTGACCGTGGACGTCGGCGACGACGAGCAGCGTGCTGCTGGTCCCGCGCGAGGACGACGAGTTCGCCTCCGTCGGCACCGTGGCCGAGGTCGTGGAGCACATGCGCCTTCCGGGCGGCGGCCGCGCCGTGGCCCTCGCCGGCCTGCACCGCGGAATCGCCGGGGCCGCGCACACCGACCCCTCGGGCGTCCTGCGCGTGGAGGTCACCCCGCACCCCGACGACGAGCCGGTTGACGGCAAGACACGCAACCTCGAGCGCGAGTACCGCGCCCTGGTCGAGGAGATCCTCGAGCTGCGCGGCGACGACGGCCGCATCAGCGCCTTCCTGCGCTCGATCTCCGAGCCCGGCGCCCTGGCCGACACCTCGGGCTACTCGCCCGACATCGGATACTCGGACAAGGTCGACCTGCTGGAGACCCTCGACGTGACCGAGCGCCTGGAGAAGGCCGTCAAGCTCCAGCGCGACCGCCTCACCGAGCTGCAGGTGCGCAGCCAGATCCGCGACGACGTTCAGTCGGGCGCGGACAAGCAGCAGCGCGAGTACTTCCTGCGCAAGCAGATGGAGTCGATCCGCAAGGAGCTCGGCGACGACGACGCGTCGGTGGCCGAGGAGTACCGCAAGAAGGTCGAGGCGTCCGGAATGCCCGAGGCCGTGCGCGAGCAGGCCGACAAGGAGATCGACCGGCTCGAGCGCATGGGCGAGCAGTCGGGCGAGAGCTCGATGATCCGCACCTACCTCGACTGGCTCGTGTCCGTGCCGTGGTCCGAGCACCTCCGACGAGGTGCTGGACCCGGTGAAGGCCCGCGAGGTGCTCGACGCCGACCACGCCGGACTCGAGGACGTGAAGGACAGGATCGTGGAGCACATCGGCGTGATGAAGCTGCGCCGCGACCGCGGCCTGGACGACACCGACGACCGGAAGTCCGGCGCCATCCTCACCCTGATCGGCCCTCCCGGCACCGGCAAGACCTCGATCGGCGAATCGATCGCTCGTGCCACGGGGCGCGAGTTCGTGCGCATGTCGCTGGGCGGCGTGCGCGACGAGGCCGAGATCCGCGGGCACCGCAGGACCTACATCGGCGCCCTCCCGGGCCGCCTGGTGCGCGCCCTGCGTGACGCGAAGACGATGAACCCGGTGATCATGCTCGACGAGGTCGACAAGGTCGGCGCCGACTGGCGCGGCGACCCCAGCGCGGCTCTGCTCGAGGTCCTGGACCCGGCGCAGAACCACAGCTTCCGCGACCACTACCTGGACGTGGAGTTGGACCTGTCGCAGGTGCTGTTCATCGCCACGGCCAACGTGGCGGACACGATTCCCGGCACCTTTGCTGGACCGTATGGAGGTCGTGCGCTTCGACGGCTACACCGTCGAGGAGAAGGTGGCGATCGGCCGCGACTACCTGTGGCCGCGCCAGCGCAAGCGCAACGGGCTCAACGACGACGAGGTGAGCGTGAAGGACGAGGTTCTTCGCACGGTCGTGACCGACTACACCCGCGAGGCGGGCGTGCGCCAGCTCGAGCGTGAGCTGGGCACGGTGCTGCGCAAGACCGCCACGCAGATCGCCTCAGCCAAGGCCGAGGCGCCGGTCGCCGTCGGACTGGACCAGGTGCGCGACGCCCTCGGGCGCCAGCGTTTCTTCCAGGAGGCCGCCGAGCGTACGGCTGTGCCAGGTGTGGCCACGGGCCTCGCCTACACCCCCGTGGGCGGCGACGTGCTGTTCATCGAGGCCACCTCGATGAGGGGCAAGCAGGGTCTGGTCCTGACCGGCCAGTTGGGCGACGTGATGAAGGAGTCGGCGCGGATCGCGCTCTCCTACGTGCGCGGCCACGCGGACCGGTTCGACGTCGACGACGACGCCTTCGAGGACCGCGAGTTCCACGTGCACGTGCCGGCCGGGGCGATCCCCAAGGACGGCCCGAGCGCGGGCGTCACGATGACCACGGCGCTTGCGTCGCTGCTGTCGGGTCGCCCCGTGAAGCACACGGTGGGCATGACCGGTGAGGTCACGCTCCAGGGCCGCGTGCTGCCGATCGGCGGGCTGAAGCAGAAGGTGCTCGCGGCACACGCCGCGGGGCTCACCGACGTGATCATCCCCGAGCGCAACCGAGGCGACCTCGACGACGTGCCGGAGGAGGTCCGCGACGCGATGACCTTCCACCCGGTGATGACGATCGACGAGGTGCTCGACCAGGCGCTCGAGCCGGCGCCGGCCGGCGTCACCGCCTAGATCGAATGCGTTAGGCCGCCGTCCACCCGGACGGCGGCCCCCGTCACGTAGGACGCCTGCTCGGAGCAGAGGAAGGCCGAGACCGCGGCGAACTCCTCCACGGTGCCGAGTCGCCCCGCGGGCACCTGCTCCTTCGCGGCCTCCTCCGCGCCCTCGAGCGATCCCTGGGTGTCGGCCAGGCGGTCGGTGGCGATCCGGCCGGGGAGAACGGTGTTCACGGTGATCCCATCGCCGGCCAGGTTGCGGGCGAGCGTCTTAAATCCCGCGAGCAGGCCGGACCGGTGCACGTTGGAGAGCATCAGCACCGGGATCGGCTCGCGCACCGCGCTCGACGACACGTTGAGGATGCGGCCGAACCCGCGTTCCTTCATGCCCGGCACCGCACGGTCGATCAGCGCCATCGGCGCCAGGACGAGGTCGCGGTAGGCGGCCTCCCACTGCTCGCGGCTGAAGCCGAGCGGGTCGACGTCTATGGGCGGTCCGCCGGTGTTGGTCACCAGCACGTCGAGCGGCCCGAGATCGGCCTCGATCGAGTCGATCAGCGCGGGGGCGGCGTCGAGGTCGGCGCTGTCGTGGACGTACGGGTGCGCGCCGATCTCGACCGCGGTCGCCTCGATGCGCTCGCGCGAGCGCGAGCTGACGGCCACGTTCGCGCCCTCGGCGGCGAGCGCGGCGGCGATGCCGCGGCCGATGCCCTTGGAGGCGCCCGTCACGAGGGCGGTGCGGCCCTTCAAGCCCGAGATCCATGCCCGCGACGTTATCGTGGGCCACGGCATGGCAATCGGTCGCCTCATCCGTCGCGCCGCGCCGCTCATCGTGATCGGCGTGGCCGGCGCGGTTGCGGCGCGCAGACGAGCTGAGCATGCGCGGCAGGCGCGGCTCGCGGCGCCGGCGTATCCGCCGCCTGTTGCGGAGGCGGGGCCGGTGATCGAGGTGGAGCCTGAGGAGGCGGTCGAAGAGGCGTCAGGCCTCAGGCATCAGGCATCAGGGGCTGAGCCCGAGCCGGAGCGTCGAGGCCGAAGCCGCCGCCGGAGCCCGAACCGGCGCCCGAACCCGAGCCCGAGCCGGAGCCAGAGCCCGAACCGCGAGCCCGTGCCCGCCGCCGAGCAGCCGACCGACGAGCAGCCGACCGTCCAGCACACGGCGCTCGAGCATGCGCCGTGGCTCGAGCAGGAGAGCCAGCCCGATCCGCCGGCGGAGGAGAACAGCGTCACGGAGATCGTGGATGACCTGCTTGTGCCCGGCGAGCCGGCGGACGCGATCCAGGACGCCACGGTCGTGGAGGCCGAGCTCGAGGAGGAGCCCCCGGACGACGACGCCCTCGCGGAGGCCGCTCGCGCGGCGCTGGCCGATCAGCCCGACATCGAGCTCGAAGTCCGCCACGGAGCGCTCACGCTCACGCGGCGAAGTGGAGCGCGCCGAGGCGATCACTGAGATCGAGCGCATCGCGTCCGAGGTCCCCGGAATCCGCTCTGTGAGCAGCCTTCTGCACCTTCCGGGTACCCCGCCGCCGGCTCCCAGCGAACATCGCTGAAGAATCTGCTTCAATACTCGACTTCGTTAGTTGTAAGTAATCCAGCCGAGTCCCAATCGCCCAGTGCGAATGGGAACGGGGGAACCACTGGGATCGGAGGTCGATCCCCGGGGCGAATCTCCACCACCGTGTGGAGTAGCGCACTTTCCAGCGCGAGCCCGTCAGCTCACCCCGTAGGCACCAGGAAAGAGGAGTTGGACGGGCTTGACGTCAATCGATTTTCGTATTCGTGCGGGGCTGCGCCGTGGCATCTTGGCGCTCGCGCTCGCATCGCTGCTCACCGCTGCCGGTAGCTCCGTGGCAGCGGCGGACAGCCCCGGCGCCGAGGCCGGCGCCGCCAGCTCCGTGGTTACGGTGCGCAAGGGCGACAGGGGTCCCGCCGTGAAGTCGGTGCAGCGCCGCCTGGGCCTGCACGCCGACGGCGTGTTCGGGCCCCAGACCCACCGTTCCGTCAAGCGCTTCCAGAAGCGCCGCCGCCTCGAGGCCGACGGCATCGTCGGCCCGCAGACCAGGCGCGCGCTGCGGCTGAAGCCGTTCCGCGCCAGCAGCGTGATCCGTCGCCGCAAGCGCTCGGCGCCCAGGGACTCGGGATCAGGGCTTCCCGGCCTGCCCCGCGTCCTCAAGCGCATCGCCGAGTGCGAGTCCGGCGGCGACCCGCAAGCTGTTTCCCCCGGAGGCACCTACCGCGGCAAGTACCAGTTCACGCGTTCCACCTGGAAGGCCAACGGCGGGCGCACGCGCGACCCGATCGATGCCAGCGAGGCCCATCAGGACCGTGTCGCGCTGAAGCTGTATCGCGCTCAGGGCACCAAGCCCTGGCCCAGCTGCGGCTGACCGCGCACACGTAGGAAGGTTGCGGCGCACAGCACCGCGAGGATCGCGAACGGCACCGCGTCGACCGTGAGGTCGGCCAGCCCGCCGCCCGCGGCGCCGCCCACCACCTGACCGCCCGCCCAGGCCAGGTTCATCAGACCGAACGCGAAGCCCTGGTCCAGTCCGGAGGACTCCGAGGCCTCGGACAGCAGCGCGCCGCCCGGGGCCCAGAGCAGTGCCAGCGTCGTCACGGCCACGATCCCCGCGGCGACCAGCAGCCAGATGGCCTCGGGCAGGGGGAGGACCACGGCCATCGTGGCCGCGCCCGCGAGGCCTGCCCGGATGGGCGGCATCCGGCCATGGCGGTCGGAGAAGCGGCCCAGGATGGGATTGAGGATCGCCTCGATGCCGGCTCCAACGAGGAACATCGCGCCGATGGTGACCGCTCCGGCGCCGATGTCGTCCAGCCGCAGCGGCACCAGCACGCTGAAGGTCCCGGAGAACAGCGCCGGCAATGTGAACAGCCACAGCGCCACGCGCAACGGGCCGCCGGTGAGCGCCGCGCGCAGCTCGCCCCAGGACGATTGCGGGCCCGGCTGTGCGCCCGGCACGGCCAGGGCGATCGCGAGCAGGACCGCGGCCAGCACCGAAACCCCAGAGAACACCACCTCGGGGCTGATCTCCGCGGCCGCGCTGCCCAGGACCGGGCCGAGGAGGATGCCGAAGACGGCGGCGCCCATGGCGCCGCCGATCAGCTCACCGCGACGCTCGCCGGGCGCCACCGTGATCAGCCAGGCGAGGCCGCCCGCCCACGAGCAGGCGCCTCCGAGCCCCTGTACGAACCGGGCGCCGTCGAGCACCAGGATGGTGTCCGCGTGTGCGAACACGAAGCTCGAGACCACGAGCAGCGAGAGCCCTACGATCATCGTCGCCTTCGCTCCTATACGCCCAGCCAGCCAGCCGGCCGGGAGGGATGCGAGCAGCGTCCCCGCCGGATAGGACGCGCTGAGCACGCCCGCGCCCGTCTTCGACAGCCCCAGGTCGGCCTCGTACGTGGGCAGCAGCGGCGCGATGGCCGCGTAGAACATGGTGTCCACCAGCACAACGGCGGACACGAGGAGGAATAGACGGCGCAAGCGTCAGGTCACGTCGGCGATGGCCGCGTCGCGGGTGAGCCAGGCGGCGATCCGGGTGATCGCACCGTCCTCGACGTGGTGTGAGAAGTACAGGTAGTCGGCGTCCTCGCCAATCCGCCGGTGCCCGGCCACGACCACGCCGTGCCCGTGTGGCTCGAAGGTGTACGGCGAGGCTGCGAACTCCTCGCCGCTGCGCTCGAACTGGGCGAAGAACTTCCTGACGCCCTCGTGGCCCTTCCACACATGTCCGTCATGTGCCTGGAACTCGACATCGGAGTGGAGGTGCTCGACCGCGGTGTCCACGCCGTCCTCGCGGTATGCGATCCACATCTGCTTGACGGTGTCGAGGTCGTCACCCATCCGGCGCCAGATACTGGCACGGGGGGCGAACTCCGGCCCTCCGGCCGCTATCTAGGGCATGGAGGCCCTGGACGACCTCGCCCGGGCGCTGCGGGCCCGCCTGATCGAGCGGGCCCGCAGCGGCGCCGCGGGCGCCGACGTGGCCGCGGAGGTGCGCGGGCTCGTGGATGCCGAGGCGGCTGCGCTGCCGCCCGACGCGCGCGATGAGCTGTGCCGCCGCGTGCTCCTGCTCGCCGGCGGGCTGGGGCCACTAGAGCCGCTGCTTGCCGATCCGTCGGTGGACGAGGTGATGGTGAACGGCGCCGGCGCGGTGTACGTGGAGCGGCGCGGGCGGATCGAGCCGACCGCGGTGGCGTTTGCCTCCGACGCGGAGCTGCTGCACGCGATCGAGCGGATCCTGGCGCCGCTGGGGCGCCGAGTGGACGAGGCGTCGCCGCTGTGCGATGCCCGGCTGGCCGACGGCTCGCGCGTGAACGTGGTGGTGCCGCCGCTGTCGCTGTCGGGGCCGCTGCTCACCATCCGGCGCTTCCGGCGGGAGGGCTTCTCCCTTCGCGAGCTGGTGGCCAACGGAACGATCCCTGCCGCGGCCGCCGAGTTGCTGGCGGTGGCGGTCACCGCCCGGGCATCGGTGTTGGTGAGCGGCGGCACGGGATCCGGGAAGACCACGACGCTGAACGCGCTCTCGGGGGCGATCCCGGCGGGTGAGCGGATCGTGACGATCGAGGACGCGGCCGAGCTGTCGCTGCGCCAAAAGCACGTGCTGCGCCTGGAGGCGCGGCCACCGAACCTGGAGGGCAGCGGGGAGGTGACGATTCGCCAGCTCGTGCGCAACGCGCTGCGGATGCGGCCCGACCGGATCGTGGTGGGGGAGGTCCGCGGACCAGAGGCGCTCGATCTGCTCCAGGCGCTCAACACGGGTCACGACGGCTCGCTGTCGACGGTGCACGCCAACTCCCCCGAGGACGCCCTGCGCCGGCTCGAGACGCTGGCCCTCATGGCCGACGTCGGGCTGCCGCACGCCGCGGTGCGCGAGCAGGTGGCAACCGCGGTCGACCTCGTGGTGCACCAGGAGCGCCGGCGCGACGGCTCGCGCGCGGTGACCTCGGTGGCCGAGGTGGTGCGGGTCGCGGGCGGCGCCGCCACGCGCGAGCTGCTGGACGACGGCAGGCTGCGCCGCCCGGGCGATGGGCGCCTCGGCCGGCGGCTGCAGGCGGTGGCCGCGTGAGCGCTGGCGCGCTCGCGTTTGCGGCAGGGGCTCTCGGGCTTCTCGGCCTGGCCCACCTGGGCGGCGGCGCGGCGATCGCTCGCGGGCCGCGCGCCGCCCGCGCGGCGGCGGGCCTGGTCGACGTCGTGGTGAGGGTCGGTAGCGAGGGTCGTGATCCGGGTGTGGTGGAGCGTCGCCGGCTGCTGCTGGCCGGCGCCGTGGTGGCGGGCGTGGCGGGACTCGCCCTGGCCGGCCCGCTGGCGGGGTTGGCGCTCGGCGCCGGCGGGCCGTGGCTGGTGTCGCGGATGCTGCGGGCGCGGCGCGAGCACTTCCGGCGGGCCGTGGAGCGTGAGGCGGCCGGCCTGGCGGTGGCGCTGGCCGACGCGTTGGCGGGCGGTCACTCCCTGCGCGGCGCGCTGGCCGAGACGGCCCAGAGCGTGCCCGGCCCCGCGGGCCACGAGCTCCGGCGGGTGGTGGCCGAGCTGTCCGCGGGGGCGGCCACCGACGAGGCGCTCGAGGCGCTGCGCGCCAGGGTTCCCTCGGCCCGGCTCGACGCCGTGGTGGCGGCCTGTCTGGTCCAGCGCCGCGCCGGCGGCGATCTGGCCCGGCTGCTGCGCGAGTGTGCCGAGGCGTTCGGCGACCAGGCCCGGTTGGAGGACGAGGTCCGCAGCGCGACGGCGCAGGCGCGCTTCACGGGCGTGGTCGTGGTGCTGCTGCCGGTGGGCGGGGCGCTGCTCGCCGAGCTGGCGAGCCCCGGGTTCATCGCCGGCCTGTGGAGCTCCTTCCTCACGGCGTGGCTCGTCGGGATCGCGCTGACCCTGCAGATCGTGGCCGCGGTGGCTATCCGGCGGCTGGGGCGGGTGCGGTGGTGATCGCGCCCCTGCTCGCGTTCGCGGCGGCCGCGCTGGGAACCGCCGGGGTTGGACTCCTGCTCCCGGATCGGCGGGAGCACCGGAGTGGTCCGCGGCTGCTGGCGCTGGCCGCGAGGCGCGGCACAGCACGGCGCCCGCCGCGCGACCTGGAACGCCGGATCGAGACCGCCGGCAGACCGGGCGGCCTCGGGGCGAAGGAGCTGATGGCGGCCAAGGTCACCGCCGCGATAGCGGCGGGCGTCGCCGGCGCGCCCGTCGGCGCTGTCGCCCCGGGCCGGCTCGGCGTGCTGCTGATAGCGACCGCGCCCGTAGCCGGTTTCCTGGCGCCCGATGCCTGGCTCATGCGCCGAGCAGCCGAGCGGGCGCGGGCCGTGCGGCGCGAGCTGCCGGCCATGCTCGACCTGCTGAGGGTGACCGTCGACGCCGGAGCCTCCCTGCCGGCGGCCCTCGCGGCGGTGGGCGCGCGGGCGAGCGGACCGCTCGCGGACGAGTGGGCAGCCGTCGGCCGGGAGGTGGCGCTGGGGGTTCCGCTCTCGGAGGCGCTGGACGGCCTGGCCCGGCGCCTGCCGCAGGTGGAGGTCCAGGCTCTGTGCGGCGCGCTTGACCGAGCGCGCCGCCACGGCGCGCCGCTGGGCCGGACCCTCAGCGCGCAGGCGCGCGACGCCCGCGTCGCCCTGCGCCGCCGCGTGCAGGAGGACGCGGCGAAGGCGGGCCCGAAGATTCAGCTGGTCGTGGCCCTCTTGCTGGTGCCCTCGGTGCTTCTGATGGTGGCCGCGGCGCTGGCGTCGGCGCTGCTGGAATCGGGCGGGCTACCCAGCTAGCCCGGCCAGGCGCCGCTGGAGGAACTCACGCTCCACCTCGTTCTCCGCCAGCTCCAGGGCACGGCCGTATGCGGCCGCCGCCTCGTCGTCGCGGCCGACCCGCGAGAGGAGATCCGCGCGCGCGGCGTGCAACGGCACATAGCCGTCGAGCTCCTCGGCCAGGTCGTCCATCAGCGCCAGCCCCCGCTCGGGGCCCTCGTCCATGGCGATCGCCGCCGCGCGATTGAGCCGGACCACCGGAGTGGGGAGGACCCGGTCAAGGACCGCGTACCACTCGGCGATCCTGTGCCAGTCGGTGTCCTGCGGCCGCTCGGCCCGCGCGTGCTCCGCCGCGATCGCGGCCTGGATCGCGTAGCGCCCGGGGGCTGCCAGCGCCAGCGCGCGGCGGCACAGCTCCAGGCCGGCCGCGATCTGCGCCTCGTCCCAGCGCCCGCGGTCCTGCTCCTCGAGCAGGACCATCGAGCCGTCGCCGCCCACACGGGCGTCGCGGCGCGAGTCCTGCAGCAGCATCAGCGCGGCCAGCCCGAGCACCTCGGGCTCGTCGGGCATGAGGGTGGCGAGCACCGAGCCCAGCCGGATCGCCTCGGCGCAGAGCTCGCGGCGGACCAGCGCGTCGCCGGAGCTGGCGGCGTAGCCCTCGTTGAACACGAGGTAGAGCACGGCGAGCACGGAGTGCAGCCGGTCGGGCAGCTCGTGCGCCTCGGGCACCACGTAGGGGATACCCGCCTCGCGGATCTTGCGCTTGGCGCGCACGATCCGCTGCGCCATCGCCGGCTCGGCCACCAGGAACGCGCGCGCGATCTCCGGCGTGGTGAGGCCGCCCAGCGAGCGCAGCGTAAGAGCGACCCGCGCCTCCGGCGCGAGCGCGGGATGGCAGCACGTGAAGATCAGCCGCAGGCGGTCGTCGGGGAACTCGTCCATCTCAGGGTCCTCGTGGGCCGGCGCGGCGTCCCGGCGAAGCAGCTCGCGCTTCTCCGCGAGCCGCTTGTCGCGGCGCAGCAGGTCGATCGCGCGGTTTCGGGCTGTGGTGAGGATCCAGCCGGCCGGGTTGTCCGGCGTGCCGTCCTCGGGCCAGCGCTCCATCGCCACCACGAACGCCTCCTGCACCACCTCCTCGGCGAGGTCGAAGTCGCCGAGGAGGCGGATCAGGGTGGCGACCGCTCGCCCCGACTCGCGCCGGAACAGCTGGTCGAGATCCGGGCTGGTGCTCAGGCCTTCGCCACGGCCGCGTAGGGATCCTCGTAGCCGAACTGGGTGAAGTCCATCGTCGGCCACACCTCGACCGCGTTGCCCGGCTGGGTCGGAACCTTCTTCGCCCACGCCAGCGCCTCGTCGAGGTCCGCGCATTCGAGCACGTAGTAGCCGCCGAGCTGCTCCTTGGTCTCGGCGAACGGGCCGTCCGTCACGGTCTGGTCGCCCTCTGCGAACCGCACCGTGGTGGCGGATGGGCTGGGGTGGAGCGCGTCGCCGGCCACGAAGGCCTGGGCTTCGAGCAACTCCCGGTTGAACTGGATCCAGGGCTCCATCATCTCGGCCATCTGGTCGGGCGTCGGGTTCTCCGGGCCCGGCTTGGACTCGTCGTTGACGATCGTCAGCAGGTACTTCATCTCACACCTCCGTGGTGGGTGGTTGTCCACTCTAGGACGAACAGGGTGGACCGAGATCGACAGAAGCAGGTTGCAATTCCGCGTTCAATCGCTCGAGGTCGGTTGCAATCGCCCATCCAGGTTCCAGGCCTGCACGTGCGCCTGCCGCCCCGATCCCGCTCTGCCGAGCGGAAATGGGGCGGGCGAAGGGCAAAGTGGGGAAATGTGTTGCTAAGTGGGGGAAGGTGGGGTACGGTGGCGCCAGCTAGATGGACCGGAGTGGCGGGGCTCCTCCCACTCCGCCACTTCGGTCCGATTAGCCAGGTGAAGCCGGATGGCGTTCCAAGGCCACTACGAACACTCCCTAGACGCAAAGCACCGGCTGAGCATTCCCTCCCGGTTCCGCAACGCCTTCTCTGATGGCATCGTCCTGTCCAAGGACACGGACTCCTGCCTCACCGTCTGGACCGCCGATGGGCAGCAGCCGACGATCGAGCGCGCGCTCGCGGGCAAGAACCCGCTCGGCCGCGAGTACAAGCAGATCCAGCGCTTCTTCCAGGCCAACTCCTTCCCCTCCGAGCTCGACGGCTCGGGGCGCGTGATCGTGCCGCCTCCTCTCCTCGCGCACGCGGGGATCGAGAAGGAGGTCGTCGTCGCCGGGGTGGGGGACCACCTCGAGGTCTGGTCGCGCGACCGCTGGAGCGAGGAGCAGGCCGCCCTCGACGGCAGCATCGGGGAGGTGACCGAGGGACTTGGCGATCCTTCTTGACATGACGCGCTCCCACGTACCGGTACTGGCCGGCGAGCTGATCGATCTCACGGCCCCCGGGCCGGGGGAGCACGTTGTGGACTGCACCTTCGGCGGCGGCGGTCACGCGCGCCTGATGGCGGATCGCATCGGCGCCGGCGGAACGCTTGTCTGCGTGGACCGCGACCCGGCCGCCGAGGAGCGCTTCGAGGAGCTGGCCGCGGAGGTCTCCTGCGACACCCGCTTCCTGCGGATGGACTACGTCGACGCGCTGAAGCTCCTGGAAAATGAAGGGTTTTCGGCCGATCTCGTGTATTTCGACCTCGGGATCTCATCCATGCAGGTCGACACGCGCGAGCGCGGGTTCTCCTACTCCTACGACGCGCCGCTCGACATGCGAATGGACCCCACAACCGGACCCGCCGCCCGAGACATCGTGAACACCTACGAGGAGCGCCGCCTGGCCAAGATCTTCGCCACCTACGGCGAGGATCCCAACGCGCGCGCGATCGCGCGTGAGATCGTCCGCCGCCGCGAGCGCGAGCCGTTCGAGACCACCGAGTCAGCTGGTCGAGGCCATCGAGGCCGCGCTGCCGGCCGCGATCCGGCGCAAGTTCGGCGGCGGCTCGCCCGCCAAGCGCGTCTTCCAGGCCGTGCGGATCGCCGTGAACGGCGAGCTCGACGACCTTGACGCGGCGCTGCCCGAGGCGTGGCGGCTGCTGCCGGAGGGCGGTCGACTGGCCGCGATCTCGTTCCACTCGCTCGAGGACCGGCGCGTGAAGCACTTCCTGGCGGATCGCGCGCGCGGCTGCATCTGCCCGCCCGACCTGCCGGTCTGCGGCTGCGGCCGGACCCCGGAGGCGGAGCTGCTCACACGGCGCTCGGTGGCGCCGACCCCCGGTGAGGTCGCCGAGAACCCGCGCTCGGCGTCCGGGCGGCTTCGCGCCGCGCGCCGGATCGCGGTGGGGGAGGCCGCCTGATGGCCGCGCTTCCCGCACGCCGCCGGGTGACCGCGCCGCTTCCCACGCGCAAGCCCGCGCCCGCGCGCAAGCCCGCGTCGAAGAAGGCGCCCGCCCGCCAGCCGACCGGCGCGATGGTGCTGGACAAGCTCCTGTCCGGCCGCGGCTGGATCGGGCTGCTGTTCGTGCTGCTGGCCGGGATCGTCTTCTTCAACGTCGATCTGCTCCAGATGAACCGCGAGATCGCCCGCAACGCCGATCGCGCCGCCGCGGTGAAGACCGAGAACGCCCGCCTTCGCACCGACCTCGCGCGGCTGGGCTCGAGCGAACGCATCCAGCAGGTGGCCGCCCGGGCCGGGCTCGTCCTGCCCGCGCCCGGGGAGGTGCGCTACCTGCGCGCCGCGCCGTCGGCCGACGCCAAGCGCGCCGCGGAGCGCATCGACGGCGGCGCCGTCGCCGCCCCCGAGGTGGCGCCAGCGGTGCCGCCGGCCCAGGACACCCAGCCTCACGTCGCAGACCCGGATACCGCACAGGCGAATGCCGCCAGCCCGAGGGCGCACAACCCGAGGAGCAGGCACAGGAGCTGCAGCCGATCGGTGAATTGCAGCCGCCGGGCGCGGCGGGGCCGTAGACCGTGAGCCTGGTCAATCGCCGCATCGGGCTCCTCTTCGCTCTCTTCCTACTCCTCCTTGGCCTCGCCTCGATGCGGGCCGCCTGGCTGGCACGGTGCGCGCCGACTCGCTCAAGGAGCGGGCGCTCACGCAGCAGGTCGAGGATCTCGACGTCCCCGCGCGGCGGGGCACGATCACCGATCGCCGGGGTGTGGAGCTGGCCGTGTCCGAGGACGCGGTCACGGTCTTCGCCAACCCGTTCCTGATCGACGATCCGGCGGGCACGGCCGAGAAGCTCGCGCCGCTGGTGGGGCGCACGTCGGAGCAGCTGCCTGCCGCTGCTGTCCGACCGCAAGAAGGGCTTCACCTACCTGCGCCGCAAGATGGATCCGGGCCTCGGTGAGAAGGTCGACGAGCTGGAGATCGAGGGCATCGGCACGATCGTCGAGCCGAGGCGGACCTACCCGCAGGGCGCGATGGCCTCCCAGCTGCTCGGCTCGGTGGGCCTCGACAACGTGGGCCTTGCCGGCCTGGAGCAGCAGCACGAGAAGACCCTGCACGGCAAGGACGGGCACCGCCGGCTGGTGAAGGACGCCATGGGCGAGCCGATCTCGATCGTCGAGACCGATCGCGCCGAGGCGGGCGAGGACATGCAGCTCACGATCGACGCCGCGCCTGCAGGAGCGCGTCGAGGCCGTGATGGGCGAGGTCGGTCAGGCCCATCGCCCGCGGGCCGCGACGGCGCTGGTGATGGACCCGCGAAACGGCGAGGTGCTCGCGCTGTCGAACTGGCCGCGGGTGGACGCGAACGACATCGGCTCATCGCCCGCGTACGCGCGCCAGAACCGCGCCGTCGGCGCGAGCTACGAGCCGGGGTCCACGTTCAAGGCGTTCACCGTGGCGGGCGCGCTCGAGGAGAAGCTGATCAACCCCACCACCAAGCTCGACCTGCCGCCCCAGATCCAGGTGGCCGACCGCACGATCGGCGAGGCCCACGCCCGCGGGGCACTCACGCTCACCGTGTCCGAGATCCTGGCCCAGTCCTCGAACGTGGGCTCGGTGATGATCGGGCTCAAGCTGGGCAAGGAGCGCTTCGACAAGTGGGTGCGCCGGTTCGGCTTCGGCCGCACCACGGGCATCGGCCTTCCGGGCGAGGCAGGCGGGATCGTGCCCAAGCCCAAGCAGTACTCGGGGTCGTCGCTGGGCAACCTGCCGATCGGCCAGGGACTGGCCGTGACGCCGCTGCAGATGGCGGCGGGCTACTCGGCGATCGCCAACGGCGGGGTCATGCACCGCCCGCATGTGATCGCCGACGAGGACGGACGGGGGCCGGCGGGTGGTGTCGCGCGACACCGCGGGCAAGGTCTCGCGCATGCTCGAGGGCGTGCTCGCGGCCGGCGGCACGGCGCAGGAGGCGTCGGTGCCCGGATACGAGCTCGCGGGCAAGACCGGCACGGCGCAGAAGCCCGACCCCAAGACCGGCGGCTACTCGGAGTTCAAGTTCTTCTCGTCGTTCATCGGGTTCGCCCCGGCGCGCAACCCGCGCCTGATGATCGCCGTGATGGTCGACGAGCCGGTCGGCCAGTACTACGGCGGCGAGGTGGCGGCGCCCGCGTTCGAGCGGATCGTGGAGTTCGCGCTCCCGTACCTGCGTATCCCGCCGAGGTAGTCTCTTCCCCACGTGGGGCCTCTGGCGCGCAAACGGCCGGGTGACTGGGACGAGGTCTTCCGGACGGCCCCGACCGGTCCGCTGTGGCGCAGGCACTCCGACGCCGTGAACCGGCGGCTGGTGAATCACTGGCTGGCGGGCAGGCGGCTCGCGCGCGTGCTCAAGACAGACCTGTGGGACGAGGCCGTGGCCGACGGCGTGGCGCCCGCTCTCGCGGAGCACGCCGACGAGGTGCACGGCGTGGACGTCGCGCCGCTCACGCGTGGCCGCGGCAGGGCGGCGGCACCCATGGCTCACCACCGCCGAGGCCGACGTGAGGGACCTGCCCGCGGGCGACGGCGCCTACGACGCGATCCTGTCGCTGTCGACTCTCGACCACCTGCTTGGGCGAGGGGAGGTCGAGGACGGCCTCTGGGAGCTGCGCCGGGTGCTGCGGCCGGATGGGGAGCTCCTGCTCACCTTCGACAACGGCGCGAATCCCGTCGTGGCGCTGCGCAACGCGCTGCCTGCCCGCGTACGGCAGGCGTCCGGCCTCGTCCCGTATCCGGTCGAGGTGGCACTTGGACGGCGGATGCTGGTGCGGCTGGTCGAGCGGGCGGGCTTCGACGTTCTCCGGACCACGGCCGCACTGCACTGCCCGCGGGTGATCGCCGTCCGTGCCGCTGACTCCGCCGAGGGGCGGGGCGAGCGTGCGGCGGAGCGCCTCGCCGGCCACCTGATGGCGTGGGAGAGGCTGTCGGCCCTTCCGACGCGTCAGCTCACGGGCCACTTCGTGGTGGTCCAGGCTCGCCGGCGGTGACGGGCCACAGGCTCGTCACGACCGTCGCCAAGGTCCTCGATGTGCTCGGTTACCGGCGGATGATGCGGCTGGAGTGGTCGGTCGTGAAGACCACCCGTGGGCTGGAGCCCCGACCGGGAGTCCGGCTGGGCTTCGCCGAGCTCGACGAGTACCTCACGCTCGGGCATCCGACCGGGCGGGAGGAGGCCGAGCGCAGGCTGGCCGACGGTCAGCGGATCATGGGCATCTGGCACGACGGCGTGCTGTCGTGGGCGTCCTGGATCGCGGACGGGGCGGTGTACGTCCCCTATCTGCGCGTCGAGGTGCCGCTGGGCCCCCGCGAGCTGTATCACTACGACGGATGGCTGCTCCCTGAGGTGCGCGGCGAGGGCCTGACCTCTCAGCTCGGTCCCGAGCTGGTGAGGCTGAGTGGCGAGGAGGGAAAGGACACCGTGGTGAGCCACATCTGGCCCGACAACGTGCGCAGCCTCCGAGCGGGCTACCGCAACGTCGCCCGTGTGGTGGGCCTTGAGATCGCGATCCGCCTTCCGGGGCGAACCGTGCACCGCACCCGGCGCTGGAAGGAGCCGCTCACGGCCTGGGAGCGTCCGCGCGGCGTCGTGGGCCGCGCCCGCCATCTCTGGTACGTGCGCTACGCGCTCGCCCGGGCGGAGTCGGCGTGAGGCGCAGGACACGCGTGGCAGCCACGGCGCGGCTGGCGCGTGAGCTGCGGGGGCAGTCGCGGATCCCATTCGAGAGCCCCGCGCAGCTGGTGCGCAGGCGCGACCGAGCCACGCGTGCGGCTGTGGCTCACGCGGCGAAGCGGGTGCCGTTCTGGCGCGAGGCGTTTGGCCGGATGCCGGTCGCCGCTCGCGACGTCGCCGGGTTCGCCGACCTCGCGCGGCTGCCGCTGGTGACCCGCGAGGATGTTCAGCGCGACCCCGAGCGCTTCCTCGCGGAGGGCACCCGGGTGTCCGATTGCCTCGAGCTGAAAAGCAGCGGCACCTGCGGCATGCCCGTCACGGTCTGGTGGAACCCGGGCGCCAGCATGGCCGCGGCCGCGCACATGGAGCGCCAGCGCAAGCTGGTTCAGCAAAGGATCGGGCGCAGGTCCGGCTACCGGCAGGCGAACCTGGTGCCCTCCCAGTCCAGCGCGGCAAAGCTCGGCGCCTCCTACTTCCGGACGGCCATCACGCTGCCCGCTCGCTTCCACGTGCAGCACGAGCTGATCCCGTTCGAAGCTCCGGTCGCAGAGCAGCTCGCCCTCCTGCGCTCCTCCGGAGCGACGGTTCTGGGCGGCTACGGCTCGGCGGTAGAGCGGCTGCTCCTCGCCGGGGGCTCCCCGGACCTCGAGGTGGTCCAGTTCGGCGCCGACAGCTTCTCCGAGGCAGCCCGCGAGGCGGCCGCGGAGCAGGGCGTGCTTGTGCTCGGCGCCTACGCCTCGGTCGAGGCGATGAGGATCGGCTGGGAGTGCGGCCACGGCCCCCGCCTGCACCTCAACGAGGACGTCACGCCCACTCGCCTGGTCGACGCCGACGGGGCGACGGTGTCTCACGGCGAGCCCGGCCGCGTGGTGGTCTCCAACCTCGTGAACCGCGCCAGCGTGCTGCTCAACTACGTCCAGGGCGACATCGGGGTGATGGAGGCCGAGCCCTGCCCGTGCGGCCGCAACCTGAGCCTGATGACGCTCGTCCGAGGCCGAGCGGACGAGTACCTGCTGCTGGGCGGCGAGGAGGTGCACCCGCACTCGATGGGCGGCTTCGCCACCGATGGCGTGCGCCGGTTCAGGCTCGTCCAGTCCGAGCCCGATCGCCTGTTGGTAGAGGTGAAGCCGGCGCCCGCTGCGGAGGCGGACGTGGTGCGCACGCAGGTCGAGCGCTGGTGCTCGGATCGCTTCGAGCAGGGCGCCTGGGAGGTGCGGCTGGTGGAGGACCTGTGGCCGGGGCTCGAACGGCAAGCACCGCGTGGTGGTGGGGCTGGGCGCCGGTCCCTGAGACTGGTTTGACGGGTGCGCGCGCCCCTACCTCACACCGGCATGCCCCCTTGCCGACCCGGGGCAGCCGGTGAAAACCTGGGCGAGTGTCCGTCTCTGTCGTCACCGTCGACGACCAGGCCGTATTCCGGGGGGTCGCGCGCGAGTTGATCGAGGCCACACCGGGCTTCGAGTCGGTGGGCGAGGCGGATTCGGGCGAGGCCGCTCTCGCGCTTGTGGACGAGGTCCGCCCTCAACTCGTCCTGGTGGACGTCCGCATGCCAGGGATGGACGGGATCGAGACATCCCGGCAGATCAAGTCGAGGCACCCATCGGCCGTGGTGATGCTGGTCTCGATCGAGGAGTCGGCGAACATCCCCGCGGCGGCGGCCGACTGCGGCGCCTCCGGCCTCGTGCGCAAGCAGGACTTCGGCCCGGCGAAGCTGCGGGACATCTGGAGCGTGCACGGGTCCTGAGTGGGGTGCGCGCACCCTTGTCGCCGCGAAACGCCGGTGCGAGCCTGACCGGAAAGTAAGAGCCCAAAAAGGAGCCGATCTTGGTCATTGCAGCCGATTACCCCTTCCTGGAGATCATGGGCACGATCATCGTGTTCTTCGCGTGGGTGGCGTGGTTCTGGGTCCTTGTCTCCATCCTCTCCGACGTCTTCCGGCGCCACGACATCTCGGGCTGGGGCAAGGCCGCCTGGACGCTGTTCGTGGTGGTGCTCCCGTTCTTGGGCGTGCTCGTCTACCTGGGCGCTCAGGGCGGGAAGATGGCCGAGCGCAACATCGAGCACGCGAAGGCCGCTCAGGCGATGTACGGCGGCGCCGCACAAGACCCCGCGGCCGAGATCGCGAATGCCAAGCAACTGCTCGACAGCGGCGCGATCACCGACGCCGAGTTCGCCGCCCTCAAGCAGAAGGCGCTCAGCTGACCCCCCTCTCGGACCAAGAGCTGGCCGAGCTGCTGGAGCTGACCAAGCAGTCGGACACCGTCGAGCTGAAGCTCACGATCCCGGAGTCCAGTCAGCGCTCCGCCATTGCCGCGCTCGAAATGGACCCGTTGGAGGGTCAGATCCGGCAGGTGTTCTTCCTCGACACGCCGGAGCTGGCGCTGTTCGAACAGGGTGTCGTCGTACGGGCACGGCGGGTCCAGGGCAAGGGCGACGACTCGGTCGTGAAGCTGCGCCCCGTCGTGCCGGCGGAGCTCCCGGCCAGCCTGCGCGAGCTGCCGCTCTTCGGCGTGGAGGTGGACGCGATGCCCGGCGGCTACGTCTGCTCGGCGTCGATGAAGGGCAAGCCGGGTCGGGACGTTCGCGAAACCGTGGGGGGCGGAGGGCCGCTGCGCAAGCTGTTCTCAAAGGATCAGCGGGCGTTCTACGCCGACCATGCGCCGGACGGCCTCGACCTCAACGACCTGTCGGTGCTCGGCCCGATCTTCGTGCTGAAGCTGAAGTTCTCGCCGAAGGAGCTCGAGCAGCGGCTGGTCGCCGAGTTGTGGCTCTACCCCGACGGCAGCCGCGTGCTCGAGCTGTCCACCAAGTGCGCGCCCTCGGAGACCTTTCAGGTGGCCGCCGAAGTGCGGGCCTTCCTTGCCGGCCGCGGCGTGACCCTCGCCGGCGAGCAGCAGCCCAAGACGCGCAAGGCGCTCGACTTCTTCTCGGCCGAGCTCTCACGCGCTGGTTGACTGCTTGCCCCCGTAGGCGCTGAGCCCGTAGATGATCAGCAGGTCCATGCCGAAGATCGCCATCGACCAGAGCGGATAGGCGGGAATCGAGAGCAGTGCGCCAAGCGCGCTCAGGCTCGCGCCGATCAGCCCGATCCAGCGTCCGAACTCGCCTCCGGACCAGATCGAGAACGCGGCGAACAGCTGGACGATGCCGACTATCAGGATGATCCAGCCCCATGTGCTGAGGTCCTGGATGATGAATCTCTGATCCTCGAGGAAGAAGCTCGCCTTGTCGATAGCGGCGATTCCCCAGATCACGTTCAGAACTCCGGCCAGCAGGATCACTATCCCGGCGAAAACGAGCCAGCCTTCCCCGCGGACGTCGTCCATGTCTGCTCCTCGTTCGGGTGCAGACGGATGAAGCCACGCCGAGGGGGGCCCGGCAATGGGGCCCGCCGGTGTACCCCCGGGGTGCGTACTAGTGTCTGCGCCCATGCCCATTCGTGTGGTGCTCGCGGAAGACAGCCTGATCGTCCGCGAAGGCCTCGAGCAGCTGCTTGACGCCTCGCCGACGGTGGAGGTCGTGGGGTCCTGCGGCGATATCGACGCGCTGCTCGCGCTGGTCGACTCCGAGGCGCCGGACGTGGTGATGACCGACATCCGGATGCCGCCGTCGAACACCGACGAGGGCGTGCGGATCGCCGCCGGCCTCCGCGAGAGCCGGCCGGAGATCGGCGTGATCGTGCTGAGCCAGTATTCCGACCCCGCCTACGTGCTGGATCTTCTCGCCGAGGGCTCCGACAGACGCGGTTATCTGCTGAAGGAACGCGTGCACGACCGCGGGCAGCTGGTCTCGGCGATCGACACCGTCGCCAACGGCGGCTCGGTGATCGACCCGAAGATCGTGGAGGTGCTCGTCGCCGCGAAGGCCCGGGCGGAGCGCACGCCCCTCGCCGCGCTGACACCACGGGAGTGCGAGGTGCTCGCCGAGATCGCCGAGGGCAAGAGCAACACCGCGATCGCCGACTCGCTCGTGCTCACCAAGCGAGCTGTGGAGAAGCACATCAACTCGATCTTTCTGAAGCTGGGGCTGGCGTCGGCGAACGACGTGAGCAAGCGCGTGAAGGCGACCCTGATGTTCCTGGCGGAGCCCGAGCCTGTGTCGTCGCGCGTCGACGGCCCCTAGCGGCGGGGAGGCACACCTGTCGGGCACACACCGGCACGCGCCATTGCGCGCGCGGCCGGGGGAGGCTTGGGTTGACGACATGAGCGCCGATACCAAGCGGCGGCGCACCCTGCCGCTGGTCCTCATCGTCGTCGCGTCGCTGATCGCCTTCCTGGCGGTCTTCGCCGTCTGGGCGAACCGGCAGCTGCTCGACACCGACAACTGGACGGAGACCAGCAGCGAGCTGCTCGAGAACGAGGCGATCCGCGGGCAGATCTCGCTCTTCCTGGTCGACGAGCTGTATGCGAACGTCGACGTGAAGGGGGAGATCCAGAGCGGCGTTGCCGCCGCGGGCCGCGCCCCTGGCCGGGCTCGCCGCGGGCGGGCTGAGACAGGTCGCCGAGCGCGGCACCACCCGGCTGCTCGGCACGCCGCGCGCCCAGGCCCGCTGGGAGCAGGCCAACCGGCGTGCCCATGGGGCCTTCATAACTGTGATCGAGGGCGGCGGCGACGTCGTCTCCACCACCAACGGCGATGTGGTGCTCGACCTGAAGACGCTGCTCACCCAGACCCAGGAACGGGCGGGCGTGGGCGGCCGGCTGGCGGACAGGCTGCCCGCCGACGCCGCCCAGATCAGGATCCTGAAGTCCGACGAGCTCGGCCTGGCACAGGACCTCGTCAAGTTCTTCGAGGGCCTGGTCGCGGTGCTCGTGGTGCTCACGTTCGGCCTCTACGCGCTCGCCATCTATCTCGCGCGGGGGTGGCGCCGGGAAGCGCTGAGGGCCTGCGGCCTCGGCTTCCTCGCGGCCGGTGCCGCGGCGTTGATCTTCCAGTCGCTCGCGGGCGACGTGGTGGTGGATTCCCTGGCCGAGACCGACGACGTCCGTCCCGCTGTCGAGGCCACCTGGGATATCGCGACATCCCTGCTCAGAGAGGCGGCCGGCGCGATGGTGGCCTACGGCATCGTGGTCGTGCTTGCGGCGTGGATCGCCGGGCCCACCGGCTCGGCCGTCGCGACCCGCCGCGCGCTGGCCCCGTACCTGCGCGAGCCGCGCTTCGCCTTCGGCGGGCTCGCGGTGATCGTCCTGCTGCTGCTGGTGTGGGGCCCCACCCCCGCGCTGCGCCGCGTGGTGCCGTCGTTGCTCCTGATCGCGCTGCTGACCGCCGGCGTCGAGGTGCTGCGCCGCCAGACCGCACGCGAGTATCCGGACGCCTCGATCGAGGACTCCACGCGCCGCCTGCGCGAATGGCTTTCCGGGCTCGGCGGGCGCGGGCGCGGCGCTTCAGGCTGAGTCGCGCTCCGCGCGAGTGACGCCCACGACGATCGTGCCCGCGAGCATGTCGTGGACGCCGCGGCGGCGGCGGTCGAACAGGATCGGCAGGAAGCCGGCGAAGAGCGGGAGCGCGGACAGGACGAGCCCCGCATAGCGCACCAGCGAGGCACGCGGCCGCAGAACGGCTCCGTCCTCGGCCAGGCAGACGCGGATGCGCATCAGGCGGTTCCCGGGTGTCTGCCCGGTGGTGCACCAGAACACCACGAAGTAGAGGGCCGTCCAGGCGACGAACGCGACGCCCGCGATCGCCGCAGCCCACGCGTCGAGGTCGCCCGAGACGCTGAGCACGGACAGCACGAGCGCCACCCCCGCGGCCGCCACGATCGCCACCAGGTTGATCACGGCGGCGTCGAGCGCGAAGGCTATGCCCCGGGTCACCAGGCCGACGTAGCCGCCCTCTGGGGGGTTCATCCCGCGTCCGAGGGTGGCGACGGCGCCCTCCGCAACGCCCGCCGCGCCACCCGCTCGAGCAACTCGTCGGCGTTGCGGGAGCGGGCACGGACGCCCCCGGCCACCTGGTCAGCGAACCCGATCCCCTGCTGCGTGATCGCCTCGGTCACCGCCGGGCTCCGGGCGACCTCCTCCACGACGAGCCAGAGCTCCTCGCTCTCGAGCAGTTGCGCGACCGCCTCGTCCACCAGCCGGCTGTCGATCACCCGCGCAACCAGGCGATCCATCGCCGGGCTCTCGAGCGCCGCCTCGGCCACTCGGTCGAGCGTCTCCCCGTCGAGCAGGGGATCCGCCAGTCGCTCGAGCACCGCGTAGCGGGCCAGGTCACGGGCGACGGTGTCGAGCAGCGGCCCGGCCAGCGCCCGGTCCACGATGTCGCGGGCGAGACGCGATTCGAGCACGCCGTCCACCACGGCGAGCGTGACGTCGCTGGCGGCCCGCGTGACCGGCCGCAGCACGACACCTCCTAGACGCAGCACGCCGCCCAAGGTCGAGGGCATGCGGCGATTCTGGCCCGCGGGCAGCGCCGTCGCAATGGTGCTCGCACACCCCCGGCCCGCAGGTGGGCATCCTTGCCCGCGCGGCGGCGGTGCGGGAGCCTCGCTGCGATGGATTAAGAGCTCGATCGCGAGCGAGCTCGCCCCGCTTCTGGTGGATCTGGCTCGCTGTTGGGCTCGCGTGGCTGGGAGTCGCCTACGTGGTGCTCCAGTTCGACGACGCGTCCGTGAAGACCGTGGGCCTGCTGGTGGGGATCATGTTCCTGCTGGAGGGCAGCCAGCAGCTCGCCCTGTCAGCGCTGGTCGAACAGGGACGGTGGTTCTACCTGATCTTCGGCTTCCTGTTCATCGCAGCCGGCTTCACGGCGCTGTTCAATCCGGAGGACACCTTCGCCGGCATCGCCGACATCCTCGGCTTCGTGTTCCTGCTGGTCGGTGCGTTCTGGGTGATCGGAGCGCTCTCGTCACGGGCTGTGAACGAGTTCTGGTGGCTGGGGCTGCTCAGCGGGATCTTCATGCTGATCCTCGCCTTCTGGACCAGCGGCCAGTTCTACACCGAGAAGGCCTACACGCTGCTCGTCTTCGCGGGCATCTGGGCGCTGATGCATGGCACGACGGACATCATCCGGGCGTTCCAGGTCAGGGGTCTCCGAACCGAGGGATGAAGTCAGCGGGTGTCGAGCGCGCGCACCGGCAGGCGTCCCACCACGGTGGTGCCCTCCCCGGGCGCCGAGCTCACCGTCAGCACCCCGCCCAGTGCCGCCAGGCGGTCGCGCATGTTCACCAGCCCCACCCCCGCGGGCAGGGCCGCCGTGTCGAACCCGTCGCCGTCGTCGCGCACCTCGAACGCCAGCTCATCGTCCTGCGTCAGCGAGATCGTGATGTATTGCGCGCCGGTGGCGTGCTTGGCTGCGTTCTGCACCGCCTCGAGGCAGCAGAAGTACACCGCGCTCTCCACCTCGGGGGTGTAGCGGCCGGAGCCGTCGGGATTCACGGTCGCCTGAATCGGCATGCCCCGGGTGGCCGACCGCAGCGCCTCCACGAGCCCCTGGTCCTCCAGCAGCGCCGGGTACACGCCGTGAGCCAGGGAACGGATCGAGTCCAGCGTGTCCTCCACCTCGTCGCCGAGCGCTTGCAGCTTCTCCCGCGCCCGCGCGGGATCGCTCTCCAGGGTCTCTCCCATCAGCTCGAGGTGGATCCGCAGCGCCACGAGCTGCTGCTGGGCGCCGTCGTGGAGGTCGCGCTCGATGCGCCGGCGTTCGTCATTCGCGGTCGCGAGAATGCGCGACCGCGACTCGTGGACCTCACGCGTCGACGCCTCGACCCTGGCGATCAGGCGCCTGTTCTCGAAGGCCACCAGCGAGTAGAACCCGACCGCCTCCACGAAGCCCGGGTCCTCGTTCAGGGCCTCGTCGTGAATGAGCACCGCGACGCGGCGACCGTTCTGGCGGATCTCCGTCGCGCCCCTCGCGGACTCCGGGCCGGGAAGCTCGACCGGCGCTCCGTCCCCGTCGACCCAGCCCCCCGCCCCCGGGGCCCAGTAGGCGATCTCGAGCGACTCGTCCTTGAGCGTTTCGGCCAGGGCCGACCGCAGCGTGCCCGAGCTCGGCGTCGCGCCGATCCTCGCACCGAGGCGCTCGAGGGCCGACGCGACGAAGAGGCGCGAGTGCAGCTCCGCGAAGAGGAACGCGACGGCCATCAACGGGAGCGCGAGCGCGAGGATCCAGAGGACGGCGTCGAGCAGGCCCGATCCTGCGCTCGTCGCCCTGATCGGGAAGGCGACCGCGAATGCCGTGAACCGGATGGCCGCGACCACCAGCAGGGGCGTCAGGGTCCGGCGCATCGGCGGGCTGGCCCGCCGGATGCGCTGTATCAGCCGCAGCGTGACCGCCACGAAGAGCAGCACGGTCAGGATCTCGCGCACCGGCTGCACGAGGGAATCCACGAAGCCCGGCTCCGAGCTCGAGCAGGAAGAAGGCGTTGGCGGGGCAGTCGCCATCACAGCTGCCGTAGGGAGATGGGTCCGGGTAGAAGTCGGTGAGCGGCGCCGTGGGCAGGAACAGCAGCGCCACCACTCCCGCCGTCACCCCCACGAGCCAGCGGTCGACCCCGTCCGACAGGCGACCGGTGGGGAAGGAGAGCACCAGGTAGACCAGCCCGATCTCGAAGATCCATCCCGCGACCCGGCCGCTGCTGTACGCGACGTCGTTGCCGGATTCAGCCAGGGTCGTGAGCGACGCCAGGACCGCCATCAGCATCAGCAGCACCCCGAACCGCTCCCGGAGCCCACGCCGCCATGCGTACAGCCCGACGGCGAACGGGACGCCAACCATGAGCGCGCGGCCCGTGGCGGCGAGCGCCGCGGTATCGGACGTATGGTTCGAAGCGGTGAGTACAGCGGTGCCCGCGGTGAGGGCGATTCCGCCGAGCGAGAGGGCTACGAGCTTCGTAACCGCTATGGGTAGATCCTCAGCTGTCCGCATTACATATCTCGGCCACGCGACAGTACTCCTCGACGTCGGAGGTTTGCGGTTGCTGACAGATCCCGTGCTCCGCGCCCGCCTCAAGCATCTGCGCCGCCAGGGGCCGCCTCCCGCCGTGCCACAGAACCTGGACGCCGCCCTGATTTCGCATCTCCACTACGACCATCTCGACCTACCGTCGCTGCGCGCGCTGGAGGGTCGGCCCCGGCTCGTGGTCCCGAACGGCGCCGGTGGGTTCCTCCGCCGGCGGGGCCACTCCAACGTGACCGAGCTCGCCCCGGGCGAAGGCATCGACCTGGGAACGGCGCGGATCACCGCCACGCCGGCCGTGCACGATGGTCGGCGCCGACCATTCGGAGGTCCCGTGGGCACCCCGGTGGGCTTTCTGATCGAGACGGACGGGTGTCGTGCGTACTTCGCGGGCGACACCGACGTGTTCGACGAGATGGCGCACATGAGCGGCCTCGACCTCGCGCTGCTGCCCGTCTGGGGCTGGGGCACCACGCTGGGCTCGGGGCATCTCGACCCCGCCGGCGCCGCCCGCGTCGCGGCGATCCTGCAGCCGCGGCTGGCCGTGCCGATCCATTGGGGCACCCTGTTCCCGATCGGGATGTCCGGGCGCCGGCCCGAGCTCCTGCACGATCCGCCGCGCGAGTTCGCCGCCGCGGTGGCGGCGCTGGCACCCGATGTGGAGGTCCGCATCGTCGAGCCGGGGGGCTCGCTCGCGCTGTAGGCCGTGATTTGGGCGTCCTGCCGCGTGGTTACGGTGCGACACCATGGATCCGTCGCCGCAGCGCGTCGAGGTGGTCGTCTCGATCCGCACGCTGCTTGTGCTGCTCGGCGTCGCCTCGCTCGTGGTGCTCGCGGTGTTCTCGCTCGGGACGCTGCTGTCGATCTTCGTCGCAGCCGTGCTGGCCATTGGCCTCGATCCCGTGGTGGCCGCGCTCGAGCGCCGCGGCTGGGGACGGGGCAAAGCGGCGCTGGCCGTGTTCGCGGCACTGTTCGCCGCCGTCGCGGCGATCGTGCTGTTCACCGCGGTGCCCGTGTGGGAGCAGATCGTCGACTTCGCCAACGCCCTGCCGGGCTATTGGGAGGAGATCTCCAACAGCGCCGTTTTCGAGGACCTGACCTCGGCCGCCGGCGCCGACGCCACGATCAGCAACGCCCTCAAGGACCTCGCCGCCGGGCTGCCGGACGCCGCATCGACGCTGGCGGGGATCTTCGCCGGGGTGTTCGGCTCGGTGCTCTCGCTGGTGACGCTCACGTTCCTGTCGCTGTTCCTGTTGATGGAGCGGGTGACGATTACCAACTGGCTGTTCGGCTTCGCACCGCCGGAGGTCGAACAGCGCTGGCGGCCGGTACTGGAGAACTCCATCTCCGCGGTCTCGTCGTCCCTGATCGGCAATCTCGCGATCTCGGTGGTGGCGGGTACGGTCGCAGGCCTCTCGGCCTGGGCGTTCGGGCTGCCGTTCCCGATCGTGCTCGGGGTGATCGCCGGCTTCCTCGATTTGATCCCGCAGGTCGGCGCGACGGTCGCCGCGGTGATCCTCGTCGCGGTTGCCCTCACCGTGAGCACGCCGGCCGCGATCGCGATGGCGATCATCCAGCTCATCTACCAGCAGGTCGAGAACTACATCATCTACCCGCTCGTCTACCGCGAGGCGGTCGAGCTCTCCCCGTTCACCACGATCGTCGCCGTCCTGATCGCGAGCGCGCTCCTCGGCGTCGTCGGCGCGATCCTGGCCGTGCCCTTCGCCGCGGTGATCAAGATCATCCTCGACGAGGCAGGGGCCCCCCGACGCAAGAGGATGGCCGCCCTGCGTGACCAGGGCTCCGCCCCGCCGGCCACTCCACCCGTCGCGGGGTGACGCCGGAGCGGCGGCGCGTGAACCGCGAGCGCGTCGTTCAGACGCTCACGTTCTGGCTGCGGCCGGAGTTCGTGCTCCGGGTGGTGAACCGGTTTCAGAAGGTGGCGGGCTTCGACCGCTCGATCGCACTGGCCTCCGCCGGACTCACGGCCACGATCCCGTTGCTGATCGTCACGAGCACGCTGTCGTCGGAGCTCGGGGGGAAGGGCACGGCCGACCGCATCATCGATCGTTACGAGCTCTCGGGAGGCGGCGCCGAGGCGGTGAGGGACATCTTCTCGCCGCCCGGCGGCACGGAGACAGCCCTCGGCATCGTTGGGTTCCTCTTCCTTCTGGTCGCGGTCCTGAGCTTCAGCCGCGCCGTGCAGCGGCTGTTCGAGCAGACCTGGGAGCTCAGCCCGCTGAGCGTCCGCAACAGCGTCAACGGGCTCCTGTGGATAGGCGGGCTCCTGGTGTACCTGGCGGTCAGCGGCTTCATCCACTCCGCGCTGGGCCGCAGCCAGCTGGAGCTGACAGCGGCGCTGGTGGGCGTTCCGCTGACGGCTGTCTTCCTGCTCTGGAGCGGACAGGTCCTCACGGCCCACCGGCTCGTACGCCAGGACCTGCTCCCGTTCGCCGTCCTCGGATCGGCATTGCTGGCGGTGTACTCGGTTGGCGCGACGGTGTACGTCCCGCACCTCTTCGACTCATTCACCAACCGCTACGGCGTGATCGGCGCGGTCTTCGCGATGATTTCCGCACTCTTTTGCATCATGGTCGTTGCCGTCGGATCGGCAGCGGCGGGCCGCCAGGTTCGCGACGAGCTCGACCGCATCCGCCGGGGCGAGCGGCCCGCCGAGGACGAGGTCCGGCGCCAGTGGAATGAGGTCACCGCGGAGGCGCGCTCGAGATGGGAGACGCTGCGGCTGCAGGTCCACGAGCGGCGGCACCGGCGCGACAAGGGGTGAGGTGGCCGCCGGCGCGCGAAGGACCGAGAGCATCGCCTTTCACGATCTCCAGCACGGCGGCGGCGCGCGCGACATCCCGTACTGCCGCGCGCTGGCCCAGAGGGCGGGCTCGACCCTGGAGCTGGGAGCGGGCACCGGCCGCGTCGCGCTCGAGCTGGCCGGGCTGACGGACCTGTGGGCGAACGACCGCGACGAGCAGTTGCTCGGGGAGCTGGTCCGCCGCGCCGAGGCTCGAGGGCTGCCGGTCAGGCCCGTGCTGGGCGACGCGACCGAGCTCCACCTCGGCCGGCAGTTCGACCTGATCCTCGCTCCCGCGAGCCTTGCCCAGATCATCGGTGGCCGGGACGCTCGCAGGGCGTTTCTGGGCGTGATCGCACGCCACCTCTCCGAGCGCGGCGTGGCGATGGTCGCGATCGCCGACGTGGACGAGGTGCTGCGCGAGTGCGCGACGCCCGGCCCGCCGCGGCGCCTGTATCGCCGCGGACGGACCTTCGTCAGCCGCCAGCTCGCTTCAACCGAGACCGAGGGCGGCGCGCGAGTGGTCTGGAAGCGCGACGTCTATCGGCGCCGCGCAGGGCTCAGGCGCAGCCGCCCCGTCGAACCCGCCGAGCTGACCTACCACCGCCTGAGCCCCGAGGACCTGGCGGGCGACGCGCGCGTGTACGGGCTGCACGCGCCGCACCACCACCAAGACCCCGGGGATGAGACGAGCCTGGGCTCGACCTACTGCGTGCTACGCCCCGCTAGGCCCGCGCCGGATCCTCATCCTCCCCATACACGATGATCCCGTGAACGACGTAGACACACAGGGTGAATACGGCAAGGGACCACCACGGATAGGCACCGCCGATGGAAAGGATTGCGCCGATGGCGCCGAGGCTGCCGGCGACAATCCCCCAAACGCGTCCGAATGTGTTGCCGGACATCAGGGAGAACCCCGCCCCGAGCTGGAGCGCGCCCAGAATAATGAGCACCCAACCCAGCGTGTTGAGGTCGTCCAGGACGTATCGGGCGTCGCCCTTGAAGATGTTGGCCTCGTCCAGGGCGCCGATGCCATAGATGATGTTGAGTACGCCCACGAGCAACAGCATGGTTGCCGCGAACATGACGCGACCTGCACCTCTCATAACGAGTCTCCTTCTGTTGGGGTGCCACGAGGCTCCCACCAGCGCCGGACGCGAGCAATGAGGCCCGCACGTCGGTATGGGGGCTGGCAGGCACCCTTGTCGCGACCGCGCCGCCACGCGAGCATCGGCCCCGGATGAGCGGCGGAGCCGAAGGGGCCCACGAATACGGCGAAACGCCGCGCTGGGAGCCGATGACACCCCGGCTCCGGCCGCTGCGGCTACTCGTGGCGTGGGTCATCTCCGCCGCGTCGGTCTGGGTCGCGGCCGGCCTGGTCCAGGGTGTATCGCTCGAGGAGCCGGGAGCGGCCTTCCTGGTGGCCGCCGGCGTCGCCGTGGTCAACGCGATCCTGCCGCCCGTGATAGCGGCGCTGCGGCTTCCGGGGACACTGGTGGTGGGCTTCCTGGCGGTGCTCTTCGTCGACGCGCTCGCGCTGCAGCTGGCCGCCGACGCTTTCCCCGACGCCATCAGCGTCGGGTCCTTCGGGCACGCCCTGCTGGCGGCGCTCGTGATGGCGGCCACGTCGATCGTCCTGCAGGTGATCGCCGGCACGAACGACGACGACGAGTACTCGCTGCGCGTGATCCGGCGGATCGCGCGCCGGCAGGGCGCGATCGCCCCACAAGACGTTGCGGGGATCGTGTTCCTCGAGATCGACGGCCTCGCACTGCCGGTGCTGCGCCGCGCGATGCGCGACGGGAACGCCCCGAACATGGCGCGCTGGGTATCCGAGGATGGCTACCGCCTCACCGAATGGGAGCCGGACCTCTCCTCCCAGACCGGCGCCAGCCAGGCCGGCATCCTGCTCGGCTCGAACGAGGACATCCCCGCGTTCCGCTGGGTCGAGAAGGAGACGGGGACGATGATGACCTGCTCCGCGCCGGCCGACTGCGCCGAGATCGAGCGCCGCCGTTCCACCGGCGCCGGCCTGCTCGCCGATGGCGGCGCCAGCCGCGGCAACCTGCTCTCGGGCGACGCCGACGAGGTGATCCTCACCGTCAGCCGGATCGAGGCCGAGAAGCGCGCGAACCCCGGCTACCGCGCCTTCTTCGCGAACGGCTTCAACGTGACACGCGCGCTCGTGCTGTTCATCTGGGAGGTCCTGCTGGAGTGGACCGCCGCGATCCGCGCCAGCCGCCGCGACGTCCAGCCGCGCGGCCACCGGGGCGGTATCTACCCGCTACTGCGCGGGGCGATGTGCGTGATCGTGCGTGACCTGGTCGTGTTCGGCGTCCTGACCGACATGATGCGCGGGCGCCCCGCCGTGTACGCGACCTTCGCGAGCTACGACGAGGTCGCCCACCACTCCGGGCTGGAGCGCGCCGACACCCTCGAGGCGCTGCGCAAGCTCGACCAGCAGTTCGGGCGGATTGAGCGCGCGAGGCGGTACGCGCCCCGGCCGTACGAGATCGTCGTCCTCTCCGACCATGGCCAGACCCAGGGCGCCACGTTCAAGCAGCGCAACGGGTACACGCTGGAGGAACTCGTCGGGCGATCGCTCGAGCAGATCGACGTCACGGCGATGGCCGGGGGCGACGAGCAGTCGGCGATGGTCGGCCTCGCGGTGAAGGACGCCACCGGCGGCTCCAGCGAGCCCAAGCGGGCCAAGAACGATGTCTCCGATCGCCAGGCGGTTGTCCTCGGGTCGGGGAACCTCGGCCTGATCTACCTGATGGAGGAGCCGCGCCGGCTGACGCTCGAGGAGATCGAGCAGCGCCACCCGCGTGTTATCCCCGCGCTGCTCGAGCACGCCCACATCGGCTGGGTGCTCGTGCGCTCGTCGGAGCGCGGCGCCGTGGCGCTCGGTCCGCGTGGGACCCATCATCTGAGCGACGGGCGCGTGGAGGGGGAGGATCCGCTGGCGGCCTTCTCACCGACCGCCGCCCGCCACCTCCTGCGCAGCGACGGCTTCACCCACGTCGCCGACATCATGCTCGGCAGCTTCTACGACCCCGAGCTCGACGAGGGCTGCGCGTTCGAGGAGCTGATCTCGTTCCACGGCGGGCTCGGGGGTCTCCAGACGAGGCCGTTCGTGATGTATCCGCCGCGGCTGCCCGGCCCCGCCGAGCCGCTGATCGGAGCCGCCGCGGTGCACGACCTGCTCCTCGGCTGGAGGCGCGGGCTCGAGAGCCTGAATGCCGGGATGCCAACCCCTCCGACAACACACCGGTAGGCATCACTGCCGCGCGTGGCCGTGGCTGAGATAGTCATTTGCCTGCCAACCAGGAGGAGCAGATGGAAGCCAACGAAGAACTAGGGCCGATCGACATAGTCGTCATCGCCTACGCGCCCGGCTCGCCGATGACCGGTGACGCCGTGCCGCTGCTCATGGACCTGGTCGAGCGCGGGATCATCCGCGTGCTCGACGCCATGTTCGTGTCGAAGGATGAGGACGGGAAGTATTCGGGCTTCGAGGCGAAGGGCCTCGACGACAAGGGTGTCGGGGACTACAGGATCTTCGAGGGCGCCTCCTCCGGTCTGCTGGGCGACGAGGACCTCGCCGCCGCCGCGGAGGGCATGGACCCCGGATCGGCGGGCGTCATCCTCATCTACGAGAATCGCTGGGCGGCGCCGTTCGCCGCTGCAGTGCGGCGCAACGGCGGGAGGCTCATCGCGAACGAGCGAATCCCGGTGCAGGAGTTGATCGCCGCACTCGACGCCGCCGAAGCCGCGGCCTGACGAAAGGAAGACCATGCCAGGACTACTCCGCGGAATGGCCCGCACCGCCGTGGTGGCGGGCACCGCAACCGCCGTATCGAACCGAGTCAGCCGCCGCCAGGCCAACCGCTGGGCCGAGCAGGACGCCGGCGCCTACGAGGAACAGGCGCCGCCGCCTCAGCCGGTCGCAGCTGCCGCGCCCGACCCCATCGAGCAGCTCAAGGAGCTCGCCGCGCTGCACGAGCAGGGCGTCCTCACCGACGAGGAGTTCGCCGCGCAGAAGGCGAAGGTGCTCGGCTAGACGCCCAGACGGTCTCGAAGACGCTCGAACTCGGCGTCGCTGACGACGCCGCGCTGGTGCAGCTCCGTCAGCTCACAAAGCCTCTCGGCGGGGTCGGCGCGTGACGGGATGGCCGCGGCGACCGCTGCTGGGCCCAGCGGCCGCCTTGACGATCAAGGCACCAGGTGTTGACGCTGTCCGTACGGCCCGTGATGCCGGCGGTGCGCATCATCCGGCTGAGGAGGCCACTGGATCGAACAGCATCTCCGCTCGGCACGCTCGTGGCAAGTGCGCGCCGTGGTTAGATCACCGCATGACTGAGCTGGACGCCGACGTTGCGCAGCGCACGTCGATGGCGGCCGAGAGGACGTGGCTCGCCTGGTGGCGCACAGCGCTGACCGCGACCGCCGGCTCGCTCGCGGTCGGGCGGTTCGCGCCCGAGCTGCTCGACGTGGCTGCATGGCCCTACGTGGTGCTGGGCACCGGTTACGCCGGTCTGGCAATCGGGCTCCTCGCGATGGGCGCCCGCCGCCAGCGTGACCTCCAGCGAGCGATCGAGCTCGGCGTGCAGGCGCCGCTCAGCTTCGGGCTCGTGATGCTGTTCACCGTCGGCGGCGTGGTGCTCGCGCTGCTCACGATCGTGCTGGTCGTGGCCCAGACCTAGGCGGGGCCCCAGCCGGTCAGAGGTAGTACGTGAGCTTGTCGCAGATCCAGCTCTCGAGCTGCTCGCGCGTACCCGAGGGCGGCTCGCCGCGTTTTGAGCGGGCGATGTCGGGTTCGAACAGCCGCTCGCCCAGCAGCGCGGCCGCCTCGGAGCTATGGGCGATCATCATGATCTCCGAGTTGCGGTACAGCGCCCAGGCGTCGAGGTTCACCGTGCCGAAGCTCACGATGTCGTCGGCCACCACGACCTTGGCGTGCACGACGGTCCCGGGAAGCTCCCACACCTCGGCGCCTGCCGCGAGCAGGTCGGCGTAGTGGTGTTTGAGAGCGGCGGTCGCCTGGGGGTTGTTCGACTTCTCCGAGATCACGACCCGCACCTTCACTCCGCGCCGGGCCGCGGCGAGGATCCGCTCCACGATGTCGCGGTCCGTGAGGTAGGGGTTCATCACGTCGAGGCGCTCGCGCGCTCCGTCGATCTGCTCCCGGATCGCCTGCGATGCGGCGACGAAGCCGCCGGGGATCACCTGCGCGAGGGCGATGGGTGTCGAGCCGCTCTCGGCCGGCTCGGGGAAGAGCATCGAGAGGTCGGCCGGGACCGGCCCGCCGTGGGCGTGGAAGCTCGTGAGGAACGCCGCCTGCGCCTGTCGCACGACGTCTCCTGTGACGCGCACCATCACGTCATGGAAGCCGCCGTCTTGGAAGTGATCCTCGATGCCCGCGCCGCCCGGTCCATGCGACCGCCCCGTCCACGACGTAGAGCTTTCGATGGTCGGCGCGGCCCGGCTCGTCCCAGCTCCAGTCGAGATGCTGATCGTGAGGGAAGAGGCCATCCCGGTCGGGCGGGAGCATGTTGTTCACCACGATCTGC
The DNA here is from genome assembly GCA_963825775.1 of uncultured Thermoleophilaceae bacterium. Lineage (GTDB taxonomy): Bacteria > Actinomycetota > Thermoleophilia > Solirubrobacterales > Thermoleophilaceae > JAAYBF01. The sequence goes on along the minus strand of CAWGUV010000005.1, from coordinate 117,821 downwards.
GCTCCCGCCGCGGCGAGGCTCGTGAACATCTCGCGCGCCTTTCCATAGGGCCTCGAGCCGAGTCCGTCGACGATCACCCGCACCTCCACGCCGTCCGCCAGTTTCGTCTCGAGGAGCGCGGCCAGCCGCAGCCCCACCTCGCCCTCGCGCCAGCCGAACATGAGGATGTGAACGGACGAGCGCGCGGCCTCGACGTCCGCGAGGATCCGAGGGAAGAAGTTCACACCCTCCGCCCAGGGATCGATCGTCACCGCCGTCGACCACGCGAAGTCCAGTGCCGCGTCGCGCGTGCGCGGATTGGCCCGCGAAGCGAAGGCCTGCGTCGCGGCCATGGCGTCTGCCGCTGACACGGCGCCCGGCGGTGGCGGCCAGCTGGGTCGCTGCGGGATCTCCAGCACGCGCCGCTGGACGCCCCATAAAGCCGCCCCAGCCAACCCACCCATCACAACTGACCTGCGCCCTGGCGTCACGGTAGGCTCGCCGCTGCATGGCGTCCGAGGCGGCACCGGTCCTGATCGCCTATGACGGCTCGGATGTTTCCCGGGTCGCCGTTCGGCACGCCGCCGAGCTCTTCGCCGGACGGCCGGCTGTGCTGGTGACGGTCTGGGAGCCGGGGATGGCGGCCGTGATGGCCCAACCCGACACCTTTGGGATGGGGACGACGTTGCCCCAGGATCCGGCGACGATCGCGGAGGTCGATCGCCTCCAGCGTGAGCGCGCCTCGACGGTGGCGGACGACGGAGCCGAGTTCGCTCGCTCTGTCGGGCTCGCCGCGGAGGCAGAAGCGGTGCAGGACGAGGTCGACGTGGCGGACACCCTGATCGGCATCGCACGGGAGCGCGGCGCGGCCGTCGTGGTGGTGGGCTCTCATGGGATAGGGCTGCGCTCGCGCCTGCTCGGAAGCGTTTCGCGGAAGCTGATCGAGCATTGCGACCGGCCGGTCCTCGTCATCCGGGGGGACTAAGCCCAGCCGGCCACGTCGGCGCCGCCCTCGTGGCTGAAGCGCGAACCGAACGACACCAGCGCCGGGTGCGATGCGATCTTGCCGGCCGCCAGTGCCTCGCCCAGGCCAAAGGCCGTGGCCCGGTCGAGCAGGCCCGGGGGCACGAACGAGAACACGCCGCCCACGTGGGCGAGATCGGCAACCGAGTTCATCCGCATGAGAACCAGGTTGTCGCACTGCGACAGCACGTTCTCGTGGATCTTCTGCGGCCGCTGGGTGACCACGATCAGGTAGAGCCCGAACTTGCGGCCCTCGCCCGCGATCCGGATGGCGTCCTCGGTGGCCAGTGCGGTGAGCGGATCGCCCGGCTCCGCCGGGCACACGTTCTGCGCCTCGTCGATCACGATCGCCACCGGCTGGCGTCGCGCGCGTTCGCGCCATAGGCGCTCCAGAACCGCGCCCGCGGTGAGGGTCTGCTCCTCGCGGGTGCCGAGCGAGCCCAGGTCCACCACGAGGCATCGCGGACCCTCCGGGTTCACGACCTCGTCCAACAGCGACTCGCCCTCCGGCCCGGGCCAGATCTCGAAGCGATCGATCCCGAGGTTGCGCGCACGCAGCTTCAGATCCTCGGCCGGCGACTCGGCGAGGTCCTCGACGCTTCGGATCGACTCGTCCTCGAGGAGATCGAGGAGCTCTCCGTACTCCGCGCGGTCCGCAAGCGGGTCGAGACGCAGCAGGCCGGCCTGGTGGGCGGGACTCAGATCCCGGAGGCGGACCCGGATCGGGTCCGGCCCGCTGGGGCCGCCTCGGACCTGAACCGATGCCGCAGCGTCGCGGTATCGCTCGTCGTCGCCCCGCGGCTCACCGAGGCGCACGTAGTCCGAGTTCGGGTCGAGCACGACGACCCGCAGGTTGGTCTCCATCAGCAGGCGCTCGAGCAGCACGCCGAGGGAGTACGTCTTGCCCGAGCCCGACTGGCCGCACAGGAAGGTGTGGCGGCCGAAGCCGCCGGCATCGAGGCGGAACGGCACGCCGCGGGCGAGCGCGAGCTCGCCGACGTCGAGCTGGGGGCCGTCGGGCACCGTGGCCTCCAGCCAGGCACCCACCTCGTCCGGAGTGGCGGGGCGCACCAGGGCGTCGTGGAAGGGGCGGTCGTCGCCGTCGAGAACGAGGCCGTCCCCGCCGCCGGCGCGGACGCGGACGTGCCCGAGGCCCGGCACGTCGGTGTCCTGGTGACGGAGATCGAGCGACAGCAGCTGGCCCAGGCGGGTGGCGCCGTCCGCCTCGATGGCCACGTAGCCGCCCGGCTCGAGCTCCAGCCCGTGCAGCGACACCTGGAAGGTGAAGCGCCGGCCGTCCACGGACGTCGCGAGCGGCAGCACGGCGGTCTCGAGCGCCTCGCGCGTCCCGCGATACTCCTCCAGCGAAGCGCGCACGTCGGTCACACCGCGATCCTATGCTCCACATGCTCAAAGCTCACCTGGGGTCACCCCACGTCTCGCGCATCGTCTATGGAGTGATCATCGGCCTGGCGCTGATCGTCGCCCTGGATAAGCATCCTCCGTCCTCGGGTGTCGTGATCGCGACGCTGCTCGGCACGGCCGTGGCCGTCGGTCTCGCGGAGGTGTACAGCGAGATCGTGGGGACCGAGACCCGCCAGCGGCGGCATGTGAGCCGGGCCGACGTGCCCGAGATGGTGTACGACGGGCTCGCCGTGGCGTTCGGGATCGCCTTCCCGGCCGTCTTCTTCGTCCTCGCTGCCGCCGGTGCGATCGAGCAGAACACCGCCTTCACGATCGCCGCGTGGTCCGGCCTGGGCCTGATCACCTTCTATGGCTTCTGTGCCGCTCGTCTCGCCGGCGAGAGCCCGGTGTTCTCGGTGCTACAGGCGCTCGGGGTCGGGCTCATCGGAGCCATTCTCATCGTGCTCAAGGCGGTGCTGCACTAGCCCCTTCGGTCGTCGCCAGGGATTCCGTCGGCAGTTCCCGCGTGAGCCACAGCGACAGCAGTGCGGCGAGCGCGACCGTGCCGAGCGACAGGCGCAACGCGACGAGCTGCGCGTCGCTGTAGTCGTCGGCGACCGCGCTCGCCTGGTCGGGCGTGAGCCCGCCCTTGACCGCCGCCTCCTCGACCGCGGCGACGGGCACGATGTCGATCCCCTCGTCGACCTTCGCGGCGATCTGCTTTTGAGCGGCCGCCGGGACGTCGGGGTTCTCGGTGATGCGCTCGCTGAAACCCGTGGCGAGCTGCCCGAGCAGCACCGCGCCGACGATCGCCGTGCCGAGGGAGGCCCCCAGGTTCTGAGCCGTGCCCTGAAGCCCGCCCGCCTCGCTGGTCTGCGTGGGCCCGACGGAGGACATGATCACGTTCCCCAGCTGCGACGCGAGCAGCCCTGCGCCCGCGCCGATGAAGGCGAGTGCGACCTTGAAGCCCGTGTCGTGCAGCTTCACGTCGAGCGTCGCGAGCATCACCAGGGCGCCGATGCTCACGCCGACCAGCCCGATCTGCGCGACCGTGCGCGGCGACCGCTTGGCCGCCATCCGCGGGCCCAGCAGCGCGAAGATCAGCATCGCCACCGACAGCGGGAGCAGGCGCTTGCCGGTCTCGAACGCGTCGAGCCCCAGCACGACCTGCAGGTACACCGGGATCACGAAGAAGCTGCCCATCAGGACGAGCTGCTGGCCGACCAGCGACGACAGCCCTGCCTTCAGCTGCGAGATGTCCAACAGCCGGGTGTCCAGCAACTGGTCGCGCCCCAGGCGCGCGCGGCGCTGCTCCCAGGCCACGAACCCCCACAGCACCCCGAGGCCGGCGAGTACGAGGAAGGGTGTCGGGGAGAAGCCCAGCGGCGTGATCTCCGTGCCGCTGATCTCCGGCGGCGTGCGCGGCTGGACGAAGCCCCAGACGCTGGCGCGCAGGATCGCGATCACGATCAGGCCGAGGCCGGCCGAGGAGAGCGCCACGCCCCCTATGTCGAGCTGCGGGCGCCGCTCCGCCGCGGGTGCCTGCGCGATCTGCCCGCGCAGGAACAGGATGAAGATCACGACCACCGTCTCGGCGGCGAACACGTAGCGCCACGTGAACTCCGTCGTCACCCAGCCGCCGATCAGCGGCCCGGCGGCGACCGCGATCGCGGCGGTCCCACCGAGCAGCGCGTAGGCCAGCGCGCGGTCCTTGCCCTCGTAGGTGGCGGCGGTGAGTGCGGCTATGGCCGGCACCACGAGCACGGCGCCGAACCCCTCGATCCCCGACCAGCCGATCAGGAGCACTGCGAGGTTCGGGCTGAGCGCCGTCGTGAGCGACCCGACCCCGTAGATCGCGAGGCCGATCGCGAACGCGCGGTTGCGGCCGAGGATGTCGCCGAGCTTCGCGCCGAGCAGCATGAACGCGGCCATCACCAGCGTGTAGAGGGTGATCGCCGTCTGCACGCCCTGGATCGACGTGTCGAGGTCCTCGACGATCTGTGAGATCGCCACGTTCATCACGCTCGAGTCGAGCACCATGATGAACTGGGCCGACGCCAGGATGAGCATGGGGAGCCACTTGCGCAAGGGCGCGACTCTATCCCGGCGTGCACGACCGTCGCGGGAATGGGACGATCCGCGACATGGGTTGCCTCTTCGCGCTGTTCGCGGGTTTCTTCCCCCGGCTGGGGCTGGTGATTGTCTGGATCGCCACGGACTACGTGGACCGGGCCTTCGACAGCTTCATCCTGCCGCTGCTCGGGCTGTTCTTCCTCCCCCTGACCACGCTCGTCTACGCGCTGGCCTGGGTGCCCGGAGCGCACCTGGGCAATGGACGCTGGCTGTGGGTGGCCCTGGCCTTCGTGTTCGAGCTGGTGGGGTACGTCGGGACCGGGCGTACGAACCGAGACCGCTTCGGCCCCGACTAGCCTTGGCCGCATGACGCCCGAGGCTGGGAGCCAGCCGGCCGCCGCCAGGCGACTCATCACGGCACTCGAGAGCAAACCGCTCACCGCCCGCCGGGCGGCGATGATCATCGCCAGCTTCACGCTCACGGTCACCGTTATCGGCGGCGTGATGGTGTGGATCACAGACCGCTCGGACTTCCCCAGTCTTGGCCGCGGTCTCTGGTGGGCGCTTCAGACGGTGACCACGGTCGGTTACGGCGACGTCGTGCCCACGACCACGACCGGGCGCGTGATCGGCGCGGTGGTGATGCTGAGCGGCATCGCGTTCCTCACGGTGATCACAGCCTCGGTGACCGCCGCCCTGATCGAGGCCGCGCGGAAGCGAAGCGGGGCGATGTCCCAGCATGAGCTGTCCGTGGAGCTCAAGGAGATCTCGGCGCGCCTGAGCGCGATCGAGGAGGGCATGGGCACCTCGCCGCGGTCGCCCGAGGACTAGAGCAAGGGAGCCGCCGAACACGGCTCTAGACTCGTGTCGCGCCAATGACCCTTCGAGACCTGATGGGATCGGGGGCGCCGGAGGTGGAGGTCACGGGGCTCGCGTACTCCAGCGCCGCGGTGCGCCCCGGCACCCTCTTCTTCTGCGTCCGCGGCTTCACCGCCGACGGCCACGACTTCGCGCCGGACGCGGTCGAGCGCGGCGCGGCCGCGCTCGTGGTCGAGCGCCCGCTCGGGCTGGGCGTGCCGGAGGTGGAGGTGGACGATGTGCGCGCCGCGATGGGACCCGCGGCCACGCGGTTCTTCGGCGAGCCCACTGCCGACGCTGCAGGTGGTCGGGATCACGGGCACCAACGGCAAGACCACCACCGCCTTCCTCGTGCGCGAGATCCTCGAGCACGCCGGCATCCGCACCGGCCTGCTCGGCACCGTGAAGCAGGTCGTTGGCGGAGTGGAGGAGCCGGTCGAGCGCACCACTCCGGAGGCGATCGACCTCCACGCCACGTTCAGGCGGATGCTCGACGCCGGCGACGGCGCCTGCGCGATGGAGGTCTCCTCGCACGCGCTCGAGCTCGGTCGCGCGTCAGGCATCCGGTTCGCCGCGAAGGTGTTCACGAACCTCACCCAGGACCACCTCGACTTCCACGAGTCGATGGAGGCCTACTACCTGGCCAAGCGCAGGCTCTTCGACGAGCCGGGCCCGGCGGTGGTCAACGTGGATGACGAGTATGGCCGGCGGCTGGCCGAGGAGCTGGAGCGGTGGTGACTTTGCAGTCGACGTCCTCGACGTCGACGGGATACCGCGACGACGTCTCGTTCGATGTGTCCGGCTCGCAGCTTCGTCGTTCGACGGCGTCCACGTCCGCACCCGGCTGCCCGGCCTCTTCAACGTCTCCAACGCGCTGGCGGCGATCGCCGCGTGCGCCCAACTCGGCGTCTCGGTGGAGACGCCGCGGCGGCCCTGGCCGAGGCTCCGAGGGTGCCCGGGCGGTTCGAGCCGGTCGAGGAGGGGCAGGAGTTCGGCGTGCTCGTGGACTACGCCCATACGCCCGGACTCGCTCGAGAATGTGCTGCGCGCGGCGCGGGAGCTCACCGAGGGCCGGCTGCACGTGGTGTTCGGCGCCGGCGGCGACCGCGACCGCGGCAAGCGCCCGCTGATGGGCGAGGTGGCGGCACGGCTGGCCGACCGCGTGATCGTGACCTCCGACAACCCGCGCTCGGAGGAGCCGGAGTCGATCGTGGCGGAGATCCTCGAGGGCAGCGGGGGAGCGGTGTGGAGAGCGAGGTGGACCGCCGCAGCGCCATCGCACAGGCGCTGCGCTCGGCCGGGGCCGGCGATGTCGTGGTCATCGCCGGCAAGGGCCACGAGCAGGGCCAGGAGTTCGAGGGCGGGCGCAAGGAGCCGTTCGACGACGTCGAGGTGGCGCGCGAGGCATTGCGCTCGGGGGTGCAGGGGTGATCGACCAGACCGCCGCATGGGTGGCCGACGCCGCGGGCGGCAGCTGGCCGCCGGCGAGCCGGATGCGCCCGGGCCCGTGCGCGCGGTGATCGACACCCGCGAGACGACGGCGGGCGACCTGTTCGTCGGGCTGCCGGGCGCGAGCGCCGACGGCGGCGAGTACGCGCCCGCGGCGCTGGAGGCGGGAGCGTGGGGCGCGCTCGTGGCGCCCGCGTACGCCGAGCGCGCCGTGGCGGCGTCCGGGGGCGTGGCGCCGGTGATCGTGGTCGACGACCCGCTGCTGGGCCTCCAGGCGCTGGCGCGCGCGTGGCGGCGCGAGCTGGGCTGCAAGGTGGTCGGCGTGACCGGCTCGACCGGCAAGACGTCGACCAAGGACATCCTCGCCGCGATCCTCGATGCCCGCTGGCGCACCCACGCGAACCTGCGAGAACCTGAACACCGAGATCGGGCTGCCGCTGACGATCCTCGAGGCGCAGCGCCGGCACCGAGGCGATGGTGCTGGAGATGGCCATGCGCGGCGAGGGCCAGATCGCCGAGCTGGTGGCGGTCGCCGAGCCCGACGTCGGCGTGATCGTGAACGTGGGGCCGGTGCACCTGGAGCTGCTGGGCACCGTGGATCGCGTGGCCGCCGCGAAGGCGGAGCTGATCCGCGACCTGCGCGCCGGGGCGGCGTGCGTGGTCCCGGCCGAGCGAGCCGCTGCTGGAAGCGCACCTGCGCGACGACCTCGACACGATCACCTTCGGCCCCGGCGGCGAGGTGATGCTGCTGGCCTTCGACGCGGGGAAGGCGGAGATCGAGGCGCGCGAGAAGCGGATCGAGCTGGAGCTGCCCTACGACGAGCCCTACAACCTGCTGAACACCCTCGCGGCGGTGGGCGCGGCGCTGGCCGCGGGAGTGGAGCCGGCGGGCCGCGTGGAGCCCCGCTTCTCGGCGATGCGGGGCGAGATCATCGAGCTGCCCGGCGGCGTGACCGTGGTCAACGACTGCTACAACGCCAACCCGATGTCCATGCGGGCGGCCCTCCAGCACCTCGCCGAGACGCCCGCGGACCGCCGCGTGGCGATGCTCGGCACGATGGCGGAGCTGGGCCCGGGCTCCGACGCGTTCCACCGCGACATCGGCGACGAGGCCGCCGCGCTCGGGATCGACGTGCTCGTGACCGTTGGGGAGGAGGCCACCGGGTACGGCGACGGCTTCGAGGGCGAGACGCTATGCCGCGGCCACCCCCGAGGAGGCCGGCGCGCTGCTCGAGGAGATCGCCCAGCCGGGCGACCGGGTGCTGGTGAAGGGCTCGCGCTCGGTGGGCCTCGAACGGGTCCTCGCCTAAGTGGGCGAGATCCTGATCGGGGGGATGGCCTCCCTCCTCATCTGCATCTTCCTCGGCCCGAAGTTCATCGAGGAGCTGCGCGAGCGCGAGTTCGGCCAGCACATCCGCGAGGAGGGGCCCGAGGGCCACCACGAGAAGGCGGGCACGCCCACGATGGGCGGGATCGGTCCTGTTCCTCGCGGTCACCGTGCCGTTCCTGATCCTCAGCGACTACCGGGCGGTGAGCCTGGTGGTGCTGGCCACCGCGCTCGCCACGGCGCTCGTGGGCTTCGCCGACGACTGGACGAAGATCTCCAAGCGCCGCTCGCTCGGCCTGTCGGGGCGCAACAAGCTGATCGTGCTGGCGCGTGATCTCCGTGGCCCTGTGGCTGGCCGCCACCGAGTACGTGGGCCTCAACGACACCCTGCGGCTGCGGGTGATCGACGCGTCCGTCGACCTCGGCTACTTCTACCCGGTGCTGATCCTGCTGGTGCTGCTCGGGCGCCACGAACGGCGTGAACCTCACCGACGGCCTCGACGGCCTGGCCGCGGGCTGCTGCGCGATCGTGCTGCTGGCCTTCACCGCGATGACGTTCATCACCACCGGTCCCGGCCAGGCCGACCTCGCGCTGCTGTGCGCGTGCCTGGTGGGCGCGTGCGTCGGCTTCCTCTGGTTCAACTCGTTCCCGGCGGCCATCTTCATGGGCGACACCGGATCGCTCGGATTAGGGGGCGCCATCGCGGCGATCGCGGTGATGACGAAGACCGAGGTGCTGCTGCTGATCATCGGCGGCATCTTCGTGATCGAGGCCCTCTCGGTCCTGATCCAGGTGTTCGCCTTCCAGCGCTTCCGCCGCCGCGTGTTCCTGATGGCGCCGATCCACCACCATTTCGAGATGCTCGCCTGGTCGGAGACCAAGATCATCCTGCGCTTCTGGATCGTCGCCGCGATCTGCTAGCGCGATCGGCTTCACGCTGTACCAGCAGTCGATCACATGACACCGAGGCCGCCGCTGCCGCCGGGGCCCTACCTGGTGGTCGGGCTGGCGCGGTCGGGGACTGGCCGCCGCGCGGATGCTCGCGCGACCACGGCGAGGTGATCGGAGTGGACTCGGGGCTGGTCGATCTCGACGGCTCATTCGAGGCTCACCTCGGGGTGGATGGGGTGGAGCTGCTTCGACCGCGTGGCCTGCGTCGTCAAGAGCCCTGGCGTTCCGCGCGAGGCGCCGGTGGTGGCCGCGGCGTTGAAGAGGGGCATCGAGGTGACCGGGGAGCTCGAGCTTGCCTGGCGGCTGCTCCCCAACCCGTTCGTCGCGGTGACCGGCACCAACGGGAAGACCACGACCGTCGAGCTGCTCGGTGCGATCTGGCGCGCGGCCGGCCTGCCCGTGGCCGTGGCGGGCAATGTGGGCGCGCCGCTTGCGGCGCTGCCCGGCTCGCTCTCCGAGGAGGCGACGGTGGTGTGCGAGTGCTCCTCGTTCCAGCTCGAAGACGCGTCGGAGTTCGCCCCCGAATGCGCGGTGCTGCTGAACGTGGAGCCCGATCACCTGGATCGCCACGGCGACCTCGATCGCTATCGCGAGTCGAAGATGAGGCTGTTCTCGCACGGGCCGGCGCATACGGTGATGCCCGAGGACCTGCTCGAGGATCCGTTCGAGCTCGGCGAGGTGCGGCTGCGGGGGGAGCACAACCGGCTGAATACGCGCGCGGCGGCGCTCGCCGCGGATGGGATGGGGGTGCCTCGGGAGGCGATCCTCTCGGCGCTCGGCTCCTTCGCCGGCTTGCCGCATCGGCTTGAGGAGGTCGGTTCGGCTGGACGGCGTTCTCGCCGTCAACGATTCCAAGGCGACGAACGTGGCCTCGGCGGTGAAGGGGATCGAGGCGTTCGAGGGTGGCGTGCACGTGATCCTCGGTGGGTCGTTGAAGGGGGCGAGCTTCGAGGGGCTGCGGGATGCGCTGTCGTCGCGCGCGCTTGCGCTTACCTGATCGGCGAGGCCGAGGATCGGCTCGCCGCCGACCTGGAGGGCGCCGTGGCGCTCCTTCGCTGCGGCGCTTTGGAGCGGGCCGTTGCTGAGGCGGTGAGGGCGGCGGAGCCCGGTGATGTCGTCTTGCTCTCCCCGGCGTGTGCCTCTTCGATGCCTTCCGCGACTACGAGGAGCGCGGTGAGCGCTTCCGCGAGCTCGTTCTGGAGGAGCTGCGTGAGAAGTTCCACCCATAGGGTGGAAAAGTCCACGCTGCTGCGTGGAATGACTTCGTTCGTGCGCGTCGAAGGAGGTTCGGATGCCGCCGGCCCGGACACGCGCGAAGCGTTCGGTCGAGTACTCGATCCTCTACACGGCGACCCTCTGCCTGCTCGCGGCCGGGGCCGTGATGGTCTATTCGGCCAGTTCGGCGGAGTCGCTCCTCGACGGCTCGGGCGACCCGTCGTTCTACCTCAAGCGCTACGTGGCCTTCGGGCTGATCGGGGTGGTGGTTCTGCACGTGCTGTCACGCCATGGCCTGGCCGCGGTGAAGCGCGTGACGCCGCTCCTTCTCGTGGCCTCGTTCATCCTCACGGCGGCCGTGATGGTGCCCGGCGTTGGCGTGACGATCAACGGCGCCACGCGGTGGCTCGGGGCCGGCCCGCTTCAGTTCCAACCCTCCGAGCTGCTGAAGCTGGCGATGATCCTGTACGCGGCGCGGCTGCTGGCCGAGCGGCCGAAGAGCGTCCGGAGCTTCAAGGGCCTGTTCCAGCCGCTGCTGCTCGTGCTCGCGGCGGCCTGCGCCCTGCTGATGAAGCAGCCGGACATGGGCACGACGATGGTGATCTGCTTCGCGATGGGAGCGCTACTGGTCGCGGCGGGGACGCCCATCCGCTACCTCGCGGCACTCGGTGGCGGGCTGGCCGGTGTGGCCACCGCCGCGGCGATCGCCGAGCCCTACCGGATGGCGCGGCTCACGGCCTTCCTCGACCCGTTCTCCGATGCGGGCGACACGGGCTTCCAGGCCGTGCAGGCGCTCACGGCGATCGGCTCGGGCGGGCTGTTCGGGGTCGGCCTCGGCGAGTCGGTCCAGAAGATCTTCTACCTCCCCGAGGCGCACACGGACATGATCCTGGCGATCATCGGGGAGGAGGTGGGCATCGTGGGCATGCTCGCGGTGGCGATCCTCTACGCGATGATCGGCTACGCCGGTCTGCGCGCCGCGAAGGCAGCGCGGGACCGCTACTCGAAGCTGCTGGCGGCGGGCATCACCTCGCTCATCTGCTGCCAGGCGATCCTCAACTTCTTCGCCGTGCTGGGCCTCATGCCGCTCACCGGGGTCCCGCTGCCGTTCATCTCCTACGGCAGTACCAACCTGATCGTTCTGCTCGGCGGCATGGGGCTGCTGATGAACGTGGCGGCCAACGGCGGGCTGCCCGCCCGGGCCGCCAAGCCGAAGCTGCGCGCCATCACGGGAGGCCATGATGCCGAAGGTCGTGATCGCGGCCGGCGGCACGGCGGGACACGTCGTGCCGGCCCTGGCCGTCGCGGAAGCGCTGCGAGCTAGCGGCGCCGAAGTCGAGTTCGCCGGCGGAGACCGGGCGGAGGCGGAACTCGTTCCGGCCGCCGGCTTTCCCTTCCACAGACTCGACGTGGAGGGCATCGACCGCGGCAATCCGCTGCGCGCCGGCCGGGCGGTGCTGCGGGCGCTACGCGCGACCGGCAGGGCACGCCGGATGCTGCGCGCCACGGGTGCCGACGCGGTGCTCGGTGGCGGCGGCTACGTGGCCGGCCCGGTGGGGCTGGCGGCCTGGACCCTGCGGCTGCCAATCGTGCTCACCGAGGCCGACAGCCACCTCGGCGTGACCAACCGGCTGCTGGCGCGGTTCGCGCGGCGGGTATTCCTCGCGTTCCCGATCGATGGCCGGGACGGGCCGAAGTTCGAACTCGTCGGCAGGCCCATCCCGCCGGGCACCGGCAGCGTGGATCGCGCCGAGGCCCGCCGACGGTTCGGGGTGGGGGAGGAGTTGCAGTGCGTGCTCGTGTTCGGCGGCTCGCTGGGCGCACGGCGCCTGAACGAGGCCGCCCTGGCGGCGTTCGGCGAGGCCGTTCCCTTTGCCGTGCTTCACGTGGCGGGCAGGCGCGATTACGACCAGCTGGTGGCGCGCCTGGCGGCGCTGGGGTCGCCGTCCCACTACCACCTACACGACTACGTCGAGCCCTTCGCCGACGCCCTGGCGGCCGCCGACCTGGTGGTGGCGCGCGCCGGGGGCTCGGTGCTCGAGGTGGCCGCGGCGGGACTGCCGTCGATCCTGGTGCCCTACCCGCACGCCACGGCCGACCACCAGACCGCCAACGCCCGCCACATGGAGGCGGCGGGCGCCGCCGTGGTTGTGCCCGACGCCGAGCTCGACGGCCCGCGGCTGGCCCGTGAGGTGGGCACGCTGCTGCGCGCGCCGGATCAGATGCGCTCCATGGCCCGGGCGGCTCAATCGGCGGCGAGGCCTGACGCCGCCGAGCGGATCGCCGCCGAGCTGATCAGAGCGACCGCAGAGTGACCTGAAGGCGTCGGTCGGCCGCGCGGACGCGGCGCTGCGCCCGCTCGAACGCCTCCTCGTCGTCTGCTCCAGCGGCCCGGGCCAGCGATCGGTAGGCGCGGTCGGCGACGAGCAGGCGCTGGAGCACCCTGCGCCGCGGCCCCGCTGCCTGGGGTGGGGCCTTGCGCCGCCGCACGGAGCGGGCGGCAGACGCGTGAGCGCGCGCGATCCGGTTCGCCGCATCCTCCTGGGCGGCCGGCGTGGCGGCCGCCCGCAGCGCACGCAAACCACCGGCCCGCTGAGCGCGTAGGCGCCGCATATCGCGAGCGAGAGCGTTCTTCCAAGCGATCCCGGCAGCCGGGTCGTACGGGCGGGCCCCGCGCAGGGCGAGGCCGCCGGCCGCCTGTGCGCACGCCTCGCTCACCGGGCTGCCCGCGCACACAACCGCCGGGGCGCCGTTCGACGTGGACGCGACATAGAGCACGGACGGCCCGCGGCCCCGGAGCCCCTCGAAGCGCATCGCGCTGAGCTTGCCGAGCCGCACCAGCTCCGGGCGTGGTGCCCGCCCGCCGAATTCGGCCGCGAGGAGCGACGGATCGAGCACCACCGATCGATCGACGGCGATCCCCGCCGAGATCGCTCCCGCCGGAGACCCGCGTCGTAGCAGCACTTCGTCCCTGAGCTGAAACAGGCCATCGCTCGCCGGGGCCTCTTCCCATCCGGACGGCACGGTGACCGACAGGTCGCCGGCGGAGGCCTCGGTCGGCTCGGCGGGTGAATCGGGATCGTCGGACATCTCGCTCACCGCATACCCGGCCCCCGCCGCGCCCGCCACGACGAGGATGGCCGCCAGCACCTTCAGCAGGCGCCGCCCACGTCGCCGCCGCTTCCTCGGAGCCACGGCCTCCCCGTCGCTGGGCGCCGCGCCCTCCTCCTCGGTCTGCGCAGGCGTCGCGCCCAGCAGCGCGTGCGCGGCGTTCGCCATCAGCTCGCCGGCGGTGGCGTGATCGCCGGCAGCGGGGAGATCGGCCTCCGGGAGGCACTCGCGCAGGATGCCCGCCAGCTGCGAGACGTCCTGCTCACGGTCGGGCGCTTCGGGATCGAGCGGGAAGCCCACCAGGAGGGCGCGCTCCGACGGCCGTCCCTGAACGATCACGTTCTCCGCCCGTACATCGCCGTGAGCGACGCCCGCCCGGTGCGCGGCGTCCAGGCCGTCCGCAACCTCCCCGAGCAGGCGCACGGAGCGCATGGGGGCGAGCCCCTTGTCGATGAGGCTGCGCAGGGTCACGCCGTTCACCTCGGCGGTCGCCAGCCACAGGCCCTCCGGCGCCTCCCCGAATCCTGTTACGCGAGCGATCGAGCCGTGAGACAGGGCGCTGAGCTGCTCCGCTCGCGATTGGAAGCGCGTGACGGCCGCACGGCCGCCGGGGGGCTTGATGATTCTGAGCACCACGGGTGTGCCGTCGCGGTCCTCGGCTCTGAAGGCCGCCCCGGAACTGGTGCGCTCGAGCGTTCCGACGATGCGGTGCCCGGCGATCACTGCGCCAGGCGCCGTGGCGCTATCCGCGACATAGAGCGGACACGCTACTCGGCGTCGAAGAAGGGAGTACCGGTGTCCGGCTTGGGGGCGGGCTTGGGCGCGGCCGGCGCGACCGGCGCGGCGGCGGGGGCCGCGGCAACGGCCGGAGCGCGCCTTCTCACGACACGCCTGGCGCGACGCGGGGCGGCCGGCGCATCGCGGAGCCCGGGCAGCCTCGCCGTGGCCGGAACCGGGACCGCGCGGCTCACCGGTGCCCTCTCCCCGGTCGGAGCAGCGGTCGCGGCGGCCGGCCGAGAGGCGCCGCTGGCAGAGCCCTTGTCGCCCTGGCCGAGCGCGTAGCTACCGAGGAAGGCGGCGGCCGCGGCGAGCACCACGAATGCAACACGGGCGGTCATCGGGCATCCGAACAGGGTCGCGGACCCTTCGTGGGCGGAATCAGACACTGGTCCGAGCGCCGTGGAGCGCGGGCGCGCCGGAAGGTCACGCGCGTGAACTTGCCGATCCGGTTGCGTCCGGTTACGCGTATCTCCAGGCGCTGTCCGGCCCTGAAGGTGCGCTGTGCGCGGCGGAATCGCAGGCGCTTGCGCTTGCCCACCTGGCCACGCACCAGTCGGAACGGGCAGCGTTTGCCCTTGCAGCGCACGCTGACCAGGGCGCGCCGGGGCGCCCGGATCGTGAACTCGGTGATCTGGGTCCTGGACCCGCGCAGGCGCCCCACGATCACGAGGACCGGGAACGGCGTCAACCGCTTGACGGCCGCCGTGGTCGCCACGAACACCGGGCCGAGCGTGGTCGAGGCGACGTAGGACCGGCCGAGGCCCTCCGCTCCCACGACCACGCGTATCCGACGGCCGACGTCGGAGGTGGTGGACCGGTAGGTCGCGGCGCCGGCGCCCGCGATACGCGAGCACGAGGCGGCGGCCGCACTGGTGCAGCGCTGCCACTCATAGGTGTACGACGGGTCGCCCTGAGCCCGTCCCGACCACACGCCTGGGCTGGTGCTGAAGGTCCCGCCTCTGAGCAGCACTCCGCTGATGGCCGGCAGGCCGTGGTTGCGTGGCGGGTCGGCGGCGATGGGCCCGTAGGGGCCGGACAGCGGCGAGGTCGCGCTGCCGTCGGCGTTCGACGCCACCACCTGCGACCGCATGCGGAACCCGACGTCGGCCGTTCGCAGCACGTAGGAGTTGGCGGCGCCGGGGACCGCCGCGCACGACACGGGGGCGAGGGACGAGCAGCGGTACCAGAGGTAGCGGTAGCTGGTGGGCGCGCCCAGGCTCCAGGTGCCGTTGGTCGTTGCGAGCGCGCGGCTGTCCGTGCGCGAGATCACGGGCGCGCCACCTGGAAAGGGCGGCAGGGCGTTCGCGGTTGCGGGCAGCGTGAGCCAGACCAGCGCAAGCGCTGCCCATCCGAGCTTCCTGGTGCCTCCGAACCAGAGCATCGCCGACCCGACAGGGTACGCAGGGGACAGCCGGGATGTCTCAGTCTGGTCACGGGCACGCGCTGGGCCGGCGCGCCCCCGGCCGGATGCAGCGATCGATGCGTGCCGGCGGCGCGCCCCGGCGGATACGCAGGCGGGTGTATTTGCCGATCGTGTTGCCCTTGCGGACGATGATCGTGATCACGGTGCCGCTGCGCAGGCGCCGCTCGAGGCCCCTGATCCTCAGTGCCTTGCGACCCTTCGTTCGCCGGGCGCGCTTGAACGGGCAGCTGCGTCCCCTGCAGGTAACGGTCACGATCGACCCGCGCGGCGCCCGCGACACCCTCAGCAGCGAGACGAGCACGCGGCGACCGATCACGCGGCCGCCGATCGCCACGACGGGGAAGGGCGAGAGCTTGCGCAGGATGATGGTCCCGCCGGGCGTCGTGGGAGTGCCGGGGCCGGCACCCGGGCTGCCGCCGGCGGGCCCGCCGCCGCCAGGGCCCCCGCTGGAGACATCCGCCACCGATGCGCTCTGGGTGGAGAAGGCGGTGGTCGTGTCCGCGGCGTTCTGGGCGCGCGTGGCGACGACCCTGAGCCTCACCGTCTTGCCGACGTCGGCGGCCGTCAGGACGTAGTTGATGCCCCCTGCCGCACCGCCTGGGATGTCGGCACACCCGGGCGCGCAGCGCTGCCAGCGATAGGCGAAGCCGATCGTGGGCGTGCCGGTCCAGCTGCCCTGGTGGCCCAGCAGGGTCTGCCCGCTTCTCGCGATGCCGGTGAACGAGGGCGGTGTGCCGTTGGCCGGCGAGATGGCGTCGATGACGCCGGTGACGGCGTCGGCCTCGCGCGTGCCCGTCAGGTTTGTTCCGAGCGCGCGGAACTTGATCACCTTGTCAGCGTCGGCGTTGGTCAGTGCGTAGGTGTTCGACGTGGCGCCCCCGACCAGGCTGCAGCCGGTCCCGTTCGCGTTGTTACACCGCAGCCAGCCTCGCTGGACGGACACGGCCCCGGCGAGGTTGTCGCTGCCGGTGAGGGTTTGGCCCACCCTCTGGGTCCCGCTCACCGAGGGGTCGCCGGTCGGCTCCAGGATGCCCGTGTTCCCGGCCGGGCTGTCCCCGCCTGAGACCTGTGCGCTCGCCGGCGCGGCGCAGCACAATGCGGCCACCACCGCGACCAGCGCCGCCAGGCGCATCCGTCGCGCTGGTCTGGACACTTCCCCTTCCCTCCCGTCCATCATCCCGCGCCTCCTTGCTGATGCGGACTCCGGAGGGTACGGACCGTTTGCGCGACCTTCAAGGCATAACCTCACGCGCGATGGCCAGCCGCCCCTTCGCCGACCGCAAGCTCCACTTCGTGGGCATCGGTGGCGCCGGGATGAGCGGCCTCGCGATCGTCGCGAAGGCCCTTGGCGCGACGGTCACGGGCTCGGATCGCGCCGAGTCCTCCTACACGGCCCGGCTGCGTGAGCACGGGATCGAGCCCGCCATCGGCCACGACGCGGCCAACGTTCCGGAGGGCGCCGAGGTGGTCGTCTCCACCGCGATCCCGCCAGACAATCCAGAGCTTCAGGCGGCGGGCGCGCCCATCACACCGCGGCGAGCTTCTCGGCGAGGTGTCGCGGCTCAAGCGCTCGATCGCGGTGGCGGGCACGCACGGCAAGACCACGACCTGCGGCATGGCCGCCCACGTGCTGGTCGAGGCGGGTCGCGACCCGGCCTACCTGATCGGCGGCGAGCTGCGCTCCACCGGGTCGAACGCGGCCTGGGGCGAGGGGGAGTGGCTCGTGGTCGAGGCCGACGAGTCGGATCGCTCGTTCCTGGAGCTGGCCAGGGATGTCGCCGTGGTAACGAACGTCGAGCTCGACCACCACCACACCTACCGCTCGCTGGCCGAGCTCGAGGCCGCGTTTGATGCCTTCACCGAAGGAGCCTGCGCAACGATCAGGCCGGGTGACCACGATGCCGAGGACCTCGAGCTCGTGCCCCTTGGCTCGCGCTTCACGGTCGAGGGAGTGCCGGTCGAGCTCAACGTGCCGGGCCGTCACAACGTGCTGAACGCCCTGGCGGCCCTCGGGGCCTGCCGCGAGGCGGGCGTGCCGTTCGCCGAGGCGGCGCCGCTGCTCGCGGGGTTCACCGGCGCCGGCCGGCGCTTCGAGGAGCGCGGGACCACCGCGGCCGGAGCGCGCGTGTTCGACGACTACGCCCACCATCCAACGGAGGTCCGGGCCACCCTCGACGCCGCCCGGACCCTTGGCGCCAGGCGCGTGATCGCCTGCTTCCAGCCCCACCTCTTCTCGCGCACGCGGATGCTCGCCCGCGAGTTCGGCCAGGCGCTGGCGCTGGCCGACGTCGTGGCCGTGGTCGACATCTACCCGGCCCGGGAGGAGCCCGAGGACTTCCCCGGCGTGACCGGCCTCACGATCGCGCGCGCCACCGCCGATGCCGCCGGAGGCCGGCGCGTGCTCTGGACGCCGACGGTGGAGGAGGCGGCCGCGCGGCTCGCCGACGAGGCGGGGGAGGAGGACGTGGTGCTCACGCTCGGGGCAGGGGACGTGGACCGCGTCGCCGAACTGCTCATTGGATGAACGTTGAGCAGGATTTCCCCCTAGCGCGGCTCACGACCGTGCGAACGGGCGGCCCGGCTGACCACTACGCCCGGCCGGAGACCGCTGATCAGCTCGATGAGCTGCTCGCCTGGGCCGATTCCGAGCAGCTCGAGGTAGGAGTGATCGGCTCGGGATCGAACCTTCTGGTAGCCGATGCAGGTTTCCGTGGACTTGTCATGAAGCTGGACGGCGCGCTCGCCTCGATCGAACGCGACGGCACGCATCTCCATTGCGGGGGCGGCGCCCGCCTGCCGCAGGCATCCGCGCGGGCCGCGCGTGAGGGTCTGACCGGCCTGGAGTTCGGGGTGAACATCCCCGGCACGGTCGGCGGCGCGGTGAAGATGAACGCCAACGCCTACGGCGGCGACCTCTCGCGCGTGCTCGAGTGGGTCGACGTCGCCACCCCCGCCGGCACCGACCGCCGCACGCCCGGGGACCTGGGCTTCTCGTACCGCAAGTCCAACCTCGGCCCGCGCGAGATCGTGGCCTCGGCGTCCTTCGCGCTGGAGGAGGCCGATCCCGCCGCCGTGAAGGCGACGCTCGCCGAGATGCGCTCGCAGCGCAAGGCGGCGCAGCCCTCGGGGATCAAGACCTTCGGCTCCACCTTCAAGAACCCCGACGACCCCCGGGCCGAGGGCCGCAGTGCCGGCGTGCTGCTCGACGAGGCCGGCTGCCGCGGGCTCACGGTCGGCGGTGCCCGTTTCTCCGAGAAGCACGCGAATTTCGTGGAGAACATGGGGGAGGCGACCACGGCCGACGTGATCGCCCTGATGGCCGAGGGACGGCGGCGAGTGCGCGAGCGCTTCGAGGTCGAGCTCGAGCCCGAGGTGCAGCTGCTCGGCGACGTGGACGTGCGGGAGCTCTGGGAGTCGTGACCGGGGCGATCGCCGCGGTCCGGCTGCGCCTCGCCCCGTGGGTCCGCGCCCTGGCGCCCTCGCCGCGCATGCGCCGCCGCGCCGTGGTGTTCATGGCGGCGGCGGTGGTCCTGTCGGCGTTCTACATGCTGTGGCTGCGCGATTCGCCGCTGGTCGCCGTGAAGCAGGTCACGATCACCGGGCTCACGGGCGAGGCCGCCGGTGACGCCCGGGCCGCGATCGAGCGCGCCGCGAAGGACAGCACCACCCTGCACGTAGACCGCGCCGCCATCGAGAAGGTCGCCGAGGGCTTCCCCGTGGTCGAGTCCGTGGTGATCACACCCGACTTCCCCAACGCGATGAGCATTCGCGTGATCGAGCACCGCCCTGCCGCGCTGCTCACTCTGGGCGCGCGGAAGGTGGCGGTGGCCGGCGACGGCTCGGTGCTCACCGGCCTGACCGTGGAAGGGCTCGCTGCCCACGATCGAGATCCAGGGGGGCGTCCCCGCGCGCCAGCTGGAGCCCGGTCCGGTGCTCGACGCCGCGCGCGTGGCGGGCGGGGCCCCGGCCGTGATCACGGCCAGGCTCGAGAAGATCGAGCGGGAGGGCGGCCGCGGCGTGGTGGTGCACGTGAAGGACGGGCCCGAGCTGGTGTTCGGCGATGCCAGCCGGATCACCGCGAAATGGGCGGCCGCCGTGCGCGTGCTGGCCGACAAGGATGCCGCGGGCGCCGAGTACATCGACGTGCGCATACCCGAGCGCCCGGCGGCGGGCGGGCTGCCCGTTGAGACGGTTGCGCCGGTCGCTCCGGCCGGAGCCGACCAACCCGCGCCGGTGCCCGAGGGCGCGGCCGCGGCCACGCCCGAGGCCGGCGCGACCGTCACGCCGCAGACCCCGGAAACCGCGCAACCCACGCCCCAGGCGGACCCCGGGGTGACCCCCGTCGAGCCGGGCGGGACGCCGGCTCCCAACCTTCAACCCTGAGTCGAGACTAGGCCAACCCTCGATTCATGATCTAGGGTTGTGATGAAGGATTTGTTGCGAGGTCAGTTGACACTCGCGACGAATGCCACCTACAGTCCGGGCTTTGCAGGCGATCTTTGGGTGAGCGAAAACCCTCAACGATCGCTTCAGACCCGGACGGAAACACTCCCGAGCAGACGAGGCGAGATCGAAGGCATGGAGACGGGCAGCTACCTGGCGGTCATCAAGGTGGTCGGCGTTGGCGGCGGCGGCACCAATGCGGTCAACCGCATGGTCGACGCAGGGCTGAAGGGCGTCGAGTTCATCGCGGTCAACACCGACGCACAGGCGCTCCAGATGTGCGACGCCGACATCAAGCTCCAGATCGGCGATCAGCTCACGCGCGGCCTCGGCGCGGGCGCGGACCCCGAGGTGGGCTACGGCGCGGCCAACGAGAGCCGCGACGAGATCAAGGAGGCCCTCAAGGGCGCGGACATGGTGTTCGTGACCGCCGGCGAGGGCGGCGGCACCGGCACCGGCGCGGCGCCCGTGATCGCGGAGGTGGCCAAGCAGGAGATCGGCGCGCTCACCGTCGGCGTCGTCACCAGGCCGTTCGACTTCGAGGGCAGCCAGCGCCGGCGCCAGTCCGACGACGGCGTGAACCGGCTGCGCGAGCAGGTGGACACGCTCATCGTGATCCCCAACGAGAAGCTGCTGGCCGTGGTGGAGCGCCGCACGAGCATCCTCGAGGCGTTCCGCGAGGCCGACAACGTGCTGCGCCAGGGCGTGCAGGGCATCACCGACCTGATCACCATCCCGGGCCTGATCAACCTGGACTTCGCCGACGTGCGCACGATCATGCACGAGGCGGGGTCCGCGCTGATGGGCATCGGGGAGGCCAGCGGCGAGCAGCGCGCGGCCGAGGCGGCCAAGAACGCCATCTCCAGCCCGCTGCTCGAGCAGTCGGTCGAGGGGGCGACAGGCATACTCCTCAACATCACCGGTGGCAGCGACCTCGGGTTGTTCGAGGTGAACGAGGCCGCGGAGATCATCCAGAGTGCCGCCGACCAGAACTCGAACATCATCTTCGGCGCCGTCGTGGACGACGGCCTTGGAGACGGCGTGCGGGTCACTGTCATCGCCACCGGCTTCGAGGGCCACCGCCCCGGGGCGCCGCTGTTCACAGAGGACAGCACCGGTCGCAGGCGCGAGCCGCGGCGCAGGGATGTCTCGATGGACGAGGGCCAGCGCAGCTCGCTGGAGATCTCCGACGACGAGATCGACATCCCGCCGTTCCTCAAGGATTAGGCGCCTCGCGCTCCTGACCCTGGTCGCGGCGCTGGGCGCCGCGGCGCCCGCTCGGGCGGAGCTGGCCCTCACGCCGATCGACTCCGACGAACCGTTCTCGGCTCCGATCTACGCCACCTCGCCGCCTGGCGACGCCAGCCGGGTGTTCGTCGTGGAGCGTGGTGGAGCGATCCACCTCGTCCTCAACGGCGAGAAGCGGGACACGCCGTTCCTGACGATCCCCAGCGTCGAGACGGGCGGGGAGGCGGGGCTGCTCTCGATCGCGTTTCCACCCGACTACGCCACGAGCGGGCTCTTCTACGTGTATCTGGTCCCGGGGGACATCACGCCGAACGCGGCCCCGTGGGAGCCGATCGAGATCCGCGAGTACAAGCGCTCGATGGGAGACCCCAACCTGGCCGATCTCGGCAGCGCTCGCGACGTGCTCACGATCGACCACAGCACGCAGAGAAACCACTGGGGCGGCACGCATGCAGTTCGGCCCCGACGGGCTCCTCTACGCCGCGACGGGCGATGGGGGCAGCGGTCTGAGCGCAAACGCGCGCGACATCTCCAGCCGGCTCGGCAAGGTGCTGCGCTTCGACCCGCGCGGGGATGACCCGGGCGACTTCACCATCCCGGCCACGAACCCGTTCGTCGGTGTCGCCGGCGACGACCTCATCTGGAGCTACGGGCTTCGCAACCCCTTCCGGTTCTCGGTCGACCGCCAGACCGGAGACCTCGTGATCGGCGACGTGGGCGAGGGCACCACGGAGGAGATCGACTTCGCGGCCGCCTCCGGGGGCCGCGGACGGGGTGCGGACTTCGGATGGGATGCCTGCGAGGGGCCGTTCGTCACCGGGTCCACCTCCAATCCCTGCCCGCTCACCGGCGACGTCCCGCCCGTCCACAGCTATGACAGCGACCCGCCGAACTGCGCCGTCGTCGGCGGTGTGGTGGTGCGCGACCCCACGCTGCCCTCGCTCGCCGGGAGATACATCTATGGCGACTCCTGTGGCGACGACGCACGCCTGATCTGCCTGCCGAGCGGCCTCCACGACACCGACTCGGGGCTGACGATCAGCTCCCCCGCGGCGTTCGGCGAGGACGCCGCCGGGCGCCTCCTGGTCATCTCGCTCGCGGGCCAGGTGTACCGCGTGGCCGGGGATCTCGATCTGCCCGCATGTCCCGCGCCCCCGCCCGGAGCGGGGCGGGCCCGGATCCAACTCACCGCCGGCGCCCACCTCGCGGCCGCTCGTCTTCGCCGTGGGAGGCGCCTCCCGCCAGCGCCCCCTGCGCAGCGGGAACATCGGCGTGCGCCTGCGCTGCGACGCCGCCTGCTCGGCGCGCGCTCTCGGCACGCTCAACCTCCGGGTCCGAGGCCGCCGGGTGAAGCTGCGCCAGGCGGCCGGCAGGCGCGCCGGCGCGGGCACGCTGGTGCTCAAGCTGCGGCTCACCAAGGGCGCCCGGAAGGTGCTCAGCCGCGCGCTGCGCGCTACGCAGGCCCGCGCGCGCCTCGGTCACCGTGCGCGTCCGCGACGCGACAGGGAAGCTGTCGCTCAAGCAGCGCACGGTTCGGCTCGTCCGCTGAACGATTACCTCTTGCGGGCATCCTGCCCGCGCCTTGATGGGATTGTCGCCATCCGGGCGACGTAGACTCAGGCCCTTGCCGCCCGCCGCAGAGACGCTTGCGCCGCACGCCCCTTTTCGACCGCCACGAGGCGGCCGGGGCGCGCCTGGTGCCGTTCGCGGGCTGGGAGATGCCGGTGCAGTACGAGGGCGTGCGCCAGGAGCACGTGGCGGTGCGGACCGGCGCCGGCATGTTCGACGTCTCCCACATGGGCGAGATCAGCACCAGCGGCGCCGGACGCCGAGGCATTCCTGCAGCGGATGCTCTCCAACGACGTGACGCAAGATCGCCGAGACGGCGCGCAGTACTCGGTGCTCTGCCGCGAGGACGGCGGAGTCATCGACGACCTCTTCACCTACCGCTTCTGGGCGGCCGGTTCCTCACGGTGACCAACGCCTCGAACCACGAGCGCGACCACGCCTGGCTGCCGGAGCACGCGGACGGCTTCGATGGCGACGTGCAGGTCCGACGCCCTGCCGAGCGCTGGGCGATGCTCGCGGTGCAGGGCCCCGACGCCCGCACCGCGCTGTCGACGCGCTGCCGAGGGCGATCCGCCCGAGCGGATGCGCACTGGACCCGCATCCCGGTGGCCGGCGTGCCGAGTGCGCTGGTCTGCGGCACCGGCTACACGGGCGAGGACGGTGTGGAGCTGCTGATCCCGCCCGACGGGGCGACCAAGGTCTGGGACGCCCTGCTGGAGCGCGGCGTGGTGCCCGCCGGCCTGGGCGCGCGCGACACCCTTCGCCTCGAGGTGTGCTTTCACCTGTACGGCAACGACCTCTCGCTCGACCGCAACCCGATCGAGGCCGGCCTGGGCTGGTGCTGCAAGCTCGACACGGACTTCATCGGCGCCGATGCGCTGCGGGACGTCGAGCCAGAGCAGGCGCTGGCGCCCTTCGTTTTCACCGGCCCGGGCATCCCACGCCAGGGAAACGCGGTGAGTACCGCGGCGGGTGACGGAGTGGTCACGAGCGGCACCATGTCGCCCTGCCTGGAGGTCGGCATCGGGATGGCGTACCTTCCCCGCGCGGCCGCCGAACCGGGCACCGCTATCGAGGTGGACGTCCGCGGCAAGGCCCGCGCCGCGGAGGTCAGGCAGAAGCCCCTATACGAGAAGAAGGAGACCTGAGTTGGCGGAGGCGAGCTACCCGGAAGAGCTGAAGTACCACCCAGAGCACGACTGGGCTCGGATCGAGGGCGACACGGCCACGTTCGGGATCACCTGGTACGCCCAGGACGCCCTCGGCGAGGTCGTCTTCTACGACCCCCCGGAGATCGGCGCCACGGTCACCAAGGACCAGACCTACGCGGAGGTCGAGTCGGTGAAGGCGGTGTCCGACGTGTTCGCGCCCCTGTCCGGCGAGATCGTCGAGGTCAACGAGGGGCTGGCCGACTCGCCCGAGAACGTGAACGCCGATCCCTACGGTGATGGGTGGATGGTCAAGGTCAAGCTCAGCGATCCGTCGGAGGTCGACGCTCTCCTCGACGTGGCTGCGTACAAGGAGCTGCTCGGCTCTTGAGCCGCTACACGTCCGCAACCGATGCCGACAGGCAGGCGATGCTCGACGCCATCGGCGTCGGCTCGCTGGAGGACCTGTTCGAGGCGATCCCCGCCTCCGTGCGGCTGCAGCGCCCGCTGGACCTGCCCGACGGCAAGTCGGAGTCGGAGGTGTTCGACCACCTGGCCGGCCTCGCGGCGCGCAACACCCACGCCGACGAGGAGGTCACCTTCCTCGGCGCCGGGATGTACGACCACTACGTGCCGTCGATCATCGACTCGATCCTGTCGCGGTCGGAGTTCCTGACCCCCTACACGCCGTACCAGCCGGAGATCTCCCAGGGCGGGCTGCAGGTGATGTTCGAGTTCCAGACAGCGATCTCCGAGCTCACCGGCCTGCCGGTGTCCAACGCGTCGGTCTACGAGGGGCCCTCGGCCGTCGCCGCCGCGGGCTACCTGGCGAAGCTGGAGACCAAGCGCACCAAGCTCGTGGTCTCCCGGGGTCTTCACCCGCATTCCCGCCAGGCGCTCGCCACCCACGCCGCCGGCTACCGGATGGAGATGGCCGAGGCGGGCCTCACCGCGGAGGGCGCGACCGACGTGGACGCTCTCGCCGCCCTCGTCGACGACGACACCGCCGCGGTGTTCGTGCAGCAGCCCAACTTCCTCGGCACCGTGGAGGAGATCGGCGCCCTCGGCGAGGCCGCCAAGCGCACCGGCGCCCTGTTCGTGGTGGCCGCCGACCCTCTGCCGCTCGGCATCCTGCAGCCGCCCGGCGAGCAGGGCGCAGACATCTGCGTCGGCGAGGGCCAGACGCTGGGCAATCGCCTGGACTTCGGCGGGCCGTCGTTCGGCTTCTTCGCCGCCGACGAGCGTTTCATCCGCAAGATGCCCGGCCGCATCGCGGGCGAGACCACCGACGTGGACGGCAAGCGCGGCTTCGTGCTCACGCTCCAGACGCGCGAGCAGCACATCCGCCGCGAGAAGGCCACGCACAACATCTGCACCGCGCAGGCGCTGAACGCGCTGGCGGGCGTGATCTACCTGTCGTGGCTGGGCAAGCGCGGCCTGGTGGAGCTGGGCGAGCTGATGGCGCGCCGCACCCACTACGCGCGTGAGGCGCTCGGGCTGGACCGCATCAACCCGGGCCCCGTGGTGCGGGAGTTCGCGGTGCGCGTGCCCGACATCGACGGGCTGTTCGAGCGGGCGCGGGCCGAGGGCGTGAATCCCGGCTACCGCCTCGCGGACACCTACCCCGAGTACGAGGACGGGCTGCTGGTGGCGATCACCGAGCGCCGCAGCAAGGCCGACATCGACCGCCTCGCCTCCTTCGTGCGCCAGGAGGTGGCGGCGTGAGCGAGACCCTCACCATCTGGGAGCGCTCGGTGGAGGGCCGGCGCGCCTTCACGCCGCCGGCGGAGGACGTGCCGGAGGTGCCGCTGTCCGAGATCCTGCCCGACTGGGCGCGCCGCTCCGAGCCGGCCGACCTGCCCGAGGTCTCCGAGCCGGAGATCGTTCGCCACTACAACGGGCTGTCGAAGAAGAACTTCGACCTCGACACGGGCTTCTACCCGCTGGGCTCGTGCACGATGAAGCACAACCCCAAGCTGCACGAGCGCGTGGCGGCGCTGCCCGGGCATGCCCGGCTCCATCCGCTCCAGGATCCGGCATACGCGCAGGGGGCTCTGGAGCTGATGCACCACCTCCAGGGCGCGCTGGCGGAGATCGCGGGCCTTCCGCACGTGTCGCTGCAGCCCTCGGCGGGCTCCCACGGGGAGCTGGCCGGCCTGCTGCTCACCCGCGCCTACCACGAGGATCGCGGCGAGAGCCGCCACAAGGTGCTCACGCCGGACACGGCCCACGGCACCAACCCGGCCACGGTCACGATGGCCGGCTACGAGGTGGTGAAGGTGGGCACCGACGAGCACGGCGGTGTGGACATCGACGACCTGCGCTCCAAGGCGGACGACGACGTGGCCTGCCTGATGCTCACCAACCCGAACACCCTCGGCCTATTCGACCGCAACATCGAGGAGATCGCCTCGATCGTCCACGGCGTGGGCGGCACGCTCTACTACGACGGGGCAAACCTGAACGCCGTTATGGGCATCTCACGCCCCGGCGACATGGGCTTCGACATCGTGCACTACAACCTGCACAAGACCTTCACCCAGCCCCACGGCGGCGGCGGGCCCGGCGCCGGCCCCATCGCCTGCTCGGACCGCATCGAGCCGTTCCTGCCGGTGCCCCAGGTGGTGCGCAGCTCGCCTGAGAACGGGCAGGAGCCGCGGTTCGAGCTGGACCACGACCGGCCGAAGTCGATCGGCAAGATGCGCGGCTTCCAGGGGAACTTCGGCGTGTTCGTGCGCTCCTACGCCTACATCTGCTCGCTGGGAGGCGACGGCCTGCGCGAGGCATCGGAGACGGCGGTGCTGAACGCCAACTACCTGCGCGCGCGCCTCGCCGAGGAGGACATCGCCAAATACCTGCCGATCGCCTTCGACCGCATCTGCATGCACGAGTTCGTGCTCTCCGGCAAGGGCGCCCGCGACGAGCTGGGGATCAAGACGCTCGACATCGCCAAGCGGATGCTCGACCACGAGGTGCACCCTCCAACTGTGTACTTCCCGCTGCTGGTGGACGAGGCGCTGATGATCGAGCCCACCGAGACAGAGCCCAAGGAGCGCCTGGACCACTTCACGGAGGTGGTGCGCTCGATCCTGCAGGAGGCCGAGAAGGACCCGGAGGTCGCGCGGAACGCGCCGTATGACACGCCGGTACGCAGGTTGGACGAGGCCGGTGCCGCGAAGCGCCCGGTCGTGCGCTGGCGCCCTAGCTGAAGCCCAGCGCGCCGCGCAAGCCCGCGACCCGGGAGCCGCCGTCGCGCACGGGGATGGGTTTCCCTGTCGACGGCGGCCGCCCGGGCCCGTCGGGCCTGTGCCTGGAGGGGCGTTTGCGCGAGGGCGGGACCAGCGGCTCGAGTTCGGGCCGCTGCGGACGCTTCTCGCGCGGGGAGGAAGGTCTTGCCGGCATGCCGGTGACGGCGTGGCTCAGCGGTAGCGGGGATCGACGAACACGTCGTCGATCGTCCAGCTGGCCGCTCCGACCGGCGTGAACCGGAAGGCGACAGGCGTGCGTGCATTGGGAAGAAGCGGCAGCAGGTTCGCGACCACGAGCATCGGCAGGGTGGGCTGCCAGCTGCGGTGAGCGCCCGCCAGGGCGACGCCGATCGGCAGCGCCACGACATGGCCGGTGACCAGCTCGAAGAGCACCTCTACCTTGAGCGTGGACAGCGCTGTGCCGCCGCTGCTCTTCGCGAAGAAGCGCATGGTCGGGTGCCCGAGCCCCACGGGGATGACCGCCGAGGTCGCCTTCCCGCCTGAGGGGATCGAGAGCGACCGCTTCTCACTCTTCCCATGGACGTAGTACGTCTCGTTCCCCGACACGACACGGGCACCGGACAGAGTCCACCCGGGAAGGGTGCTCTCGAAGGTGCCGCCGGGGAGCAGCGTGTACTGGGCGGGGTCGAGCCAGCGGAGGAAGGGTTGCTCGAGGGGCTGCGGAACGAAATTGGTGGCCGACTTCACGAGGATGCCGGCGTTTGCCGAAGGGGCCAGGGCAGAGCACGCCACCACGGCGCACGCAACGGCGAGCAAGAGCCTGGCCCTGCGTGAAGTGGAGTGCTTGCGAGTCGAAAACGGCATGGAATCCTTTCCCTGACCGTGCTGCGGGACGGGCCAATATGGGGGCGATTGGCCGATCCCGCCACACAACATCCGTCCAGGCGGCCGAATCCCGCATCAGGACTGGGGAACGAGCCTGCAACTGCCGATACACCGGATGTGAAGGGACATCTCGCCCCGGCCATCGGAGAGCTAATAGAGCGTTTTGCCGAGTCGGCGCCGACTCGGCTGACGCGTCGCGAGCGCATCGTCGAGGCGGCGGTCTCCGCTTCGTTCCTCCTCGTCGCGGTTCCCCTGGCGGTGCTCATGCCGCAGGACGGGACGGCCGACCCACAGGTGGCGCTCGCCCTGATCGGCGCCTACGCGTGCCTCTACCGCGTGCGGTTCACGATCGGGTACGGGTACACGGCGCCCACTCAGCTTGCGCTGGTGCCCATGCTCTTCCTGCTCCCGCCCGGCCTCGTGCCGCTCGCGGTCGTCGCCAGCCTGGCGCTCGGCAACCTGCCCGACTACCTCACGCGCAGGACCCATCCCGACCACGCGCTCCTCCTGCTGGGCAACGGGTGGCACGTGATCGCGCCCGCGCTGGTCGTCGGGCTCTCGGGCGCCGCCGGCGACGGCTGGGGCGCCTGGCCGGTCTTCCTGGCGGCGCTCGCGGCCCAGTTCCTCTCCGACGCGGTGGTTTCTGGGTTGCGTGACCGTTTCGCGCTCGGTATTCCCATCCGGCTCCAGCCGGCCCTCTTCAGCTGGGTCCTGGTGGTCGATCTGTTGCTCGCGCCGGTCGGTTTTCTGGCGGCAGTGGCGTCCCAGGACGCCAGGTTCGCCTTCCTGGCCGCGCTTCCCCTTGCCGGGCTGCTCGCGGTGTTCGCGAGGGAACGCCAGCAGCGGATCGATGGCGCGCTCGAGCTCAACCGGGCCTACCGGGGCACCACGCTGTTGCTCAGCGACGTGCTGGAGGCCGACGACGAGTACACGGGTGAGCACAGTCGCAACGTCGTGAGCCTGGCCATCGCGGTCGCCGACGAGATGGGGCTGGACGACCATCGCCGGCGCAACGTCGAATTCGGCGCCCTTCTTCACGACGTCGGCAAGATCGCCGTGCCGAGCCAGATCATCAACAAGCCGGGGCCGCTCACGGACGAGGAGTGGACCGTGATCAAGACCCACACGGTCGAGGGCCAGCGCATGCTGGACCAGGTCGGCGGCGTGCTGAGCGACGTGGGAAGCATCGTCCGCTCGTCACACGAACGCTGGGACGGCGAGGGCTATCCGGACGGTCTGAAGGAGCACGAGATACCCCTCGAGGCGGCGATCGTGTGCGTTGCCGACGCGTTCAACGCGATGACGACGGATCGGGCGTACCGCGAGGCACGCCCGCCGGAGGAGGCCCTCGCGGAGCTGCTGAACAACGCCGGCACGCAGTTCCACCCGGGTGTCGTGGACGTGTTAACGCGCGTGATCGAGGCCGAGCTCCGCGCTCGCGGGTCGCGCATCGTCGCGGGCGCGCCCCTCCCGGCCTAGACTGCGCCGCCGTGCGCATCTTCAGCGGCATCCAGCCCACCGGGCGCAAGCACCTGGGCAACCACATCGGCGCCATCCGCGGCTACGTGGAGGGCCAGGAGCGGGCGGATCCCGCGATCTACTGCATCGTGGACCTCCACGCCACGACGGTGCCCTATGACCCCGCGGAGCTGCGCCGCTACGTGTACGACACCACCGCGATGCTGATCGCGTCCGGGCTCGACCCGGATCGCTGCATCCTCTTCCGCCAGGCCGACGTGAAGGAGCACACCGAGCTGTGCTGGCTGCTCTCGGCGGTCACCGCCCACGGCGATCTCAATCGAATGCACCAGTTCAAGGAGAAGTCGTCCCAGCAGCGCGAGCTGGTCTCGGCGGGCCTGTTCCTCTACCCGGTGCTCCAGGCCGCCGACGTGCTGGCCTATCGCGCCGAGGAGGTCCCCGTGGGCGACGACCAGCGCCAGCACGTCGAGCTCATGCGCGACATCGCGGAGCGGTTCAATGCCCGCTTCGGCGACGTGCTCCTGCCGCCGAAGCACGTGATCCCCGAGGTCGGCGCGCGGATCATGGACCTCCAGGACCCGACCCGGAAGATGTCCACCACCGCGAGCGAGGAACGCGGCCTGATCTACATCGACGAGGACGAGAAGACGATCGTGAAGAAGATCAAGAGCGCGGTCACCGACTCGGGCTCGGAGGTCCGCCGCGGGGAGGGCAAGGAGGGGATCACCAACCTGATCGACATCCTCGCCGTGATCCGCGGGACGGGCCCCGAGGCGATCGAGGCCGAGTTCGAGGGGCAGCAGTACGGCGCGTTCAAGGAGGCCGTCGCGGAGGGGGTGGTCGAGTACCTGCGCCCGGCGCGGGAGCGCTACCAGGCCCTTCGCCTCGACAACACGGCTCTGGAGGCCGCCCTGGCGGGCGGGGCCGAGCGGGCCCGCGCGCTGGCGTCGGAGACCCTCGCCGACGTGCGCAGCGCAATGGGCGTCGGGCCCCCGGTCTAGTCTGCTCCCGATGTCCGTCGCCGCCCTCGACCTGGACCTGGAGGTCTTCCAGGGGCCGTTCGACCTGCTGCTGACCCTCGTGCTGCGCGAGGAGGTCGACCTGCTCGAGGTACAGCTGGCCGACGTGGTCATCGCCTACATCGATCACCTCGACCAGCGCGGCGAGCTCGACCTCGAGGCCGCCACCGAGTTCCTGGTGCTGATCGCCGCGCTGCTGGAGCTGAAGTCCCGGCTGATGCTGCCCGGCGACGACGACGAGGGCCTCGACCTGGGCCCCGGCGAGGCCGCCGAGGAGCTGCTCGCGCGGATGCTGGAGTACAAGCGCTACCGGGCGGCGGCCGAGTACCTGAAGGAACGGCTCAAGGACGAGGACGGCCACCGCTACCGCTCGGCGCCGCTGCCGCCGCAGCTCAGACGCGTGTCGGTGGAGCTCGCGGAGGCCGTCTACGAGCCCGACCTGCTCGCCGAGGCGATGGGCGGCCTGCTGCGCTTCCCGCCCCAGCTCGACCTGGGTCACGTCGCGCGCGCGCACGTGACCGTCGAGCAGCGCCTGGCGCACGTGCGCACCCTGCTCAAGCGCCTGGGCAGCTTCACCTTCGACGACGCCGTGAAGGGCGCCGACCGGCTCACCGAGGCCATCACCCTGTTCGCCCTGCTCGAGCTCTACAAGGCGGGTGAGGCGGACTGGACGCAGAAGGAGGCGTTCGGGCCCATCACCATCGAGGCGGGCGCGGGATGAACGACCTGGCCCGGATCACCGAGGCGCTGCTGTTCCTGTCCTCAGAGCCCGTCTCCCTGGAGCGGCTGGCCGACGCGTGCGAGTGCTCCGAGGGGGAGGTGCTGGAGGCGCTGGCGCGGCTTCGAGAGCACTACGCCGAGGGCTTCCGCGGCGTGGTGCTCCGAGAGGTGGCCGGCGGATTCACCCTGGCGACCGACCCGGTGGCCGAGCATGCGGCACGAAGGCTGCTCGCCAAGCCGCGCACGCCGCCGCTCACCCAGGCCCAGGCGGAGTGCCTGGGCATCGTGGCCTACCTGCAACCGGTCTCGCGGCCGGAGATGGCCCGCATCCGCGGGGTCGCGTCTGAGTCCGCGGTGGGCACGTTGCTGGAGCGAGGGCTGATCGAGGAGTCGGGCCGTTCGCGCTTCGGCGCGGTGCTCTATCGCACCACAGACCTGTTCCAGAAGCTGTTCGGGCTGGAGGCGCTGGACTCCCTGCCCGACGTGTCGCGCTTCGATCCCTCTCCGGAGGACGAGCGCGAGCTGCGCGAACGCCTGCTCAAGGCCGGCGAAGCGCGCTCAGAGCAGCCTGGCTAACCGGCGCACGGCGGGGTAAATTGGGTCAAACCCTGGTTTGGGGGGCGACATGGCCCGGAAGCGAGCACGGAAGACGATCGAGGAGCGCCAGGCGGAGCATGACCTGGAGGAGAGCGAACGGCGCTACCAGACGCTGGTCGACCAGTTCCAGGTGATCATCGATCACTCGCCGGCGATGATCTTCACCCAGGATCGCCAGCATCGGATCGTGATGGCAAATAACGCCCTGGAGCGAATGATGGGCTTCGCGAAGGGCGAGATCCTTGGGCGAACCGAGGCGGAGCTCCTCCCGCCGGAGGAGGCGGCCCGCGTCCGGGAGGACAACGAGCAGGTGATGACCACCGGGGTCGGGCGGGAGTTCGAGGAGTCGATCCCCGACCCGGGCGGCAGCGGCAGGCGCACATTCATCAGCCAGAAGTTCCCGCTGAGAGACGCCGACGGTGAGATCTGCGGCCTGGGTGCCGTCCTGACCGACATCTCCGAGGGAAGGGAGCGAGACGAGAACCTGCTCTCGAGGGTGGAGTGGTCGTCACGGATCCGGGAGGCGATCGCCTCCGACCAATTCATCCTCCACGCCCAGCCCATCGTCGATCTGTCAAGCGGTGCGCGGGTACAGGAGGAGCTCTTGATCCGGCTGGCGGGCGCCGACGGGGAGCTGGTCATGCCGGGGGACTTCCTGCCGGCGGCGGAGCGCTTCGGCCTCGCGCCGGAGATCGACCGCTGGGTGGTCGCGAAGGCCGCCGCGATGGCCCGGCACCGCAGGGTGGAGGTGAACCTCTCGGGCAGGAGCATCGGGGACCCGACGCTTCCAGGGTTCATCGAGGTCGAGCTGGCGGCCGCCGGCGCCGACCCGGCGAACGTGGTGTTCGAGATCACCGAGACGGCCGCCGTGGGTGATTTCGAACAGGCCCGGACGCTCGCGCGGCGGCTCACCCGGCTCGGGTGCGGATTCGCGCTCGACGACTTTGGCACGGGCTTCGGCAGCTTCACGTATCTCGAGAACCTCCCGGTCAGCTTCATCAAGATCGACTACGAGTTCGTGCGCAAGATCGCCGACGACGAGGCCACCCACCGCGTGGTGGACTCGATGGTCAAGGTCGCGCGCGCCTTCGACATCGAGACGATCGCCGAAGGCGTCGAATCGGCTGAGACGCTCGAAATCCTCAAGGGGATCGGCGTGGACTACGCGCAGGGCTTCCACATCGGCCGGCCGGTCCCCGCCGGGGTTGGGTAGGAAACACAGCCCCCGCTTCACGCTGGAGTGGATGCGCGCCGATACATGGAGGGTGTGCGCAATAGCCCGGGCTGAGCCTGGGCACTACGGCAGCTCAATGCAGGTCTTCGGCGTTGGCAGCTACGAGCTCGACCTGGCGACGGGTGCCATGCAGTGGTCGCCCGAGACGTACCGGATCCACGGCATCGACCCGCAGGAGTACGAGCCCGAGCTCGAGTCCGCGACGGCCCTCGTCCATCCTGACGACCGGGACCGCCTGACCGAGCGCTTTCGCCGCGCGTACACCGAGCCCGGGGTGGCCGACCGGATCGAGTACCGGATCGTTCGCCCCGACGGGGAGGAGCGCCTGCTGTCCACCGGCGTCGCCGTGCTCATCGATGACTCGGGCACGGCCACCGGTCTGGCCGGGACCATTGAGGACCTCACCCACCAGCGACAGGCCGAGGAGGACCTGGCTGAGAGCGAGAGCCGCTATCAGGCGCTCGTCGACCAGCTGCCGGCGATCGTGTACACGGCCGAGGCCGGAGACGCCGGGCGGTGGCGGTACGTGAGCCACCAGATCGAGACGACCCTTGGGTACACGCCACAGCAGTGGATGGACGATCCGTCGCTCTGGTTCGAACGTCTTCATCCCGACGACCGCGGGTGGGTGATGGAACATGCTCTCGGGCTGAAGGTCGGAGGGCAGCTGGAGCTGGAGTACAGGATCTACGCCCGGGACGGCAGCATCGTCTGGCTTCGTGACGAGGCGGTGAAGGTCCGGCTGGACGGCACCGACCTGTTCCAGGGCGTGATGGTGGATGTGACCGACCGCCATGACGCGGAGTTCGCGCTGGCCGCCAGCGAGCAGCAGTACCGCTACCTGGTGGAGACATCTGAGGACCTGATCTGGTCGCTGGACGCGACCGGGATGTGCACCTTCGTCAACGGCGCCGCGCGAACCATCTACGGCTACGAGCCCGACGAGATGATCGGGCGCCCCTTCACCGACTTCTCGGCGCCGGACCACGCCGCGGCCGACCTCGAGGTGTTCAGGAACTCGGTCGGGGGGTCCAGCGCCAGCCATGAGACCCATCACGTGCGCAAGGACGGGACCGTTCTGGTCCTGAGCTACAACGCCGTGGCCATCGTCGACGACGCGGGACGCGTGGTGGGCAGCACCGGGACCGCTCGCGACGTGACCGAGGCCCGGGCCGTGGAGGCCGCGGTGGCCGACAAGCATGCCCAGCTCCAGGCGATCATCGACAACTCGCCGCTGATCATTTTCGCCCAGGACCTCGAACTATCGCTTCGTGCTCGCCAACGGCGAGTTCGAGCGGCATGCACGGGCTCGAGAAGGGGGAGGTCCTCGGCCGGACCATGGAGGACCTGCTGCCAGCCGAGGAGGCGGCGCGATTCCGTGAGGAGAACGAACGGGTGGTGGCGACCGGAGAGCGGCTCGAGTTCGAGGGGTCGATGGCGGATCCGGGCGGCCGTGGCACTCGCACGTTCATCAAGCAGAAGTTCCCCCTGACTGACACCGAGGGCGAGATCTACGGGCTGTGCGGAATCCTCACCGACATCTCCGAGCGCAAGGAGCGAGAGGTGGAGCTGCTGACGAAGGTCGAGTGGTCGTCGCGCATACGCGAGGCGATCGCCTCGGATCAGCTCACCCTGCACGCCCAGCCGATCGTCGACCTGAAGACCGGCGAGCTGGTGCAGGAGGAGCTGCTGGTCCGGATGCAGGGCAAGGACGGCGAGCTGATCATGCCCGGCGACTTCCTACCGCAGGCGGAGCGCTACGGCCTCGCGCCGGAGATCGACCGCTGGGTGGTCTCCAAGGCCGCCGTGATGGCGCGAGACCGCCGCGTCGAGGTGAACCTCTCGGCCAAGAGCATCGGAGACCCCACGCTGCCGGGCTTCATCGAGCTCGAGCTTGCGGCTGTCGGGGCCGACCCCGCGAACGTGGTGTTCGAGATCACCGAGACCGCCGCCGCGGAGGACTTCGACCAGGCGCGCGCGCTCGCCGATCGGCTCACGCGTCTCGGCTGCGGCTTCGCGCTCGACGACTTCGGCACCGGCTTCGGCAGCTTCACCTACCTCAAGCACCTCCAGGTGAGCTACATCAAGATCGACGTGCGACTTCGTCCGCGAGCTCACCGACGACCCCGCCGACCGGCAGGTCGTGAACGCGATCGTCGGCGTCGCACGCAACTTCGACATCGAGACGATCGCCGAGGGCGTCGAATCAGCCGAGACGCTGGAGCTGCTCACCGAGATGGGCGTCGACTACGCCCAGGGCTTCCACATCGGCCGGCCCGGCACCGGCCGAGGTGAAGCCGCTAGACGGCGACGAGCTCGCGGCTGCTGCGCGGAACTCCTCGCGCAACGTCCTGACCAGGATCTGCAGCATCGCCTCGCTGGCCGCCGAGACGTGCGCCTCGCGCAACTGTGCGGCCCAGATCCGGCGGCGGGGAGCGTCGCGGCCCAGCGAGCGGGCCACCACGCCGGGGTGCAGGGGGCTCAGCCCCAGGCGCGGGTAGATCGTGACGCCCACGCCGGCCGCGACGAACGCCTGGGCGGCCATCGTCTCGTCGGTCTCGAAGGCCACGTTCGGGGCGAAGCCGGCGTCGAGGCACGCGCGGTCGGTGAGCAGGCGGCAGCCGCACGCCAGCGTCGCTCCGATCCACGGCTCCTCCGCCAGGTCCGCCGAGCTTCAGCCGGCGCCGCTTCGCGAGCTTGTGGTCCTTCGCGAGCACCGCGTCGTAGGGGTCGTCGATCAGGTGGGTGAGCTCGAGGTCCTTGCCGAGCGTGTCCGGCACCGGCTCGAAGTCGTAGACGAGGGCGAGGTCGATGTCTCCGCTGCGCAGGCGCTCCTGGGCGTCCTCGGGCTCGCCCTCGACCATGCTCAGATCCACGTCGGGATGGCGGTCGTGGAACTGGGCCACGGCGCGCGGCACGAGCGTGGCGCCGGCGCTCTGGAAGCTGGCGAGGCGGAGGCGGCCGCCGCGCAGGCCCGCGAGGGCGGCGAGGTCGTCCTCGGCGCACTCGATGCGCGAGAGGATCGCGTCGGTGTGCGAGACGAGCGTCCGCCCGGCGTCGGTGAGCCGCACGCCGCGTGGGCCGCGCTCGAGAAGGGTGGTGCCGACCTCACGTTCCAGCGCCGCCACCTGTTGTGACACTGCGGACTGGGTGAAGGACAGGGCCTCGGCCGCGGCGGAGAACGAACCCCTGCTGGCGACCTCACGGAGGACCTTCATGCGCTTGACGTCGAGCATTAGCCAAGCTTATCGAACGTGTGTCGATATCGTCATTTGGACTGATGGCGCTCCTTTGCAAAGATCGGGTGGCGCGATGACCAGACGCTCATGGATCCAGTTCGGCTTCCTCGCCGCCTTCTGGGGGGCCTCCTACCTGTTCATCAAGGTGGCGCTCGACGACGTCTTCGAGCCGCCGATGATCGTGTTCCTGCGCACGGCGCTCGCGGCCCTGGTGCTCGTGCCGTTCGCGCTGAAGAGCGGCGCGCTCGGCGCGCTGCGGGGCAAGCTGGGCGTGGTCGCGTTCCTGGCGCTGCTCCAGGTGGCGGCGCCCGTTCATGCTGATCTCGTTCGGCCAGGAGCACATCTCGTCCTCGCTCGCGGGGATCCTCGTGGCCACCGCGCCGATCTTCACGTTCCTGCTGGCCATCTGGATCAGCCAGGAGGAGCGCGCGCACGGCGTCGGGCTGGTCGGGCGTCGGCCTCGGCATCGGCGGGCGTGGTCCTGCTGCTGGGCATCGACGCCGGTGGCGGCGCCGCCGCGCTGCTGGGCGGCCTGATGGTGGTGCTCGCCTCGCTCGGCTACGCGCTCGGCGCCTACTACCTGAAGCGCAACCTGAGCGGGATCGAGCCAACCGCGATCGTGGCGGCCACGATGGCGGCCAGCGCGCTGATCGCCGCGCCCTTCGCCGCGTTCTACCTGCCGAGCGCGCACCCCGAGCGTGGAGGCGGTCGCGTCGCTCACGGCGCTCGGCGTGTTCGGCACCGGGATCTCCTTCGTGCTCTTCTACTCGCTGATCGCCCGGTCGGCCCCGCCAAGGCCTCGCTGGTGGCCTACATCGCGCCGGGCTTCGCGGTGATCTACGGCGTGGTGCTGCTGGACGAGTCGTTCACGCTCGCCACCGCCGCCGGGCTGCTGCTGATCGTGAGCGGCTCGTGGCTGGCGGCCGAGGGCCGGCTGCCGTGGCAGCGGCTAGGTCGGTTCCCGACAGCCAGCTGCCCGCAGGCGGCGTCGATGTCGCGGCCGCGGGTCAGGCGGACGGTGGCGGGGACGCCGGCGCCGACGAGCGCGTTGCTGGAACGCGTCGATCGCCTCCCTGCTTGAGCCCCTCGAGGTCCGAGTCGGTCGGGTTGTAGGGGATCAGGTTCACCTTGAACACGTTGCGGGGCTCGAGCAGCGCGGCGAGCTGCAGCGCCTGCTCGTAGCGGTCGTTCACGCCGGCGAGCATCAGGTACTCCACGAACACCTTGCGCCGGCGCAGCTCGTGCCAGCGCCGGCAGGCGTCGAGCACGTCGGCCAGCGGGTAGCGGTCGTTCACCGGCATCAGCTCCGAGCGCAGCGCGTCGTCGGGCGCGTGCAGCGAGAGCGCCAGCCGGATCGTCGGCCCGTCGTGCTCGGCCAGCCGGTCGATGCCCGGTATCCAGCCGACGGTGGAGATCGTGGTGGAGGAGGGGTGGATGCCGATCGACGGCAGCCGCTCGCACGCCTCCAGCACGTCGTCGAGGTTGAGCAGCGGCTCGCCCATGCCCATGAACACCGCGTGGTCGACGTCCTCCTTGCGGCGGAAGTGCAGCGCCTGGTCGAGGATCTCCGACGCGGTGAGGTTGCGCCCGAACGCCATCGACCCCGTGGCGCAGAACGTGCACGTGAGCGGGCAGCCCGACTGGCTCGAGAGGCACAGGGACCGGCGGCCGTCGCGGTAGCGCATCAGCACGGTCTCCAGCGGCCGGCCGTCGGCGGTGTGGAACAGCGCCTTCTCGGTCCCGTCCGAGAGTGCGCCTCGTGCTCGAGCCGCAGCGAGGAGAACGGCACGCGGCTCTCGAGCTGCGGCGCGCAGCGCCTCGGAGAGGTTCGTCATCTCCTCGTAGGACGTGGCCCCGCGCGCCATCCATTCCCACACCTGGGTGGCGCGGAAGCGTGGCTCCCCGAGGTCGGCGAGTTGCTCTTCGAGGAGGCTCAGATCCACGCCGGCCACGCTACCCTCACGGCGTGGCCGGCCACGTGGAAGGCAAGCGGATACTGCTCACGGGCGGCGCCGGGTTCCTGGGTTCGTGCGTACGCGAACGCCTGGAGGCCGCGGGCGCCGCCGACGTCTTCGTGCCCCGGCGCGCGGACTACGACCTCACCGATTCGTCGGCCGTCACCCGCCTGTTCGGTGAGTCTCGCCCCGACACCGTGATTCACCTGGCCGCCGAGGTGGGCGGGATCGGCGCCAACCGCGACAACCCGGGGCGCTACTTCTACGCCAACATGGCGATGGGGCTGCACCTGATCGAGGAGGCGCGCAGCCGCGACACCGCCAAGTTCGTGCAGGTGGGCACCGTGTGCTCCTACCCCAAGCACACGCCGGTTCCGTTCCACGAGAGCGAGCTCTGGAACGGCTATCCGGAGGAGACCAACGCTCCATACGGGATCGCCAAGAAGGCGCTGCTGGTGATGCTCCAGGCCTACCGCGAGCAGTACGGCCTCAACGGCGCTTACCTGATGCCGGTGAACCTCTACGGCCCGGGCGACAACTTCGACCTGCAGTCCAGCCACGTGATCCCGGCGCTGATCCGCAAGTGCGAGGAGGCGCGGATCACCGGCGCCGACCACGTGAGCTGCTGGGGCACCGGCAGCGCGTCACGCGAGTTCCTCTACGTGGACGACTGCGCCGACGCCATCGTCGCCGCCACCGAGCGCTACGACGCCGCGGAGCCGGTGAACGTCGGGGCCCACAGCGAGATCACGATCAAGGACCTCACCGAGCTGATCGCCCGCGTGACCGGGTTCGAGGGCCAGCTCGAGTGGGATCCCGACCAAGCCCGATGGCCAGCCCCGCCGCGCGCTGGACACCTCGCGCGCGAAGGAGCTGTTCGGCTTCGAGGCCACCACCGCCGCTGGAGGACGGGTTGGAGCGCACAGTGGCCTGGTACCGCGAGCACGCGGCAGACCCGGCGCCCGCCTGAGCGGTGCGGCTGGCGAAGTTCCTCGCGCACGCCGGCGTGGCGTCGCGCCGGGCGGCGGAGGGCCTGATCGCGGAGGGGCGCGTGACCGTTGCGGGAGCGCCGGCCACGGATCCTGCGCTCGACGTGGACGAGTCGAGTGGGGTGGAGGTTGACGGCGAGGCCGTCGCGCCGGAGCCGCGCGAGGTGCACGCGCTGAACAAGCCCTCGGGCGTGGTCTCCACGGCCGAGGACACCCACGGCCGCCCGATCGTGACCGACCTGGTCGAGTCCGAGCGGCGGCTCTACCCGGTCGGCCGACTGGATGCCGACACCACCGGCCTGATCCTGCTCACCAACGACGGCGAGCTGGCGCAGCTGCTCACCCACCCTCGGCACGAGGTGCCGAAGACCTACCGCGCCACGGTCGAGCCGGCCGATGTGGGCGCGGCGGCCCTCCGTGCGCTGCGCGAGGGAGTGGAGCTGGACGACGGGGTCACCGCGCCCGCGGGCGCGCGCCTGGTGGAGCCGGGCCTGATCGAGCTCGAGCTCCGCGAAGGCCGCAAGCGCCAGGTGCGCCGGATGTGCGAGGCGGTGGGGCACCCGGTCACCGCCTTGGAGCGGGTCGCCTTCGGGCCGCTGAGGCTCGAGAACCTCGCACCCGGCGAGTCGCGACGCCTCACCGCGGCGGAGGTGGAGCGCCTGCGCGGCTCTAGTCTTGCCTCGCCATGAGACTGCGTGCGCTGCGAGGCGCCACCACCGTCGCCGAGAACACCGCGGAGGCCATCGTCGAGGCCACCGAGGAGCTGGTGCGCGAGGTGATGCAGCGCAACGCCCTCGCGCCGGAGGACATGGTCAGCTGCCTGTTCACCTGCACGGACGACCTGAACGCCGAGTTCCCCGCGCTCGCCGCGCGCAACCTCGGCCTCGGCGCTGTGCCGCTGCTCTGCACCCGCGAGATCGACGTGCCCGGCGCCCTGCCGCTCACCATCCGGCTGATGCTGCACTGCTACGCCGACGAGTCTCAGCCGGCGCGCCATGTGTACCTGCGCGAGGCCGTCGGGCTTCGCAAGGACCTCGAGGGCGCGCAGTGACCGGCATCGAGTACAACCGGCGCCTGGAGGCAATCCCGGTCTACCCGGCCGCGGAGACCTATGCGTTCGACGGCGACCTGGTGAAGCTCGCCTCCAACGAGACCCCGTGGCCGCCGATCCCCGCGGTGCTCGAGAAGGCGCAGGAGCAGCTCGCCACGCTCAACCGCTACCCGGACCCGGAGAAGTCGGCGCTGCGCGAGGCGATCGCGCACCGGTGCGACATCGCTCCCGGCCGCGTGGCGGTCGGCAACGGCTCGTGCGAGATCCTTCTGGCCGCCGCAGAGGTGCTGCTGGAGCCGGGAGCCGAGCTGGTGCACGCCTGGCCCTCGTTCTCGATGTACGCGCAACTCTCGGCGCAGTCGGGCGCCACCGCGATCCGGGTGCCGGTCGATGCCGCGGGGCTGCATGACCTCGACGCGATGGCGCGCGAGATCACGGCCGCGACGCGGCTGGTGCTGGTGTGCAACCCCAACAACCCGACCGCCACGGCGCTGCCGGTCGATGCGATCGACGCGTTCCTGGCCGACATCCCGCGTCACGTGGCGGTGATCCTCGACGAGGCCTACGTGGAGTTCTCCACCCTTCAGGACCCCGACGACTCGCTCGATCTGCTCAAGCGCCATCCCAACCTGGTGGTGCTGCGCACCTTCTCCAAGGTCTACGGGCTGTGCGGCCTGCGCGCGGGCTACGCGTTGTGCTCGGAGGACTTCCGCCTGGCCGTCGACCGTGTGCGCCAGCCGTTCTCGGTGAACGCCCTCGCCCAGGCCGCGGCGGCCGAGGCGATCAAGCACCAGGACGAGGTGGAACGGCGGATGGAGCACACGGTGGTCGAGCGGGTGTACCTCGAGTCCGCTCTGGCCGACCGCGGCCTCGAGACCACCGAGAGCCAGGCGAACTTCTCCTGGGTTGCACTGGGCGACCGTGATGAGGCGGCCGTAATGGCCGGCCTCACCGAGCGCGGCGTGATCGTTCGCGCGGGGTCGGCGCTGGGCGAGGAGGGGCGCCTGCGCGTGACCTACGGCACCCGGCAGGAGAACGACCGTTTCCTCGTTGCCCTCGACGAGGTGCTGTAGCCTGATTCGTGATGGATCTCGGAGCCACGTCGCGCATCACCCGCAACGCCCTCGCGCGGCGTCTCTCCTCCTATTGGCGATTTAGCTAGGCGTCCGGCCCGCGGCAGCCCCTGCCGCCGACCGTAACCGAGTCCACCCGGACGCCGAACCCCTGCTGCTGTACGCCAACCGCAAGACTTAGGAGCACCGAGATGACCATCAGGAGAGACAGCTTCAGCGTGATAGCCGGGCCGTGTGCCGCGGAGTCGCGTGAGCAGATGCTCGAGACAGCCCACGCGGCCGCCCACGGCGGCGCCGTGATGCTGAGGGCGGGCGCGTGGAAGCCCCGCAGCTCACCGCACTCGTTCCAGGGCCTGGGGGAGGAGGGCCTGCGGCTGCTCGCGGAGGCCGGTGAGGCAACCGGCCTGCCGGTGGTCACCGAGCTGGTTGACGTCCGTCATGTCGATCTGGTCGCCGAGCTGGCCGACGTGATCCAGATCGGCGCTCGCAACATGCAGAACTTCGTTCTGCTGAGCGAGGCCGGCAGGGCGGGGCTCCCCGTGCTGCTGAAGCGCGGGCCCTCCGCGACGTTGGAGGAGCTGCTGCTGGCCGCCGAATACGTGACCTGTGAGGGCAACGACGACGTGATCCTCTGCGAGCGCGGCATCCGCACGTTCGAGGGCTCCTACCGCTACACGCTCGACCTGGCGGCGGTGCCGGTGCTCAAGGAGCGCTGCGACCTGCCGGTGATCGTCGACCCCAGCCATGCCGCGGGCCGGCGCGAGCTGGTCGAGCCGCTGGCGCTGGCCGCGGCCGCGGTGGGCGCCGACGGCGTGATGGTGGAGATCCACCCCGACCCCGACGCCGCGCTCTGCGACGGGCCGCAGTCGCTGCATACGGCGGACTTCGCCGGCTTCGCGGACCGGGTGGGGGCGGCCGCGAGGGAGCCGCTGGCCGCGTGATCGAGAAGGCCGACACCCGGGGCACCAACCACATCCGCGACCAGCGGATCGCCGGCTTCGTCTCGCTCGCCGGGCCGCAGGTGCTGCTCGACGAGCTCCCACTGGGCGACTCGTCGGCCGACGTGGTGCTGCGCGGCCGCGCGGACGTCAAGCGGATCCTCGATCACCGCGACGACCGCCTGATCGCGATCGTGGGGCCGTGCTCGGTGCACGACGTGGACGCCGCCCACGAGTACGCGGAGCGCCTGGCCGCCAAGGCCAAGGAGCTGGAGGCCGACCTCTGCGTCGCGATGCGCGTCTACTTCGAGAAGCCGCGCACGACCACGGGCTGGAAGGGGCTGATCAACGACCCCGGGCTCGACGACTCCGGCGACGTGAACCGGGGTTTCCTGACCGCGCGCAGGCTCCTGCTGGAGGTGCTGGACCTGGGCCTCCCCGTCGGCTGCGAGTGGCTCGACCCGATCACGCCCGCGTACATCTCGGACCTGGTGGCCTGGGGCGCGATCGGCGCACGCACCACCGAGAGCCAGATCCACCGTCAGCTCGCCTCCGGCCTGTCGATGCCGATCGGGTTCAAGAACCGCACCGACGGCAACGTCGACGTGGCGGTCGACGCCGTTCGCGCCGCCGCGGCGTCGCACGTGTTCACCGGCGTCGACCCCG
This sequence comes from uncultured Thermoleophilaceae bacterium, assembly GCA_963825775.1. Lineage (GTDB taxonomy): Bacteria > Actinomycetota > Thermoleophilia > Solirubrobacterales > Thermoleophilaceae > JAAYBF01. The sequence continues at coordinate 74,765 of CAWGUV010000005.1, read as the reverse complement.
AGGGCAACCCCGCCATCCTGCGCACGAGTGGCAACGAGGACTGCCACGTGATCCTGCGCGGCGGCCGCGACGGCCCCAACTACGCGCCGCAGAGCATCGAGTCGGCGGTCGAGAAGCTCGAGGCTGCCGGCCTGCCCCCGCGTGTGATCGTGGACGCCTCGCATGACAACAGCGGCAAGGACCACGAGCGCCAGCCCCGCGTGGTGGACGACATCGCCACCCAGGTCGCGGACGGCGGCAGCTCGATCGTCGGGGTGATGGTCGAGTCGTTCCTGGTGGCGGGGAACCAGCCGCTCGAGGGACCCGCCGACCTCGTCTACGGCCAGTCGATCACCGACAAGTGCATGGACTGGGACACCACCGTTGGCGTGCTCGAGAACCTGGCGGCGGCGGTGCGGGCGCGACGCGACCGATGAAGGTCGCCGTCCTCGGCCCCGGGCTGATCGGCGGGTCCATCGGGCTCGCCGCCCGGGGACAGGGCATCGAGGTCGTGGGGTTCGGCCGTTCACCCGAAAGGCTGGCTCGAGCCGCCGAGCTCGGGGCGATCGACACAGCCGTGGCGTCGCTCGAGGAGGCGCTGGACGGCGCCGATGCCTGCTTCTGCTGCGCGCCCGTGAGCGCGCTGCCCGCCCAGATCGAGGCCGCACTCCAGGCCGCCGGCCCCGAATGCGTCGTGACCGATGTCGGCTCGGTGAAGCGCAGCCTGGTCGAGGCATTCGACGACGAGCACTTTGTGGGCGGGCACCCGATCGCGGGCGCCGAGACCGCGGGCGTGGAGCACGCCCGCGCGGATCTGTTCGAGGCCGCGGTCTGGTACCTCACACCCGGCGAACGCTCGTCGGGCCTGCTCTACGAGCGCCTCCACCGGCTGGTGAAGTCCCTCGGCGCTCGCCCCGTGGCGATCGACGCCACTGCCCACGACCGCCTGCTGGCCGCGGTGAGCCACCTGCCGCACGTGCTCGCCAACGTGCTGGTGGCGGGCGCCGCCGGCCGCGACGACGCTCCCCGGATGGGCCCGAGCTTCCGCGACGCCACGCGCGTCGCCGGCGCCAGCTCAGGCATCTGGACCGACATCTACATGTCCAATCGTGAGGCGATCGCCGAGGAGATCGACGCCGCGGTGGATCGCCTGCGCGGCGCAGCGGAGATCCTGCGCGACGGCGACGCGGACGCGATCACCTCTGGAACGACTCCGCGGCCGCCGATCGCCGGGCGCTGCTCGAGGCCGACCATGCCGACGGCGCGGTTCACGAACTTCGTCTCACGGTCCCAAACCGGCCAGGTATCGTCGCCCAGGTGGCGCTGGCCCTCGGCAGAGAAGGTGTGAACATCGTGGACATGGCTCTGGCGCCGGCCCCGGACATGCGCTCCGGCGCGATCACCCTGTGGATCGCGGGGGACGAGCAGGCGGCGCGCGCCTCAGAGTTGATCGGCGACCTCGGGTTCCCCGTCACCAGCGCGTGAGCTCACAGCGCTTCGACCCCTCCGGCCCCCTGCGGGGCGACTTCTCGCCGCCGCCGGACAAGTCGATCTCCCATCGCGCCGCGTTGTTCGGGGCAATGTGCGACGAGCCGGTGCTGGTGCGCAACTACCTCGACTCCGCCGACACGCAATCCACGCTCGACGCGCTCCTCACCCTCGGCGCCGCGGTGGAGCAGTCGGACACGCCGGGCGAGCTGCTCATCCGCGGGGTGGGGCTCCACGCCGCGCTGGAGGCGACCGGGGGACAGCTCGATGTCGGCAACTCGGGCACGCTGCTGCGGCTGCTGCCCGGATGGCTCGCCGGGCAGCCCGGCGGGATCTGGACGCTCGACGGCGATGACTCGATCAAGCGCCGGCCGGTGGATCGCGTGGTCGAGCCGCTGGCGATGATGGGGGCCGGGGTGGAGGCCCGCGAGGGGCGCTACACGCCCCTCAAGGTGACCGGGGCGGAGCTCCAGGGCATCGAGTACGAGCTGAAGGTGGCCAGCGCCCAGGTGAAGTCGTGTGTGCTGATCGCGGCGATGCTCGCCAAGGGCAGCACCACCGTGGTCGAGTCGCGCGAGAGCCGCGATCACACCGAGCGCATCCTGCGGCGCTCGCGCGTTCCCTTCGAGCGCGACGGCCTGCGCATCACCGTCGCTCAGGTCGACGAACTGGAGCTGGACGAGATCGTGGTGCCCGGCGACCCGTCCTCGGCGGCGTTCATGGCGGCCGCCGCGTGCCTGGTGCCCGACTCGCGCGTGGTGATCCGCGATCTCGGCCTGAACTGGACCCGCACCGGCTTCTTCCGGATCGCGCAGCGCATGGGGGCCGTGATCGTCGGGGATCTCGAGGAGCCCGGATCGGAGCGCCGATGACGAGCCGGTCGGCGACCTCGACGTGGCGCACGGCCCGCTCGAGGCCACCGAGGTCGGTCCTGAGGAGGTGCCGCTGGCCATCGACGAGCTCACCCTGGTCGCCCTGCTCGGCGCGTTCGCCGACGGCGAGACCGTGGTGACAGGCGCGGAGGAGATGCGCCACAAGGAATCGGACCGGATCACGGGCGTGGTGGACGGGCTGCGCGCCCTGGGCGCGGACATCGAGGAGGCGCCGGACGGCTTCGTGGTACGCGGCGACGGGAGCCCGTTGCAGGGCGGCACCATCGACGCGTTGGGCGACCACCGGCTCGCCATGCTCGGCGCCGTCGCCGGGCTCGCCTCCGAGGAGGGCGTCGAGGTGGTGGGGATGGAGGCGGCCGGCGTCTCCTACCCGGAGTTCGAGCAGGACCTCAATGCGCTGGTGGGCTGAGCGGCCGCAACCGCGGGCCCGTGGCCGGGTTGGTGCACCGATGAAGCGCGTCTGCCTTCTGGCCCTCGCCTGCACGCTCGCCGCCCCGGCGGCGGCTCACGCCACGTTCCCGGGCGGGACCGGACGGATCGCCCTCGACCTGCACGGCAAGAACCTCGATGAGACCGGTCAGGCGACGTATCGCTCGATCACGACCCTGAGGTCCGACAGCCGCGGCGACAGGTTTGTGCGCGAATGCCAGATCACCGGCGCGGGAGCGCGGATGGGCGACTGCGCGATCGACTACCGCACCCCCGCCTGGTCGGCGAGCGGAAGGCGCATCGCCTTCGACGCCGGTGGCTCACTGGCGCTGATGAACGCCGACGGCAGCGGCTTCAGCCTCCTGGCGCCGTTCACCACCGGCGACGGCGACCCGGCCTGGTCGCGGTCGGGGAGGCAGCTCGTATTCACGGGGCAGGGCGGCCTCTGGGTCGCCGACCTGGCGAGCCGCAAGGCGAAGCGGATCGTACGCCGCGGCTCAGGCCCCGACTGGTCGAGCCGCAACCTGATCGCGTTCGAGCGCGGCGGCAGCATCTACTCGGTGAAGCCGAACGGGCGCGGCCTGCGGCGCATCGCCCGCGGCAAGGACCCGGGCTGGGCGGCGAGCGGCCGCAGCCTCGTGCTCGCCCGCCGCGGCGGGATCTACACCGTGCGCGCGGACGGCAAGAAGCTGCGGCGGATCGTGCGCTGCTCACGCTGCTCGACGCCTGTGCTGTCGCCAACCGGCAAGCTCGTGGCCTACGACCAGAGCGGCGTGAGGGTCGCGCGGGTGAGCGACGGCGGGCGGGAAGCGACGCTGATCCAGGACGTGAGCTCCAGCACGGACGGGGTCGACGCCTCGAACCCGAGCTGGCAGTCCCGCTGAGCCTGAGGCCTGACGCCTGAGGCCTGACGCCTCTTGCGTAGCCTCCACCCGCATGGTCATCGCCATCGACGGCCCCGCCGGCGCGGGCAAGAGCACGGTTGCGCGCGCCACCGCGCGCGCGCTGGGCTTCACCTACCTCGACTCCGGGGCGATGTACCGCGCCGCCGCGCTGTCGCTGCTCGACAACGGCGGCACGGCCTCCGAGCGCGCCGAGGAGCTCGAGATCGAGCTGGGCGACCGGGTGATCGCCAACGGCGAGGACGTGACCGAGCGCATCCGCACCCAGGAGGTGTCCGAGGCGGCCTCCCGGGTCGCGACGAACGAGAAGGTGCGCGCCGCGCTGGTGAAGAAGCAGCGCGCGCTGCTGTCCGAGGGCGACTGGGTGGCCGAGGGCCGCGACATCGGCACCGTCGTCGCGCCCGACGCCGAGGTGAAGGTCTTCCTCACCGCCGATCCGGCCGAGCGCGCCCGCCGGCGCGCCGAGGAGCTGGGCGCCGACCTGGAGACCGTGCAGCGCGACCAGGCGCTGCGCGACGCCACCGACGAGGGCCGCGAGCACTCTCCGCTGATGGCCGCCGGTGACGCGGTGGAGCTCGACACCACCGGGCTGAGCGTCGACCAGGTCGTCGAGCGCATCGCCGAGCTGGCCCGAGCCACGCGATGAGCAGGCCCAAGGTGGCCGTGGTCGGCTACCCCAACGTCGGGAAGTCGACGCTCGTGAACCGCCTCTCGGAGACGCGCGAGGCCGTGGTGCACGAGCAGGCCGGCGTCACGCGCGACCGCAAGGAGGTCGAGGCCGACTGGAACGGGCGCGAGTTCACCCTGGTCGACACCGGCGGCGTGGACAACGTGGAGCAGGGCGACATCGCGGAGGCGGTCCGCCGCCAGGCGCGCGCCGCGATCGCCGAGGCCGACCTGGCGGTGTTCGTGGTGGACGCCCGGGTGGGGATCCGGCCGGGTGACGATGAGCTGGCGCGCGAGCTGCGCGCCGCGGACGTGCCCGTGTGGTGGCCGCCAACAAGGTGGACGAGGGCATCCAGCAGGGGATGGCGGCGGAGTTCTACAAGCTCGGCCTGGGCGAGCCGATGCCGGTCTCGGCCGCTCAGGGGCTCGGCACGGGCGACCTGCTCGACGCGATCGCCGAGCGCATGCCCGAGTCCTCCGGCGAGACCGACGAGGCCGTCCGGCTGGCGGTGATCGGCCGCCCGAACGCGGGCAAGTCCTCGCTGGTGAACAAGCTGCTCGGCGAGGAGCGCGTGATCGTGACCGACGTGGCCGGCACCACGCGCGACTCGATCGACACCCACATCGAGTTCGAGGGCCGCCCGGTCACGCTGGTGGACACGGCGGGGCTGCGGCGCCGGACGAAGGTGGCCGGCACCGTCGACTACTACGCCCAGCTGCGGTCCGAGCGCGCCGCCGAGCGCGCGGCGGTGGCGATCGTGGTGTGCGACGCCTCCGAGGGCGTCACCTCCGAGGACTTCCGGATCGCGGAGATGGCGATGAAGCAGAAGTGCGCCACGGTGATCGCCCTGAACAAGTGGGACATGTCCGACACCGACCTCGAGGACGCCACGGCGCGGGTGGAGACGAAGCTGCGCCAGCGCCCCCGGGTGATGGCGGTGTCGGCGAAGACGGGCCGGGGCCTGAAGCGGCTGATCGCGGAGGCGCTCGAGATCGCCGACCGCTCCGCGGAGCAGATCCAGACGGCGAAGCTGAACCGCTTCATCGCCGACGTGCAGGCCGTCCGCCAGGCGCCCGCACGGCGGGGCAGGCGGCTGAAGATCTACTACGCGGCCCAGTTCGGCATCTCGCCGCCGCGAATCGCGATCCAGGTGAACGACCGCAGCCTGATCGCGCGCGACTACGCCTACTTCATCGAGAACCGCATGCGCGACGAGTTCGGGCTGCAGGGGGTGCCCGCTGGTCATTGACTTCAAGACCAGTGGAGAATCGCGACCAAAACGGGATTGATCCCTGTACCCTTCCGCGCCTCTATGACGATCCAGCTTTCAGACAACGAGTACCTGTTCACCTCCGAGTCGGTCACCGAGGGCCATCCGGACAAGATGGCCGACCAGATCTCCGACGGCGTTCTCGACGCCGTGCTGCGCGAGGATCCCTACGGCCGCGTGGCCTGCGAGACGCTGCTGAACACGGGCCTCGTCGTCGTCTCGGGAGAGATCTCGACCGACGGCATACGTGGACGTGCCGAAGATCGCACGCGACGCGATCAAGAAGATCGGCTATGACGACCACGTCTACGGCTTCCACTACGACTCGTGCGCGGTGATCACCGCGATCGACGAGCAGTCGCCCGACATCGCCCAGGGCGTGGACAAGGCCTTCGAGTCCCGCACCGACCCCAGCGACGACGACGAGCTCGATGTGGCCGGCGCCGGCGACCAGGGGATGATGTTCGGCTACGCCACGCGCGAGACCCCGGAGCTGATGCCTCTGCCGATCGCCCTGGCGCACAAGCTGGCCTTCCAGCTCGCCGAGGTTCGCCGCAGCGGCGCCCTCGACTACCTGCGCCCGGACGGCAAGACCCAGGTCTCGGTGCGCTACCGCGACGGCGCCCCGGTGGCGGTCGAGAAGGTTCTGATCTCCACCCAGCACGCCGAGGAGGTCGATTCCGCCACCCAGATCCGCCCGGATCTGTGGGAGCAGGTCGTGAAGCCGATCCTTCCGGCGGAGCTGTACGACGAGAACGCGCTCTACACCAACGAGAACTTCCTGGTGAACCCCACCGGCAAGTTCGTGATCGGCGGCCCGGTGGGCGACTGCGGGCTGACCGGCCGCAAGATCATCGTCGACACCTACGGCGGCATGGCCCGTCACGGTGGCGGCGCCTTCTCGGGCAAGGACCCGTCGAAGGTGGACCGCTCAGCCGCGTACGCCGCCCGCTGGGTTGCGAAGAACGTGGTGGCCGCCGGACTGGCCGACCGCTGCGAGATCCAGGTGGCGTACGCGATCGGCGTCGCCCACCCGGTCTCGGTGATGGCGGAGACCTACGGCACCGAGAAGGTCTCGAAGGCCAAGCTCGCCGAGCTGATCGACCAGCACTTCGACCTGCGCCCGGGCGCGTTCCGCGAGGAGCTCAACCTGCACCGGCCGATCTACCAGAAGACCGCCGCCTACGGCCACTTCGGCCGCGAGGACGAGGACTTTACGTGGGAGCAGACCGGTAAGGCTGAGGCGCTGCGGGATGCCGCGGGCTTGGCAGCTGCCACTGCTTAGGCCTCAGGCCTCAGGCCTGAGGCCTCAGGCCCCAGACATCAGACATCAGACGCCAGGGCCCAGCCCTGATGCCTGATGCCTGACGCCTGACGCCTGATTCCTGGCTAACAGCTAAGCGCCAGGTTGAACGACCGGTCCTCGGCCGTCGTGCCATCCGCTTCGAACGTGGTCACGTTCACGGCGCCGACTGTCGTGGCGTCGGCCGCGGCCGCGATCTGCCCCGGCCCTGCGCCGTCGAGCAGCGCCAGGTGGATGCACGTCTTCGCCTCGCGGTCGAACACGACCTGGTAGGCGCCGATGCCGGTCTTGCTGAGGACTTCATGCCCTTGCCGCGGACCAGCTTGCCGTCGGCGCCGTTGATCAGGCCGGCGTAGGCCAGCCCGGCAGCGCCCCTGACCGTGGCCAGGGTGTCCTCCTTGATCTGCGAGCCGGTGATCCCGCCGCCGGTGTCGGTGTCCTCGAGCAGCTCGTTGGGGCCGACCGAGTCCTGTCCAGCCTCGGACTTCTTCACCGCTCCGGTGATGATGTCGTTGGAGGACACGATGTTCACGCCCTTGAGCGCTGCCGCCGTGGGGGCCATCGCGGCCATCAGGGCGATAAAGGCCACGACCATCGCTGGCGATGGGCGGCCGGGTAGGAAGCGTCGCATTTAGAAATGCACTCCTTGATCGGGTTCTCGCTTGTAACGCAGTGAGTACCCCTCAGGTGCGGTGGAGTACCTAAAAGGGGGGCAACCGGCTAATCGCGCATCAGACGTTGCAGGGCGTACCCGGTGCAGCTTCACTTCGCCATCCACTCCCTTGATGCGCCGCGCGCCCGCGAAGGACCAGTTGTAGTCGCCCTCGGCGGCTTTCTTGACCTCCTCGGAGGCGAGCACGCTGCCGGGGCGCGCCACGCCCGTTATGCGGGAGGCCAGATTCACCGGATGCCCGTACCAGTCTCCGGCGCGGCCGATCGCCTCGCCGCGGGCCACCCCCGCCTTTAGCTGCGGGAATCGGTCCGACTCCCCGTCGGCGGCCTCGACCAGGCGCATCGCGGCCACCAGCAGCGCGTCGTTGTCGCGCGAGCCCAGCATCACGGCGTCGCCGATCGTCTTGATCAGCCGCACGGGCGGCTCGGAGACCTCGATGGCCATCTCCTCCAGCCGCTCCGCCACGGCGCCCAGCTCGTCCGCCTCCACGCTCTCGCCGAGGCTTGTGAAGCCCACGAGGTCCGCGAAGCAGAAGGTCATCACCTCGGCCGCCGGGCACCTCGCCCGCCGCCAGGGCGGCGGTGTCGACGGCCACCTGGCGGATCAGGCTGCGCTGCTGCACGTTGAGGATGTGCTCGAGCATCGGGCCCAGCAGGGGCGTCAGCTCCCTCGAGGCCTCGGCGTAGCGCAGCGCCAGCGTCTGCTCGTCGTCGCCGGCGTGCGCGTAGGTCTCGCGGAACGTCGCGCCGATCGCCGCCGCCAGGTTCGCCATCGAGCGGCTGGCCACCCGGCTGATCTCGAGGATCCCGTCCTCGGGCATCCCGAGCGTCGAGGAACGTCTTCGCCCGCTCCGCCGCCTCCAGGTCGGCCTGGTGTAGACCTTGTCGTCGGGGTCGGCCAGGGCCATCCCCAGCGAGCGCCAGAGACGATCGAGGAACAATCGGTCGACGCCGGTCTTCTCGGCCGAGCTCCTCCGCGCTGTAGCGCGCGTCGCCCCCGCCCAGCACGCGCTCGACGGGTACCAGCGCCAGGCGGCCCTCCTCGGTGGCGGTGCGCAGCTCGTCGATCGGGTAGCCGTCGTCCACCAGCTTCTCCAAGCAGTTCCAGCCGCGCCTTGCGTGCGGGCCCCTCGAGGCCCTCGAGGAGGCCCTCCTGCTCGAAGTCGATGGCCATGGAGAGGATGCCTACCCTAGATCGCCCGGGCGTCCGGGTCGCGCCATACCTTCAGAGGCGTGATCGCCAAGGTCGAGCCGCTCACCCAGGCGCGTGCCCTGCGCGGCCCGTTCGACTACCTCCTCGGGGGGTCGATGGAGGGCGTCGGCGTGGGCAGCGTGCTCACGGTGCCGTTCGGCAACCGGCGCCTGCTGGGAGTGGTCGTGGAGGTGGCGGAGGAGAGCGAACTACCGCCCGAGCGCCTCGCGGAGCCCATCTCCGCGCTCGAGTCCGACGTTCCGCCCGACCTGGTGCGGCTGGGGCTGTGGGTGGCGCAGGAGTACGTGTCCACGCCCGCGCGCGGGCTCTCCCTGGTGCTCCCGCCCGGCACCGGCACAGGGGCTGCCAAGCCCACCGCCGCACGCACGTCCCTCGCCGCCACGCTCACCACGGCGGGCGCCGAGGCTCTTGAGGGATCCGAACGGCTGGGGTCGCGCCAGCGCGCCGCGCTCGATGCGCTCGCGGCGGGGCCGTGCCGGGTGAGCTCGCTCCCGACCGGCCATACGGGCGCGCGCCGGCTGGAGGCGCGCGGCCTGATCGAGATCGCCGAAACGACGGAGGCGCCGCGTCGGCCCGAGGTCCGGGCGGTCGGTGCGCGCGGCCCCCGTCCGCAGCTCACGGAGGCGCAGGTGCGCGTGCTCGCCGACGTGGTGGCCTCGATGGACGACCCTGAGCGCCTGTTGCTGGCGGGGGTCACCGGCAGCGGCAAGACGGAGGTGTACATGAGCGCGGTCGCCGCGGCGCTGGAGCGCGGCCGCTCGGCCATCGTGCTCGTGCCGGAGATCGCGCTCACGCCCCAGACCGCCGGCCGCTTCGTGGAGCGCTTCGGCGACACCGTCGCGATCCTGCACTCCCGGCTCACCGCGCGCGAGCGCTTCGACGAGTGGTCGCGCCTCCGGCGCGGTGACGCGCGTGTCTGCGTCGGACCGCGCTCGGCGATCTTCGCCCCGCTGTCCGACGTCGGGCTGATCGTGATCGACGAGGAGCACGACTCGTCGTACAAACAGGAGGGCGATCCCCGCTACGACGCCCGCTGCGTGGCGGAACGCCGCGCCGAGGTCGCGGGAGCCGTGCTGCTGGCGGGAAGCGCCACCCCGCGGCCGGAGAGCGTGCTGCGCTACCGGCGCCTGGATCTGCCCGAGCGCGTGGACGGGCGCCCGCTGCCGCCCGTCGAGGTCGTGGGCATGACCGGGGTGCAGGGGGCGCTGCACGAGCGCACCCTGCAGGCGCTGGAGGAGGTGCGGGTCAAACAGGAGAAGGCGATCGTGCTGCTGAACCGCCGCGGCTGGTCGAACTTCCTCACCTGCCGCGACTGCGGGCGGGTGTGGGAGTGCCCGCGCTGTGACGTGACGCTGGTGCTCCACCGCGCGGCCGGGCGCATGTCGTGCCACCACTGCGGGCACTCCGAGCGCGTGCCGGGGGCGTGCCCGGACTGCTCGTCGGTCACGCTGGCCCGCCACGGGCTGGGCACCGAGCAGCTCGGCTCCGAGCTCGAGCGCCTGATGGCCCCGCTTCCGGTGTTCCGCCTGGATGCCGACACGGTGGCGGGGGAGGGCGTGGGCCCGGCGCTCGAGCGCTTCGACGCCGCGGAGTCCGGGGTGCTCGTCGGCACCCAGATGGTGGCCAAGGGCCACGACTTCCCCGACGTCACCCTCGGGGTGGTGCTCGACGCCGACGCCACCCTGCGCTTCCCGGACTTCCGCGCGGAGGAGCGCACCTTCGCCCTGGTCGCACAGCTCGCGGGTCGCAGCGGCCGCGGGCGCCGCGGTGGGCGGGTGGTGGTGCAGGCGCTCGAGCCCTCGGCGCGGGCGCTCACCCACGCGGCGCAGCACGACTCCACGGGCTTCGCCGAGGGAGAGCTGGGCCGCCGGCGCGCGCTCGGCTACCCGCCGCACGGTCATCTGATCCGGGTGGTGTGCTCGGCGACCGAGCAGGGCCCCGAGGCGGTGGCCGCGCAGGCGGTGCGCGAGCTCATCGAGCTCCCCGGCGCGTCGGTGCTCGGCCCGGCCGCCCTGTTTCGCCGCAAGGGCCGCGAGCGTTCGCAGATCGTGGTGAAGTCCGCCGCGCGCGCACCCGCCATCGCGGCAGTCCGGCGGGCGGTCGAGCAGGTGTCAGCCGGCCGCCACGCCGGCGTGTCCTTCGCGGTCGACGTCGACCCCCAGTAGCGCCAGATACGAATCCACGTGGCGCTGTTCGGACCACAGCGTCCGGGCGCCCTCCCGCGCGCGCTCGGCGAGCGCGGCACGCGTCACGTCGTTGGTCGCGACCCGGACGATTGCGTCCACCAGCTCGGCCTCGGTGCGATAGGCCAGTCCGCCGCCGCTTGCCGCGACGAGCTCGGGCGGTGCGCCGCGGTCGTGCACGATCGCCGGCGTGCCCACGGCGGCGGCCTCCGCCACCACGTAGCCGAAGGTCTCGAAGAACAGCGAGGGCACCACCACCGCGCGGGCGCCGGCGAACAGCCGCCCCAGGTCCGGCGGGGCGAGGCTCCCGGCCATGCGGACGTTCGGCAGGTCACGTGCGGCTCGCGCCAGGTCGGCCTCCAGGGGCCCGGCCCCGGCGAGCACGAGGTCCACCTCCGGCACCAGGCGCATGGCGTGCACGAGCCCCTCGAACCCCTTCTCCGGCACCAGCCGGCCCGCCGCGGCCACATACGGACGATCCGCGGGGGGTGGCGTGGGCGGCTCCGCGAGCCCGTGCCAGTCCGTGGGCACGTGGTAGGGCAGGACGCGGATCGGGACCTCGATTCCCCGCTCGCGGTGTGCCGCGGCGGTGTGCTCGCTCGGGGCGAGCACGTGGCCGAGCGTCGCGATCGCCCGCTCGATCCGGCCGCCATGGCGCCATAGCTGCGGTGGCCTGCGCGCGTGCAGGGTGCAGACGGTGCAGCTCGGCTTGGTGCACGGCTCGCGCCCGAGCTTCCAGAGCAGACTGGTGGGGCACACGAGCCAGTGCTCGTGCAGGGTCATCACGGTCGTCGCCCCCTCCGGCGCCAGCTCGATCACGCCGGGCCCGCCGATCAGGGAGATGTTGTGGAAGTGCACCACGTCGAAGCCGCCGCCGTGGAGCAGCTCGCGAAGCTCGGAGGTCTTGGGGCCGGGCCCCCCGGTCTGGTGCGTCCAGAGAGGGGACAGGCGGCCCCACGAGCTGCGAATGGTCCGGACCTCGACCCCCTCCGCCGGCTCGTACGCACGCTCGGGCAGGTCCCCGCGCACCGCCTCGAAGGAGTCCGCGCAGTGCACCACGGTCACCTCGTGCCCGCGGCGCACGAGCGCCTGGGACAGGCGGTCGACGTAGGCGGCGTCCCCGCCGAAGCTCTCGGCGCCGAAGAACGTGGTGACCATGCAGAACCTCACCCGCGACCCCCGAGCGCAAGCCCTGCCCAGGCCCGGGACTCGCCCGCGCACCAGCCCGCGTGCCCAACGGCCTGCAGCGGCAGGCTGGCGGCGAATCGCGCGCCCCAGCCGGCGCTGCGGGCGAGACGCCCCGCGCGCACCAGGCAGAGGAGGAAGGCCGCGGGCAGCGCCGCGGCCTGCAGTGCGAGCCGCGGTCGCGACCACTGCTCGAAGCGGGCCCTGGCGCGGCCGAACTCCGCGCCCCGCGGAAAGCGCTCGCGCCAGAGGCCGCGTGCGCCGCAGCCGTGGTGGTGGGCCACTCGGGCCGCCGGCGCGAACCAGGGCCTGCTCCCGAGCGCCCCTGCGCGCCAGCTCAGCAGGGCGTCCCCACAGAACAGATCGCCGTCGAAGGGGCCGGCCTGCTCCCAGAGCCGGCGGGCATAGGCAGCGTTCGCCGTTGGGGCGATCCAGCGCCGGCCGGCGGGGAGACCGGGGAGCAGCCCCGGGAACTTGCACAGATGAGCGCCGTCCTCGGCTCGTGAGGGGCTGGCAACGTCCATTGCGCCCACGATTGCATCCCGGCCTTCGCGATGGGCCTCGACCAGTCTGCTGAGCCAGTCGGGGCGGGCGCGGCAGTCCGGGTCCGTGAAGACGATCAGCTCACCGCGGGCGCGCCCGGCGCCGACGTTGCGCGCGGCGTGGGGAAGAAGGCGCTCGCGGGACTCGACCAGCGTGACGGCCGGGTAGCCGGTCGTCATCACGTCGCTCGTTCGGTCCGCGGGCGAGCTGTTCACCACGATCGCCTCGAAGTCCTGGAAGTCCTGAGCTGCCAGTGCGTCCAGGCAGCCCTCGATCACCCCGTCCGAGTGCCAGGCGGGGATCACCACGGACACGGTGGGCGCGTTCACGAGCGCGGGCTGTCCAGTTCCCAACGAGCGAAGGCGCTCTCCGCCCGCCTGCGGTCGCCGCCCAGGTATCCGAGTGCCTCGCCGATCGACGACCAGGCGTAGTTCGCGACCACGAACGGCAGGACCACGGCAACGCTCCCCCACAGTCTCCGTCGTCCGCGGAGGCTGCGCAGCAGCCGCGCGAGCTTCATCGCGGGCACGGCGACCGGCACGAGCAGCGCGTAGGCCACCCGGCGACCGCGGCTCCAGGTGGCCGCCCGCTTCATCGCCATCAGGCGGGTGTACGAGTAGTTCGCGGCGTAGAGCTCGGTCACGCGGGTGAAGTTCTCATGCGCCACGATCGCGTCCGACTCCAAATAGGTCCCGAGCCCCTGGGACCTGAGCTCGTCCTGGACGTTGAAATCCACCACCAGCAGGTCGTTGAGCCGGTCGCCCAGCGACAGCAGCGCCTCGCGCTTGTAGGCCACGTTGTTGCCGGGCAGCAACCGCAGGGGCCCGTGGGGCGCCGGGTGCGCCCACGGGCCGTAGTCGGCGATGTGGGAGACGCGGCTCCCGAAGCTTTCCGGGTTGGCGTTGGTAAAGGCGTATCCGACCGCCGCCCACGGGCCCTCGTGCGCCCGGGCGACGGCAGCGGCCCAGTCCCGGTCCGGCACCGCGTGGTCCTCGAGATAGGCGACCACGGGGGTCGAGGCCCGCCGTGCGGCCTCCCCGCGTGCCGCGGCGAAGCTCGCCCCGGCGGGCTTGCGGACATAGGTGACGGGCATCCCGGCCGAGGTGGCGAGGTCGGGGGCGTCCGCGGGCCCGATGTCCACCACGACCACCTCCATCGCCTCAGCGGCCGTCTGGGCCCCCAGGGCGTCGAGCGTCCTCTGCGCACGCTCGCGTAGGTCTCCGACCACCACAGCCGCGCTCAGCGCCGGGCCGCTCACGCCGATCGCACCGTCAGCTCGCCGCGGGGGGACGGTGCCAGGTCGAAGCGCGCAGCGGTCTCGCGTAGCACGATCTGGGCTTCCAGTCGCGCCAGCCCCTGTCCGACGCACCCGCGCGGCCCCGCTCCGAAGGGGAAGTAGGAGTAGCTGCGCGCCCCGCCCGGCTCGCCCGCGGCGAAGCGGGCGGGGTCGAACCGGTTCGGCTCGGGCCACAGGCTCGGATCGCGTTGCACGACGAAGGGGGAGAGAAGTACCTTCGACCCGCCCGCCACCCGGACGCCGCTCGGCAGCGTGTCGTCACGGCGGGCGACGCGGGCGATCAGCAGCGTCGGCGGGTGCAGGCGCAGCGTCTCGGCCACAACCGCGGCGGCAGCCCCCTCGCGGCGCACCGCCTGCCACCACTCCGGCTGTGCCGCGAGCGCCTGCCATGCGGCGGAGACGGCCCGGCCGATCGTGTCGTACGCCGTCACCGCCAGCCCGATCGCCTCGTCGCGTACCGCGCGGTCGTCGTCGATCAGAGCCACGAGGCTCGAGAGCAGATCCCCACGCGGGCGCTCGCGGCGCTCGCCGGCCAGGCGCAGCACGTCGCGGTCGAGGTCGGCAAGGAGGCGCCTGCCCGCCGGCCGGAGGGCGAGCGGCGCCCACCCGGGTACTGGGAGAAGCGCATGCAGGGCGCGGTCCATCGCGGCTCGGCGCCGCTGGATGCCGTTCGCGATCCGTTGCGCCTCCGGCCCGTCCGGCACCCCGAACACGGCTAGGGGCATCGCGGCCAGCGCGATCCGCCGCGCCTCGGCATCCGGATCGATCGTCTGGCCGGCCCGCCAGCCGCCGAGCTCCTGGCCCACGCGCCGGGCGAGCGGCTCGGCCAGGCGCTCGAGCGCATCGTGGCGGAACGCCGGCTGGACCCGCCGGCGGCGGGGGCGGTGCTGCGCGCTCTCGGCTGCGAACACGCTGTCGCCGATCACCCGGCGGCTGCGCGCGCCGGTCGCGCGCGGCGACTTGTCGTACGCCGCCGCCCCGGTGACCAGCACGTGGCGGACGTCTTCGGGGCGCTTGAGCAGGATCGCGGGCCCTCCGATCCGCAGCGACACGGCCGCTCCCGGTGAGCTCGCACAGCGCTCGAGCAGGCGCCGGCGCCTGCGCCGAAAGGCCGGAACGTGGCCGATCAGCGGAGGCGCGGGCGGGCCAGCAAGCGCCTCAGCGGTGTTCGGGGCCATTGATCGACAAACTAGCTCCCCAGACATCGAGACGCGGGTACACTCGGTGCAATGGGTGACGAACCCCAGGCACCGCCGCCCGAGCTCCAGGAAGAGGACGCTCCGCCGCCCCTTGACCCAGAGGTCGAAGCCCGCCGCGTTGCAGCCATGTCGTTCGTCCGCCGCCTGGGCGATCCGGTGCTCAAGAGCCGCGCCACGGAGGTCGACCGCTTCGACGACTCGCTCAAGGGGCAGGTCGCGCGCATGGCCGGGCTGATGCAGGACGCCATCGGGCTCGGGCTCGCCGCGCCGCAGCTCGGCATCTCGCAGCGGCTTCTCGTCTACCGCGTGGGCCCCGACGCCCCGGTGATCGCCCTCGCCAACCCCGAGATCGAGTGGTCCTCAGACGACGAGGAGACCTTCGAGGAGGGCTGCCTCTCGATCCCCGGCGTCGTGGTCGATGTCGACCGCCCGGTGCACGTCCGCGTGCGCGCGCTCGACGAGGAAGGTGAGGAGCGCCTGGTGGAGGCATCGGGCCTCGAGGCGCGGGTGATCCAGCACGAGCTGGACCACCTCGACGGCGTGCTGATCCTCGACCGCACCAGCCGCGAGCAGCGCCGCGAGGCCATGAAGGCCCTCCGCGAGGCCGAGCAGGCCGACGCCGAAGCCGCTGCCTAGCCCGCTCACGATCCTCCGCGAGCAGGGCCCGAAGGTCCTGTGGTGGAAGCTCCTCGGGGTGCTCGGGTACAGGCGCGCGATCCTCTGGGAGCGCCGCGAGTTCGGAGCTGGGGTTGGCGTCTCGCCGCCGCAGGCCGTGGAGCTGGGCCTGCTCGATGCCGGCGACGTAGAGGAGTACCTGGCGTTCCATCCGCAGGCCACCCGCCCAGAGCTCGAGCGGAGGCTGGCCGCGGGCGATCGATGCCATGTCGCGCGTGCCATGGGGCGCCTGATCGCGGTGCGGTGGGTGTCCTTCACCGAGGCCCGAGTGCCCTACCTGGAGCTCACGTTCCGGGTCGATGGCCGCGAGGTGTTCGTATACGACGCCTTCAGCGATCCGGCCTGGCGGGGGCGGGGCGTTTCACGCGCGCTCTATCACGCCATGAACGCGCGGCTGCGCTCGGAGGGCTATCGCTTGGTGCTCAGCGTCACGATGAGGGACAACCGCGAGGGGGTTGAGTTCACCTCCAGCACGTCGACCCCCGTCGCGAACCTCGTGAGCGTGGGGTTCGGCCGGTTCCGGAGGCACTACCGGCGACCCGTCTAGCTGCGGCTTAGGTGGGGCTACCCGCACCGCGATCGGCCGGGAGGCCCGCTGTTCAGGCGCCCGCCGCAGCGGCAGAGTTGTGGGCATGACGCCGCAACTCACATACGAGGCCGTTGAGGCAATGGTCGCGGAATCGCGCCGCCAGGCGGCGGAGAGGCATCAGCCCGATCGGTCAGTCGAACATCGACTCGGCGAGAAGCTCCGCCGGGTGCAGCACGGGCAGCTCCCGGCCCAGCTCCCGCGCATACGCCTGGATCTGTAGGGCGCAGCCGGGGTTGGCCGCGACCACGGCCTCGGCGCCGGTATCGAGCAGGTTCTGGGCCTTGCGGCGGCCCAGCTCGGCGGCAGCCTTCGGCTTCACCAGGTTGTAGATCCCGGCGGAGCCGCAGCAGATCTCCCAGTCGGCCGGTTCCACGAGCTCCACGCCGGGGATGCCCCGCAGCAGCTCCCGCGGCTGCTCGCGCACGCCCTGGGCGTGGGCCAGGTGACAGGCGTCGTGGTAGGCCACACGCATCGCGACCGGCCGGCGCGGCGCGCGGGCGGGGTGCTCGGCCAGGATCTCGGTGAGGTCGCGGACACGCTCGGAGAAGCGCTGTGCCCGCTCGGCCCACTCCGGGTCGTCGCGCAGCAAATGCCCGTAGTCCTTCATCGACGAGCCACAGCCCGCGGCGGTCACCACCACGTGATCGAAGCCCTCGAACGCCTCGATCGTGGCGCGCGCCTCGTCCCTGCTCTCCTCACCGGCATGCAGTTGCAGCGCCCCGCAGCACCGATGCGCCAGGGGCGCCTCCACGTCCCAGCCCTCAGCGGCGAGGAGCCGCATCGACGCGAGGTTCACGTCGCCGAAGAACACCCGCTGGACACAGCCCTGCATGAAGCCGACGGTGCCGCGGCGATCGCCGGCGGCGGGCAGCGACTCGGGCAGCGACACGGAGCTCCGGCGCCGCGGAGCCAGCCGCGCGAAGCGCCCCGGCACGAACCGGGCGAACCACGCGAGAGGCGCGACCCGCGCCAGCCGCCGCGGGTGGGGAAACAGCGCGAAGATCGCGCGCCGCAGGAGCCGCTCGCGCAGCGGCCGGCGCCACTTGCGCTCCACCTGCGCCCGCGTGTCCTCGATCAACTTGTCGTACTGCACACCGGACGGGCAGGCGGTCACGCACGCCATGCAGCCGAGGCAGTTGTCGAGGTGGCCCACCATCGGCGCCGACAGCTCGCTGTGGTGGCCCTCGTCCATCAGCACGATCCGCCCTCGGGGCGAGTCGGCCTCCTCTCCCCATAACGAGTACGTCGGGCAGGTGGGCAGGCAGAACCCGCAGTGCACGCAGTCGTCGATCAACGAGGGCTCGGGCGGGCGCTCGGCGTCCCACGCGGGGATGGTGATCGGACCGCTCACCAGGGCAGGGGCGCCAGTGCGCCCTCGGGGTCGAAGCGCTCCTTCACGCGACGCATCAGCTCGCGGGCGCCGGGGTCGATCGGCTTGTCGAAGGCCCTCCTCAGCTCGTCGGCCGCGTCCACGTCCACCACCTCGACCCAGGACAGGCCGAGCCCGGCGCGGCCCACCAACCGCCCGTCGAGGCGCCGGGCGGCCTCGAGCACCTCCTCGAGCTGGGTCTGGACGCCCGAGACGCGGACCAGCTCCCGCGTGGAGAGCTGCCACTCACGCTGGGCCCGCCATTCCGGCTCATCGTCCTCGATCACCTCGGCCGCCAACCCGTGCTCGGTCAGCGCGGCCGCGATCTCCTCGGCCGGAGCGATGGGCTCGGCGCGCCCGACACGGGCGAGGATCGCTCCCTCGCCCTCGTGCCAGCGCACGTCCAGGCTCTGAAGCTCCAGCGGGCGGTGGCTGAGGTCGAGCGCCGCGCCGGCCAGCGCGCCGGGCTCCGCCGACCTCCCGATGGCGGTGGCCGTGGCCGGCGGCAGGGGGTGCAGGCGCAGCGCCAGGTCCACGACTCTCCCGAGGGACCCCAGCGAGCCCGTGAACAGCTTCGCCAGGTCGTAGCCCGCCACGTTCTTGATCACCTTGCCGCCGGCCTTGGCGACGGTGCCGTCGGCCAGCTCGACGGTGATGCCCAGCACGAGGTCGCGCGCGGAGCCGTAGCGGTGCCGCAGCGGTCCGCTGGCGTTCGAGGCCACCACCGTGCTCGAGCGTGGGGTCGCCCGGGGGGTCGAGCGCGAACATCTGGCGCGATCCGGCGAGCAGCTGCTGGAGCTCCCCGCAGCGGTGTCTCGGCGGAGACGACCGCGGTCAGATCGCCGGCGTTGTGCTCGATCACATCCGCTCCGCGATCCCGGCCGCCTCGAGCGGGTGCTGCCGGTAGGGGCCGGGCACCTCGCCGCACAGCCGCGGCGTGGGCATCACCTTGCCGGGGTTCGCCAGGCCGTCGGGATCGAACGCGCAGCGCAGCAGCTGGAACGTGGCCAGGTCGGGCTCGTCGAACATCTGCGGCATGTAGCGCTTCTTGTCCACGCCGACGCCGTGCTCGCCGGTGATCGAGCCACCCTCGTCGACGCATGTCTTCACGATCAGCCCCGCCAGCTCCTCGGCGCGCTCGGGCTCGCCCTCCACCGACCCGTCGTAACAGACGAGCGGATGGAGGTTGCCGTCGCCCGCGTGGAAGACGTTGGCCACCTGGAGGTCGTACTCGCCCGCCAGCTCGTCGATCCGGGCCAGCACGTGGCTCAGTCGCGTGCGCGGGATCACCGAGTCCTGGACGTAGTAGTTCGGCGCGATCCGGCCCATCGCGGCAAACGCCGCCTTGCGGGTCTTCCAGATCAGCTCCCGCTCGGCTTCGTCGGCGGCCACGCGCACGCCGGTCGCGCCTCCGTCCGTGCAGAGCGCCTCGACCTCGTCGAAGCGCGCCTCGCATTCCGCCGCGGGCCCGTCGAGCTCCACCACGAGCGCCGCCCCTGCGTCCGTCGGATAGCCCGCGCCGGTGGCGCCCTCGGCGGCACGGATCGAGAGGTTGTCCATCATCTCGATCGCCCCCGGCACGATTCCGGCGGAGACGATCGCTGACACCACCTCACCCGCGTCGGAGGTCGAGTCGAAGAAGGCCACGAGCGTGCGGATGGACTCCGGCGCGGGCACCACCCGAAGCACGATCTTGGTGGCCACGCCCAGCGTGCCCTCCGACCCGACGAACGCGCCCAGGAGGTCGTAGCCCGGCGTGTCGAGGCCCTTGCCGCCGAGCGTCGCGATCTGCCCGTCCGCGAGCACGATCTCGAGCCCCGTGACGTAGTTGGTGGTGAAGCCGTACTTGAAGCAGTGCGCGCCGCCGGAGTTCTCGGCCACGTTGCCGCCGATCGAGCACACCACCTGGCTGGAGGGGTCGGGCGGGTAGAAGTGGCTGGGCGCCACGGCGTGCGACACCGCCAGGTTGGTCACACCCGGCTCCACGGTGACGCGCTGGTTCGGCAGGTCCACCTCGAGGATCCGGCGCAACCGCGTGAGCGCGATCAGCACCCCCTCCTCCACGGGAAGGGCGCCGCCCGAGAGGCCCGAGCCGGATCCGCGCGCCACCCAGGGCACGCCCGCGTCGTGGCAGGCCGCCACCGTGGCCCGCACCTCCTCCGCCGTGGCGGGGAGCACCACGGCCTGCGGCAGCGCCGCGTACTGGGTCAGCCCGTCCGACTCGTAGGTGCGCAGCTGGTGCGTGTGGGTGAGCACGTGGTCCGCACCGGCGATGCCCTTGAGCGAGGAGATCAGGCCCATGCCCCCATTCTTTCCCCTTAGGCTGGTTCGCATGCGCACGGTCTACCTCGGCACCAGCGACTTTGCCGCTTCGGTGCTGAAACGCCTTGCCGAGAGCGACCATCGCCCGGCGCTGGTCGTGACCCGGCCGGACCGCCCCAGGGGACGCGGCCGGAAGCTCGGATCACCACCCGTCGCCGATACCGCGCGCGACCTGGGGATCGATGTGGACCAGCCCGCCGACGTGAACGCGCCCGAGGCGCGGGAACGCATCGCCACGGCACGAACCCGAGGCGGTGGCGCTGTGCGCGTTCGGTGCCCTGATCGGGGAGGAGCTGCTCGACACCCACGAGTGGTTCAACGTGCATCCGTCGCTGCTGCCCCGGTGGCGCGGCGCCGCCCCGGTCGAGCGGGCGATCCAGGCGGGCGACGAGAGGACCGGGGTCTCGATCATGGGCCTGGTGGAGGAGCTCGACGCCGGGCCCGTCTACCTGGCCGGTGAGGAGCCGATCCGCCCCGACGACGACTACGGGACGCTGGCGCCCCGGCTCGCCGAGCTGGCGGGCGAGTTGCTGGTGCGTGCGCTGGACGCGCGCCACGAGCCGCGCCCGCAGCCCGAGGAGGGGGTCACCTACGCCGAGAAGATCAGCTCGGAGGAGCGTCGCCTCGATCCCGCGCGCCCCGCGACCGAACTGGCCCGCACCGTGCGGGCGCTCACGCCGCACATCGGCGCCTGGGTGGAACTGGATGGCGACGACCGCCTGGGCATTCGCCAGGCAAGCGCGGTGGCCGTGCCGGGACTCGCGGCCGGCGAGCTCGCCGCGCGCGACTCGCGCCTGCTGCTCGGCACCGCCGACGGCGCGCTCGACCTGCTCGAGGTGCAACCCCCGGGCAAGCGCGCCATGCCCGCCGCCGACTACCTGAGGGGCCGTGATCCCGTCGCCCCTTCACAATCACCGGGATGAGCGACGAGGTGAAGCTCGGACCGGAATGCCCGGGGTGCGGGGAGCCGTGGCTGCGCGGCACCAACCTGGCGGGCCGCTACCGCTGCGTCTACTGCCTGCGGCGCTTCGAGCTGCGCAGCGAATGCCCCGACTGCGGCATGCACTCGACCATCGCGCGCATGTCCGACACCGCGAACGTGACCTGCAACAGCTGCGGCGGGTCGATGCTGCGCGCGATCTAGCCGGCGGGCGTGACTTCGATGGGGATGCCGCTCAGCACGGCGTTCCCGGAGACGGGCTCGATCACCGACTCGTCGGCCAGCAGGTTGCTGTTCACCCCGGGGTGCGCGCTCGCCACGCTCATCTCCGCGCCGGGCGTGTCGTGGCCCCAACCGTGCGGCACGCTCACCACGCCCTTCATCACGGAGTCGGTCACCTCGACCGGCGCCTCGATCTCGCCGGTGGCCGACCGCAGCACCGCGCTGCCGCCGTCGGTCAGGCCGAGGCGTTCCGCGTCGGCCGGGTGGACGTGCGCGGTGCAGCGGTCCTTGCCCTTCACCAGCGGCTCCAGGTTGTGCATCCACGAGTTGTTCGAGCGCAGCTGACGCCGGCCCACCAGCACCATGTGGCCGTTCGAGCGTCCCAGGGCGTCCTGTAGCCGCGGCACGTCGGCCACGATCTCGGGCGGGGCGAGCTCGATCTTGCCCGACGGCGTGCGCAGGATCTCGGGGATCCGCGGCTGAAGCGGGCCCAGGTCGATGCCGTGCGGGCTGTCCTCCAGCCGGGCGAGGGTCAGACCCTCGGGGTCGGCGCCGAAGCCGTCGCCGTACGGGCCGGCGCGGAGGAGGAAGTCGAGGATGCGCTCGGGCCCGCGGCGCCCGGAGAGCTCGGTGAGGATCGCCTCCTGCTCGCGGCCCGCAATGCGCGAGTGCGGGTCGGCCAGCTCGCGGCCGACCAGCGTGGCGATCACCATCTCGTCGAGCGCCTCGGGGTCGGCGTCCGGCCCCTGGCCGGTCACGATCCCGGCGAGGCGGGCCATGGTCACCCACTCCTCGGGAACGCCGTTCGTGGGCAGGATCGCCGGCGAGTAGTTGGCCACGTTGCGGGTGGCCAGCTGGTAGAGCGCGAGGTCGTAGTGCGGCTTCTCGAGCGGTCCCGGCGCGGGCAGGATCACGTCGGCGTGGCGGGTGGTCTCGTTCAGGTAGATGTCGATCGAGAGCATGAAGTCCAGGCCCTCGACGGCCCGCTCCAGCCGCGCGGAGTTGGGCGTGGAGACGAGCGGGTTGCCGGCGCTGGTCACGAGCGCCTTGATCTGTCCCTCGCCCGGCGTGTCGATCTCCTCGGCGAGGCACGACACGGGCAGCTCTCCCAGCGCCTCGGGCAGGCCGCGCACCCGGCTGCGCCAGCGCCCGATCGGGAAGCCCTTGCCGCTGCCGGGCTCCCCGGAGGTGTTGCGGGCGCCGGCGGCGGCCTTGGTGAACATCGCGCCGCCCTCGCGGTCGAGGTTGCCCGTGAGCACGTTCACCACGTCCACCAGCCAGCTGGCCAGCGCGCCGAACTCCTGCGTGCAGGTGCCGATCCGGCCGTAGACGGCGGCGGTGTCGGCGGCGGCCAGCTCGCGCGCCATGCGGCGGATCTCGCCGGCCTCGATACCGCAGGCGCCGGCCATCTCCTCGGGGGAGAACCCGCGCGCGAGCTCCTCCACCTCGTCCAGCCCGTTCAGGTGCTCCTCCACGGCGCCCGGAGTGACCAGGTCCTCGTCGAACAGCGTGTGGACGATGCCGAACAGCAGGTGGGCGTCGCCGCCGGGGCGGATGAAGTGGTGCTCGTCGGCGGCCTCGGCGGTGCGGGTGCGGCGCGGGTCGATCACCACGATCTTGCCGCCGCGCTTGCGGATCGCCCGCAGCCGCCCGCGCATGTCCGGCGCCGTGAGCAGGCTGCCGTTGGACACCAGCGGGTTGGCCCCCAGGATCAGAAGGTGGTCGGTGTGGTCCACGTCCGGGATGGGGATCGACAGCGGGGCGCCGAACATCAGGCCGGAGGACACGTGCTTGGGCATCTGGTCGACGGTGCTCGCGGTGAAGATGCTCTTGCTGCCCAGTGCGCGGATCCAGACCGGGCCGTAGGTGAGCGCGGACAGGTTGTGCGCGCTCGGGTTGCCCACGTACACGGCCACCGCGTCGCGCCCATGCTCCTCCAGGATGGGGGAGAGGCGCTCGTCGATCACCGCCATAGCCTCGTCCCAGGTGGCCTCCGCGAACGTGCCGTCGGGCTGCCTCACGAGCGGGGTGTGGAGCCGGTCGCCGTCCTCGGTGAGGTGCTTGAGGCCGGTCGCCTTCGGGCAGATGAACCCGTGGCTGAACACGTCCTCGCTGTCGCCGCGGACCTCCACCACGTCGCGGCCCTCAACCGTCACCTCGAGGCCGCAGGTGGCCTCGCAGAACGGGCACGTGCGGATGTGGGTGCTCACGGCAGGGGAGCCTACTCCTCGGCCCAGCTGGCTCCATGGCCGCCCCGGGGAGGATCACGCTGCTCGTAGCTGTCCTGCTCGCCCTGCCCGCCAACGCATCCGCCGACACGATTCGCGTCGCGAAGAGCGGCAACAACGATCTCGCATTGCGGCCGCGGAAGCAATCCACCCTGCGAGCAACCATCGCCTCGCGGCGCTCGTCCTCGTACCCCACGCACGCCGACGACGGCGACACGATCCTCATCGGCCCCGGGCACTTCGAGGAGGAGGTCGACACCACCCTGCGGCTCAACTTCGTCGGCGCCGGGAGCGGCGGGGCCGGGCGTTCGATCCCGCTCGTCACACGCGCATCCACACGGACGGCGAGCAGGCGAACGCGCTCCAGATGACCGCACGGCGGGTCTGTGTCGCGCCTGCGCCTGGAGAACCGAGTCGAGCTCGGGAGCCCCGAGCACCTCGCTGTACGCTCCAGTACCCCGGTCGCGACGTGGGCTACGCCGTACCGACGTCACTTCCCCTCGGAAGGAGGCTGGAGGAGGAGTCAGCATCACCACCGCCACTGGAGACGTAGTCGCGCGCGATCGCGCGCAGCCACTTCTTCCGGGCGCGAGTTCGGCGGCAAGGCCATCACGCTGATCGGGTTCAGCGGAGACAGACGACCACGACATCACCGACTCCACGATCAGTTCCCTGACCTTCGGGATGACGTGCGCGCCCCGGCCTCGACGACGATCGCGCGCACCTCGGTCTTCGGCACCATGTACGCACTAAGTGGCGTCAGGAGATCTCTCCGTCGACCGCTCGAGCTTCCGCCAGCAACGGCGTTGCGGCCACCTGAGGCGTGAGACGCCGGTCAGCACGCCACGTTCCGCAACTCCCTGCTGCTCGTCGACCGACCGCCCAACTCGCTGGGTGACATGCCCCCGTTCTATCGACGGCGCGAATCCGGGACTGCCGCAGACCGTCCACCTGAACCTGTTCGGCTCCACGCTGATCGGCCGCGGCGCGGTCGACGCACTGTCCGTCAACAGCGGCGCGGTGACTCCCTGACGGCCGAGCTACGCGGCACAGCCATCATCCGCGAGCGGTCCCGACCTGCTGCACCCAGGCGTGGCACGCGCTCGATCATCGCGTCACACGCTCGGCCTTACGCGACCGCTCCTGGGAACGTCGCCCGCGCCCGGCACGGGCACAACGTGCGTGGCGACCCGCGATCGGCGCGGACTTCCGCCCGCTCGCGGGCTCGCCGCTGATCGGTCGCGGCGATCCCGCGTCTTCTCCG
Source organism: uncultured Thermoleophilaceae bacterium (assembly GCA_963825775.1). Classification (GTDB taxonomy): domain Bacteria; phylum Actinomycetota; class Thermoleophilia; order Solirubrobacterales; family Thermoleophilaceae; genus JAAYBF01. The sequence goes on along the minus strand of CAWGUV010000005.1, from coordinate 49,933 downwards.
CCGGCGCGCTCGACCTGGCCGGGGTCCCGCGCGGCGGCTCGCCGGACATCGGCGCCTACGAGTTCGTCCCGGCCGCAATCTCGAACATCGCGCCCGCGCTCAGCAGCGTCTCGATGACGAACAAGTCGTTCGCGCCGGTCGCCAAGGGCGGCAAGTTCACACGCGCGGCCAAGAAGAAGCGCAAGCGCAGTCAAGCGCGGCACGACGTTCCGGTTCACGCTCACGGAGGCCGCCACCGTGTCGGTCCGGATCGAGCGCCGGCTCACGGGGCGCAAGGTGAAGCGCAAGGGCAAGACGAGGTGCGTCAAGCCCAGGCGCAGCAACCGCAAGAGAGGCGCTGCACCTACTACAAGCGGGCCGGCACGGTCACCTCGCGCGAGGCCGCGGGCCGGCAGTCGCTGCGCTTCAGCGGACGCATCCGCGGCAGGGCGCTGAAGCGGGGCTCGCTACCGCGCTGTGATCACCGCGAAGGACGGCGGCGGGCCTGGTCAGCCAAGCGCAGGACGCTCCGTTCCGGATCGTCATTAGCCCTAGGCGCGTAACTCGATCCACAGCGCGCGCGAGCGCGCGAGCGCACGGCCGTCCGCGTCGAACAGCGCACACGCGGCCTCGCGCTTGCGCCCGTCACGGCCCAGCTCCCACGAGATGATCACGTGGGGCTCGCCCACGCCGGTTCCTCGTCGATGGCAGCGGCCAGCCGCGCGAGCACGATCGGCGGGTCCTTGTCGGGGTTCATCAACGGCGCGGCGGTGGGGCAGTCGAGGGCGGGCCAGACCATGCCCGGCTCCTCGGGGCTCCACGTCGCCACCCAGCGGTGATCGAGTTCGACGGGGTAGATGTCCAGGCCGTCGTGGTCCTCGCGGTCGGGGCCGCACACGAAGCAGGTGGGGAAGGGTGCGCCGCCGTCCATCTGGTGCTTTCCGGCCGCCACCGCGGCCTCGGCTCGCTCGACGTCGACCGGCTCGGGCAGCGCTCCGACGTCCACGTCGCGCCGGCCGGCCCTCCGCGACGACGGTGTCCCCGTCGGACACGCGGACCAACTCGCCGTCGCGCTCCACGGTCAGCTCGGTCTCGAGCGGCGGCGGCGCGCGCAGGCTCACCTCGCGCCGCCCGCCCCGAGCTCCGCGGCCACCCGGCCGCACGTGTATCCGCCGTTGCCCGAGTCACGCGGGCCGTTGAAGCGGGCCGGGATGATCACGGCGGCCAGCGTACCCTCCCCGCGGATGGCCACGGTTCGCATCGGGTGCCCCGGCTGGACGCGCCGGCTCGAGAGCTACGCGGAGACCTTCAACTCGGCGGAGGTCAACGCGACCTTCTACAAGCTCGCCTCCCCCGAGGCGGTGAAGCGGTGGGTGGAGCAGGCGCCGCCGGGGTTCGAGTTCGCCGTGAAGGCCAGCCGCTACATGACCCACAAATGGCGCCTGCAGGAGACGGAGCGGCTGAGCGAGCGCTTCTACGAGCCGCTGAAGCCGCTCGCGACGCCGGACACATGGGCCCGACCCTGTGGCAGCTCCCGGGCAACTTCCGCCGCGACGACGGGCGGCTTGCCGGCGCGCTCGCGGCGCTGCCCGCGGGGCGGCACGCGTTCGAGTTCCGCCACGAGAGCTGGTTCACGGCGCCGGTGCTGGACACGCTGCGCGAGGCGGGGGCGGGGCTTGTGATCAGCGACCACCCCGAGCGGCCGTTCCAGACCCACGACCTGACGGCCGACTTCACCTACGTGCGCTTCATGCGCGGCCGGCGCGGGCGCAAGGGCAACTACTCGGAGACCGAGCTGGACGAGTGGGCGGAGCGGATCGCCGGCTGGCGCGAGCGCGGCGACGTGTACGCGTACTTCAACAACGAGGCCGAGGGCGACTTCGCCCTGGCCAACGCACGCGGGCTGAAGAAGCGCCTGGGCGCCTAGGCGGGCGCCGGCAGCTCGTCCAGCGTCTTCTGCAGGTCGGCGACCGTCTGGAAGTCCAGGCCGAGCGCGTGATCGTGGCGATGCAGGACCTTGCCGTCCTCGCCGATCACGATCACGGCGCGCTTGGTGACCCCGAGCCGCACCGCGTCATAGAGCTTGGCGACCGCCAGGCCCTCGTCGGCCAGCAGCGGCACCGTGAGGTCGTTCTTGTCCTTGAAGCGGTTCTTCGAGCCCACGCTCCCGCCCGAGATGCCGACTGCCGTCACCCCGAGTGCCCCGAACGCCTCCGAGTTGTCGCGGTACGAGCAGAACTGCTTGGTGCAGACGGTGGTCTTGTCGCCCGGGTAGAACAGCAACAGCACGCGCTCGCCGCGATGCTCGGAGAGCTTGAAGCTGCCGTGCGTTCCCTCGAGCTCGAAGTCGGGGGCCTCTTCTCCAACAGCGGGGTGCTTGGACATCGCAGGAACGCTAGCGCGTGGCACCATCCGCGCATGAGCCTCCGCGCCGCGTGGGACGCGAATGCCGGCGACTGGATCCGCTGGGCGCGGTCGCCCGAGCTCGACCACGGCTTCTGGCGGATGGGGCTGCCGTGGCTTCTCGATCTGCTGCCGCCGCCGGGCCGGCTCACGCTCGACGTCGGATGCGGCGAGGGGCGGCTGGCGCGAGTGCTCCACGCGCGCGGGCACACCGTGCTCGGTGTCGAATCGTCACCCGCGCTGGTGGCCGCGGCGCGCGGAGGCGAGCCCGCAATCGATGCGCTCCAGGGCGACGCCGCGGCGATGCCGGTCGACGACGGCGCCGCCGACCTCGCCGTCGCCTCGATGGTCCTGATGAACGTGGATGACATGCCGGGCGTCGTGGCGGAGGTGGCGCGCGCGCTCGAGCCGGGCGGGGCGTTCGTGTTCTCGGTGGTGCACCCGGTGAACTCCATGGGAGATGCCGAGGCCGGCTACTTCGAGACGGTGAGGTACTCGGAGACGCTGCGAGCCGGCGACGCGGAGCTCACGGTGCACGACACGCACCGTGCCCTGGGCGCCTACTTCGATGCGCTCGCCGCGGCCGGGTTCGTGACCGAGCGACTGGCGGAGCCCGTTCCAGACGACGCCCATGTGGCCGACCACCCGGAGGCAGCGGCCTGGCGCGAGCGCCCGAGCTTCCTGCTCGTGAAGGCCGTCCGGCGGGCCTAGCCCCGCCGGTACAGCGCGTACAGCAGCCCGCACAGCAGGGCCGCCGCGCCCACGTAGCCCACCTCGACGCCCAGCACCGGGTCGTCGAAGTCGGCGGCCAGCAGGAACACGACGAAGCCGGCCGCCGCCGCCACCCACACCGTGCAGGCCTGGCGCGCCTTGCCGCGCGCCAGCAGCGCCTGGTTCAGCGTGGCCGCAGCCAGGTACATGCCCATGCCGATCGAGATCAGCACCAGTCCCAGGCGGTCGTAGTCGAACTCGCCGCCGAACACGAGGTCCATCAGCGCCGGGCCGGCGGCCGCCATCACCACCGCCACCACGACGGCGAAGCCCGCGATGGCCACGAGCGTCACGTTCACGCTGCGCCGGAACGGATCGGTCTCGCCGCCGGCGCTGAGCCGCGTGAGGTGGGGGAGGATCGCGGTCTGAACGGATTGGAACAGCTGCAGGGGCGCGCGGGCGATGAGCAGGACGTTGAAGGTGAACCCGGCGAGGGCCGCGCCGCCGCTGTCGGTCGTCGCCTTAACAACCAGCGGGCCGGCGTTCAGGAAGGTCTGCTCGGCCACCATGATCGCCAGCACCGCCACCGCGAACCCCGTCCCGTGGGCCAGCGTGAACTCCGGCTCGCCGCCAGGCTCGCCCGCAGCGGCCTCGTCGAGCGCGATCTGCTCGGCGAGCTCCTCTGAGGTCTGAGGCCTGAGGTCTGAGGTCTGCTTTCGCAGCGCCCACGGCACCACGCACAACGACACGAGCGGCGCCGCAGCCATGCCAAGCGCCACCACCGACTGGCCCTCCGCGATTCCGACCGCCACCGCGAGCGCGAACAGCACCCGCGTCGAGGCCTCCATCAGCACCAGTCCTCCATACAGGCCGAAGCGGTGGGAGCCCGCCAGGAAGCCGCGCGCGAAGTAGCTCACCGCGTAGGCGAGCACGGCGACGATCAGGATCCAGTAGAGCGTGCTCGAGCCCTCGAACAGGTCGTCTTGGAGCAGCCCCCGCAACGCGAGAGCCGCGACCACGAACACCAGGCCCAGCCCGAGCTGGATCGTGGCCGCCACGCGAAGGTGGTGGCGACCCGCGATCCCGCGCGCGGCGCGGTCGGCGATCGTGCGCGAGAGCAGCTGCTCCACCGGCCGGTAGAGCACCGAGACCGTGATGAAGACGGCCGACCAGAGCAGGGTGATGCCGCCGTAGTCGGCCTCGCTGAGCGAGTGCGAGGCGAGCGAGAAGTAGCCGTAGGTGATGAGGCCGGTGGCGCCGATGCCCGCGCTCAGCACCGCGGCGCCGCGCCCGTACCCCGGCGCGGGGGAGCTAGCCGAGCTCAACGAGCAGCATCGTCCAGGGGAACGGCGAGCGGGCTTCGACGATCGTTCCGTGCCGCGAGAGCATCCGCGCGAACGAGCGCCTGGACCAGTGGTTCACGTGGCCGGGCGTGTTGCCCAGCGAGCCCCAGTACGCGCCGCGGGCCATGTTCAGTCCCCGCCACAGCGGCTCGCGCGGGACCGACACGAGCAGCCACCGCTGCGCCACCCGCGCCATCTCGGCCACGGTCGCCTCGGGGTCGGGAACGTGTTCGAGCACCTCGATCGCGGTGGCAGCGTCGAACTCGCCGTCGGCGAAGGAGAGCGAGGTCGCCTCCTCCGCGCGGTACTCCAGGTTCGCCCGCGTCCTGGTGGACCACTCCTCGGCCAGCTTCTCGTCATCGAGGTCGATGCCCACGATGCGCCCGTCGCCGAGCTTCTCCGCCCATTCGTGCGTGAGCACGCCCTCGCCGCAGCCGACGTCGAGCACCGACTCCGGCGCAGCCTGCGCCCAGAGGTCGTCGAGGTCTGAGTGGAACCGGGTCATGAGCCGCCGCACGACGGCGTTCGTGGAGCCGTACTTGTCGAAGGTGTTGCCGGTTGGGACGGCCTCGGCCGTGCTCATGCGCTCATATCCGCATCGCCTCGCGCTCGGCCTCAGCCGCGCTCGGCTCCGCGCCCTTCTCGTAGTGCGAGGGCTCCACCTCCAGCTGCAGCTCCATCCGCCGCACGCGCTCGAAGATCCGCTGCTGGAGCAGGCGGCTGGCGGCGAGGATGTCGCCGATCACGCCGAGAGCGAGGAACTGCACGGCCACGATCAGCAGGGTGGAGCCGAGGATGAGCGACTGGATGTGGCCCTCGCCCTCGCCCGAGAAGAAGAAGTAGAGGAAGCGCGCCCAGATCAGCGTGGCCGGCACCGCGACGATGGCCGCGGCGATGAAGAACACGCGCATCGGCTCGTAGAGGGAGTAGATGCGGAAGATCGAGCCGGCGTTGCGCCGCACGTAGGCCCACATCGACGGGAACAGCCGTGACTCGCGCGTCTTCGGGTTGGTGCGGATCGGGGTGTGGTCGACCGCCACGAGCATCTTGCCCGCCTGGATCAGAGTCTCGAGCGTGTAGGTGAATTTCGACACCACCTGCACCTGGAGCGCCGCCTCGCGGTTGTAGGCCCGGAAGCCCGACGTCGCGTCGGGTACCTGGGTGCCGGACGCGCGCGCGACCACGGCGCTGCCGAGGCGCTGGAGCTGCTTCTTCAGCGGCGAGAAGTGCTCGATCGTCTGGGTCTCGCGGTCGCCCACGACCATGTCGGCCTGGCCGGCGAGGATCGGTGCGACGAGCTTGGGGATGTCGGCGCCCTGGTACTGGTTGTCGGCGTCGGTGTTCACGATCACGTCCGCCCCGAGCTTGAGCGAGGCGTCGAGGCCGGCCTGGAACGCTGCGGCCAGGCCCTTGTTGTTGGTGAGGCGCACCACGTGGTGCACCCCGTGCGAGCGCGCGACCTTCACGGTGTCGTCGCTCGATCCGTCATCGATGATCAGCCACTCCACTGCGTCGATCCCTGGCACCGACCGCGGCAGGTCCGCCAGCGTGGCGGGCAGCTGCTCGGCCTCGTTGAAGCAGGGGATCTGGATGATGAGCTTTTTCATGGAGCGGATTCGGAGGGTACCCAGGCGACCGGCAGCGGGGCTCCAGGAATGTGAAGGAAATGCGTTAACGAACGGGAAACAACCTTGCTAGCCTGTGTCGGTCTGCCGGGCCAGCGCCTTCTTCGCGCCCGCAGAAAGAATCTGATCCTGCACCCGGCCGCACTGGAGCTCTAACATGGACCTACTCGCATACCTCGATCCCGGCAGCGGCAGCATGATCCTGCAGATCATCGCCGGTGGCGCAGCCGCCGTGGCCGTGACCGCCAAGCTGTACTGGAACCGCATCCTCGTCTTCCTCCGCATCCGCAAGCCGGAGGACGAGACCGTCACGCAGAGTTCCGACTCCTAAGCATCTTTCCGTAGCTAGGATCCACCGCCGCCCGCGTGACGCGGGCGGCGTTTTCATGTCTACGCCCGATACCTCCACTCGCCCAACGCTCGAGCACGGCTCCTTCCGCGACCCGGAGAGCCGCGTCTTCTACTCGGGCGGCGACGTCTACCGCTCGCTCTCGGCCGACGGCCTGGCGGACTTCAAGTCGCTCGCCGAGACCAAGTTCTGGAACAGGTTTCAGGAGTCCGGCGGCATAGTCGCCACCGAGCTCGCCGAGGGCACCGCCGAGCTGCCCGAGACCATGGTCAAGCAGAGCGCCGGAGTGCTCAAGCACGAGCGGATCCCGTTCGTCTCCTACCCGTACGAGTGGCCGTTCTCCATGCTCCGGGACGCCGCGCTGCTGCAGCTCGACCTCACGCTGGCCGCCCTGGAGGAGGACATGATCCTCAAGGACGCGAGCCCCTACAACGTGCAGTTCAAGGGCTCGAAGCCGGTGTTCGTGGACGTGGGCTCGTTCGAGCGCCTGCGCGAGGGCGAGCCGTGGGCCGCCTACCGCCAGTTCTGCATGCTCTACCTCTACCCGCTGCTGCTGCAGGGGGTGAAGGACTTCGACCCGCGCGCGCTGCTGCGCGGCAACATCGACGGCATCACCCCGGCCCAGATGCGCGGGCTGGTGAGCTTCCGCGACCGCTTCCGCAAGGGCTTCTACCTCAACGTCTTCCTGCACGCCAAGCTCGAGGCCAAGCACGGCAGCCGCGGCAAGGAGGTCAAGGACGAGGTCAAGAAGGCCGGCTTCAAGAAGGAGCTGATCGTGGCCAACGTGCGGCGGATGCGGAAGCTCGTCGCCGGCCTCACCTGGGATCCGCCCGAGGGCGTGTGGGTCGCCTACGGCGAGCGCAACAGCTACACCGATGACGACGCCAAGCGCAAGGACGAGTTCGTCCGCGAGGTGGCCACCTCGCAGCGCTGGGGGCTGACGTGGGACATCGGCTGCAACAACGGCCGCTACTCGCGGATCGCGGCCGAGGGCTCCGACCACGTGCTGTCGGTGGACTACGACCAGGGCCCGATCGAACTGCTGCACCGCACGCTCCAGGATGAGGGCGACGAGAAGCTGCTCACGCTCACGATGAACCTCGCCGACCCGTCCCCGGGCCTCGGCTGGCGCGGAGTCGAGCGCAAGCGGCTCGAGGATCGCGGCAAGCCCGACCTGCTGCTGGCGCTGGCGCTCATCCACCACGTGACGATCGCCGCCAACGTGCCCGGTGCAGGAGTTCGTGGACTGGCTGGCCTCGCTCGAGACCGCGCTGGTGATCGAGTTCCCCACGCGTGAGGACGTGATGGTCAGGACGCTGCTCGGCCCCAAGCGCGAGGGCCTGCACCCCGACTACGAGCGCGAGAACTTCGAGCGCGTCCTTGCCGAGAAGTTCGAGATCGAGCGCAGCGAACGGCTCGAGTCCGGCACCCGCCTTCTGTACTTCGCCCGCCCCAAGCGCTGATGGAGGAAGAGAACCCCGCTCACAGGCACCGCCTGTTCGCGGCGGGCGAGAAGGACGACGGGGTTCCGACCCTGCTCGCTTTCGCGCACCTCGCCGTGTTGAGCGCGTTCGCGCTCGCGCAGCCGCATCTTCAACCTGCTCTCCGATAACCCTGAGTTCTTCGCCGCCCGCGGCTCCACGGCGAGCGAGATCATCGTGTTCGGCGTGCTGCTCGTGCTGGTGCCGCCCGCGATCGGGATCGCGATCGAGCTGCTGGTGGGGCTGGCGAGCGAGCAGGCCCGCCGCGTGGTGCACCTGGTGTTCGTGGGCGGCCTGTCGGCTGTGGTGTTCGTGCAGGCGCTCAAGAAGGCGATCGACGCCGGCGACACCGTGCTGATCGTGCTCTCGCTGGCGCTCGGCGTCGCCGTGGCGGTGCTCTACCAGCGCGCCGAGCCGGTGCGCTCGTTCCTGAGCGTGCTCAGCCCGGCGCCGATTCTGTTCCTCGTCCTGTTCCTGTTCTTCTCGGACGTCTCGAAGATCGTGATCCCCGAGGACGCGAGCGCGAAGTCGGCCGAGGGCGTGGCCCGCGTGCCGGTGGTGATGGTGGTGTTCGACGAGTTCCCGAGCACGTCGCTGCTGGACGAGAAGGGCGGGATCGACGCGAAGCGCTACCCGTCGTTCGCGCGGCTCGCGAAGGACGCGACCTTCTTCAAGAACGCGCACTCGGTCTACGACTCCACCAGCCGTGCGGTGCCGGCGATCATGGACGGCAACAAGCCGGTGATCGACCGCCGGCTGCCAACCGCCTCCGAGCATCCCAACAGCATCTTCACGCTGCTCGGCAAGAGCCACACGATGAACGTGTCGGAGGAGGCCACGAGCGTCTGCCCGCGCGACCTGTGCGAGGACGCCCGTCTGGACGAGCCGTTCGTCGACCGGCTGAAGTCGATGACCGAGGACATCGGGCGCGTGTACGCCCACGTGGTCGCGCCGCCCGGGATCGAGGAGGACCTGCCCACGGTCTCCGAGTCCTGGGGCGACTTCGGCGGCGGGGGCGAGGGAGGGGCCGCGAGCAGCCGCGCCCACGAACGCCGCCCAGCCGGACACGCGCGCGAACCTTGCCAGCGACCGCAAGGGCCGCTTCGACGAGTGGGTGGCCAACATCCCCAAGAAGCGGGCGACGCTGAACTTCAAGCACGCGCTGCTGCCCCACGTGCCGTGGCAGTACCTGCCCGACGGGCGCCAGTACCGGCGCGACCGCGGTCGAGCCGATCCCGCAGATCTCCCGCCAGAGCTACAAGGACGAGGGCCAGATCCAGCAGCTTCAGCTGCGCCACCTGCTGCAGGCCGGCTTCGCCGACCGCGAGCTGGGCAAGGTGCTGGACTCGGCTCGAGCAGCGCGGCCTCTACGACGACGCGCTGATCGTGGTGGTGGCCGATCACGGCGTGTCGTTCAAGAAGGGCCAGTTCGACCGCCGCGACGTGAACCGCGGCAACATCGACGAGATCACCCCGGTGCCGCTGCTGATCAAGCAGCCGAAGCCAGCAGCAGGGCAGTGTGGAGCCGCTCGATCGTGGAGACCACCGATGTGCTGCCCACCATCGCCGACGTGCTCGGCGCCAAGCTGCCCGAGAAGGTCGACGGCCGCTCGGCCTTCTCCGCCGAGGTCAAGCGGCGCACGAAGGTGTCGATGCTCAAGCGCAACCTGAAGGGCTCGATCACCCTCAGCCTCGACGAGTTCGAGCGCGAGCGCGACGAGGAGCTGGCCAAGAGGGTGCGCCTGTTCGGCACCGGCGCCGACCCGGCGGACCGGATCTACCGCATCGGCCCCAACCAGAACCTGGTCGGGCAGCGCGCGCGCTCCACGGGACGCTCGAACGCCCGCGCGTCGATCGCCGACAGCGGCGAGCTGGCGAAGGTGAACACGAAGAGCTTCCTGATCCCGAACTGGATCACGGGCCGGGTGAGCGGCGGCTCGGGCCTGGACATCGCGATCGCGGTGAACGGGAAAATCGCCGGAGTGGGCAACACCTTCAAGCTGGCGACGGGAGGGGGCGAGCTGTTCGGAGTGATGGTGCCGCCGAGCTCCCTGAAGAACGGCCGCAACGAGGTGAAGGTCTACGAGGTGTCGGGTGGCCGCCTGCTGGCATGAACTGATGCCATTCGGCTTCGCGATGGCAGACGCCTCGACCTTCTTCAGCACGTCGTCGTTCCCGCTGTTCACGAACAGCAGCGCCGCCCCGACCTGCTCGGCCCCCTGCGCCTGGCCCTGGAACTGCCTCGCCTCCGCCTCGCCGGACGAGACGAAGAACTCGATCCGCGGGGCGTCCGTGCCGTCGACCTGGATCGACTTCTCGCCCACCAGCGTCGCGGGCACGCCGGCGGCCTCGATGCACGACAGCGCGACCCCGCGCTTGTCGTTGGGATTGGGCCCGGCGTTGCGGATCGACTCGTCGTCGCTCCCGCAACCGGCGAGTGCGAGAGCGGCGAGGACTATGAGGGCGCGGGCGGTCACGGCCCGGGCAGGGTAGTGAAAGCCGCGTGCGACCCTGCTACCGTGACCCGCCTTGGCGGGTACATGTGGTGTCCCCGCCCCGCCCGTCTCGACTCTTCGCTGACGCCCTCGCAAAGGGCAGTCCGGAGCCGGATTTAACTGTGAACCGTCGCTTCGTCCTACTTCAGGCCGTCTTCTCCCTGATCGCGCTCGGGGCGGTTGTCTGGTGGGCGTCTCACCAGGAGGCGCCCACGTTCCCGAGCTCCCCCGAGGCGCTCAGCTGGCTCGTCGGGGCGGCGCTGCTGTACACCGCGGCGACGCTGATTCGCGCCGAGCGCTGGCACCGCATCCTCGAGCTCACCGGGCGTGAGGGCCTCCCGCTCGGACTGCTACGGGCTCACCACGGTGGGCTACATGGGCAACAACGTGCTGCCGGCCCGCGCGGGGGAGGCGCTCCGCGTGGTGCTGCTCGACCAGCAGACCAACGCGGGCAAGCGCAAGCTCGCGGGCACGATCGTGGCCGAGCGCGTTCTCGACGTGATCGTGCTGTCGCTGATGCTGGTCATCATCGCCTACTTCATCCTGCCGGGCGACGTGCTGCCCACCGACCGGCCGATCCTCATCACGGGCATAGGCCTGGCGGTGGCGGCGGTGGCGGCGGTGGTCCTCCAGATCATGCGCAAGCGTGGCGCGCTCACCCGGCTGCGCGACCTGATCCGCCCGCTCGCCGACGCGTCCCGTGCCATGGCCGGTCGCCAGGGCCTCCCGCTGCTCGCCGGATCGATCGTCCTGTGGTTCTGCGAGGGCGCCGTCTACCTGGCCGTGGCGCACGCGGTGGAGCTGGGCATCAGCGCCACCGGGGCGCTGTATCTGGTGGCCCTCACGAACTTCGCGGCCGCCCTGCCCGCCGCGCCCGGCTCGATCGGCACGTTCGACGCCGCGGTCGCCTTCGGCGCCCGGGCGCTCGGTGGAACCGGCGCCGTCGTCATCTCGTACCTCCTGCTCCTGCGCTTCGTGCTCTACGTGCCGATCACCGCCGTCGGGCTCGTCTTCCTGGTCGTGCGTTATGGCGGCTGGGCGCGGCTGCGTTCGGCTCTCAGCGTCCAGGAGACCCAGGCCAGCGGGGCCTGAGGCGAAGCCTCAGGCAGACCTCAGACCTCAGACTTCAGACCTCAGATGAACGCTTCCGCAGCCCAAGCGCCGGCAGTCCGGCCACAGACTCCCTCGGGCATCTTCGCCGGGCCGCGCTCCGGCCCGATGCTGCCGGTGATCGTCGGCTGCCTCGCGGTGGCGGCGCTCACGCTGCTGTTCCCGTCCACCCCCACGTACGACCCGTGGGCCTGGATCATGTGGGGGAGGGAGATCACGCACCTCGACCTGGTCACCGAGGGCGGCCCGTCGTGGAAGCCGCTGCCGGTGCTCTTCACCACACCCTTCTCGCTGCTGGGCGCCGACCTCGCGCCGTCGCTGTGGCTGTGGATCGCCAGGGCGGGGTCGCTGCTGTCGCTGGTGATGGCCTTCCGGCTCGGGCGGCGCCTGACCGGCGAGGGCCTCCCGGGCTGGGTCGGCGGCATCTTCGCCACGCTCTTCCTGCTCACCACCTACCAGTTCGTGCGCGACTCGATGCTCGGCAACTCCGAGGCGATGCTGGCCGCGCTGTCGCTCTGGGCCTTCGAGCGCCACCTCGACGGGCGCCGCGACCACGCGCTGTACCTCGGCTTCGCCGCCGCCCTCCTGCGCCCCGAGGCGTGGCCGTTCCTCGGCCTCTACGGGCTGTGGCTGTGGTTCCGCGACCCCGAGCTGCGGTGTGCGGATCGCGGCGATCGGCGTGGCCGTGCCGGTGCTCTGGTTCGGCCCGGAGCTGTGGGGCTCGGGCGAGCCGCTGCGGGCGTCCAGCCGCGCGAACAACCCCAACCCCGGCAGCGCGGCATTCGCCGACAACCCGGGCCTCGAGGTGGTGAGGCGGTTCGCCGAGCGCACGGTGATCCCCCTGTTCGCCGCCTCGCTGGTGGCCGTCGGGCTCGCGGCACGGGCATGGATGCGCGACCGCCGCGAGGGCGCCACGCTCGCGCTGGCCGGAATCGCCTTCGCCTGGATCGCCCTCGTGGGAGTGATGACCGAGCTCGGCTACGCCGGCAACCAGCGCTACCTGGTGGTCACCACCGCGGCCCTGTGCGTGCTCGGCGGCGTGGGCGTGGGCTGGCTCTTCGCGTGGGTGCAAGCGCTCGCCGACCGCCTGACGGGCAGCCCGCGCCGCGGCCTCGCCGCCACGGGCGCCGTGGCGCTGATCGTGCTCGTCGGGCTGTCGCCGGTGATCCGCGACAAGGCCGACAACATCGACGTGACCCTCGACGTGCTGCGCTACGAGGCCAGCCTGTGGGACACGCTGCCGGGCATGATCGAGAAGGGGGGAGGGCGCGATGACATCCTCGCCTGCGGGAACGTCTACAGCGGCCCGTTCCAGACCCAGATGGTGGCCTACGAGCTGGGCGTCCACGGCATCGACGTGGGGGCGCTCTTCGGCACCACTGCGCCCGGCGTCGTGTTCCGCACCCACACTCGCACCAACAGCCCGCTCGTACCCAAGCTCACCGACCCGCGCATGCGCCTCGCCGCCACCAGCGGCCGCTGGCGGCTCGTGACCGCCCCGCGCTCGGACGCCCGCGGCCGCGCCTGCCCCTCCGGCGGTCCGAACGCCCCGCGCGTCCCACCACGCGACGTGACCCCCGAACTGCGGTCCTCCCGCTGACTATCTTTCCCTGATGGCCGCCCTCGCCTCTCGCGCTCGCGCATTTCCGCGCGTCGAATCCATGATCACCGGCACGCCCGGCGTGGTGGTGCTGGTCGGCGGCCTGCTGCTGATCTCGCTGTACCTGCGCACGCGCGCCCTCGGCGCGTCGCTGTGGATGGACGAGGGGCTGTCGATCGGGATCGCATCGCAGCCGTTCTTCGACATCCCCGGGGTGCTCAGGCAGGACGGCTCGCCGCCGCTCTACTACCTGGCGCTGCACCTGTGGATGGAGGTCTTCGGAACCGGTCCGGCCGACACCCAGGGGCTGTCGGTGGCCATCTCGCTGCTCGCCGTGCCCGGTGGGCTGTGGGCGGGATGGTCGCTGTTCGGCAAGCGCGCCGGACTGATCTGCGCGGCGCTCGGCGCGTTCAACCCCTTCCTCACCGTCTACGCGCAGGAGACGCGGATGTACTCGCTGATGGTGGTGCTCTCGCTGCTGCTCAGCACCGCCTTCCTGCACGTCTTCGTGTTCCGCCGGCGCCAATACCTACCCCTGTTCGTGGGGCTCCTCGCGGCGATCCTCTACACCCACAGCTGGGGCATCTTCGTTACCGCCGGCACCCTGGTCGCGCTCGCGCCGCTGCTCTACGCGAGCGACGACCGGCGCGCCCTGCTGCGCGACGGCTTGATCGGCTACGGCGTCGCGTTCCTGCTCTACGTGCCCTGGCTGCCCACGCTGCTCTACCAGACCGCCCACACGGGGGCGCCCTGGCTGAACTCGCCGCGCCTCGGCGCGCCGGTGCAGATCGCGAAGGGGCTGCTGGGCGGCGGCACGGTGACGGTTGCGCTGGTGCTGGCCGCGGGCTCGGGCCTGGCCGCGATCGTCGCCCGCCAGGTGTCGGGCGACAAGGACGACAAGGAGCGGACCGCGGTGCTCACGGCGCTGTCCATCGGCGTCGCGACGCTCGCGGTTGCGTGGCTGTTCTCCCAGGTCTCCCCGGCGTGGACCACCCGCTATCTCGGGGTGGCGCTGGGCCCGATCTTCCTGCTGGCGTCGGTGGGGCTCGCCCGCGCGGGTAAGCTCGGCCTGGTCGCGCTGGCGATCGTGCTCGCGATCTGGGCGGTGCCGAAGACCAGCAATCTGGAGAACAAGTCCAACGCCGCGGACCTGGCCGCGGCCGTGTCGAAGGACATGCGCCCGGGCGACCTCGTGGTGACGCTGCAGCCCGAGCAGCACCCCCTGATCCACTACCACCTGCGCAACGACATGACCGAGGCGACGGAGCTCGGCGAGGTGAAGCGCAAGGGCGTGATGGACTGGCGCGACGTGCAGGACGAGCTCGAGAACGCGACACCAGCGGAGAATCTCGTGCCGCTGCTTGATAAGCTGCCACGTTCGCAACGCGTGCTCCTCGTGCACCCGGTCACCTCGAGCATCGACGACTGGGACGCGCCGTGGACTCAGCTGGTTCGCCGTAGGTCCGCCCAATGGGGGCAGACCCTTGAGCGCGATCAGCGCTTCACCCGAGACAAAGCCGTGCCGGCGTTCTATCGCCGTGCCAGACGGATCGGGGTACGTGGCGTGCTCTACACAAAGACCCGCGACTAGAAGAAGAGATGAGCGATAACCCAAACTCCAAGACCGCTGTCGAGCCCGCCACCCCGGGCCTGAAGGACACGCCCACCCTGATCATCGGAGGCGGCCCCGCCGGCCTGACGGCCGGCTACCTGCTGGCCAAGCAGGGCCTGCCCGTGATCGTGTTCGAGTCCGAGGACCAGGTCGGCGGCATCGCCAAGACCGAGGTCCGCGACGGCCCCGGCGGCAAGTACCGCTTCGACCTCGGCGGCCATCGCTTCTTCACCAAGGTCAAGGAGGTCGACGACCTCTGGCACGAGATCATGAAGGAGGAGTTCCTCGAGCGGCCGCGCATGTCGCGCATCTACTGGCGCAACCACAAGGGCGAGGCCAAGTTCCTCGACTACCCGCTGCGCGGCCCGGACGTGCTCAAGAAGCTCGGCCCGGTCGACCTGACCAAGGCGCTCTTCTCCTACCTCGCCGCCGCCGTACGCCCCAAGGGCAAGGAGGAGACCTTCGAGCAGTGGGTCTCCAACCGCTTCGGCAAGTGGCTCTTCAACCAGTTCTTCAAGTCCTACACCGAGAAGGTCTGGGGCGTCCCGACGTCGGAGATCCGGTCCGAGTGGGCCGCCCAGCGCATCAAGAACCTCTCGTTCTTCCGTGCCGCCTGGTCCGCGTTCTTCGGCAACAAGGACAACAAGGTCACCAGCCTGATCGACAAGTTCAACTACCCGCGCTATGGCCCCGGCCAGATGTGGGAGACGATGACCACCGACATCGAGGCGCTCGGCGGCAAGGTGCTGCTGAACACCCCGGTCGAGAAGCTCGTGGTCGAGGACGGCCGCGTGCAGAAGGTGATCGCGGGGGGCAAGGAGTACGAGTCCAACTACGTGATCAGCTCGCTGCCGCTGCGCAACGTCGTCGGCATGGCCGACCCCCATCCCAGCGCCGAGGTCTCCGCGGCGGCCAAGGGCGTCCGCTACCGCGACTTCCTCACGGTGTCGCTGGTGCTCGACGGGGAGGACCTCTTCCCCGACAACTGGATCTACATCCATGACCCCGAGGTCAACGTCGGCCGGATCCAGAACTTCCGCTCCTGGAGCCCCTGGATGGTTCCGGACGACACCAAGGCCTGTGTCGGCCTCGAGTTCTTCTGCTTCGCGGGCGACGAGCTCTGGGAGATGGACGACGACAAGCTCATCGACCTCGGCATGCGAGAGCTCGATCAGCTCGGCCTCGCGAAGAAGGACCAGTTCAACTTCGGCTTCGTGACGCGCGTGCCCAAGGCCTACCCGATGTACGACGCCGACTACGCCGAGCGCGTGGCCGCCATCCGCGGCTGGCTCGACGGCATCGAGAACCTGCAGCAGGTCGGCCGCAACGGGCTGCACCGCTACAACAACTCCGACCACTCCATGCTCACCGCCATGCGCGCGGTGGACAACCTCGTGAAGGGCACCGACCACGACATCTGGGCGGTGAACGCCGAGTCGGTCTACCACGAGACCGAGGAGCAGGACGAGCAGCAGCCCTACATCGAAGCCCCCGAGACTGAAGCGCAGAAGGAACCTCTGCACCATTAGGGGCGCGGGACGCGGCTGGTTGAGAGCCTCAAAGGGGGGCACACATGCCCCCCTTTGCAACCCCCCTAACGGCTCGCCTTCGGCGACGCCTAGATCTCCTGGGGTGCGCGTTGGCGCCGCGCAACTCGCGTGGGTCCGTGGACGCGTGTAGCTTGGGAGCGATGCGAACTCCTCGTCTCGCGGCCGTCTTGATGGCGGCCGCCTTCATGTTGCTGCTCGCCCCGACCGCCATGGCGCAGCAGATCGACCGTCGCGGCGTGTCCGCCACAGCCCCCAACCCGCTCGTGGGGGAGAAGTGGTTCGTGGACACCAAGGAGCCCGCCTACAAGTCCTACCGCGGCTACACGGGTGACAGGCGCGACCTGATGGGCAAGATCGCCCTCACGCCCCGGTTCAAGTGGTTCGGCCGCTTCAGCCGGCCCACGATCGGAAGCATCCGCAGCTTCATCTCGCGGGCGAAGGCCGACGGCGCCGTGCCGCTGGTGGCCACGCTGCGCCACCAGGGCAAGCAGTGCAACCCGCGCTACCGGGCCGGCGGGCGGGCAGAGGACCGGCGCACCAAGCGCTGGTTCAAGGACTTCGCCAGAGGCATCGGGAAGGAACGCGTGATCGTAGCCTTCGAGCCCGACTCGGTCGGCACGATCGAGTGCCTGGCCAAGAGCCGCCGGAAGGCGCGCGTGGCGGTGCTGCGCTACGGGGTCGACCAGCTCGCCAAGCTCCCCAACACCACCGTCTACATCGAGGCGACGGCCGCGGACTGGAAGTCCGTGTCATACGTCGCGAAGGTGCTGCGCCAGATCGGCGTGGCCAAGGTTCGCGGCTTCATGGTGAACGTGACCCACTACGAGTGGACCGAGCGTGAACATCCGCTACGGGCGCAGGCTGTCCAAGCGACTGGGCGGCAAGCACTTCGTGGTGTCCACGGCCATGAACGGGCGCGGCCCGGTGCGCTATCGCCGCGGTAAGCGCGGCGTGAACGTGCTCTGCCACCCGCTCTTCCGCGGGGCCGGCCCGTATCCCACCACCAAGACATCCGACCCGCTCGTGGACGCCTACTTCTGGATCAACCGCGCCGGCTACTCGGGCGGTCAGATGCAACGGGGGGCCTTCGCCGGTCGGGGCATGGTGGCCCGAGCGGGCGCTCATGTTCGCCCGCCACCAGTCCAACCAGGAGGGCCCGCCGCCGAACTCGACCTTCGGGTTCAGCGGCAGCCCGTACTCGCTGCGTCAGGTCGCAGGGGACCAGCTGCGCCGATGAGCCGCGCGGTCGCTGCTCGTGCTCGCGGCGCTGTCGGCGCTGGCATTGGTCCCCGCCTCGGCCTCGGCGCAGAGCCCCGAGCCTGACTGCAACTTCCCGCGCCGCCCGGTGAGCGGCGACCGCCAGGGCGTGTCGCCCCGGGCTCCCAACCCGCTGGAGGCTGCCTCGGAGTGGTACGTGGACCCGAAGGAGCCCGCCTACAAGAGCCTGCTCGAGTACGGCAACAGCCCAAACGGGCGGCAGATGGCCAAGATCGCGTTTTCGCCCCGGTTCAGGTGGTTCGGCCGGTTCACGAACGCGCCCAGGACCATTTGCCGCTTCATCCGGGAGGCCGAGACGCACTGCAAGGTGCCGCTCGTGGCCACGCTGCGCCACCAGGGCAAGCAGTGCAACTCGCGCTACCAGGCCGGCGGGGTGGCCGAGGACGAGGCCACCAAGCAGTGGTTCGACGACTTCGCGCGCGGCATCGGCGACTCCCGCGTGATCATCGCGTTCGAGCCAGACTCCGTGGGCACGATCGAGTGCCTGGCGCGCAGCCGCCGCGGGGCCCGTGTCGCCGTGCTGCGCCACGGCATCGATGTGCTCTCCAAGCTGCCCAACGCCACGATCTACATCGAGGCCACCGCCGCGGATTGGAAGCCGGTGAGCTATGTGGCCCGCCAGCTGCGCCAGATCGGCGTCTCCAAGGTGCGCGGGTTCATGCTCAACGTGACCCACTACGAATGGACACGGGAGAACATCCGTTACGGGCGCAAGCTTTCCAAGCGCCTGGGCGGCAAGCACTTCGTGATCTCCACTGCCATGAACGGCCGCGGCCCGGTGCGCGTACCGCGCGGCAAGCGCAAGTTCAACGTGCTCTGCCATCCGCTGTATCGCGGCGCCGGCCCGTATCCCACCACCAGGACCGGCGACCGGTTGGTGGACGCATACCTGTGGATCAACCGCGCGGGCTACTCCGGCGGTTCGTGCAACGACGGCCCGCTACCGGTGGGCACGTGGTGGCCCGCCCGCGCGCTGATGTTCGCGCGCTATCAGTCGCAGCGCCTCTCGCCCCAGCGCGGCACGCGCTACGGATTCAAGAGGGGCCGGTTCTCCGCTCGCCAGGTGGCGGGGGACAGTTTCCGGCCTTAGACGTTCAGTCCAGACTTCGGGAGCGTGATTAAGGCTTTGGACACGGTGTCGATAGGGATGACATGCGCCGTTCCCTCATCTTCGCCGTGTTGGCCGCCCTGCTCGCCCTGTGCGTGACGGCGCCGGGCGCGCTCGCCCAGGTCGACGACGACGAGCCGGACGAGCCCACCTGCGACGTTCCGCTGCTCCCTCCGTGTGACGATCCGCTGCCCTTGCCGCTACCCGCGCCGGCGCCGGCGCCCCCGCCGCCGCCCGCCCCGGACTACCGCGGCGTGAATCCCGCCGCGCCCAATCCCCTGCTCAACACCCAGTGGTACGTCGACAAGACGTGGACACCTCAGTACAAGGCCTACGCCCGCGCCAAGCGCCGCGGCCAGCGCTACAAGGCCGCGATGCTGGCCAAGATCGCCCTGCAGCCCCAGTTCAAGTGGTTCGGCCGCTGGAACGAGGACGACAAGGGCGGCACCGCCGGCAGCATCCGCGGCTACCTCGAGCGCGTGCAGGAGGAGCAGCCCGGCTCGGTCGCACAGGTCGTGCTCATGCGCCACCAGGGCAAGGCCTGCCACAAGCGCTACACCGCCGGCGGCCCGCGTGAGGACGAGCGCACCAAGCGCTACTACCGCGACTTCGCCAGGGGCATCGGCAACCAGCGCCTGGTGATCGGGTTCGAGCCCGACTCCCTCGGCACCATCGACTGCCTCGCCAAGAGCAGGCGCAAGGCCCGGATCGCGACGCTCGCCTACGGCGTGGACGTGCTCTCCAAGCTTCCCAACGTCACGGTCTACATCGAGGCCGGCGCGTCGGACTGGGAGTCGCCCGCGCGCACCGCCAAGCTGCTGCGCCAGGTCGGAGTGGCCAAGGTGCGCGGGTTCATGCTCAACGTGACCCACTACGACTGGACCGCCTACAACACCAAGCACGGCTCGGACATCTCGCGCCGCGTGGGTGGCAAGCACTTCATCGTCTCGACCTCCTTCAACGGCCGCGGACCGGTGCACTACAAGCGCTGGATCAACCGCCGCAAGCACCTCTGGCGCCGCGTCACGGTCTGGTGCCATCCGCTCAAGCGCGGCCTGGGCATCGCCCCGACCACCCAGACCAACCACCCGCTCGCCGACGGCTACTTCTACATCGGCCGCCCGGGCTTCTCCGGAGGCTCGTGCAACGGCGGCCCGCTGCCGATCGGCTCCTGGTTCAACGACCGGGCAGTGATGTTCGGGCAGTACGCCACGAACTGGCTGCGTCCGCCGAGCGGCACGAAGTTCGGGCATCGGCGGGGCAAGTCCCTGCGCGCCTTCGCGGGCGACCAGCTTCACCGTTAGCTCGACCTCCTACTCTGAGGGCGGTGCTTCTCCGCAGTCTGCTGATAGCGGCGGCAGGCCTGTTGGCCTTCGCCGGAACCGCCCTGGCACAGGACGGGCTCTGCGGCCTGCCCGGCTTCCCCGCGTGCGAGCAGCCCGGGTCCGCGACCCCCGCGCCGAGGCAGCCCGCTCCCGTCCCGAATTCGTCGCTGCCGCGAGGCCTCGACGAGTACAGCGGCCCAGACCGCCGCGGCGTGGACCCCCGCTCGTCCAACCCCCTCGTCGGCGAGAAGTGGTTCGTGGATCACAAGCAGCCGTCGTGGCGGTACTGGCGCGCTTATCGCAGGCGGGGCCTCAGGGGCCGGGCGGCCACGATTCGCAAGATTGCCCGCGAGCCCAAGTTCCGCTGGTTCGGGCGCTTCAACCGGAGTGCGCGAACGGAGGTGCGGGAATACATCAACCGCGCCCGCCGCGTGGGGGAGGTGCCGCTCATCGCCACACTGCGCCACCAGGGCCGGGCCTGCAACTCGCGCTACCAGGGCGGAGGGCCCCGGGAAGACGCGCGCACGCGCTCCTGGTTTCGCGCCTTCGCGCGGGGTATCGGGCGCTCGCGGGTGATCATCGCCTTCGAGCCGGACTCGGTGGGAACGATCAAGTGCCTCGCCAAGAGCCGCCGAAAGTCGCGCTACCGCCTACTGAAGTACGGCATCGACGTTCTCTCGAAGCTGCCCAACGCCACGATCTACATCGAGGCCACGGCCTCGGATTGGGTGCCCGCGGCCCGTGTCGCACGCGCGTTGCGCCGGATCGGGGTGTCGAAGGTGCGCGGGTTCATGCTCAACACGACCCATTACGACTGGACCTCGCGCAACATCCGCTACGGCCTCGACGTGTCGCGCCGGATCAACGGCAAGCCGTTCGTGATCTCCACCCACTTCAACGGTCGCGGGCCCGTGCACTACCGCAAGCGCCGCGGGAGGCGCAACCTGCGCATCAATGTGCACTGCCACCCGCGCCACCGCGGGATCGGCATGCCACCGTCCGCCCAAACCGCCCACCCCAAAGTCGACGCCTACTTCTGGGTCGGCCGGCCCGGCTACTCGGGCGGCTCGTGCAACGGCGGACCGATGCCGGTCGGCAGCTGGTGGCCCGCCCGGGCGCTGGCGCTGGCGCGCAACGGCACCAAGCAGCTCGGGCCGCTGCCGGGCACGCGCTTCGGCTGGCGGCGCGGCAAGTTCACGCTTCGCGACGTGGCGGGCGATCAGCTGAGACGCTGAGACGCCCGTTCGACGTTTCGTCGCGTTGGTATCGTTGACTCGCGAGTCAATCTACGGCTCGCACTCTCAAGGATGGCTTCAAAGACGGCCACAGAGCGCGATGAGCGCCACCTGACACGGGCCATCGAGCTGGCCGCCACCGCGCGCGGGCACACCTCTCCCAATCCGCTCGTCGGCGCCGTGATCGTGAAGGGCGACCGCACCATCGGCGAGGGCCTGCATCTGCGCGCCGGCGAGCCGCATGCCGAGCGCGCGGCGCTGAGCGTATGCGAGGAGGACCCGGCCGGCGCCACGCTGTACGTCTCGCTCGAGCCGTGCTGCCACGAGGGCCGCACGCCTCCCTGCACCGAGGCGATCGTCGAGGCCGGCATCGCGCGTGTGGTGGTCGCCTCCGACGACCCCAGCGAGAAGGCCTCCGGGCGCGGGCTCGGCATCCTGCGCGACGAGGGCATCGACGTCGACGTGTTCGATGGCGAGATCGGGACCGCGGCACGCCTGCTCAACCAGCCCTTCCGCAAGCACGCCCGCACGGGCAGGCCGCTGGTGGTCTTCAAGTCGGCCATGACGCTCGACGGCAAGGTGGCCACCAGCACGGGCGACTCGCAGTGGATCTCGGGCGAGTCCAGCCGCGCGCGGGCCCACCGCTGGCGCGCGGAGTGCGACGCGGTGGCCGTCGGGATCCACACCGCCCGGCACGACGATCCGCTGCTCACCGCGCGCGTCGAGGGTGTGTCGAGCCAGCCCCACCGGGTGGTGTTCGACTCCGAGGCGAGCCTGCCGCTCGACTCGCAGCTCGTCCGCAGCGCCGGGGAAGTCTCGGTGATCCTGATCTGCTCCCGCGCGGCTAAGCGCACCGACACCGACGCCCTCGCCAACGCCGGCGTCGAGGTGGTCGTGACCGCGGGTGAGAACGAGGCCGCCCGCGTGGCCGCCGCGCTCGACGAGCTCGGCTCGCGCGACGTCCAGTCGCTGCTGCTGGAGGGCGGCCCGCACCTTGCGGGCGTGTTCCTCGAGGCGGGCGAGATCGACGAGGCGCGCATGTTCATCGCGCCGATGCTGCTGCGGCGGACGCGAGTCCAAGGGCGCCGTCGAGGCCCAGGGGCTGGAGTACATCGCCGATGCCGTGCGCGCCGTTCACGCCGAGGTCGAGCGGATCGACGACGACGTCCTGGTCACCGCGCGCTTCAAGGAGTGGTGATGTTCACCGGCCTGGTCCAGACCACCGGCACCGTCGCCTCGATCGCCGACGGGCGGCTGGCGTTGGAGACCGCCGAACCGCTGGGGCTCTCCGAGGGCGACTCGGTCGCGGTGAACGGCGTGTGCCTCACGGCCACCGGCGTCGATGGGAAGGCCTTCGGAGCCGACGTGATGGCGGAGACCCTGCGGCGGACGGCGCTGGGGGGCCTGGCACAGGGCGCCGCGGTGAACCTGGAGCTGCCCCTGCGGGCCGGCGATCCTCTCGGCGGCCACATCGTGCAGGGCCACGTCGATGGCACCGGCGCGGTCGAGTCCGTGGACGACGAGGGCTTCGCCCGGGTGGTGCGCATCGCAGCACCCGAGGACGTGCTGCGCTATGTGGTCGAGAAGGGCTCGGTGGCGGTCGACGGCGTGTCGCTTACGATCGCCGACGTGGACGACGGCGGCTTCACGGTCTCGCTCATCCCCGAGACTCTGGAGCGCACGACGCTGGGCTCAGCCGAGCCGGGGCGCCAAGTGAACCTGGAGGTGGACGTGATCGCCAAGTACGTTGAGAAAATGCTTGCCGGGAGAGCCGCATGAGCGACGCTCCCTTCAACACCATCGAGGAGGCGCTGGAGGACGTCCGCGCGGGGAAGATGGTGGTGGTCTGCGACGCCGAGGACCGCGAGAACGAGGGCGACCTCACCCTCGCCGCGCAGTTCGCGACGCCCGAGGCGATCAACTTCATGGCCACCCACGCGCGCGGGCTGATCTGCCTCGCGCTCACCCCCGATCGCTGCGACACCCTCGGCCTCGACCTGATGGCCGCCAAGAACGAGTCGCCGTTCGAGACGGCGTTCACGGTGTCGATCGAGGCGCGCGAGGGCGTCTCCACGGGCATCTCGGCGCACGACCGGGCGCGCACCATCCAGGCCGCGATCGACCCGGGAGCCAGCCCGCGCGACCTCGTGCAGCCCGGTCACATCTTCCCGCTGAAGGCCAAGGAGGGCGGGGTGCTGGAGCGCACCGGCCAGACCGAGGCGGCCGTGGACCTGGCCCGCCTGGCGGGGCTGACCCCCGCGGGCGTGATCTGCGAGGTGATGAACGACGACGGCACGATGGCGCGCGTGGACGACCTCACGGAGTACTGCGCGGCGCACGAGCTGAAGATGATCACCATCGCCGACCTGATCGCCTACCGGCGGCTGCACGACAAGCTCGTCGAGCGGGTGGTGGAGACCCGGCTCCCGACGGCTTTCGGCGAGTTCAACGTGGTGGGCTTCCGCTCGCTGGTGGACGACAAGCACCACGTCGCGATGGTGAAGGGCGAGGTCGAGGACGCGGACGACGTGCTCGTGCGGGTGCACTCGGAGTGCCTCACCGGCGACGTGTTCCACTCGCTGCGCTGCGACTGCGGCCAGCAGCTCGAGGACGCGCTGCTGCGGATCGAGAAGGAGGGCAGAGGCGTGCTGCTCTATCTCGCCCAGGAAGGCCGGGGGATCGGCCTCCTGAACAAGCTGAGGGCATACAAGCTCCAGGAGGAGGGGCTCGACACCGTCGACGCCAACCTCGAGCTGGGCATGCCGGCGGACCTGCGCGACTACGGCATCGGCGCCCAGATCCTGGTGGACCTCGGGCTCACCTCGATCCGGCTGCTCACCAACAACCCGAAGAAGATCGTCGGCCTGGAGGGCTACGGCCTGGCGGTCACCGACCAGGTCCCGATCGAGCACGCGCCGGGTGAGCACAACGCCGACTACCTGCGCGTGAAGGCGCAGAAGCTCGGCCACCTGCTCCATCACCAGGGACTCGCGCTGGACGAGGAGATGATCCAGGAGGAGCGCATCCACGACAGGCGCAAGGCCGAGCGCAGGGCCCAGCAGGATCGCGAGGACGAGCCCGCGGGTGGCTGACGCTCGGTTTGCCATCGCGGTGGGCCGCTTCTATGAGGACCTCGCGGACCGGCTCGTGGAAGGGGCGGTGCGGACCTTCGAGGAGGCGGGTGCGAGCGCCGACGTGCACGACGTGCCCGGCGCATACGAGCTGCCCCTCGCAGCCAAGTACTGCGCCGAGTCCGGCCGCTACGCCGGCGTCGCCTGCCTCGGCGCCGTGATCCGCGGCGAGACCGACCACTACGGCTACGTGTGCGCGGAGGCGGCGAGCGGCATCGCCCGCGTGTCGCTGGACACCGGTGTGCCGTGCGCGTTCGGAGTGCTCACCGTCGACAACATGGAGCAGGCCCTGGCCCGGGCCGGTGGCGGAAAGCGCCACCAGGGCGAGGACGCGGCGCACGCGGTGCTGCGCATGGCCGAGATGCGCCACGAGCTCGGTTCGTGACGGTCAACCTCTACAGCGATACGCAGACGCGTCCGAGCGAGGGCATGCGCGCGGCGATCGCCTCCGCTGAGGTGGCCGACGAGCAGCGCAAGCTGGACCCCACGGTCAACGCGCTGCAGGATCGAGTGGCCGAGTTGCTCGGCCACGCGGCGGCGCTGTTCCTGCCCACGGGCACGATGTGCAACCAGATCGCGTTCAGGCTGCATATCGGCTCGGCCGGCGACGAGATCATCTGCGACCGCCTCGCACACCCGATCATCGCGGAGGCGGGCGGGGCGGCCGCCCAGGCCGGGGCGATGATCAATCCGATCGACGGCGACGGCGGCGTCTTCACCGCCGAGCAGCTGGAGTCGGCGATCCGCCCCGAGAGCCGGTACATGCCCCGCTCGCGCCTGGTGTCGGTGGAGCAGACCACCAACATCTCGGGCGGGCGGGTGTGGCCGCTGGAGACCATGCAGGGCGTGCTCGACAAGGCGCGGGGGCACGGGCTGCGGACGCATCTGGACGGGGCGCGGCTGCTGAACGCGGTGGCGGAGACCGGCGTGCCCGCGGCCGAGTGGGCGAGCGGGTTCGACACCGCCTGGATCGACTTCTCGAAGGGCCTGGGCGCCCCGGTCGGCGCCGTCCTGGCCGGCTCGGAGGAGCTGATCGCCGAGGCATGGCGCTGGAAGCAGATGACAGGCGGGGCGATGCGCCAGGCCGGGATCGTGGCGGCCGGCTGCCTGTACGCGCTGGACCACAACGTCGAGCGCCTGACCGACGATCACGTCAATGCCCGCTACCTGGCCGAGGGCCTGGCCAAGATCGACGGGATTGAGATCGATCCGGAGACCGTGGAGACGAACATCGTGATTTTCGGGGTCGACGACGGCCCGGCGTTCGTAGAGCGATTCGCGGACCGGGTGGAGCTGCAGGCAGTCGGGCCGAAGCGGGTGCGAGCCGTGACGCATCTCGATGTAGACCGCGACGGAATCGAGCGGGCGCTTTCGGCCTTCAGCTCCTGAGGCCTGACGCCTGAGGCCTGAGGCCTGACTGCTAGCCTCCCCCGCCGTGCCAAAGGTCTGTTATTCGTGCAAGAAGGGCCCTGCGTTCGGCAATAGCCGCAGCCATTCGATGGTCGCGACGAAGCGCCGTTTCAACCCGAACCTGCAGAAGGTCCGCATCGACGTGGGCGGCTCACCGTCCCGCGAGTACGTCTGCACGCGTTGCCTGAAGGCCGGCAAGGTGACGAAGGCAGCCTGAAACACCCTCGGCCTTCGGTGTAGACGTGGCTGTGCCCGACGAGAGCCTGGTCCGGTTCCGCAATGTCGTGGCCGCGTCGCTGGCAGAGCTGGAGAACCGCCGCGGTGAGGTCAACGACCTGAACGTCTTCCCGGTCGCCGACGGCGACACGGGCGACAACATGGCGATGACGCTCCGCGCCGTGCTGAACGAGCTCGACACGCTCAACGGAGAGCCGATCGACGTGATCGGCCGCGAGGAGCTGGTGTCCGCGGTTGCCCGCGCGGCGCTGCTCGGCGCGCGCGGCAACAGCGGCGTGATCCTCTCCCAGATCGTGCGCGGCGCCGCCGAGGAGCTCGCCTCCCGCCCGGGCGAGCTGATCGACCCGGTGCTGGTGGCCGCGGCGTTCGCCCGCGCCGCCGACGCCGCGTACGACTCCGTGCGCGACCCGGCCGAGGGCACCATGCTCAGCGCGGTGCGCGCGATGGCCCACCGCGTCGCCCAGGACATCGCGCACATCGACACGCCCCGGCTCGGCCCCGAGGCAACCCCCGCCGAGCAGGACGAGCTGATCGCCGAGGTGCTCGAGCGCGCTCTCGACGCCGCCCAGGAGGCGGTCGAGCGCGGCCCGGAGCAGCTACCCGTGCTCAAGGAGGCCGGCGTGGTGGACGCCGGGGCCTACGGCCTCACCGTGATCATGGCCGGGGTGGTGGCGGCGCTGCGCGGCGATGGAAAGCCCGACCTTGCCCATCAGCCACCGCCCGCGCACCGGCTGCATCAGCCCGAGCACCAGTCCTCCACATTTCGCTACTGCACCAACTTCGCGGTCACCGGCACCACGTTCGACGGCCAGGGATTCGTGCCGCGCCTCGAGGAGATCGGCGACAGCGTGCTGGTGGTGGGCGACGAGAGCACGCTGCGGGTGCACGTCCACACCGATGAGCCCGAGGCGGCGGTGGGGATCTTCGAGTCGATCGGCGAGGTCTCACGACTCGACGTGGCCGACATGCACGAGCAGGTCGCCGAGCGCACCGCCCGCCTGGGCGCCGAGACGCCGCCGAGAACGCAGTGCGCGGTAGTGGCCGTGGTGAACGGCCCGGGCATCCGCCGCCTGTACGAGGAGCTCGGAGCCCTGGTGGTGGAGGGCGGCCCCACGATGAACCCATCGACCTACGAGCTGCTCGCCGGTATCCACTCGGCCAGCGCCGAGGAGGTGGTCGTGCTGCCCAACAGCCCCAACGTGATCCTCGCCGCGGAGCGGGCCGCGGAGCTCTCCGAGCGGCCGGCCCAGGTCGTGCCGACCAGGGCTCAGCAGGAGGGTCTCGCGGCGCTGCTTGCCTTCGACCCGACCTCGGGCGCCGGTCCCAACGCGGAGGCCGTGGGGACGGCGGCGGAGGGGTTGGCGATCGGTGGCGTGGCGGTGGCGGCCAAGGACGACACCAAGGGCCGCTTCACCTCCGGCGACGCGGTTGGCTACCACCGGGACGAGCTGGTGGCTTGGGGCGATCCTGCCGAGACGCTTCGCGCGACGCTCGCGCGTGTCGCCGAGGGCGCGGAGCTGGTCACCTGCATCGCAGGTTCGGATCCGCCGCTCGATCCCGCGGCGGTACAAGCCGCTATGCCCGACGGCGCTGAGCTGGACTACCACGACGGCGGTCAGCCGGCGTGGTGGTGGTTACTGGCTGCTGAATAAAAAGGGCGGGCATCCTTGCCCGCCCTCCCGTGCTATCGCACGATTCGGAAACCCGCCCGGCTTGTCTTGCCCCCGGCCGGCCTGGCGACGAGCAGGTAGCGGCCCGGGCGCAGCTTGCGCCCGCGCAGCCGCCCCGTGAAACCGATGCTGTTCGCGCCAGCGGTGCCGCTGTCGACGAAGCTGCCCTTCAGCGTGAGGTTGCAGCGCTTGCGCCTGCGGTTCTTGCGCGTCGGCTTCTTGCACTTCTTGCCGACCTTGCGCCCGCCCCTGCGCCGCTGCACCTTGAAGGTCACCGGGGTGGCGCGCGACAGCGAGTAGGTGACCCTGGTGCCCACCTTCGCCCTGGCCAGCAGGCTCGGCCCGCGCCCGGCGGCGCGGAACGTGCCGCGCAGGATGTCGAAGGCGCTCAATGCGGCCGCGCTGGCCCCGCCCGACGAGGCCGGCTGCGCCTCGCCGTTCACAAGCAGGATGTTGCCCCCGAGCGTGCCGTCGGGAATGCGCTCCTGACCCTGGCGGATCGCGGGCGCGATGTAGGAGGTGTTCGCGCTGGTCCCGCCCGGCGGAATGTGCGCCGGCGCGGAGCTGCCGAGCGAGAGCAGGCTGATGCCCAGGTAGTCGACGTTCTCGATCGGCTCGCCGTTGATCACGTCGACGGTGTTGGTCATCGGCAGGTTCACCGGAATGGTGTTGATCGCGTTGGGCCGCGGCGTGAACACCTGGCTCTCGACTGGCACGTTGCAGCAGATCACGCCGGCGGCACCGGCCTGGGAGCGCGAAAACCGGATCACCGTGAACACCATCGGCCCAACCCGCGGCCCGGTGCTCACGCGGGCGGTTCGGACCACCCAGCGGCCACGCGGGACCTGTGATGTCCACGCGCCCGATATGTCGTTACCGAGGAAGGTGCAGCTCGGCGGCGGGCCGTAGAACGAGAGGATGTAGTCACAGCCGGCGCTGTTGCTGAAGAACTGGTTCGGCGGAGGCGTCGGCCCGGGATTCGCGGCCAGGTTGTTCATCATGCTCTGCGTCACGCCCACCGTGACGGCGTGGCTCGCCGGGGCAAATGCCAGCCCCAAGACCAGGAGCGCGAGTCCAAGTCCCATTCGCACGCGGCCAAAGTAACCCAGGTCGGGGACATTCGCCAATCGATCGTCGGGCGTCCTTCCCATACTTGAGCGCATCGCCACCGTTTTCGCCTCAAAGGACGAACTGCCGGCCGACGCGCCGGTGCGCTCCATCCCGCAGCCCAGCCACCTCGCCGAGCCGCTGAAGGCACGCGGGAAGACCGCGAAGGGCCTGGCCGCGCTCGGCATCGAGACCCACGGCGACCTGCTCGAGCACCTCCCGCACACCCACCAGGACCGCCGCGACGCCCGCACGATCGCGACGGTCGGCGTGGGGGAGGAGGCGACCGTGGCCGTGACGGTGCGATCGGTGTCGGTGAAGCCGATGCGCGACCGCCGCCGCAAGCGCGTGGAGGCGCGCGTGTTCGATGAGACCGGGCCGGCCGTGGCCGTGTGGTTCAACCAGCCCTGGGTGGCCACGCAGATGGGCGAGGGGTCCCAGGTGCTCCTCCACGGCAAGATGCGCAACCGAAACCAGTTCTGGGTCTCGGCCCACGAGCTGGTCGGCCAGGGCGCCGCGCCCGTGCACACGGTGGGGCTGGTGCCGGTTCATCCGGCCACGTACGGGATCTCGCCCGACACGCTGCGAAAGCTCGCGTGGGAGGACTACCCGCTGCTCCGCCACGTGGTCGAGCCGCTGCCCGCGAGCCTGCGAGTGGCCGAGCGCCTGGCCGACAGGTCGGCAGCCCTGGCCGCCGCGCACTTCCCCGACACCGAGGAGGACGTGGCGGGTGCCCGGCACCGGCTCGCGTTCGAGGAGCTGTTCCTGCTCCAGCTGGCGGTCGCAGGCCGCAGGCGGGCGCAGGGCGATCGGCGCGCGGCGGCGCCGCTGCCCGCGGGAGGCGAGCTGGTCGACGGCTTCGTCGGGTCGCTGCCGTTCGAGCTCACCGGCGACCAGCGCGCCGCCATCGAGGCCATCGACGTGGACGTCGCGAGGGAGACCCCGATGCAGCGGCTGCTGATGGGAGAGGTTGGCTCTGGGAAAACCGTGGTGGCGCTCGCCGCGATGCTCCGCGCCGCCGAGAACGGGAAGCAGGCCGCGTTCATGGCGCCCACGGAGACTCTCGCCGAGCAGCATCTGATCACCATCGACCGGCTGCTGGGCGGACTGGTTCCCGTCGAGCTGCTCACGGGCTCCACGCCCGCGGCGCGCCGGCGTGACCTGCTCGCGCGGCTCGGGTCGGGCGAGCTGGCCCTCGTGGTGGGCACACACGCCCTGATCGAGGAGCCGGTCGTGTTCAACGACCTCGCCCTATGCGTGGTGGACGAGCAGCACCGCTTCGGCGTGCGTCAGCGGGCGGCCCTGGACGCCAAGGCGCCGGAGGGCCTCACACCCCATGCCCTGCACATGACCGCGACACCGATCCCGCGGACGCTCGCCCTCACCGCCTACGGCGACCTCGAGGCTACAGTGCTACGCGAGCTGCCCGCCGGCCGCCGGCCGGTCGAGACTCACGTGGTGGACGGCGCACGCGCTCGGGCGCGGGCGTATGAGCGCATCCGCGAGGAGATCGAGAAGGGGCGCCAGTGCTTCGTCGTCTGCCCGCTGGTGGAGGAGTCCGAGGCTCTCCAGGCACGCGCCGCGACGGTCGAGGCCGAGCGGCTCCAGGAGACCGAGTTCCGCGACCAGCGGGTGGCGCTCATCCACGGCCAGATGAAGCCGGCGGCCAAGCAGGAGGCCATGCGCAGCTTCGCGGCGGGCGAGGCCGACGTGCTGGTGGCGACCAGCGTGATCGAGGTGGGCATCGACGTGCCCAACGCGACGGTGATGCTGATCGAGGCCGCCGACCGCTACGGCCTGTCCCAGCTCCACCAGCTGCGCGGCCGCGTGGGGCGAGGGGAGTACGAGTCGGTCTGCATCCTGTTCGGGGATCCGAAGCTGCCGCGGCTGGAGGCGATCGCCTCCGAGCGCGACGGCTTCAAGCTGGCCGAGGTCGACCTTGAGCTGCGGGGCGCGGGGGAGGTGCTGGGCACACGGCAGTCGGGGCTGCCGGAGTTCCGCGTCGCGCGGCTGCCCGACGACCAGGAGCTGCTGGAGCGGGCGCGCGCCAGGGCCGACGAGCTGATCGCCGCCGATCCCGCGCTGGCCGAGCCCGAGCACGCCCTGCTGCGCGGCGCCGTGATCGAGCGCTTCGGATCGGACCTGGACCCCATTCCGGCCTGAGGTACCCCATTGGCGGATTCCGCGGTTCGCGCTTAGGGTGCAGCATGAGAAAGACCGCCCTCCTCGCCCTCGTCCTGTCCCTCGCGCTCGCCGCGCCCATCGCCCTCGCCGCTGGCGGTAAGTACAAGGGCAAGACCGAGCAGAACCGGCCCGTCACCTTCAAGGTGTCCAAGGGCAAGGTGAAGTCCTTCGAGGCCGGCGCCAACGTCTTCTGCATCGGCGACGGGATCAAGTTCAACGCGGTGATCCCGCCCAAGTCGATGAAGCTCAAGAAGGGCGGGAAGTTCTCCTACAAGGGGCGCGACAAGATCGACAGCGCCGATATCGAGATCAAGGGCAAGGTCAAGGGCAAGCGGGCCAGTGGCGCGATCTCGATGACCTACTCGCAGTACGACGCCTCCACCGGCCAGTTCACCGGCTGCTCGGGCAAGGCGAAGTTCAAGGCCAAGCGCAAGTAAGCGCCGCGCCGGAGGGGATACTTCCCCCATGAACCTCAACGAAGTGCAGGGACCGCTCAAGGAGCGCTACCGGGCCGACCCGGAGGCGTCGAAGATCACCCTCACCGCCCGGGGCAGCGAGGCGGACGCCCCGGTGGGATGCTCGGTGGACCTGGGGCGGGCGATCCAGCAGGCCGAGGCTCATCCCGGGGTGGGGGGCCCGGGCGCGGGCGCATGCTCGGGCGACCTCCTGCTCGGGGCGCTCGCGGCGTGCGCGCAGATCACCTGCCAGATGGTGGCCACCGCGATGGGCATCGAGACGGAGCGCATCGAGGTGGTGGTCGAGGGCGACCTCGACCTGAGTGGGACGCTTGGCGTGAACCAGGAGGCGCCGGTGGGCTTCGCCGATATCCGGGTGCGCCTGGAGGTGGAGGCGCCGGAGGCATCGGAGGAACAGCTTGCGGCGCTGCGGGAAAAGACCGAGCGCTACTGCACCGTGTTGCAGACCCTGAAGGATCCGCCGGCCGTAGCGGTTGGCGCTTGAGGATCGTCGGCGGGGAGCTCGGCGGGCGGCGCCTGCAGGCACCGGGCGGCGGGCGCACGCGACCCACGGGGGACAAGGTCCGCGAGGCCCTCTTCTCGATCCTCGGGGACGTGTCGGGCGCCCGGGTGCTCGATCTGTTCGCGGGCTCGGGCGCGCTCGGCATCGAGGCGCTCTCGCGTGGGGCCGTGGAGGCCGTGTTCGTGGACAAGGGCGGGCCCGCGGTGGCGGCCGTCAAACGCAACCTGGCGGACCTCGGCCTCGAGGCCGAGGTGCACCGCCGGGAGGTGAGGCGGTTTCTACGCGGCGCCGCGGAGGAAGCCCCGTTCGACCTCGTGTTCTGCGACCCGCCCTATGATTCCGCGACCGCCACGGCGGGAACCCTCGTGGAGCTCCTGCCGCCCCTCCTCACCGCATCAGCCGTGATCGTGACCGAATCCGACAAGCGCGCACCACTGGTGCTGCCGTTTCCGCTCCTGAGGGAGCGCACCTACGGCGACACCCGTCTGGCGGTGCACCATGGCCCAGGAAGGATGAGTCACGGATGACGAATCCTTCGCAGGGCTCTCCCCGGAACGGGGGGACGGCCGTCTGCCCCGGGTCCTATGACCCGGTCACCAACGGCCATCTCGACATCATCGCCCGCGCCGCAAACGTGTTCGACAACGTGGTGGTGGGGGTCGTGGACCAGCCGGTGCGCAAGAAGAAGACGGTCTTCAGCGCCGAGGAGCGCGTGACCTTCCTCGAGGCCGAGGTCGGAAAACTGGGCAATGTGCAGGTAAAAGCCTTTGATAACCTGCTCGTCGACTTCGCCCGGGAGAACGGCGCGAAGACGATCGTGAAGGGTCTCCGGGCAATCTCGGATTTCGAATACGAGTTCGAGATGAACCAGCTCAACCGAAAGATGGCTCCGGACATCGAGAGCATGTACCTGATGTCATCGCCTGAGTTCAGCTTCCTCTCATCCAGCGGAGTCAAGGAACTGGCGATGTTCGGAGGGGACCTCAGCGGATTGGTGCCCGATGTAGTGGCCGAGCGCTTGCAGGAAGCCCTGCAACGCTGACGAACTGAGAGGATCAGCGCAATGGATGTCTTGGTACTCATCGACAAGCTGGACGACACGGTGCATAACGCCAAGCCCGTGCCACTCACCGATCAGGTGCGCGTCGACAAGGAGGAGATCTACGACATCCTCGATCAGATGCGCGCCACGATCCCGGAAGAGATCAAGCAGGCGCGCTGGATCGTCAAGGAGCGCCAGGAGATGCTCGCGGAGGCCAAGCGCGAGGCCGAGCGCATCGTCAAGGAGGCGCGCGAGGAGCAGACTCAGCTGATCTCCGACGAGGAGGTCGTGAAGCAGGCCGAGCGCCAGGCCGAGGAGATCGTGGAGGACGCCCGCGCCCGTGAGCGCGAGATCCGCCTGGGCGCCGAGGACTACGCCGACGACATTCTCAACACCCTCGAGGTGAACCTCGAGAAGTTCATCGCCGCGGTGCAGCGCGGGCGCGATCGCCTGCAGGGCCGCGAAGAAGCCGAAGTCGGCTAGCGCTCTTCTAGCCCCGGGGCCGCCACGACCGCCGGTTGCGCGGATGGCGAACTGCGGTTAGGTTCGGCTCGTGAGGTGGCTCGCGCTCCTCCTGGCTCTGGTGGCGACCCTGGCCCTGGCCGGGCCGGCTGGCGCCGTCCTCTCGGGCGAGAACGGGCGGATCGTGTTCGTCAGCGGCAGGGAGGTCGACGACAACAACGCTCGCGGCTACCTGCTGCAGGTCCCCAGCAACACGGCCGGCGGTGGCACTCTGAGCTCGCCGTTCACGCCTCCGGCGAGTGGTCAGTTCCGCCATCCCACGTGGTCGCCGGACAGGACGAAGATCGCGTATGCGAACGGCCCGGGACCCTCGGGCCCGTTTGACATCTTCGTGCAGGATCTGGTGGCGAACACCCTCTCCCAGGTGACGCCCACGGAAACGCCGGTCAATCTGAGCGACGATCGACCGGCCTGGTCCCCCGACGGCACGCGGCTCGCGTACGAGCACGAGCCGGCCGCGGCCAGCACGGATCGCCACATCCGCGTGCAGTCGGCGCTCGACCTCTCCCTTCCGGTCACCACGACCGACCTCACCACGGCGGGTGCGCCGTTCGAGGGCAAGCCTGCCTGGTCGCCTGACTCCACGCTGGTCTACTTCCACCGCAACGACCCGAGCCTGAACGTCAACGCCGACGTCTACAGAAAGCCGGCCGCGGGCGGCGCCGAGACGCTCGTCCTGACGGACACCGGAAACAGCGAGGCTCAGCCCTCGATCTCGCCCGACGGAAACAGGATCTGTTACACGCGTACCAGCGGCGGATTCAACAGCAGCGCGGAGGTCCTCGTGGCCAGCCTCGCCACCCTGCCCGCGACGGGCAACGTCGTGTCGCAGGACGGCGCAGCGGCGGACTACAACTGCACCTGGTCACCGGACGGCGAGATGATCGCCTACGTGAACGGCCAGTTCAGCAATGGACGGCTGGTGATGCTGCGCGCCGACGACACCAGCCCGGATCCGATCGTGCTCGCACAGGACGACCAGGCCGATGGCCCGGACTTCGACGGGAACCCCGACTGGGCGCCCGACGCGAGGCCCGACTGCCCTGACAGCACCTTCACCACTCAGCAGGACACGCCGGTCAGCTTCAGCCTGACGTGCACCGACACCGGCCCCCTCTACGAGCGGAGCATCGTGTCCGAGGTTGCCTACACGAACCCGCTCAACGGCACGCTTGCGCAGGACGTCGCCGGCGGGCCGTTCACCTACATGCCCACCGAGAGCTTCTCGGGCACCGACAGCTTCTACCTCGGGAGCTTCGACGCCTTTGGCTTCGGGACGGACGCGGGCAAGATCACCATCAAGGTGCAGGAGGCCGCCGGGGGCGGCGGCATTGGTGGTGGCGGCGGCGGTGCCGCCGCGGAGCCGCTGTGTGCCGGGCGGACCGCGACGATCGTTGGCACGGCCGTGAACAACAGGCTCACCGGCACGAGCGGGAACGACGTGATCGTGGGTCTCGGCGGCAACGACACGATCCGCGGCGGTGGGGGCAACGACGTCATCTGCGCGGGCGACGGGAACGACCGCGTCGGCGGCGGCAGCGGCAACGACCGTGCGGCCGGCGGCAATGGCGACGACATCGTCTCCGGCGATGGCGGCAGGGACAGCCTCAAGGGCGACGCCGGCAACGACGTGATCCGCGGAGGCTCGGGCCGCGACGCCATGAACGGCGGGACGGGTAGCGACCGGCTCAGCGGCGGTTCCGCTCGCGACCTCTGCAGGGGCGGCGGCGGGCGAGACCGCGGCACGCGCTGCGAGCGCCGTTCGAGCATCCCCTAGCGCCGCCGCTATCGTCGGAGCTGCGATGGCGGCTCGCACCGAAACGTTCGATCTCGGCTCCCTCAAGCTCACCTCCGGCGAGGGCGCGCACGCTGAGCTCACCGTCCCGCTGGACTCGTTGCGGTTCGCTGAGCAGACCTACCGCGACCCCGCCGACCAGGTCGAGGCGAGGCTCGACGTCTCGCGCACGACCGGCAACGGCTACTCCATGCGGCTGCGCTTCGACGCCGAGCTGGAGGGGCCGTGCATGCGCTGCCTCTCAGATGCGGGCGCACAAGTGGAGGTGGACTCCCGCGAGGTCGACCAGCCAGCCGCCGGCGACGAGGACATGCGCTCCCCCTACGTCGAGGAGGGCCACCTCGACCTGCGCTCGTGGGCGCGCGACGCGCTGGCGCTCGCCCTGCCCGTCCAGATCGTGTGCGGTGAGGACTGCCTCGGCCTCTGCGTGGTCTGCGGCCAGAACCTCAACGAGGATCCGGAGCACGAGCACGAACGCGAGCCGGACCCCCGCTGGGCGAAGCTCTCGGAGCTGAAGCTCGACAGCTAGACTGGCCCGTTCCATGGCCGTCCCCAAGCAACGACAGTCGCACGCCCGCACGAACAAGCGGCGCTCACAGCACAAGATCACCGCGCCCGCGCTGGCGGTTTGCCCGCGCTGCGGCGAGCCGCGCATCCCCCATCGGGTGTGCGGCTCGTGCGGTACCTACGCCGGCCGCGAGGTCGTCGTCCAGGCGCCTGCCGAGACCGACGACGAGTAACGCCTCGCCGCCGTGATCGCGGTCGACGCGAACGGGGCAGATGCAGGGCCGGCGGCGGTGGCCGACGGCGCCCGCCTGTCGGGCGAGCAGGTGCTGGTCTTCGGCCCCGCGGCCGAGCTGGGAGACGGGATCGAGATCGTGGACGCGCCGCTCGGCGTCAGCGGGAGCGAGGAGCCGGTACGCGCCGTGCGCTCCAATCCGGACGCCTCGATCGTGCAGGCGGCCAAGGCGGTGGCCGACGGCCGGGCCGAGGCGCTGGTATCCGCCGGCAGCACCGGCCCCACGCTCGCGGCCGCGACGCTGAGCATCAAGCGGCTCAAGGGGGTGCATCGCCCGGCCCTGGCGGTTCTGATCCCCATCCCGGCGAAGCCCGTCCTGCTGCTCGACGCCGGCGCCAACGTGGAGGTGCGCCCCGAGCACCTCGTGCAGTTCGCGTACATGGGCGCCGCCTTCATGGAGGCGGTGGCGGGGGTGCAGCGTCCCAGCGTCGGGCTGCTCTCGGTTGGGGAGGAGTCCGGCAAGGGCACGCCCGACGTCCTGGCGGCCCGCGAGCGTCTCGAGGACGGCTCGCTGAACTTCATCGGCAACGTGGAGGGCTTCGACCTGCCGGGCGCCTCTGCCGACGTGGTCGTCACGGACGGCTTCACCGGCAACATCGCCCTTAAGGTCCTGGAGGGGACGTCCAAGGTGGTCAGCGGGGCGATCTCCGATGCCATCCGCTCAGGCGCCGTATCCAGCGTGGGCGGCCTGCTCATCAAGCGCGCGGTGGGCAAGCTGCGCCGCCAGCTGGACCCCGAGGCGGTGGGCGGCGCCATCCTGCTCGGCCTGCGCCGCCCGGTGGTGGTGGCGCACGGCAGCTTCGGCCCGCAGGGCATCTCCAGCGCGGTGAAGGTCGCGCGCCGCGCGGTCGACGAACGCATGGTCGAGCGCACCCACGCCGCCCTGGAGGCCGCCGGGGCATTGCGATCCGCCCCCGCTGGTAGCTTCGACCCCCGATGACTCGCGAAGAGGTCCTGTCGCGCATCCGCGACCACTTGGCCGAGGAGCTCGAGATAGAGCCCTCTGTCATCACCGACGCAACCCGCTTCAAGGAGGACCTCGAGGCAGACTCACTGGACCTCGTGGAGCTCACTGTCGAGCTCGAGGACCACTACGGGATCCGCATCCCCGACGAGGAAGCGGCGCGGATCCTGACCGTCGGTGAGGCAGCCGACTACGTCGCCGCCCATGTCAACGGCTCAGGGGGATGATGACGGGGTGCGGTCCTCGCCCGATCAGCGATCGGGCTCCGGTCCTCCCCACGCTGAGACGAGCGAGACGCTTGCGGACCTGCTGGACCAGCTACCCGACGACCTTGCGCGTCAGGCGTTCACCCACGCGTCGTGGGTCGACCACCGGATCGAGTCCTACGAGCGCCTGGCGTTCCTCGGAGACGTCGTGCTGAGCCTCGCGGTCTCCGACCACCTGTTTCCCCGGTTCGAGCGCTACGGCGCCGGGCGGCTGACAAAGGTGCGCGCGCAGACGGTGAGCGGCGCGTCGTGCGCCCAGGTGGCCGTGGATCTCGGCGTGCCCGAGCGGCTGCGGGCCGCGGCCCCCGACAACACGGGCCGCAGCTTCGCGATGCTCGCCGAGAGCGAGCGGGTGCTCGCGTCGGTGTGCGAGGCGGTGATCGGCGCCGCCTACCTGGCATTCGGGATCGAGCGCACGGCGCCGGCCGTCGTGGGCGCCTTCGAGGCCGAGATCGAGGACGCGCTCGAGAACCCCGTTGACTACAAGTCGCTGCTGCAGGAGCGGCTCGCCCAGCGGGCCGAGGTGGTGGCCTACAGGATCGACTCTGAGGAGGGTCCCGCGCACGCCCGCAGCTTCGTGGCCGTGGCGGAGGTGGGCGGGTCCGAGATCGGGCGAGGCGAGGGCCGCACGAAGAAGGGCGCCGAGCAGAAGGCCGCCCGGCAGGCGCTCGAGGGGATGGAGGGCTGATGCACCTGCGCTCGATCGCCATGAAGGGCTTCAAGTCCTTCCCGAGCCGCACGAAGCTCGAGTTTTCACCCGGCGTGGCCGTGGTGGTCGGGCCCGAACGGCTCGGGCAAGTCCAACATCACCGACGCCGTTCTGTGGGCGCTCGGCGAGCAGAGCCCCCTCGCGGTGCGCGGCCAGACGATGAAGGACGTGATCTTCGCCGGCGGCCACGGCGTGAAGGGCTCGAGCGCGGCCGAGGTCGAAGTGGTGATCGACAACTCCGACGGTGGCCTCGAAACCGAGTTCGGTGAGATCTCGATCGTCCGGCGGCTGGATCGCCAGGGCGAGGGCGAGTACCGCCTCAACGGGGCCCGCTGCCGGCTGGCGGACATCGCCGAGGTGCTCTCGGACACCGGACTCGGCAAGGAGATGCACTCGGTGGTCTCCCAGGGTCGGGTCGAGGCGATCGTGCTCTCGCGCCCGCGCGACCGCAGGCTGCTGATCGAGGAGGCCGCCGGGCTCGGCAAGCACCGCAAGCGCCGTCGCCGCGCGCAGCTCAAGCTCGAGCGCACCGAGGAGAACCTCTCGCGCGCTCTCGACGTGGAGCGCGAGGCGCGGTCGCGGCTGCGCCCGCTCAAGCGCCAGGCCGAGGCCGCGGAGCTGCATCAGCGCCTGGAGCGCCAGACGCTGGAGGCGCGCTACGAGCTGTCGCGCGACTCGGTGCGCTCCGTTCGCTCCTCGCTCGCCGAAGCGGAGGCCCTGGCGGGGACGGCGCGGGCGCAGCGCGAGGAGGCCGAGAAGCTTCTGACGGGCGTGGGCAAGCGGCGCGAGCAGGCCGAGGAGGCGTTCGCCGCGCTCTCGCGCGAGCGCGAGGAGCTGCAGGCCCGGCTGTTCGCCGCCCGTTCCGCCCGCGACCGCATCGCCATTCGCCTCGAGCGCGCTCAGGACCAGGGCCAGGCCGCGACCGACGGCGCCGAGCGCCGCGCCGCCCAGCTCGCGCTGCTCGAGGCAGAGCTGGCCGAGGCGGGCGATCCCTCCGAAGGCACCGCCGACCGTGTCGCCGCCCTGGAGAAGGAGCTCGCCGCGCTGGACGGCGAGCGCGACGGCCGCGTGCGCGACGCGATCGCCGAGCTGGAGACCGAGCGCGCCGAGGCAGAGGGACGGCGCGCGGAGCTGGAGGCGGCGGCCGCCACCGTGCGCGTGGCGCTCGAGGAGGCCGACGCCGCCGCCGAGAGCGCTCGGAGCGAGCGCGTGGAGGCCGAGCGAGCCCTGGAGGCGGCGCGCGCCGCGGCGGCCAAGGCCGGCGCCGAGCTGGCCGCCGTCAACCAGTACCTGCGCACCGCCGGTTCCTCGGCGACCGCCAAGCCCCTGTCCGAGTTGCTCGACGTCGAGCCCGGCTACGAGCTCGCGCTCGCTGCCGCCCTGGGCTCCCGGTTGGGCGCCGGCGTGGTGGACAGCGTCGCGGCGGGCGAGGCCGCGCTCGACTCGGCCGGCGAGGACGGTGGCCTGGTGTTCGTCGCCGGAGCGCGGAGCCGCGGCTTCCGGCCGGTGAGTCGCCCTGTGCCGGTGCCGTGCGCCTGCTCGATCACGTGACCGCGTCCGGAGACGCACGGGCCGTGGCGGGGGCGCTGCTTGCGGGCGCGTGGGTCGTGGACTCCCTCACCTCCGTGTCCAGGGACTTCGATGGAATCGCCGTCACGGCCTCGGGCCGCGTGTGGCGGCCGAGCGCGGGCGAACTGCGCCAGGCGCCCGCCGGCGGGCCCGAGCGCATGCTCGAGCGCCGCAACCGCCGGGCGGAGCTGGTGGCGGCTTCCGAGGCTGCCGTGGGCGCCGAGGCCGAGGCCCGGTCGGGCCTCGACGCGGCCGCCGAGCGCGTGATCGCCGCCGACGCCGAGCGTGAGGAGGCCGACGTCGCGCTGCGGCGCGCCCTGCGCGAGGTCGAGGAGGCCGCTGAGGCCGTGCGCCGAGCCGACTGGCTGATGGAGCGCCGCCGGGAGTCGCCCGACGAGGGCCCCGATGCCGTGCGCCGGGCCGAGCTGGCCGCCGAGGTTCGCGCCGAGCGCCGGGTGGCCGAGTCGGCGGTGCGCGAGCGCGCCGAGCGCGAGGCTCGCGCCGAAGGCGCTGCAGGCACGCATCGCCCGCGATGGCGCGCTCGCGCAGCACGCGTCCCGAGCCGCCTCCAGCGCTTACGGCCGCGCGCGACGCCGTGGCCGCCCGCGTCACCGCCCTTGAGGCCGACCACGACGCCGGGGCCCAGGCAGGCGAGGAGACGGCCGCTGAGCTGCGCGCCTGCGCTCACGAGGAGGCCGAGATCCAGGCGCGGCTCAAGCAGGCCAGCGAGCGGGTGACCGAGGTCGAGGTGGCCGCCCAGCAGGTGCGCGACTCCGCCGCGGAGGCCGAGGCCTCGCTGCGGGAGGTGGCCGGCAAGCTCGGGCTTGAGGCAGAGCCCGCCGACGAGGCGCTGGACGAGGAGCGACGCGGCGAGCTCGACGCGCGGATCGAGCGGCTGCTGCGCCGGCGCGAGCAGCTCGGCCCCGTGAATCCGCTGGCGGCCAAGGAGTACGAGGAGGCCGTGGCCCACGTGGACGAGCTGGAGGGCCAGCGCGAGGACCTGGAGGGCGCCCTCGCCGAGCTCCGGAGCCTGATCATCGAGACCGACCGCCGTATCCGCGAGAGCTTCGAGGAGACCTTCGAGGCCGCCGCCAAGAACTTCGAGGACGTGGTGGCGCATCTGTTCCCCGGCGGCCGCGGGCGCCTGCGGCTGGTGCACCCCGACCAGGGCCCCCGGCCGGTGCTCGGCGGCGAGGAGACCGTCTCCGATGACGACGCCTCCGATGGCGACGCCGAGGCCGAGGAGCAGCCCCCCGCGGAGGAGCCGGGGGTGGAGGTCGAGGTCACACCCGCCGGCAAGTCGATGAAGCGCCTATCGCTGCTCTCGGGCGGCGAGAAGTCGCTGGTCGCCCTGGCGTTCATGTTCGCCGTGTTCCTCGCCCGACCGTGCCCCTTCTACATCCTGGACGAGGTCGAGGCGGCGCTCGACGACCTCAACATCGACCGCTTCCTCCAGCTCGTGCGCCGCTACTCCGACCGCGCGCAGTTCATCGTCGTCACCCACCAGAAACGGACGATGGATGCCGCCGACTGCCTCTACGGCGTGAGCATGGGCGGCGACGGCATCTCACGCGTGGTGTCGCGCAAGCTCGGCGCGGCCGAGCCGGCGCTCGCCGACGACGAGACGGCCGCCGGCGCCGGCCAGGCCGAGCTCTCCGCCTAGCTGCCGGCCGTGCGCAGGCTTCGCAAGGGGTCGCGCTCGCCGAGTCCGAACCGGTCCGGTAGCGGCGCCTCGCCGTGCAGCGCGGCGGCCATCAGCTCAGCCATCGCCGGGCCGTGCTTGAACCCGTGCCCGGAGCCACCGCCCATCAGCCAGACGCGCTCGTGCTCGGGGTGGGTGGACGCGATGAAGCGGGTGTCGGGCGTTAGCTCGTAGCGGCACGTGCGGGCGGCTGCCAGTGGCGCGGTCGCCAGGGAGGGGAAGCGAACGCGACAGGTAGTCGCGCACGGCCGCCTCGGTATCGCCGCCTTCGGGTAGGTCGTCGAAGGGGGATGCGGGCGGTCCCTCGTGGTCGAGCGACGCCTTGAACCCGTGGCCATCGATGTCCGCCGTCCCGTACATCGCGCCGTCGTAGTCGACCCACGCGGGCTGTCCCGCGGCCCACTCAGTGCCTCCGTCGAAGAACAAGACCTCCTGGCGGGTGACCCGGAGCGAGACCGAGTCGGTGAACAGGTCGGCCAGCCAGGCGCCGCAGGCCCACACCACCGCGTCGCCCTCCAGTCGCGTGCCGTCATCCAGCACTGCCGCGGCGCGATCCGGGCGGGCCACGCCGCGCACGATCCGCGCGCCGTGAGCGCCGGCCTGCGCCGCCAGCGCCTGCACCGCGCGCTGTGCGTGTAGGACCCCCGCCTCGGGCTCGAACAGCGTGAACGCAAGATCTTCCACGGCAACGCTCGGGTAGAAGGCAGCGGGGTCCACGCGCTCGGACGGAATCCCGAGGCGCTCGAGCACGCTTTCCGACGCCGCCTCCCAGCCGTCCGCGCGGCGCGCGAACCAGGCCATGCCGCACTCCTCGTAGAGCGCCTCGCCGGATTCCTCCTCCAGATCGCGCCACAGGGTTCGGGCGCGGCGAGCGCTGGCCGTGTAATCGGCATCGGCGCCGTGGCAGCAGCGCATCAGCCGCGTCTCACCACCGGAGCTGGCGCGCGAGTCGCCGGGCTCGAACTGGTCTACGAGCGTCACCTGCTCGCCCGCCCGAGCGAGCGTCCATGCCAGCGACGCTCCGAACGTGCCGGCGCCAACGATTCACAACCTCCATTCCCAGAGTTCTATGCGACTATCCGCGCCGATGGGAGCGCAACTCCACGGCCCCGGCGAGGGCGAGCGCCACGCCGTCGGTCCCGCCGAGGTGGTGATCAAGTCCACGTCCGACGATTTCTTCCTGTCCGAAAACGTCCTCCCGCCGGATATGCCCGGCCCGCCGCCGCACACCCACGAGCGGATGACCGACATGTTCTACGTGCTCGAGGGCACCCTCACCGTGCTGGTCGAGGACGAGTGGAGCGAGCTTGCGGCCGGCTCGTTCGTGGCCGCGCCGCCCGGGGTAACCCACACCTTCCGCAACGACTCGGGCGCCCCGGTGCGGTTCCTCAACCTGAGCACGCCGGGTGGTTGGGAGCGCTTCATGCGCGACCTGTCCGAGGCCGTGGCGTCAGAGGGGGCATCACGCCCGAGGTGATGGCGACCCTCTCTGAGCGCCACGACGTGCAGCTCACCTAGATCTAGATGCGCGACTGGAACGAGCTCTTCCTCACCGGAGAGCCCACGCCGGCGGCGGAGCCCGCCGAGGAGCAGGAGGAGCGCAGGCGCGGCTTCTTCTCCCGGCTGCGGGAGAACATGTCCAAGACGCGCCAGGCGCTCGGGGCCGAGCTGCAGGCCACGATGTTCGAGACGGTCGACGACGAGGCGTTCGAGCGGCTCGAGGAGGCGCTGATCATGGCCGACGTCGGGGCGCCGACCACCGCGAAGATCGTCGCGCGCCTGGAGGCCGAGGCACCCGAGACCGGCGAGGAGCTCACGAACCGGCTGAGGGAGCTGATAGCCGAGACGGCGACCGTCGAGGGCGACACGATCGACCTGACCCAGCGCCCCACGGTGATCCTGATGGTGGGCGTGAACGGCACCGGCAAGACCACCACGATCGGCAAGATCGCCTCCCATCTCACCGGGGAGCTGGGCAAGACGGTTCTGCTCGCGGCGGGCGACACCTTCCGCGCGGCCGCCGCCGAGCAGCTCGAGGTGTGGGCCGAGCGCAGCGGCGCCGACGTGGTGCGCGGCGCCGAGGGCTCGGACCCGGCGGCGGTGGTGTTCGACGCGCTCGAGGCGGCGATTGCCCGCGACAGGGACGTGGTGATCATCGACACCGCCGGGCGCCTGCACACCCAGCAGCACCTGATGGACGAGCTGGCGAAGGTACGCAAGGTGATCACGGCCAAGCTTCCGGGCGCGCCGCACGAGACGCTGCTCACCATCGACGCCACCACCGGCCAGAACGGCCTACGTCAGGCGCTTCTGTTCCGCGAGGTCGCGGAGGCAACGGGCATCGTGCTCACCAAGCTCGACGGTACGGCGAAGGGAGGCATCGCGCTCGCCATCGCGCAGGAGCTGGGCGTTCCGGTGAAGCTGATCGGGATCGGCGAGGGCCTGGAGGACCTGCGCCCCTTCGACCCGCAGGATTTCGCACGGGCGATCCTCGAACCGTAGGATCCGCGCCATATGGAGGACTGGGTCTACTGGATGATCGCCGCGGGGGTGCTCGCCATCGGCGAGATCTTCTCCCTCTCGTTCTTCCTGGGCCCGATAGCGGTGGCCGCCGCGGTGGCCGCCGTCGCAGGGCTGCTCGGCGCCGGCCTGGCCATCCAGATAGCGGTGTTCATCGCCGCGTCCGCGGGCTCGCTGCTGGTGCTGCGCCCGATCGCCCGGCGCCACCTGCG
The DNA here is from genome assembly GCA_963825775.1 of uncultured Thermoleophilaceae bacterium. Classification (GTDB taxonomy): domain Bacteria; phylum Actinomycetota; class Thermoleophilia; order Solirubrobacterales; family Thermoleophilaceae; genus JAAYBF01. The sequence goes on along the minus strand of CAWGUV010000005.1, from coordinate 5,912 downwards.
CACCCCCGCCCAGCTCCGTACGGGCACCGCCGCCCTGGTGGGCGAGCGCGCGGTCGTGCTCGAGCGCGTGGACCGCGACGGCGGCCAGATCAAGCTTGCAGGTGAGGTATGGACGGCGCGGACGTACGACGAGGACGAGGTGCTGGAGCCCGGCGCCCGCGTTCAGGTGATGCAGATCGAGGGCGCCACGGCGCTCGTTTCCGACTAGAGAGGACACCACCGAAATGGCAGGCCTAATCGTTCTGATCGTGATCGCGGCGGTGGTGCTGATCACCATCGCCCAGGGGGTGCGGATCGTGCCCCAGGCGCGGGCGGGAATCGTGGAGCGGCTCGGCCGCTACCACCGCACCCTCGACGCCGGGCTGGCGCTGGTCGTGCCCTACGTCGACCGCGTGAAGCCGCTGCTCGACCTGCGCGAGACGGTGGTCAGCTTCCCCCCGCAGCCGGTGATCACCGAGGACAACCTCACGATCCAGATCGACACCGTCATCTACTTCCAGGTGACCGACCCCAAGGCCGCGACCTACGAGATCGCCGACTACCTGTCCGCGATCGAGCAGCTCACCACCACCACGCTGCGAAACGTGATCGGCGGGATGAACCTGGAGGAGACGCTGACCTCGCGCGACAAGGTGAGCACGGCGCTGCGGATCGTGCTCGACGAGGCGACGGGCAAGTGGGGCATCCGCGTGAACCGCGTCGAGCTCAAGGCCGTTGACCCGCCGCCCTCGATTCAGGAGGCGATGGAGAAGCAGATGCGCGCCGAGCGCGACCGCCGCGCGGCGATCCTCACGGCCGAGGGCGTGAAGCAGTCGCAGATCCTCACCGCCGAGGGCGAGAAGCAGAGCTCGATCCTGCGCGCCGAGGGCCAGCGTGAGTCGCAGATCCTCCAGGCAGAGGGTCAGTCGAAGGCGATCGAGACGGTGTTCGAGGCCATCCACCGTGGCGACGCCGATCCCAAGCTGCTCGCCTACCAGTACCTGCAGATGCTGCCGCAGATCGCGCAGGGCGACGCAAACAAGGTCTGGATCATCCCGTCGGAGTTCACGCAGGCGATGCAGAACATCGGCGCGGCGGTGGAGAAGCTGCCGCGACAGCCCGCGTAGCGGCGTGGAGCTGTCGGCCAGGCAGCGGCGTTCGCTCGAGGCGATCTGCGACACGATCTGCCCGCCGGCCAACGGCGTGCCCTCCGCGTCCGAGCTGGGTGTGCCCGACGCGATGCTCGACGCGGTGGCGCTGAACCCGCGCGAGTCCGAGCGCAAGCAGCTCGCCCAGCTGCTCGGGCTCTGGGACACGCGGCTGCTCACAGCGGTGGGCGGTGGCGGCCTGAAGCGCTTCAGCGGCCTCACGCAGGAGGAGCGCGAGAAGGTGCTGCTCTCGTGGTGCGACTCGCGCGTGTCCCAGCGCCGCGCGGCGTTCCAGGCGCTGCGCAAGGGCGCACTGCTCTTCTACTGGATGCTCACGCTGCCGGACGGCTCGCGGAACCCCGCGTGGGACGCCATCGAGTACACGGGCCCGCTCGGCGAGAACAAGGGCGCTCCGCCCAAACCGCTCGACCCGATCGAGATCGACCGCGACACCGATCTGGAGTGCGACGTGGTGATCGTCGGCTCCGGCGCCGGGGGCGGCACCACGGCGGGGGTGCTCGCCGCGGCGGGGCTCGACGTGGTGGTGCTCGAGGCCGGCGACTACTACGACGACGCCGACTTCGACGGCTCCGAGCTCACCGCCCTGACGAAGATGTACGCAGGCGCGCCGTCGGCATCGGAGGACCAGAGCGTCGGCCTGCTCGCCGGCGCCTGCCTGGGCGGGGGAACGGTGATCAACTACTCGACGTCGTTCCGCACGCCCGATGACGTGCGCGAGGAGTGGGCGGGGCACGGCGTGCACGCCTTCGCCGAGGACGACTACACGCAGAGCCTCGACGCCGTCTGCGAGCGTCTCGGGGTGAACCACGAGCACTCATCGCCGTCGTCGCGCGACCGTGCGATGCGCGAGGGCTGCCTCGCCCTGGGCTGGCACATCGATGCGATGCCGCGCAACGTGCGCGGGTGCGACCAGGGTGAGACCTGCGGCTACTGCGGGCTGGGCTGCCGGCTGGGCGCCAAGCAGTCGGTGACAAAGACGTGGCTCAGCGATGCCGCCGGCGTGGGCGCCCGGCTGGTGATCAAGACCCGGGCCAAGCGCGTGATCGTGGAGGGCGGCGAGGCGTGCGGGGTGGAGGCCGGCACGATCGACGGCCACCGCGTGACAGTGCGCTCGCGAGCGGTGGTGGCCGCCTGTGGCGCCATCCAGACCCCGGCGCTGCTCAAACGCTCCGGGCTCGCCAACCGCAACATCGGCCAGCACCTCAAGCTCCACCCGGTCACCGTGATCTGGGGCCACTTCGACGAGGAGACGAAACCCTGGGAGGGCACGATGCAGGCCCTCTACTCCGACCAGCACCGCGACCTGCATGACGGCTACGGGCTGAAGTACGAGACCGCGGCGATGCACCCGCACCTCGTGCTGGGGTTCTGGCCCTGGCGAAGCGCGGGCCAGCACTTCGACCTGATGGGCGCGTTGCGCAACGCGGGCGGAGTGGGAGTCCTGCTGCGCGACCGCGACGGGGGAGAGGTGCGGGTCGGCCGCGACGGGGAGCCGGTGGTGCGCTACGCGCTCTCGGACTTCGACCTGGACCACATGCGCACCGGCGTGGACGGCGCCGCGCAGATCCTCGAGGCGGCCGGGGCGCGGCGGATCTTCAGCTCGCAGTCGAAGTGGGTGTCCTACGACCCGGGGACGAAGGGCGACCGCGCGGGGTTCATGTCGGACGCGGACGCGTGCGGGTGGGGCGCGGGTCAGACCCAGATGGGCTCGTTCCACATCATGGGCAGCGCCCGGATGGGCGGGTCGCCGAACAACTCCGCCTGCACACCGAACGGCGAGACGTGGGACGTGCGCAACCTCTACGTGTGCGATGCCTCTGCGTTCCCCACCGCCTCGGGCGTGAACCCGATGATCTCGATCGAGTCGATCGCCCACATGAACGCGCGCGGGATCGCCGCCGCTTTGGGTTAGCTCTTGCGGGCATCCTGCCCGCGCTCTGAGATTCATGGTGCCCTCCAGGCACCGTGAACGGTCCGCTTCGCGGACCTCCTAGTCCAGGTCGATCCGCACCGTGAGCAGATCGGTCTGCATCACCCGGACGACCGCGGAGTTCGCCTTGTTCGGGATCCGCCGCTGACGCTCGCCCCGCGGGTCGTCGTCGGGCAGCGGGTGCGCCGTGGCGGTCCGCCAGCGCCGGCCCAACCGGACGCGCACGTGCGGGTCGGCCTTGATGTTGCGCACCCACGCGGCCTTGTGGCCGTGCTCGGCGACCACCCACAGGATGTCGCCCTCCACGGCCTTCCCAACGGGTGTGCGGCGCGGCTGGCCGGACTTCCGGCCCGTGGTCTCGATGATCGCAATCCCGGGCAACGGAATCCCCGCGCGGACGGCGGTCTTGACGACGGGGTTGAGCACGTACTTGGCGAAGCCCGTGCTGAGCTGCCGCTTGTCCATGGCGCCAGAGTACGCTGACTCCCATGTTCGACACGCTCTCAGAGCGCCTTCAGGAGGCCCTCGGCGACGTCCGCTCGCGCGGAAAGCTCACCGAGGAGGATGTGTCGAAGGCGATGCGCCAGGTGCGCCTTGCGCTGCTCGAGGCCGACGTGAACTTCAAGGTCGTCAAGGAGTTCACCTCGGCTGTGAAGGAGCGTGCGCTCGGCGCCGACGTGCTCGAGTCGCTCAACCCCGGCCAGCAGGTGGTGAAGATCGTCGACGACGAGCTCACCCAGCTCATGGGCGGGTCGGGCCGCGACCTCGTCTTCGCGAAGAACGGGCCCACGGTAATCCTGATGGCCGGACTCCAGGGCTCGGGCAAGACCACCGCCTGCGGCAAGCTCGCCCGCCATCTGCGTGAGGAGAAGAACCTCGACGTGGCGCTGGCCGCCTGCGACCTACAGCGTCCGGCGGCCGTGGACCAGCTGGTGAAGGTGGGGTCGCAGGCCGGCGCCACCGTCTACGAGCAGGGCACCAGCCGCGACCCGGTGGACGTGGCCGAGTGGGCCCTCGGCCAGGCCAAGGCCGAGAAGCGCGACGTGCTGATCGTGGACACCGCCGGGCGCCTGCACGTGGACGAGGACCTGATGGCGCAGCTCACGGCGGTAAAGAAGCGCACCAAGCCCCACGACGTGCTGCTCGTGGTGGACGCCATGACCGGCCAGGACGCCGTGAACGTGGCCGAGGCGTTCTCGGGCGCCACCGACTTCGACGGCGTGATCCTCTCCAAGCTCGATGGCGACGCCCGCGGTGGCGCGGCCCTCTCGGTGAAGGCGATCACCGGCAAGCCGATCCTCTACGCCTCCACCGGGGAGAAGCTCGATGCGTTCGAGCGCTTCCACCCCGACCGCATGGCCCAGCGCATCCTCGGGATGGGCGACGTCCGCACGCTGATCGAGAAGGCCGAGCAGCGGATCGACGAGAAGCAGGCGGCCGACCTCGAGCGCAAGATCAAGAAGAACCAGTTCACGCTTGACGACTTCCTCGACCAGCTCAAGCAGGTGCGCAACATGGGCCCGATCGGCTCGTTGCTGAAGATGATCCCTGGCATGAGCCAGCAGCTCGGCTCGCTCAACGTCGACGACAAGGAGCTCGACCGCCTACAGGCGATCATCACGTCGATGACCCCCGAGGAACGGGCAAACCCCAAGCTGATCGACGGCTCGCGCCGGCGCCGGATCGCCCAGGGGTCGGGCACCAACGTCCAGGCCGTGTCGCACCTGGTCAAGCAGTTCGCCCAGATGCAGAAGGTGATGAAGCAGATCTCCAAGGGCAACATGCCCAACCTGCAGCAGCTGGCAGGGGGCCGGTAGGAGAAAAGAGCAGGGTAGGACCCTGTGGCGAAGGCCGCGTGGCCGTGCGACGGTGGTCGTCGTGCAGACCCTGACCGCCCGCCGGGGGCTCATCTCGGTACTCGCCACGGTCGCCGCCGTGCTGGTCACACCCGTGGCTGCCCACGCTGAGGTCTCGTGGACGGCCGCTCAGACCCTCTCGCAGACCGATAGGGACTCGACGCAGGCCCAGGTCCATACCGACCGCTTCGGCAATGCGATCGCCGTCTGGAACGAGTCCGACGGCGTCCTCGACCGCGTGCGCGTGGCGTTCCGGTCGTCGGGTCAGAACTTCGGCCCGCCCGCGTTCCTGTCTCCCGGGGGCGTCGATACCAGCGGCCTTCGCATCACCGGCAACGCAAATGGCGCAGTCCTCGTCACATGGACAGCTCAGGGCGGCGTTCAGGGCAGGTTCCGGCCCGCCGGAGGGAGCTTTGGGTCCCAGCAGCTGCTCGCGTCGGGTGTCGGCGGCGCGTCGACCGCGATGGGCCCGGATGGCCTGGCGGTGGTGATGTACGAGCGGACCGACGGCAACGGCAACCATCGCGTCGTGGCCCGCAACCGGACCGCCGCCGGCGTCGTCGCGTCCGAAAGCACCCTCTACACGGCGGCGCCGGGGAACGTGAACGTGGCAGCGGACATCCTGACCACGAAGGTGACCTTCGACCGTCAGGGCAACGCGCTGGCGGCGTGGTCGTCAAACCGGTTCACGTTCAACCAGGACCACGATCCGGCCGAGGTACACGCCTCGCGGCGCACGGCGGGCGGCAGCTTCGGGCCGGCGCAGCCGATCACCACGAGGTCCAACACCTACGGGCCGACCGACCGCGCCGTCGACGTGGCCGACCTGGCCCTGGAGGACAACGACGCGGTGGTGGCGCTGGACCGGAGCGTTGCAGCGGCCTTCGGGGTCATCGAGACATCGTCGCGCTCCGCCGCGCAGGGATCGTTTGGCGCGCCGCAGGCGCTCGCGGGGACGTCAGGCACGGGCAACGCGGC
>CAWGUV010000004.1:0-217229 GCA_963825775.1 uncultured Thermoleophilaceae bacterium | reverse complement strand
TGATCGACTTCTTCTACACCCTGCGCTCGGCCAAGCTGCCGGTCTCGGTCAAGGAATACCTGACCCTGCTGGAGGCGCTGCAGGCCGACGTGGTCGGCCCGAACTCCGAGGACGCCTTCGGGATCGACGACTTCTACTACCTCTCGCGCACCGCGCTGGTGAAGGACGAGAAGCACTACGACAAATTCGACCGCGCCTTCGCCGCCTACTTCAAGGGCGTGGAGTCGTGACCGACTTCACCAAGGAAGTGCCGCTCGACTGGCTGCGCAAGACGCTCGAGCGCGAGTTCACGGCCGAGGAAAAAGCCAAGATCGAGAAGATGGGCTGGGACGAGCCATGGAAACGCTCAAGAAGCGTTTCGAGGAGCAGAAGGAGCGCCACGAAGGCGGCAGCAAGTGGATCGGCACCGGCGGCACCTCGCCTTTCGGCCACGGCGGCTACAACCCGCAGGGCATCCGCATCGGCCGGCGAGGGCAGGAACAAGAGCGCGGTCAAGGTGTGGGACCAGCGCGCCTACAAGGACTACGACGACAGCCAGGAGCTCGGCACGCGCAACATCAAGATCGCGCTCCGGCGGCTGCGCAAGTTCGCGCGCGAGGGCCACGAGGACGAGCTGGACCTCGACGACACCATCCGCTCCACCGCGGCCAACGCCGGCTACCTCGACATCAAGATGCTGCCCGAGCGCCACAACAACGTGAAGGTGCTGCTCCTGATGGACGTGGGCGGCACGATGGACGAGCACATCCAGCGCGTCGAGGAGCTGTTCTCGGCCGCCAAGGCCGAGTTCAAGCACCTGGAGTTCTATTACTTCCACAACTGCGTCTACGACTTCATGTGGAAGAACAACCGGCGCCGCTTCTCGCGAGAAGTTCGCCACCTGGGACATCATCCGCAAGTACAACAAGGACTACAAGCTGATCTTCGTCGGCGACGCGACCATGAGCCCCTACGAGATCCTGCAGCCGGGCGGCAGCGTGGAATACAACAACGAGGAAGCCGGCGCCGAGTGGATCCAGCGCCTGACCCATGCCTTCCCGAAGTTCGCCTGGATCAACCCGGAACCGCAGGGCGTGTGGCAGTACCGGCAGAGCATTGCCGTGATGCAGCAACTCGTGTCCACCGCATGTACCCGCTGACCCTCAAGGGCCTCGAAGAGGCCATGCGGCTGCTGTCCAAGTAGCCTCGCGGGCGCGCATGCATCGGATGGAATAGGCCATCTGCGGGCCGCGAAATGCGTAAAAAAGTTGTCACACGCCAGAGACCTGAGGTTACATTTAACACCTAAGGATTCAAATAAGACGCGTCGGTGACGCTGCGTCCTGGAGGTGTGCGATGGCTGCTGTGCTCTCTTTCCCGCTCGACGCCCCGGTTCTCGAGCAGCCCCTGGCCGGCGCCTCGCCGGAGGCCCTGTTCCGGGCGCCGAGCGACGTCGTCAGCATCCGCGGCGTGCGCCTGCCGCGCGCCGAACTCGTCGACCGCTCCCTCTTCGCACCCGAGCAGCGCGAATGCCTGCAGCGGCAGCTGCTGGCCGGCTCGCCCTTCCCCCATCTGGTGCTGGAGAACATCTTCCACCCTGCCCTGCTGGAGCTCGTGGCCGAAGAGTTCGACATGCTTCCCGGCGACGGCTGGACCGACATCAAGTCCCCCTACGAATCGACGCGCCGCTCGGTGCTCGGCGTGGCGCTGGGCCCGGCCTCGCAGCTGTACTTCGACATCATCCATTCCGGCTGGTTCATCGGCTGGCTGTCGTCGATCAGCGGCGTCGACTACCTGCTGCCCGATCCCAAGCTGTTCGGCGGCGGCCTGCACGAAAGCCGGACCGGCGCCACCTTCGCGGTGCACCGCGACTTCAACCGCCACCGCCATCTCGGCCTGAAGAACGAGATGGTCTTCATCACCTACCTCAACAAGGGATGGGACCCAGCCTGGGGTTCGGGGCTCGAACTCTGGGACAAGAAGCAGGACCGCTGCGTGACCACCGTGCAGCCCGAATTCGGCCGCACCATCCTGTTGCCGCACGGCCCCGCGAGCTACCACGGCCATACCAAGCCGCTGCAGGCACCGGACGGCCGGCCGCGCCGGTCGGTCGCCGCGTACTTCTACACCAGCCCGCTCGCCGGCAAGCAGCATGGCGACGATCGGCTTCGGTCTTCATGAAGACGCGGCGCATCGACCGCGTCAAGGCGCTGGCCCGCATGCTGACGCCGCCCGCCGTCTGGCTGCTGGCGCGAAAGGTCAGCGGGCGCGCCTGAACAACGGCTCCCGAGCGGCCCGCCTGCCGGGGACCGCCGTGCGCATGCTGTCAAAATGGCCGCATGCTCAGGGTGGTTCGCTCTCTCGCGCCGGCGTGGATGCCGGCGTTCTTTTGTGCAGGCATCCTTCTGTTGCAAGGGTGCAGCCTGCTGCCGAAGAGCGAGCCGGAGGAAAAGGAAGCCGCCGCGAGCCCGGTCGCCGGCAGCGACAAGCCGGCATCGCAGCGCGATGCGTTCACGGTGGAGGTGAAGGCGCCCGACACGGTGCGCGACTACTTCGTGCGCCACCTCGAGATCCAGCGCTATCGCCAGCTCGACGACCTCGGCGCGGCCGAACTCTCGCGCCTGATGGTGGCCGCCGAAGGCAACGCGCGCGAGCTGCTCGGCACCCTCGGCTACTTCACGCCCACGCTCACGCTGGAACTCCACGAGACGCCCGACGCCAAGGCGCCGCGCGAGGTGGCGATCACGGTCGAGCCCGGCGAACTCACGCGGGTCGCCAACGTGCAGATCGGCTTCAGCGGGTCGATCGCGACGACACCACCGCCGAGGCCCAGCGCGACGCGATCCGCACCGCCTGGCCGCTGCGCGCCGGGCAGCCCTTCACCCAGCAGGCCTGGGACAACGCCAAGTCCGCCACGCTGCGCAGCCTGACGGCCAAGCGATTCCCCACCGGCAGCATCGGCATGAGCCGCGCCGAGATCGATGCCGACCGCAGCGAGGCCAAGCTCAGCCTCGACTACCAGTCCGGCCCGGCCTACCGCTTCGGCCCGCTGGACGTGCGCGGCAGCGAGCGCTACGACGCCGACGGCGCGCGCCGCATCGCGCGCGTGCCCACCGGCTCCGACTACGACCAGCAGAAGCTGCTCGATGCGCAGCAGCGCCTCGCGAGCAGCGGCTACTACGACTCCGTCTTCCTCACCCTCGACACCGACGGCGCCAACCCGCTGTGGGCGCCCGTCATCGCCCAGCTGCGCGAGGCGCCGCTGCAGAAGGTGGTGCTGGGTGCCGGCTTCACCACCGACAGCGGACCGCGGCTGTCGGCCGACCACATCCACAACCGCATGCCGCTGCTCGGCTGGCGCGCCGTCTCCAAGCTCTCGGTCGACAGGGAAACCAAGTCGCTCGGCACCGAGTGGAACCAGATCCCCGACGACAAGGGCTGGCGCTGGTTCGGCTCGGGCCTGCTGAAGAGCGAAGTCTCCGGCAGCTACAAGGTCGACAGCGGCCGGCTGCGCGGCGGACTGGGCAAGACCAGCGACCACATCGACTACAACTACTTCCTGCAGTACGACTACGCGACGAACCGCGGCTTCAACGCGCCGCCGTCGGCCTCGGCGCTGAGCGTCAACTGGGGCTGGACCGGGCGCTACTTCGACGACGCCGGCGCGCCGACGCGCGGCCACGGCCTGGCGCTGGAGCTCGGCCTCGGCTACACGCTCACCGGCGAGCGCCTGCCCTTCACGCGCGTCTACGGACGCTGGCTCGGCATCGTGCCGCTCGGCACCGTGAAGAGCGACGACGGCGCTGCGGCCCGCAGCGGCCGCATCCAGCTGCGCGCCGAAGCCGGTGCGGTGGTGGCCAAGGACAGCGCGCAGATTCCCTCCACGCTGATGTACCTGACCGGCGGCGACACCACGGTGCGCGGCTACAGCTACCGCCAGATCGGCACCGTGCGCGCCGACGGCCAGATCGTCGCCGGCCGCTACCTCGGCGTGGCCAGCGTCGAATGGCAGCGTCCTTTCGTCTACCGCGGCAAGATGACCGAGTGGGAGAGCGCGGTGTTCGTCGATGCCGGCGCCGTGGCCGACAAGCCCGGCGAGCTCAACGCCAAGGTCGGCGTCGGCGTCGGCGCGCGCTGGCGCAGCCCCTTCGGGCCGGTGCAGGCCGACGTGGCCTACGGCGTGGACACGAAGAAGTTCAGGCTGCACCTTCGGCTTGGCTTCACTTTCTGAAATGCAAGAACAGGCGCAAACGTCCACCCCGCCACCGAAGCGCTCGCTCGGCCGCCGTGCGCTGCGCGCGCTGGCCTGGAGCCTGCTCGGCCTGGTCGTGCTGGTGGGCGTGCTCACGGCCGGCGCCTGGTGGTGGCTCGGCTCCAACGAGTCGCTGGCCTTCGCGCTCGCCCGCGCCGCGCGCTACCTGCCCGCGGGCCAGACGCTGGAAAGCCGCGAGGTCACGGGCTCGCTGCGCGCGGGCGGGCGCATCGGCTGGCTGCGCTGGCAGAGCGAAACGCTGGCAGTCGAAGTGCACGACGCGAAGATCGGCTGGCAACTGGCACCGCTGCTGAAGCGCAAGGTGCAGCTCGGCGAAGTGCATGCGGCGCAGCTGCTCGTCGAACGCCGCGGCCCGGTCGACGACAAGCCGCTCGAACCCCTGCAGCAGATCGTGCTGCCGGTCGAGGTCGAGCTGCCCTTCCGCATCGACGAGCTGCGCTGGGCCGGCCCGCCCGCGCTGCAGGCCACCGCCTGGCCGGCAGCTACCGCTACACCGGCGCCGAGCACCAGCTCGAGGTGGCAGGCGTGGACATCGCCGACGGCCACTACAGCGCACGCGTGAAGCTGCAGGGCGCGGCGCCGATGGCGATCGATGCCGCGCTCGACGGCCGCGTGCGCGCGCCGCTGGCCGAGAACCGCGGCATCGACGTGCTGGCCCAGGCGACGGTGAAAGGCACGCTCGCCGGCGCCGATGCGCAGCTCTCTGTGGCAGCGCAACTGAAGCCGGCCGAAGACAACACGGCAGCGCCGATGCAGGCGCAGCTCGACGCCCGCATCGCGCCCTGGCTGCCGCAGCCGGTGATCGACGCCAAGGCCGATCTGCAGAACGTCGACCTGGCCCGCCTGTGGCCCGAGGCGCCCACCACGCTGCTGAGCGGCAAGGTCGAGGCCGGTCCCGATGCAGGCAGCACGCGTGCCGCCACGGTCTGGCAGGCCAGCGCCGACATCCGCAACGCCGAGCCCGGCCCCTGGGACACCGGCAAGCTGCCGATCGAGCAGATCGAGGCGCGCGCCAGCTTCGACGGCACGACCTGGACCCTGCCCCAGGCCACCGTGCGCGCCGGCGGCGGCCGCATCGAGGCCGAGGGCCGCTGGAGTCCCGCACCAGCTCCCTGGGAGGCACGCGCCCGGGTGCGCAGCGTGCGCCCCGGCGCGCTGCACACCGAGCTCGCCGGCGCGCCCGTGAGCGGGAGTGTCCATGCCGAACAGCGCGGCGAGGCGCTGCTGTTCGACCTGGCGCTGCAGGCCGAAGGCGGCGCCGGCAGCAAGGCGCTCGAAGGCCTGCGCCTGGACCGCGCGCTGGCGCGCGGCCAATGGCAGGCCCAGGTACTGGAGCTGCGCACGCTGCGCATCGAGGCGTCGAGCGCCAGCATCGAAGGCAGGCTGCAGGTGCGCGTCGCCGAACAGGCCGCGAGCGGCGACCTGAAGCTCGCGATGCCCGGCGGCAGCGCGCAGGTGCAGGGCCGCATCGCGCCGGCCAGCGGCGGCGGCGAGATCAAGGCCCAGGTCGACGATGCGGCCGCGCTGCAGGCCTGGATCGAGCGCCTGCCCGGACTCTCGGCCGCGTTCGCCGGCATGACGGCGCAGGGCAGCGCGCGGCTCGACGCCAGCTGGCAAGGCGGCTGGCAGGCCGTGCAGCGGCGCCTGCAGACCGCCAGCGAGCCGGCGCCGCGCGGCTCGACCGAGCCGACGCTGAAGGCCAGCCTGTCCGTGCCCCGCCTGGACCTGCGCCTGCCGCCGCCTGCCACCGGCCCCGCGACGACCGTCCTGCTGCGCGAACTGCGCGCCGAGCTGGCCGGCAGCCTGGCGCAGGCCACGCTGGAGCTGAAGGGCGAAGCCCGCAGCGGCACGCAGAAGTTCACGCTCGATACGCGCGCCAGCGGCGGGCTGGAGCGAGCCAGGCAGTGGCGCGCCACGCTCGCGAGCCTGCGCATGCAGGCGCAGGACAGCGCCGCCGCCAGCACCGGCCCCTGGACCGTGGAGCTGAGCCGCGCCGTCAGCGCCACGCTGCGCACCGGCGGCAATGCCGACCGCCTCGACGTGGAAGCTTCGGCCGCGGCCGCCACGCTGCGCGGGCCGGCGCCCGGCACCGTGCGCATCGAGTGGGAACCGCTGCGCTACAGCCACAGCGGCGGCGGCGCCAACCGTGCCTTCCGCCTGCAATCGAAGGGCCGCCTCCAGGGCCTGCCGATGGCCTGGGCCGAGGCGCTCGGCGGCGGCGCGGCGCTGGCCGAAGTCGGCGTCAGCGGCGACCTGCTGTTCGACGGCGACTGGGACATCGATGCCGGCGACGCGCTGCGCGCCCGCGCCAGACTCACGCGCGAAAGCGGTGACATCCGCGTGCAGGCCGGCGAGGCCGCGCTGGTCACGCGCATCACGAGCCGCGGCACCGGCAGCGCGAGCGAACGCAGCATGAACGCCGCCGGCGACGGCCCGAGCACGCCGGCCGGCCTGCGCCAGGCCGAGCTGCGGCTCGACGCCGAAGGCGACACGGTGCGCGCAGCGCTCGCCTGGGACAGCGAACGCGCCGGCCAGATCAACGCCGAAGCCAGCACGCGCGTGCTGCAGCGTGCGGGCGGCTGGCAATGGGCCGCCGATGCGCCGCTGGCCGGCCGCGTGACGGCGCGGCTGCCCAATCTCGGCGTCTGGTCGATCCTCGCGCCGCCGGGCTGGCGCGTCGCCGGCACGCTGGAGGCCGACGCCACGCTGTCGGGCAACCGTGCGGCGCCGCGCTGGAACGGCACGCTCGCCGCCGACAAGCTCGCGCTGCGCGCGCTGGTCGAAGGGCTGGACCTGCGCGACGGACGCCTGCGCGCGACGCTCACCGGCGAGCGCATCGAGATCACCGATTTCACGCTGCAAGGCGGCGCCGGCAGCAGCGCGCGCATCCCGGGCCAGAGCGGCAACCTCAGCACCGCGGCCAGCGAGGCCGCGACCGGCGGCGGCACGCTCTCGGCGCGTGGCGAGCTCAGCTGGGGCGCGGCACCGGCCGCCGGCACCGGCATCCGCATGGCCATGCAGGCCCAGCTGCGCGCACTGCGCGTGCTGGTGCGCAGCGACCGCCAGGTCACGCTCTCGGGCGATCTGCAGGCGGGGCTCGACAACGGCCAGTTCACCGTGCGCGGCAACCTCAAGACCGACCGCGCCGTCATCATCCTGCCCGACGAAACCGCGCCCAGCCTCGGCAGCGACGTGGTGGTGCGCTCGGCCGCCAAGGACCGCGAGGCGGCCGAAGCCGCCCAGCGCCAGTCGGCGCGCGACGAGGCGCAGGCGGCCAAGGCGCAGACCGCCAAGCCGCCGGACATCGCGGTCAGCTTCGATCTCGGCAACGATTTCGCCGTGCAGGGGCGCGGCCTCACCACGCGGCTGGAGGGCAAGCTGGACATCCGCAGCACCGCGTTGAACGCGCCGCCGCGCATCACGGGCGAGGTCCGGACCGTCAAGGGCCAGTACCGCGCCTACGGCCAGCGGCTGGATGTCGAAACCGGCGTCGCGCGCTTCAACGGCCCCTTCGACAACCCGGCACTCGACATCCTCGCGATCCGGCCCAACATCTCGCAGCGCGCCGGCGTCCAGATCACCGGCAGCGCGCAGTCGCCGCGCGTGCGCCTGTATTCCGAGCCGGCGCTGTCGGACGCGGAGACGCTGTCGTGGGTGGTGCTGGGCCGCGCCTCGGCCACCAGCGGCGGCGAATCGCTGTTGCTGCAGCAGGCCGCGCTGGCCTTGCTGGGCGGGCTCGGCAAGGGCGGCACCGGCGGCGGCCTCGCCAGCCGCTTCGGCCTCGACGAGATCGGCTTCAAGGGCCCGGGCAGCGGCGGCGACCTGCGCGAATCCGCCGTCACCCTCGGCAAGCGCCTCTCCAAGGACTTCTACCTCACCTACGAGCGCAGCCTCTCGGGCACCCTCGGCTCGCTGTTCATCTTCTACGACCTGACCCGCCGCCTCACCCTGCGCGGCCAGGCCGGCCAGCAGAGCGGGATCGACCTGATCTACACGGTCAAGTACGACTGAACTGGTAAAGTCGCAACCGCTTTCGTCCTTGTAGTTCAATGGATAGAACGGGGTCCTCCTAAGACTCAGATACAGGTTCGATTCCTGTCGAGGGCACCATCGAGTCCTTGATGCCGGCAGTCAGCCCGACGCGGCGGCGACACAGCGCCAAGGGATGGGCGTCTCGCTCTCACAAAAGAAACCCCGGCCGTTGCCAGTCGGGGCAAGAAGGTTCGGTGGTCGAACCTTGGAGAACCACGCATACGTCTTAGGCAATGCAGGCGGGGCTCGAGTTCCCCGCTTTCACCCGCCACAAGCAAAAAGCCGCCTCGGTGGGCGGCTTCGGGGAACTGGCCCGGGACTTGCGCCCGGCCCACTATCGGCACACACCTACGGAAGCTTGGCCAGGATCCCGTCCATCTCGCTGCTCGAATACGCGCGAAGCGAATGTGAACGCACATTGCCCTGCATGGCCGTAGCGAGGCTGAACGCCGCCAGTGCCTGCTCGTCCTCTGCCTCCAGCACGCAGACAAGGTCGTACTCTCCCATGGTCCAGAGCAGTTCCCGCATGTTGACGCCGGCCTTCTTCGCCGCCTCCTTGGCGGCGGCCGCGCGTTTGGTCGTGTCCTTGATCGATTGCAGACCCTTGTCGGTAAAGCTCATCAAGCCAACGTAGGTGACCATGTCATCTCCTCAGGTTCGACATACGCGGCCGATGCCATCTGCCTTGACTGACGCAGCCGCGGAACGTCATTCAAGTGCGCTGGCAGTGAAATGATCTGCGGGTCGGCGGCAAGGCGGGCACCGTGACGGAAGCATGACCTCGCGCGGGGCGGCAAAGGACCTCACTGAAAGATGCCGCTGGGATGCTACGCGCTTCGACGGCGATGTCCAACAGAATGAGAAAGCCGCGAGTCCCGGGCTGATTGAGGCGTGATGTTGAAGTCCTTGACGAACTTGGCATAGTCGTCCGACTCCTTGCGCACGAAGCTCGTGAAGTCGAGCGCCGAACCACCCACCACCTCGAGGCTGATTTCCGTGATCTGCTTTTGCATGTCGGCACTCTTGAGCAGCGCCTGCACCTGCTGGTTGAGCTTGGCGATGATCGGAGCCGGGGTTCCCGCCGGCGCCACCAGGCCGATCCAGCCCATGGATCGGTAGCCCGGCACACCGGATTCGGCCACCGTCGGCACCTCTGGCAAGGTCGAGACGCGCTTGTCGCCAGTCACCGCCAGCGCCCTCAGCTTTCCACTCTTGGCGTAGGGCACTGCGGTCGGCGAAGTCTCGAACATCAGGTCGATCTGCCCACCGATCAGATCGGCCAGTGCCGGCGCCCCGCCCTTGTAGGCGACGTTGAGCATGTCGGTCCCCGTCATGCGCATGAACCGGCGCGCTGCCACGTCCTGCGGACCGCCCACGCCGGAGGTTCCGACGCTGAGCTTGCCGGGGTTGGCCTTGGCATACGCCACCAGCTCACCCACGTTCTTGAACGACCACTTCGGGTTCATGATGAGCACGTTGGGCTGGTCGGCCACCCGGATCACCGGCGCCAGATCCTTGATCGGGTCGTATCCGTGTCGCGCGCGACGTGAGGCCCGCGGCGGTTTCGAGCCGCACCGCCACACGCAGCTTGATCCGCTTGTTCCGGCGCAGGATCTTCAGGTTCTTCTGGGAGAGCTTGATGGTGAGCGTCACCCTGCCCGCGCCCGGGACCCTGAACAACTTGCGTGCCAGGGTCACCTTGCGCCGGGCGCTGACCTTCACCTTGGCGATGCTGCGGAACGCGGCTTCTCCCGCGGTGCCGGCCGTCGCCCGTAGCGAGTACCTGAAGCACCCCCGCCGAACCTTGATCGAGCGCTTGGCCCCGGAGAGGTCGGGCTTGGCGAGGGGCCGCGTTGGTGTGGGCGACACCGGCGTCGGCACCGCGGGCGGCTTGGTGACCACGGGCGGCGAGCCGGGGCTGAGGTCGCAGACGTTGCCCGTCCCGTCCTTGTCGTTGTCGGCCTGATTGGCGTTCGGGTCCCCGGGGCAGTTGTCCGAGGCGTAGGCACGTCCATCGGAGTCGGCGTCGACGGGAGCGTTGGCGCTGATCAGCTGCTGTGCGCGTGCGATTGCGGCATTGGCGTCCGCCCGGCCGCCGGTGCCCACCTTGCCGGTGAGCGAGGCGAGGGGAACGGCGCTGTCGTTGATCGCCTGCACGATACGTGTGTCGTTCGCCGTGGTGGCGGCGGCCACGAGCGCTGCCACGCCTGCCACGTGCGGCGTCGCCATCGAGGTGCCGCTGAAGTAGTGGTAGTCCTCGTCCTCGGTGGCGGCGCTGGCGGGGCGACAGCCGAGCATCACATCGTCGATGTAGGCGCCGTCGTCGGTGTTGCTTTCATCGGACAGGATTTGGAATCTGGCGCTCACGGCGCTGTCGCCGTCAAACGCTTCGAGCGAATTCTCGAGCGATACGAACCCACAGCTCGAGCCCGGTCAGCCCACGGTCGTCGAAGGGCGGATGTCCACGGCGCCGCTCCCGCCGTAGACGTCGAGGAAGTCGGCGTCCGTCTCCAGGTCGAACCGAGCCCGGGCGTCGAGGCGGCAGCCGCTCAGTCCGGTGAAGCTCACGGCCTGGCTGTGAAGGCTTCCGTTCGCGTTGTTGGGGTAGTCGCCGAGCGAGCTGTCGGTGGCCGACGCCGGCGTCGAGTTGAAGAAGCTTGTGGTCCTCGCCCACGCCGGCGCGCCCGAGGTCGTCCAGGTGGCGCCGCTCGTGGTGAAGCTGGGGTTGGTGGAGCAGGTTGTCGTAGTCGGTCTTCGCGCTCAGCACACGGCTGCCCGGCGCGCCGACGTCCACCTTCGACGGGCCGAAGTTCGAGAAGCTCGACAACGCGCCGGTGTTCGCGAACGAGGCAACGCAGATCAGGTTGGGCTGCGGCAGGTTGCCGGGCACGGTGGGGACCCGTGTCGTTGTTGGTGGCGTCGTTCCCGGCCACCGCCACGACCACGGCGTCCGCGGCGTTCGCTGCGTTCACACCGGCCGACATGAACCCGTCCGTGGCGCCCTCGCCACCCAGGCTCAGGTTGATCACGTCGGCGCCCTCCTGCGCCGCATAGGTGATGCCGTTACCGATGTGCTCGCTCGTGCCGGAGCCGTTCCCGTCCAGCACCCGCACGGCCATGATCTGTGCGTCGGTCAGACCCCGGCCACGCCGCTTGTGTTCCCGTCAACCGCGGCGGCGGTGCCGGCCGCGCACGTGGGTTCCGTGGAAGTCGAAGTCGTCGGGGTCGTTGTCGTTGGCCGCGAAGTCCCAGCCGAAGGTGTCGTCGACCTTCCCGTTGGCGTCGTCGTCGCCACCACCGGCCGGGTCGTCGTTGGTCCAGCGGTTGGGCAGTAGGTCGGGCTGGAACTTGTCGACGCCCGTGTCGAGCACGGCGATGACCGCACCGGCGCCGCGGGTGGTGTCCCAGGCGTCGAGGGCGCTTGCGTCAAGTCCCTCCTCGCCCAGCGGGCCGCTTACGGGCGGGATGGGCTGGCCCACGTTGTGCAATCCCCAGAGCTCTCCGAAGCGAGTGTCGTCCGGCGGGGCCGCCAGCGCCCGATAGAGGTAGTTGGGTTGAGCCGTGAGCACGTCGGGCTGTCGCTCGAGGCGCTCCACGGCCGCGCGCACGGAGCCCGTCACCTGCACGACCTGCGCCTGCGAGATCCCTATCGATCGATCGAACTCCACGTCTGCCCGGCTTCGCGCTGCGCCTCGCTCGGGGGCGGACGTGCCCTTGGTGAACCGCACGATTACCTCTCCGGCACGAACTTAGGCGCCGGCGCGCGGCGCAGCTGGTCCGCGCGCTTCACCGCCGCGCCGGTCGGCGCAGCGAAAAGGGATGCCAGCAGCGTGGTGCCTGCAAGCACGGTCAGCCAACGGCGCGAGCCCATTGAACGAGTCACTGTGACATGGATCGTCGCGGTCATGGGCCGACTTGAGCCTGGGGCCCAGGCCGCCCTGCGCTAGGTTCCGCCGCCCATGAGCTACGACCGCACCAATGAGTCCAGAGGCGCATACGAGGCCGCGCCCGGCGACGTGGGCCGCGTGCTGCTGCTCTACAGCGGTGGCCTCGACACGAGCGTGATGCTCAAGTGGATCCAGGACGAGTACGAGGCCGAGGTGGTGGCCCTGTGCGTGAACCTCGGCCAGCCCGACGAGGACTTCGAGGTGATCAAGGGCAAGGCGACTGGACCTGGGCGCGCTGGCCTGCGAGGTGATCGACGCGCGCGAGGAGTTCGCCCGCGACTACGTGCTGCCGGCCATCAAGGCGAACGCCCGCTACGGCGGCGGCTATCCGCTGTTCACCGCGCTGGGCCGGCCGCTGATCGCCAAGCTCGCCGTCGAGAAGGCGCGCGAGCACGGCTGCGACGCCATCGCCCACGGCTGCACCGGCAAGGGCAACGACCAGGTGCGCATCGACGCCACGGTGCTCGCCCTGGGGCCCGACCTGAAGATCGTCGCGCCCGTGCGCAACTGGAAGATGGGCCGCGACGAGGAGATCGCCTACGCGCGCGAGCACGGCATCCCCGTGAAGGGCGGCAGCGAGGCCACGCCGTATTCGATCGACGACAACATCTGGGGCCGGTCGTCGGAGGGCGGGCCGATCGAGGACCTCTCCGAGCCGCCGCACGACGACGTGTTCGAGCTGGTGACCGACCCTCACGACGCTCCCGACGAGCACCAGGACCTCGTGGTCGGGCTTCGAGCGCGGCGTCCCCGTCTCGCTCGACGGCGAGAAGCTCGGGCTCGTGGAGCTGATCGATCGCTGCGCGGCCGCCGGGCGCCGCCACGGCGTGGGGATCCTCGACCACATCGAGGACCGGATCGTCGGGCTGAAGGTGCGCGACCTGTACGAGGTGCCGGCCGCCGAGATCCTCCTCACCGCCCACTCAGAGCTCGAGAAGCTGGTCTGCACGATCCATCAGAACGAGTTCAAGCACATGCTGGACCGCAAGTGGGCGTTCCTCGTCTACGCCGGGCTCTGGCAGGAGCCGCTGCGCGAGGACCTCGACGCCTACATGGAGTCGGTGAACGAGCAGGTCACGGGCGAGATCACGATCCGGCTCTACAAGGGCTCGGCACGAGCGGTCGCGCGCAGCTCACCGAACGCCCTCTACGACCAGGCGCTGGCCGGCTTCGGCGAGTCCGGCGGCCTGTTCAGCCAGCAGGCCAGCCCGGGCTTCATCGAGCTCTGGAGCCTGCAGACTCGGATGGCTTACGCGTTGCGCAATCGGGAAAGGAAGGACTCATGAACTCCAAGAGCTACACGCTCCTCGGCTGGATCGTCTGGCAGATCGGGTCGCGCGTGGCCAAGAAGAAGATGGCCCAGAACCGGGCGAAGCTCGGGGCGGCCGGCGTCGTGGCGCTGGTGCTGGTGGTCGGCCTCCTGGCCGCGCGCTCCGACGACGACTCCTAGAACCGCAACAGCGGCGCGAGCCTGCACACACGCTCGACCCGGGCCGCTGACGAGATCTCGTCACGCCGGAGGTCGCGCGCGATCGCGATCCGCATGCCGCGTCGCAGCACGCGCCTGCCCGGGCGCAGGTGCGCCAGGCCGCGCGGGCTGGACTGCATTCCGAGCCGCGCAGCGAGCACCCCGGCCACCGACTGGTCGTGGCGGTGCTCGGACTTGTCGCCCCTGAAGGCCGTGCCGCGGCGCGCCTCCTCCAGCCACTGGTCGAGGAATGGCTGCTCCGCCCGCAGGCCGACGGCGGCCGCGTTCAGCTCGGGCATCCCCATGGCCTCGTCGCGGGTCAGCCCGAGCGCGGTCAGCGCGTGCGGTGCGGCCCACTCGCCGACCCGCCACTTGCCGTTGCGAAACAGCACGTGGCCGTGGCTCTCGATGCGGTCGAAGATGGGCTCCAGGGACCGCACCGCCACGCACGCGGCGTCCATCCACAGCAGGGAGTCGAAGCCGCGGCTGCGGGCCTCGGCGAGCGCGAACGGCTTGAAGGCGAACGGCACGTCCTCGTGGTCGGGCGATCCCGGCGGGAACTCGCCGTGCTCCCATGCCAACAGCAGCACGCCGGGGGCGTGGCGCCCGACGCTCTCCCGCAGCCGCGCCAGCGCTTCCGGGAAGCGGCGATGGTCGGTCGCCAGGCTCACGACGCACCGTTGCGGCGCCGGCGTCACGGGCGTGCGAGCCGCCGCGGGGCCAGGTCGTACGCGACTTCGGCCCCTGCGGGCTCGAAGGGGCTGGAGGCCTCCGTCATGGTGAACAGCGGGACCTCGCCCCAGAACGAGGCCCAGCGGTTGTAGGTGCTCACCGGACCCACGATCAGGTCGCACGAGGCCAGTGCGTAGAGGTCCTCGATCTCGGTGCCGGGCGCCGCGAGCCGCTCGAGCCCCGCGAACGCGTCGTCCGGTACCGGCTCGTCGGAGCAGACGAGGAAGGCCACGTCGCGACCCGGGTGCGCCGCCTTCACCTCCAGCATCACCCGCCGGTAGTCCGAGTAACCGAAGAAGCGGCGCCCGTCATCGAAGGTCGCATAGTCCCCCCGCCGGATATGGATTCCCGCGACGAGGCGTCCGCGGTCCTGGGCGGGGCGCACCGCCGCGACCGCGCGTTCCAGCCGGCGCGGATGGGGCGTGAAGTAGTCCCGCAGGAGAGCGGCGTGGCGGCGGATGGCCTCGTGGTTGCGGAAGCGCCAACCCAGCACGAACAGTGAGCGGTGGCCGCGCGCCTTCTCCAGGAACTCGGTCGAGTCGAGATCGAGCTCGCCATCGAGCTGGATGCGGATGAGCGGGGCGTCGAGGCCGCGCCGCTGCGCCTGCGAGAGCGCCTCGCCCGTCACCCGGGCCATCGCATAGCTGAGGTTTCGCGCCGGAGGCGGCCAGGGAAGCGCCGCTCGCCCCGCGGGCCAGCGTGGCACCAGCGTCCGTGAGGTGGCCGGGAAGTAGCGCGCGTAGTTCTCCAGGGCCGGGTTGGCGACCCGGAGGTCGTGTTCCGCGGCGGTCGCGATGAAGTGCGCGAACAGCACCACGCGGTTGGCCAGGCGCCCGACCTGCTTGGCGATGACGATCACGCGCGGGCGGCCACTGACACGATCGGTTGCAGAGGCTCCAGGGGGCGGATTCTATGGCGATAATCCCTAGATGGCCGATGAGCGGCGCGGCGCGGGCGGCTGGGATGAGGTGCTCGAGGCCGAGCCCTACCTTGTGGCACCCGGCGGCGAGTGGCGCTCGGAGCTGTACCGGGTAGCCGTCGACCAGTTCACGCGCGCCGCCGACCTGCTGCGCATCGAGCCGCGACGTGCGCGCCCGCCTGCTGGAGCCGCGGCGCGCGCTGGTGGTGAACTTCCCCGTGCGCCGCGACGACGGCGAGGTGGAGAGCTTCACCGGCTACCGCGTGCAGCACACGCTCACCATGGGCCCGATGAAGGGCGGCATGCGCTACTCGCCAGGCGTGTCGCTCGGCGAGTGCGCCGCCCTGGCCATGTGGATGACCTTCAAGTGCGCGCTGATGGGCCTGCCGTTCGGCGGCGCCAAGGGAGGGGTGCGCTGCGATCCCAACCGCCTCTCGGAGGACGAGCTGGAGCGCATGACCCGGCGCTACGCGTCGGAGATCTTCCCGATCATCGGGCCCGATAGCGACATCGCCGGCGCCCGACATGGCCACCGGCGAGCGCGAGATGGCGTGGTTCATGGACACCTACTCCCAGCAGGTGGGCCATCCCGTCCCCGAGATCGTGACCGGCAAGCCGATGGTGCTGGGCGGCACCGAGGGGCGCGACATCGCGACCGGCCTGGGTGTGGTGTTCGTGCTCGAGGACGTGCTGCGCGGCACGGGACGAGAAGTCGACGGGCCTGAGGGTGGCGGTCCAGGGGTTCGGCAACGTGGGCGCGGTGGTGGCGCGCGAGCTGGCGGCCAGGGGCGCCACCATCGTCGGCCGTGTCCGACGTGACCTGCGGAGTGGTCGACCCCGACGGGCTCGACCTCGACGCCGTGTTCACCTGGATCGGCCGAGCACGACTTCCTGCGCGGATTCCCCGGCGCCGAGAGCGTGGGGCGGATGGATGTGCTGGAGACGCCCTGCGACGTGCTGGTGCCGGCGGCGCTGGAGAGCCAGATCACCGCCGAGAACGCGGAGCGCCTGGACTGCAGGCTGGTGCTGGAGGCGGCCAACGGCCCCACCACGCCCGAGGCCGACCAGATCCTCGCCGGCGCGGGATCGACGTGATCCCCGACGTGCTGGCCAACGCCGGCGGCGTCACCGTGAGCTACTTCGAGTGGGTGCAGGACCAGCAGAAGTACTCCTGGAGCGGCGAGGAGATCGTGGCCCGCCTGCGACTCCAGCTCCAGGAGGCGTTCGCCCGCGTGGTGGAGGCGCGCGACCGCTACGACGTGGACTGGCGCACCGCCGCCCAGTCGGTGGCGATCGAGCGCGTGGCAGAGGCCTCGCGGCTGCGCACGATCTACCCGTAATTGCGGGAACGGGCCCCCGGAGAGGTCCGGTCCCGACCCTATATTCGACGGCCGCGTGTCCGCCGCCCATCTCCACGTCCATTCCGAGTACTCCCTGCTCGACGGCGCCTGCCGGATCGACGCTCTGGCCGAGCGTGCGGCCGCCCACGGACAGCCGGCGCTGGGGCTCACCGACCACGGGGTGATGAACGGCGCGGTCGAGCACTACAAGGCCTGCAAGAAGCACGGGATCAAGCCGATCATGGGCTTCGAGGCCTACTTCGTCGACGACCGCACCTCCGACGCGGTTCGCTACGAGCGCAACCACCTCACCCTGCTCGCGGCCAGCGACGAGGGCTTTCGCAACCTCGTCAAGCTCACCAGCGCCGGCTTCCTAGAGGGCTATCGCCGCGGCAAGGCCAACGTGGACATGGAGCTGCTCTCGCGCCACTCCGCCGGCGTGCTGGCGCTCACCGGCTGTCTGCAGTCGCGCTTCTGCCAGCGCCTGGTGGACGACAACCCCGCCGAGGCCCGCGCCCACGCCGACGAGCTGATGCAGGTGTTCGGGCCGGAGAACGTCTACTTCGAGGTCCAGAAGAACGGGATCGCGGCGCAGGACAAGGCCAACGAGGGCATCGTGCAGATCGCCCGCGAGGTGGGCCGGCCGGTGGTGGGCACCGCGGACGTGCACTACCTGGGCCGCGAGGACTACGACAACCACGCGGCGCTGCTGTGCGTGCAGACCAAGTCGCAGCTCGTCGGCGCCGAAGATCAGCTTCGACACCAACGAGTTCTATTTGAAGGACTCCGGGGAGATGGCAGGCCGCCTTCGCCGAGTGGCCGGAGGCGATCCCCACCACGCTGGAGATCGCCGAGCGCTGCCACGGTCGAGATCGAGCTGGGCAAGATGCTCATCCCGAGCTACCAGACGCCCGGACGGCGAGACCGAGGGCGCCTACCTGCGCCGGCTCGCCGAGGAGGGCCTGCGCCGCCGCTACGGCGACCCGGCGCCCGCCGAGGCCGATCGAGCGGATGGAGATGGAGCTCGAGGTGATCGGCCGGATGGGCTTCGACGCGTACTTCCTGATCGTCTGGGACTTCGTGAAGTACGCCAAGGACAACGGCATCGCCGGTGGGCCCGGGGCGCGGCTCGGCGGCGGGCTCGATCGTCTCCTACGCGCTCGACATCACCGAGGTCGACCCGATCGCCTACGACCTGCTCTTCGAGCGCTTCCTCAACCCCGAGCGCGTGTCCATGCCGGACATCGACATCGACTTCTCGGTGAAGGGCCGCGACCGGGTGATGCGCTACGTGGCCGACAAGTACGGCCGGAGTCGGTCGCGCAGATCGTCACGTTCGGCCGCATGCTCCCGCGCGCCGCCACCCGTGACGCCGCCCGCGTGCTCGGGTTCGACTACGGCACCGGGCGACCGGCTGGCCAAGCTGATCCCCGAGCCGATCATGGGGCGCTCGCTCTCCTTCGAGAAGTACCTCAAGGAGGAGCCCGAGCTCAAGCGCGCGTACGACACCGAGCCCGAGGCGCGGCAGGTGATCGACACCGCGATGGGCCTGGAGGGCATCGTCCGCAACGCCTCCATCCACGCCGCGGCGGTGGTCATCGCCGACCGCCCGCTCACGGACATCGTTCCGTTGCAGCTCGCCGAGGACAAGGGCGCGGCGGTCGACGGCGAGCGGGCCTACCGCACCGTCACGCAGTACTCGATGAAGCCGATCGAGGAGATCGGCCTGCTGAAGATGGACTTCCTCGGCCTGCGCAACCTCGACGTGATCGAGGACTGCCTGGACATCCTCGAGCGCTCCACCGGCGAGCGGATCGACATGACCGAGCTGCCGATGGACGACGCGACGACCTACGAGATGATGGCCCAGGGCAAGTCGGTCGGCGTGTTCCAGTTCGAGTCCGACGGCATGCGCGACGCATTGCGCAAGGTCAAGCCGACGGAGTTCGAGGACCTCGTCGCCCTGGTCGCTCTTTACCGCCCGGGGGCGATGCGCCATATCGATACCTACGCGCGCAACAAGCGCAACCCCGACGCCGATCGCGTACATCGACGAGCGCCTGCGCCCGATCACCGAGTCCACCTACGGCGTGATCCTCTACCAGGAGCAGTCGATGCAGATCGCCAAGGAGATCGCCGGCTTCTCGGGTGCCGAGGCGGACGACCTGCGAAAGGCGATCGGCAAGAAGAACCGCGAGGCGATGGCCGCGCTGAAGGAGCGCTTCTTCGAGGGCGCACGGGCCACCGGGACGGCTGAGCCGGTGATCAACGAGCTGTGGTCGGTCAACGAGGCCGCCGCTGACTACTCGTTCAACCGCTCGCACGCGGCCTGTTACGGACTGATCGGCTACCGCACCGCCTGGCTGAAGGCCAACCACCCGGCGGAGTACATGGCGGCGCTCATCTCCTCGGTGATGTCGACCAAGGACAAGGTGCCGTTCTTCGTCTCCTGCTGCGAGGAGATGGGTATCGAGGTGCTGCCGCCCGACGTGAACGAGTCGGGCCACGACTTCGTGGTCAGCGGCGGCAACATCCGCTTTGGGCTCGACGCGGTGAAGAACGTGGGCTTCGCGGCGGTGGAGGCCATCTGCGCGGCACGCGACGAGGGCGGCCGCTTCGGCTCGATCTGGGACTTCTGCTGCCGCGTGGACTGCCGCACCGTGAACAAGAAGGCGATCGAGGCGCTCGTGAAGTGCGGCGCGCTGGACTCCACCGGCGCCACGCGCACGGGGATGCTGTCGGTGCTCGAGCAGGCGCAGGGCGCGGGGCAGAAGACCCAGCAGGACGCTCTGCTCGGCCAGTCCTCCATCTTCGACCTCGAGGAGCCTGCGCCCGGCGGGGCGCAGGCCTCCGGGGCCCGCGAGCTCCCGGTGCCGCGGTTGGAGGACGAGCGCTCTCAGCTCAACACCTGGGAGAAGGAGACCCTGGGGCTGTTCCTCTCCAGCCACCCGCTCAAGGAGGTTCGCGCGGCGCTGCGGGCGAACGTGGACTGCTCGCTGCGCGAGCTGCGCGAGCGAAAGGACGGCGAGTGGGTCACCGTCGGCGGAATGGTCACCGAGTGCAAGCGCATCCGCACGCGCAAGGGCGACCCGATGATGTTCGCCACGCTCGACGACCTCGAGGGCACCGTGGAGATGCTCGTCTTCAACTCGGCCTACGCCGCCAACGCGGAGAAGGTGGACACCGACGCCGTGGTGATCGTCCGCGGCCGGGTGGACCACAAGGAGGCGGGCGAGGTGAAGCTGATCGCCCAGGAGGTCACCCCGTTCGAGCCCACCGCCGAGGAGGTAGCTGGCCGCCCAGGAGGCCGCGCTTGCCGAGCCGACGGTCAAGCGGCTGTCGCTGGACGTGCAGGCCGACGTCCCGGAGAGCTTCCTCGAGGAGCTCAAGGAAGTGGTGAAGGGCTTCCCCGGCGAGTACGAGCTCATGCTCACGGTGGGCCGGCGCAGCCTGCTTCTCGGCCCGGAATACCGGGTCTCGGCCGATCGTGCCTGCAGGGCGGAGCTGTCCGCGCTGCCGGGGGCGTCGGTGATGGCCGCCTAGCTCGCCCCCTCGCCCGCTAAACCTCCGCTGGACAGATATTGACCGGCCCTGTGCAAACCGTGCCGGGCCTGCCACTCTTCAGCGGCGGAAACCATGGAAGGAGAAAGTGTGGGGCGACTTCAGAGGTGGCGCCCCTCGCCGTCGATGATGGTGGCCTTCGTGGCCCTCTTCATCGCCGGGGCGGGAAGCGCGACGGCCGCAAGGCTGATCACCGGCAAGCAGATCAGGAATAGCTCGATCACGTCCACCGACGTGCGCAACGGGTCACTGCTGCGCAGGGACTTCAGGAGCGGGCAACTGCCCCGTGGCCCGCAGGGCCTGCCGGGTGCGTCCGGCCGAGCTGGGCGCGACGGCTTCGGGCAGGTGACGTACCGCACGGGCACGGCGCCTGTGGCGAACGACTCCGGCGCGACCTTCTTCCCGATGCCCAGCAGGGCTGGTGCCCGTCGGCGGCGATGCCTACGCCGATCAATGCCGCCGAGGACGATGGTTCCCGACGTCCGATCGTGGCCGACTACTTCTACGCCGACGACGCGGCGGTGCCTAACGCGTGGGGAGCCACGTACGCGAACCGGCCTGCTGGCGGGCGAGGTGTTCTGTCATCGAGGTCATTTGCGCGAACGCCTCCAGCGTCAGCGCCTCCGTTAGCGCAAGGTCCGGGGGCGCCCAGGCAGCGAAGCCGCGCGAGTAGCCGTTGCGCCGCGTCGTCATCCCGATCGTGCTGATCGTGGCCACGCTGCCTGCGGCGGCCGCGTCGGCGGCGCCACGGGTGGTCCGCGGTGCGCCGGTCGGCATCGATGCCGCGCAGGCGCCGGACTCGCAGCTGCGCGAGGTCGTGAGGAAGCGCTCGGGCGCCCGCCGGGTCACGCGCTATCGCCAGGTGGTCGGCGGCCTGCGGGTGCTGGGCAGCGACACGGTGGTGACCGACGCCCCGGGCACACGCGGCGACCTGCTGGTTGACGGCTCGCAGCGCCTGGGCAAGCCGGCCCGGGCCACCGTCTCGCGCGCGCGTGCGATCCGGGTGGCGGTCGGGGGGAGAGGCGCCCGTCGGATAACCGCGGCCAAGGCGATCCTCCCGGCGAAGGGAGGCGCTCGGGTGGTGTGGCGCGTCGTGTTCCGGACGAGCACGCCCGCTGCGGCTGCTCGAGGTGCTGGTGGACGCGCGCAGCGCGAAGGTGGTCCGCACCCGCGATCTGGCCCGCCACGCTCCGCAGGAGGCGCTGGTGTTCGACACCAACGCCCTGGTCGCCCAACCGGGCCCGCGCGGGCTGCTGGCGGACGCCGATGACCTCGCCGGGCCCGAGTTCGACCCGCTCTACGAGACCAAGAGCCTGCCCCGCCTCGGCCCTGAGTTCGCCGGGGAATGCCTGATCGGCGACTACGTCGAGGTCTACCTCTTCGACAACCTGGCCTGCAGCCTCGACGGCGACTTCACGACCGTGGTCGACCCCGACGATCCGCCGAACAGGATCCCCACGACCCGCGCCCACGACGAGTTCGAGGCGGGCATGGCGTACTTCCACATCGATCGGGTCCAGGACTACCTCCAGGGCGTCGGGGTGCTCAACGCGAACAACCGCCGCACGCGTGTGGACGTGAACTTCATCGCCGAGGACAACTCGTTCTACCTGCCGGACACGGACTCGATCGTGTTCGGGGAGGGGGGAGTCGACGACGCGGAGGACGGCGAGGTGATCGTGCACGAGTACGGCCACGCGATCCAGGACAACCAGGTGCCGGGGTTCGGCGAGACGCCGCAGGGCGGCGCGATGGGGGAGGGGTTCAGCGACTACCTGGCCGCGGCCATCGCGACCGAGTTCGCGCAGCGCGACGGCTACGACGCCTGTATCGCCGAGTGGGACTACTCGTTCATCGAGCTGGTCGACGACCCGCCCTGTCTGCGTCGCGTGGACCGCAACATCACCTTCGCGCAGGCCCAGGCCGGCCAGGGCTGCTCGGACCCCGGTGAGTTCATCTACTGCGGCGGCGAGGCGTGGTCGGGCGCGCTGTGGGACATCCGCACGCAGCTCGGGATCGCCGACGACGTCGCGGACCGCAAGGTGCTCGAGTCCCACGACAGCCTCACGCCTCAGTCCGACCTCCACTCCGGCGCGCTGGCGCTCGTGGCCGCGTACGACGGCCATCCCGAGCAGGCCGCCGTCCGCGGGCTGCTGATCCAGCGTGGCCTGCTGGACACAGAACGGCTCGACGACCTCCCCGGGTCCGCTGTCCCGCTCGCCGTTCCCGGGCTCACGCACCGGCTTCCTGCAGTTCGGCCGCGACAACGACGACGTGCTGCGCATCGGGCTTACGGCGGGGCAGGGCGTGGTGATCAGGCTGCGCGGCGCCAGCGGCGACTTCGATCTGCGGCTCCTGCGTCCCGGGACCAGCTCGCTGAACCAGTCAGGCGCCGTGGTCGATCAGGCCGAGACCGCCGGCTCCAACGAGGATCTCGCCCACCGTCCCACGAGCACCGGCCTGTACTTCCTCGACGTGCGTGCCTTCCAGGGCCAGGGCAACTACACGGTGGCGGTGCTGATCGACCGCGACTTCGACACCCGGCCCGACGCCGAGGACAACTGTCGTGGCGGCTCAGAACCCCGGCCAGGAGGACGCGGACGGCGACCGCCTCGGTGACGCGTGCGACCGCTTCCCCGACGACCGCGCCAACGACGCGGACCGCGATGGCCGCGCGCGCCGAGGAGGACAACTGCCCGGCTGCGGCCAACAGCTCCCAGACCGACTGGGACGGGGACGACCTCGGTGACGCCTGCGATCGCAGCAAGCGCGTGACCCTCAAGAGACTCCGTACGCGCGGGCGCAAGGTGACGCTGCGCGTGACGTTCCGGCCCACGCTCCTCGGCGCCAGGGCGGTGACCCTGAGGGTGCAGCGCCGCAAGTGCAAGCGCTGCAAGTTCGGCAAGGTCACCTCCATCAGGCGCGGCAAGGACCGCGGTCAGGGCCGCGTCGACTTCACCGTGAAGGTGCGTCGCGGCATCTCCTACCGGTTCCGCGCCAACCTCGCCGACAAGCGCTTCGGCTCGAGAAGCAGAAGCGTCTCGCTGCGGCTACGCTGACCAC
The DNA here is from genome assembly GCA_963825775.1 of uncultured Thermoleophilaceae bacterium. Taxonomy (GTDB): domain Bacteria; phylum Actinomycetota; class Thermoleophilia; order Solirubrobacterales; family Thermoleophilaceae; genus JAAYBF01. The sequence goes on along the minus strand of CAWGUV010000004.1, from coordinate 193,915 downwards.
TGTGGAAAGCGCCGCTGCGAACGTCACCGAGCTGCACGAGTGCCGCCAGTGCTGCTCCTTCTGCGACAGGGTCGTCCACCCGGCGGGGTGCATCGAGTCGGGCTGCGCGTTCCTCTACCTGTTCGACGACGAGGAGACCGGGCGGCGCTACATGGGCTGCATGAACAAGGTCTTCCGAGCCGAGATCGACGTGGAGTCCTTCGAGGCGGCCCAGCGCACGCGACACGGCTTCGGCGGGGTGAAGATGACGGGCCTCCCGCTGCCCCAGTGCCGCAGCTCGGTGGAGCGCGCCTACGACGGCTACGGCGATGCCTTCGACTGCGTGAACCCGGAGTTCTTCGACCTCCGCACCGGGCTCTAGCCGCGGGCCTTCAGGCCCGCCTTCCTCAGCTGCCGCGCTCGCTTCATGTCCTTCCCGGTGGGGGCCTTGCCGTCGATGCCGGGGCCCTCGAAGAGTGTGGGCAGGCCCTCGAACCGCGGCTCTGACAGGAACGCCGCGCAGCCTTTCCTCCCAAGCTCGCCCTCGCCGAGCGGGGCGTGGCGGTCGCGGTTGGAGCCCAGCGGCATCTGGGAGTCGTTCACGTGCAGGCAGCGCAGCCGGCCCTTGCCGGCGATGCGCTCGCAGTCGTCGATCACCTCGGCCAGCCCGTCCGCCGTGCGCACGTCGAACCCGCTGGCGAGGAGATGGCAGGAGTCGAGGCACAGCCCCAGGCGCTTGTGACCACCGGCGAGCTCGATCAGCTCGCCGAGCTCCTCGAACGTGCGGCCAAGCGTGTTGCCGGCGCCCGCGGTGTCCTCGAGCAGGAGCGGGCACTCGCCGGACTCCTCCAGCGCCTGGCGCAGCGCCTCGCCGACGCGCTTCAGCGCCTCGTCCTGCGGCTCCCCCACGGTGGACCCTGGGTGCAGCACCACTCCTGCCGCTCCGATGCGGTCGCCCGTTCGCAGGGAGTGGATGAGCGAGTCGATCGACTTGCGCCGGATCTCCTTGTCCTTCGAGGCGCAGTTGATGAGGTAGATCGCGTGGATCACCACGGCCTCGATCGGCCCGTCGTCCATCCGCTCCAAGAACTGGTCCACGTCGGCGTCCTTCCATGACGTGGGCTTCCACATGCGTGGCGACTGGCCCCAGATCTGAATCGCGGCGGCTCCGATCTCCACGCCGCGCTCGTGGGCGTTCACCAGGCCGCCGGAGGTGGACACGTGGGCGCCGATCAGCACCTGCGGAGTTCTACTTGACGACGCGAATCGTGAGGCGCTGGGCCGGCGAGCGGTTGCCGAGCGAGTCCGTGAGCGACACCTCGATCCGGTAGCGCCCGGGCTTCAGCGACTTGCCGCCCAGACGGCCGGTGAACGGGATGGTGTTCGCGCCCGCCTTCACCGCGCGGCTGAGCGTGGTGGGCCGGCCGAGCCTGGTGCAGCTCTTGCGCTTGCGCCTCTTGCGCGTGGCCTTCAGGCATCGCTTGCCAACCTTGCGGCCCTTGACGAGCGGGGTGACCACGATTCGCGCCGTGCCCGCCTCGGAGGACTTGAACGAGATCCGCGTGCCCCGCTTGGCCTTGCGCTTCTTCGCCGCGGCGAGGGGAGTCGTGCCCTTACCGAGACGGAAGGTCTTGCGGCTGGCGACGAGCCCGGTGAGGAGCGGGCCGGTTCCGTCAACCACCCACGTGCGCGAGGCCGCGGTGGCATCGGCGAATCCGAGCCGGTCGCGGGAGCGCACGGCCACGGTGTGCGAGCCGTCGGCGAGCACCGGCGTTGTGAAAGTGGCGGGGCAGGCGATGAACGGCTTGCCGTCGAGCGAGCACTCGAAGGTCACGCCTTTCTCGTTGGACGCGAACGTGAGCCGCGACGAGCGAGCGGCGATCCGTCCGGTGGGCCCGCCGGCCACGGAGGTGTCGAGCTTCGTCCTGGTCTCGCAGTCGACGTTGATCGTGTCGGGGTCGGGCGTCACGAGCTCGACGGCCACCGAGTCGGCGCCGTTTCCGCATTCCACGCTGTCCGCCTCCCCGTCGCGGGGGAGGATCAGGTCATCGTCGTCGTTCCCGTCCAACTCGTCCGCGCCGCCTAGGCCGGCGAGCACGTCGTTCCCGGCCTGCCCGAATAGGTGGTCGGCGGCGGTCGTCCCCAGCAGGACGTCGGCATGGTTGGACCCGAAGACCCGTTCGATCCCGGCGCCGAGCGTCATCGTCCCGATGCCGGTCTGCTGCGATCCGGTGATGCTGAGATCGAGCGTCAGGCCGGCGGCGGCGGAACTGAAGAAGAGATCGTCCGTCGTTCCGGGTCCCGGGTCGAACTGATCGTTCCCGCCCGCCGAGAAGAGATCGTCGTTGCCTGCGCCGCCGTTGAGGATGTCGGCGCCCAGGACGTCGAAGCTGCTCTCGGCCGAGAGGTCATCCCCGGCGCCCCCACCGGTGATCGTGTCGTTGCCGCTTTGTCCGTTGAGGGCAAGGGTCGTCGGAAAGATCGCGCCGTTCCCCTTGCCGCCCGCAGCCGAGATCACGTCGTCGCCGTCCCAGCCGTTCACGGTGTGAAACTCGACGCCCGAGAAGGTGAGGTCCTCGTCGATCACGTCCCCGGCGGTCTCGCCTGCATTCAGGTTGATGCCCTCGGTGCCGTAGCTGAAGTTGTCCGCGCTCTGCCTACCGCTGAGCAGGAGCAGGTCGTTCTGGGTCCCCGCGGCGATGTCGATCGGGATCTCGTTGTCGCCGAGGACACCCGACTTGAGGAACGGTCCCGCGGAGAAGTCGATGAAGAACTCGTTCGGGTTGTCGGTGGAGACGTCGTCCCAGTCGATCGACCTGCACGTTCGCCCTCGCGGTCGTGCAGACCGTGGTGTTGCCCTGGACGACCATGATCTGCTCGTTGCCCGCGCCACCCCGCTTGAGCGTCGCCTGGCCGCCGTTGAAAGTGGGCCCGTCCGTGTAGTCGATCTCGAGCACGTTGCCGTTGAGTTGGCAATCCGTGTCGGCGCGCGCGGGACCGGCCGCCAGGAGTGCGGTGAAAAGGGCAAGCGAAACTATCGAGAGAGGCCTCATGCCTCTCCAACGGGCCATTGGGGCATAAGTTACGCGGCATGGTCCGCGTCCGCTTCGCCCCGTCCCCGACGGGGATGCTGCACATCGGCGGCGCGCGCACGGCCCTCTTCAACTGGCTGCTGGCGAAGCAGGGTGGCGAGCTGGTGCTGAGGATCGAGGACACCGACCGCGAGCGCTCCACCCCCGAGAACGTGGAGCAGATCCTCGACGCCCTGGGCTGGCTCGGCCTGGACTGGGACGAGGGGCCGATCTCCCAGGCGGAGCGGGCGGACCGCCACCGCGAGGCGATCGACGCCATGCTCGCCGACGGGCACGCCTACGAGGACGAGGGCGCGGTGCGCCTGCGGGTACCCGACGACGGCGAGACGGTGGTGACCGACGAGATCCGCGGCGAGGTCACCTTCCCGCACTCGGCGATCGACGACTTCGTGATCGCCCGCTCGGACGGCAGCGCTCTCTACAACCTCGCCGTGGCCGTCGACGACCTCGACATGGGCATCACCCATGTGGTGCGCGGCGAGGACCACCTGTCGAACACCCCGCGGCAGGTGATGGTGCTGAAGGCGATGGGCGCCGAGCCGCCCGTGTACGCCCACCTGCCGCTGCTACACGGGCCCGACGGCAAGAAGCTCTCCAAGCGCCACGGCGCGGCGTCGGTTCAGGAGCTGCGCGAGGCCGGCTACCTCCCGGAGGCGGTGCGCAACTACATCGCGCTGCTGGGCTGGGGGCTCGACGAGGCCACCACCTTCATCACCACCGAGGAGCTGATCGAGAGCTTCTCGCTCGCGCGTGTGTCGCAAATCGCCCGCGGTGTTCGACGAGCAGAAGCTGCGCTGGATGAACGGGCGCTACCTGCGCGAGATGGAGCCCGCGGAGCTGGCGCGCCGGCTCGAGGAGCTCACGGGCCGCGAGGGATTGCAGCCCGCGGCGGAGGTCGCGCAGGAGAAGATGCAGACGCTGGCCGACTTCTGGCCGCTCGCCGCGTTCCTGGTGGAACGCCAGCCCTACGACGAGAAGGCGTGGCGGAAGGTGATGGAGCGTGACGGCGCGCCGGAGAACCTGGCGGCGGTGCGCGCGGCGCTCGCCGAGGTCGAGCCGTTCGAGCTCGAGGCGGTGGAGGCTGCGCTGCGTGGCGTGGTCGACGCCACGGGCGCCAAGCCCCGCGACGTCTTCCAGCCGCTGCGCGTCGCCATCAGCGGCTCGACGATCTCACCGGGCATCTTCGAGTCCGCGGTCGCCCTCGGCCGCGACGAGACTCTGGACGCGCGTCGATTCCGCGCTGGAGCGCCTCCAGGGCGCGTCCTGACGGCACTCAACATTCCCCCCACGGTGCCGATAGTGCTGGTGACCGCCGATAACACGGCGGGAAGCCCATGCCAGCCGTCATTTCACAGACACCCAGCCTCCGCCGCAGGCAACTTTGGCCGCCAGAACGAGGGCCACGGACGCAGGCTCACGGCCGCGTTCGATGCGCTCGAGGCATTCCCGGCCCTAGCCGAGTCACGCAACCGAGTGCTTCGCCTCGTCCGCGAGGACCGCACGTCGGTGGGCGATGTCGTCGCGGCGGTCGAGTCCGATGTCGCCATGCTCGTCACGGTGCTGCGCATGGCCAACCGGATGGCCGGCAAGCGCAAGGGCAAGGTCGCCACGGTGCCCGAGGCGGTGGAGCTGCTCACGCCCGAGGGCGTCGAGCAGATGGCGCGCCGCATCAGGGTCTTCGACTTCTTCGAGCGCATCCCCGGCTGGGACTCCGCGCCCGAGCAGTTCCGTCTCCACGCCGTGGCCACGCAGTCGGCCGCGGACCGCCTCTCCCGCGAGCTCGACTATCCCAAGCGCGACGAGCTGCTCACGTCCGCCCTCCTGCACGACATCGGCAAGCTCGTGCTGGTGCACGCCTACCCGGCGTACCCCGCCCAGATTCACGGCCAGGCCAAGACCCCCGAGGAGCGCGTTCACCGCGAGCGCCGCGAGCTGGGTGTCGATCACGCGCTCGTGGGCGGCGTGCTCGCCCGCCGCTGGGGCCTGCCGAACACACTTGCGACCGCCATCGAGCGCCATCACTCCGAGGACGCCGAGGACGGCGCCGCCATGGTGCGGCTGGCGGACATGCTCGCCCACTACGGCCACAGCGAGTCCGTCGACCCGAAGGCGCTGCTCCACGCCGCCAAGGCGCTGGAGCTGACCCCCGAGATGCTGCGCTCGATGATGTACGAGCTGCCGCAGGGCAACGGTTCCGCGAAGCGCCATGTGGATCCGTGCCCGCTGTCCAACCGTGAGGTCGACGTGCTCAAGAAGCTCGCCGAGGGCAAGGTCTACAAGCAGATCGCCCACGAGCTCGAGCTGTCCACGAGCACGGTGCGCACCCACCTGCACAACACCTACGCGAAGCTCGGCGCGAACGACCGCGCGCAGGCCGTTCTGCATCGCGACCGACAAGGGCTGGATTTAATTCGGATTCCGTAACGCGATCCCGCGGCTTGCGAGACCGCCACCGTGCAAGTCGCGGAGTTCGCCATCTGTTGTGCGTAGGATGCTCCTCGTGGCAGTAGAGGAGCGCGTCACCTTCTGCCGGATCTGCGAGCCGCTCTGTGGCATGGTCGCCACGGTCGAGGACGGCAAGCTCGTCAAGCTGCGGCCGGACTCGACAGACTCCGCTCTCGCAAGGGCTACGCGTGCCCGAAGGGCATCGCGATGGCCGAGGTCCAGAACGATCCCGACCGGGTCACCCATCCGCTGAAGCGCAACGCGGCGGGCGAGTTCGAGCGCGTGTCGTGGGACGAGGCGCTGGACGACATCGGCGACCGTCTCGGCCGCATTCTGGACGAGCGCGGCGCCGGCGCCGTCGGCTGGTACATGGGCAATCCCGGCGCCTTCAGCTACTCCCACGCGCTGTGGCGCAAGGGCTTCCTCGACTGCATCGGCTCGCCGCACGCTTACGGCGCCGGCTCGCAGGACGTGAACAACCGCTTCGCCGCCAGCGCGCTCATCTACGGCACGCCGCTGGTGATCCCGATCCCCGACATCGAGCGCACCGACTTCCTGTTCATGGTGGGCGCCAACCCGCTGGTCTCGCACGGCTCGGTGCTGAGCGCGCCGCGCGTGCGCGAGCGCCTGCTGGCGATCGAGGAGCGTGGTGGCCGGGTCGTGTGCGTGGATCCGCGCCGGTCGGAGACCGCCAAGCAGTTCGAGCACCAGCCGATCCGCCCCGACGGCGACGCCTGGCTGCTGCTCTCGATGATCCACACGATCTTCGACGAGGGCCTGGCGGACGAGGGCTTCCTGGACGCGAACACCGACGGCTGGAGTGAGCTCCGGCGCTTCGCCGCCGCCCACCCGCCCGAGGCCACCGAGGACAGGACGGGCATCGCACCGGAGCGCGTGCGCGAGTTGGCGCGCGACTTCGCGGGCTCGGAGTCCGCCGCCGCCTACGGGCGCACGGGCTCCTGCCTCGGGCGCTTCGGCACGCTCGTCGCGTTCCTGCTCGACGCCCTGAACGCGGTCACGGGCAACGTCGATCGCCCCGGCGGCAGCGTCTTCGGCGACCCGCCGATGCCGCTCGACGACATCGGCGACCGGATCGGGCTCGCACCTACGGGAAGGACCGCGCCCGGTTCGGCGACTTCCCCGACGTGCTGGGCGAGCTGCCGGCGTCGCTGCTGCCGCTGGAGATCACCACGCCGGGCGAGCGCCAGCTCCGGGCGCTGTTCGTGTCCGCCGGCAACCCGGTGCTGTCGGTGCCCGACGGCGACGCGCTAGAGGCGGCTCTCGGCGAGCTCGACCTGATGGTGTCGCTCGACTTCTACGTGAACGAGACCAACCGCCACGCCGACTACGTGCTGCCCACCACCACGATGTACGAGCGCGACGACGTGCCGTTGGCGCTGATGCCGTTCTTCACCACGCCGTTCGTGCAGGCCACCGAGGCCGTGAGCCGAACCGCCGGGCGAGGCTCGTGAGGAGTGGGAGATCATCGACGCGATCGCGCGCCGCATCGGCAAGGCGCCCTACAGCGTGCCGGCGCTGCGGGCGCTGGCCAAGCCGGGCTCTGCGCCTGTCGCCGCGCCGGCTCCTGGACCTCCTGCTGCGCACCGGCCCGCGGGGCGACTGGTTCGGGCTGCGCCGCTCCGGGCTCAGCGTCGCGAAGCTCCTGCGCCGCCACCCGCACGGCGTCGTGCTGTCCGACCATGTGGAAACCGGCCGTGCTGCGCAAGCGCCTGCGCACCGCGTCGAAGCGCATCGAGCTGGCGCCCGCGGCGATCGTCGCCGAGTTCGAGCGGCTGGGACGCGAGGCCGGCCGCCGACCGCGGTGAGTTCCCCCTGCGGCTGATCGGCCTGCGCGAGCTGCGCTCACACAACTCGTGGATGCACAACGCGCCGCTGCTGATGCGCGGCGACCGCGTCCAGGCGCTGCGGATCCACCCCGACGACGCCGCGGCACACGGGCTCGAGGACGGCGGCACCGCGACGGCTCGAGTCGAAGTCGGGCGCGGTCGAGGTGCCGGTGGCGGTCACCGACGAGATGACGCCGGGCGCGGTGGCGCTGCCGCACGGCTGGGGCCACGGCGGCGGCTGGCAGCTCGCCAACGCCAACGCCGGCGTGAACGTGAACCTGCTCGCCAGCGGCGCCCCCGAGGACCTCGAGGCGCTGGCCGGCATGGCTCACCTCAACGGGATCCCCGTGCGTGTCTCGCCGTCAGCGCCCCCGCCGCCGCGACGTCCGTCGCGGCAGCGGCGCCGTAACCGTCACGGTCGTCCCCGTCCTCGGAGCTGTCGATCGACAGCTCGCCACCGAGCATCTCCGTGCGCTCGCGCATCGTCGCGAGCCCGATGTGCCCAGGCTGTGACGCAGCCAACGGGTCGACACCGCGAAACCCGCGGCCGTCGTCGGTCACCCGCAGGCGGAACGAGCCCGTCGGCCGGCTCGAGGCACACCGTCACCCGGTCGGCCGTGCCGTGGCGCGCGGCGTTTGCCACGGCCTCCTGGGTGATGCGGAACAGCTCGCCCTCGACATCGGAGGGCAGGTCCATCTCCTTGGCGTCGAGCGTGACCGCGAGGTCGTAGCGCCGCTGCCACAGCCTCGAAGCAGCGCTCGACCGCGGAGGAGAACGAGAACTCCTCGTAGGCGTAGGGCCCGAGGTCGAGCATCTCGTCGCGCAGCTGGTTCACGCTTCGGACCGCTACCGCGCTCGCCTCGTCGATCAGGTCGAGGCGCCGCTTGCCGTCGCCCTGCTCGGCCGCGTGCCTGGCGGCCACGAGCATCATGTCCAGGCTGATCAGCTCCTGCACGGGGCCATCGTGCAGCGACTCGGACAGGCGTCGCCGGATGCTCGTTCTCAGCCCGCAGGGTGCGGCGGCTGATCTCGCGGGCGCGCAGGCGCGACGCCGACTCCTCGGTGCGGAACCGCCCCACGAGGATGACCGTGCCCAGCGCGGCCGCGACGAACGCCGCCTCGTAGAAGATCCGCAGGTCGCCCTCAACCGGCAGGTCGTCGTTGAAGAACGCGGTCGGCGCCCCCAGCAGGACCACGGCGAAGACGCCGACCATCAGCCCCACGCGTTCGCCCTGGAAGTGGGCGTGCACGGCGAGGAAGAACAGCGCCGCGAACCGGACGACGCCGTAGAGCTCCGGCGCGACGGCCTCGATCGCAGCGAGCACCACGATGTCGCCCGCCGCGATCAGCGGGTTCATCGCGCGCTCCGGCGCCCGCCGCGCCAGCCAGCACGTTGTAGCAGGCTCCAGGGCACCGCCACGCCGGCGATCACGGCAGCCATGCGCCCCTCGTAGGGGAAGCTCGAGCACGCAGGACGAGGACCAGCGCCGTGCTCGCCATCACCACCCGGACGAGCGCGAACACGACCATCGGCCGGGCCGACTCGATCGGCAGCCGCCGGAGCGCCGAGGTCATGCTGGCACCCGCCTGCGCCGGCGCGCGATCAGCGCTATCGCGGTGGCGGCGCCCGCGAGGTCGATCAGCACGTCGACGGGGGTGCCCACGCGGGTGTCGACGAAGGTCTGATGGATCTCGTCGGTCACCGCGTACGCGAGCGGCGAGCGCTAGCGCCGCCATGAGCGCCGTGCGGGTCGCTCGACCCGTGTGCGCAGCGCGCGCCACCACAGCGCGGCCAGCAGCGCGTATTCGGTGAAGTGAACAGACCTTGCGCAGCAGCAGCTGGAGCGAAGGCCCGATCGAGGTCGTCGCTCGGCAGCGAGGAGAGCACGAAAATGAGCACCATCAGGGCGATCGGCGGCCCCCAGAGCGCCACGGCGCTGCGCATCTCCCTCATGGGCATAACCTAGACTCGCCCCGGTGCTCGCGATCACCTCCAAGTCTCCGTACGCCGTCCACGCGCTCGCCGAGCTGGCCCGCCGCGGTTCGGAGCAGCCGGTGCCGATAGGCGAGCTCGCACGCGCTCGCGACATCCCGGTGCAGTTCCTCGAGGGCCTGTTCGCGACGCTGCGGCGCGCCGGCGTGCTGCATCAGCCAGAGGGGGTGAAGGGCGGCTACCTGTTCGCCCGGCCGCCAGCCGAGGTAACCGTGCTCGAGATCGTGGAGCTGCTCGAGGGCGAGCTCGGCGCCGAGGCCACCGATGCCGGGCCCGGTGTGGGTCGATGCCAGCGAGGCCGTGAAGGGCGTGCTGCGCTCGACCACGATCGCCGATGTGGTGGAGCGCGAGGCGCGGGCCGGGAGCCCAGCCGATGTACTACATCTAGGTGGCCCCCAGCCCGGCCTGCGGCGCTACCATCTGCCCTTCACCCGTCTACTCAAGGCAGGGGTTCGGGTTTGAAGCTCGCAGTTTTATTTGTAGCGCTGGTCGGTTTCATCGGGATTGTTGCGCCAGCCGGCGCGGCGCCACCCACGGTTGTCAACTTCACGTTCACGCCGAGCGCGCCCCAGACGGGCACGCTGGTGCGGTTCACTGAGGCGGTTCAGGACGACGACGTGGGGGGCTCACCGTCCTTTGCATGGGATCTCGACGGCGATGGGGACTACGACGACGCCGAGGGCGAGAGCGTGACGCGGGAGTTCGCAACGGCCGGGTCCAAGACCGTGCGCATGCAGGTGGTCGATGGTGAGAGCAACGTCCGCACCGCTCAAAGGACCGTGACGGTGTCCCCGCCCCCCAACGCCACACCCGTCGCCTCCTTCCGCCACTTCCCCGCATCGCCGAAGGCGGGGCAGACCGTCGACTTCGTTTCGGTTTCCTTCGACCCCGACGGCCCGCTGGTCGCCCAGGAGTGGGACGTGGACAACGACGGGCGGTTCGACGACGCCAGCGGCGGTGGGGTGGCCCGCGCCTTCCCGGCCGGCACCCGCACCGTTCGGCTGAGGGTGCGCGACTCCCGTGGCGCCGTCGCGGTCACGAGCCGCACCATCACCGTCGCGGCGCCACTGGTCGCCGCGGTCGTCCCTCTGAGTCCCTTCCCGGTGGTGCGGATCGTCGGGCGCCTCACGCGCACCGGGACGAGGGTTCAGCGGTTCACGGTGCAGGCTCCCCCGGGGGTGTCGGTCATCGTGCGCTGCAACGGCCCGAGGTGTCCGCGTCGGCGCCTGGCCACGCGTGTGACGGCCAAGCGCGTGGTGCGCCTCCGGTCGTTCGAGCGCCGCCTCAGGCCAGGCGTGGTGCTCCAGGTGTTCGTGAGCCGGCCCGGCTCGATCGGCAAGTACACCCGGTTCGGGGTGCGCCGCCGCAAGGCGCCGTCGAGGCGGGATCGGTGCCTGGCCGACGGCGCGAGGAGTCCGAGCCCATGTCCGTGATCGCTACCCGTAGAGTGGCCGTATCCGTGCTTCCGGCCCTGATTCTCTTCGGCGCATCCTTCGGCGTCGGCCGCGCCGGTCAGTCCGAGCCCGAGCCCCCCGCGCCGCGGGCTGCGAAGGCGCCCGCGATCGGCGAGCTCAGCACACCCCGGGCGCTGCCACCGCTCGCCCGCGCGCCACGTCGCAAGCGGCCGAAGCGGGCTTCGAAGCCGGTCGCGGCCCCGGTCCCCGCCCCGGTTCTAGAGCCGGTGCCTGAGCCCGAGCCCTACGTCGCGCCCGCGCCGGCCCCGGTGCAGGCACCCGCTCCGCGGCCGGCCCCGGCCCCTCGACCCGCTCCAACCCCCGCCCAAACTCCCGACGGCTTCGACGACTCCGGCTGATGGGCCTCCTCACCGACACACGCACGCTCCAGCCGACGCTCGTGGGTGGTTGCCGCCTGCACCAGGTGATCCTGGATCGCCCCGGCTTCCCGACGCTCTACGACGCCGTGCGCGTGGAGACGGGCGAGAAAGCGTCCGTTCGGCTGTACGAGATCGAGGCGAACCGTCGTTTGACGCGCCGCTTCATGCGCGCCGTCGAGCGCCGGGCAGCGCTGGAGCATCCCCATCTGCTCGAGATTCACGGCGCCGGCGTCTGGGAGGGCCGCCTCGTGCTGGCCATGGGCGCGCAGGACATGCCCAGCCTGGGCTACCGCCTGAAGGCCGGGCCGCTCACGCCCGGGGAGATGCTCGAGGTCATGGGCGAGGTCGCGGACGCGGTCGACTTCGCGGCGGACGCGGGGATCCTCACGCGCGAGCTGGGGGTGGGGAGCATCCTGCTCGATCCCGCACGCGGCGTGCAGCTCGGCGATCTCGGGCTCTGGGTCCCGTTCACAGCCGACCTCGCGCCGTGGCAGCACCCGTATCCCGCCCACATTTCCCCTGAGGCCGCGCGCGGGGAGCCGCTCGTCCGGGCGAGCAACGTCTATTCGCTCGCCTCGCTGATGTTCGACTGCCTCACCGGCGCCCCGCCGTTCGAGGGCCATGTGGTGAAGGTCGTGGAGGCACACGCGCACGCCGCGCCTCCGCGGCCGTCGGAGCGCGATCCGGGCCTGGACCCCGAGCTCGACCGAGTGTTCGAGATCGCCATGGCGAAAGACCCCGCGGAGCGCTACCCGACGGCGCTGGAGATGGTCAAAGCAGCATCCGACGCGCTCAGCATCGCCCCCGTGCGCAAGCAGCGGTTCGCTGGTCCGACCCCCATCGAGGAGCCGCGGGTCCGCAAGTCGGGGCGCCTGCGCCGACTGACCGGTTTGGGTGTCGCGCTCGTCGGTGTGGTCACGCTGGCCGCCGGGGGATACGTGCTCGGGAGCGACGGCGAGGCCGAGCCCGCGCGGGCACCGGCGCCTGCCGAGCCCGTCCGTCCGGCAGCCGCCACAGCGCAGGACATCAACGCCGAGCTGCGGCGCGTGGACCGTGGATTGGTGGCCGGCCGTGCTCGCCTGTCGGCGGCGCGGACCCGGCGCGGGCAGGCGGAGGCCGCGGCCTCTCTGGCGCGCGAGTACCGCCGTAGCGCCGGGGCCATCGGCGCGATCGCTCCGGCGTCGGGGCTCGACCCGGCAGGGTTGGCCGCGCGCCTGCGCTCCGCCGCGGCCGCACACTCTGCACTGGCTCGCGCGGCGAGGACCGGTGACCGCGGCGCCTATGCGGTGGCGATTCGCCGGGTGAACGCGGCCGAGGCCGCAGTTCGCCGCGACTTGGCCAACCTTTAGATTCGCTGTCGTGCCCGACGGCGCGACGACACCACTGGTGAGCCTCGACCACGAGGAGCTGGTCATCCGCCGTGGGCGACGCTCGGGCCTCTACACGGTCGTCGCGGTGCACTCGACGGCCCTCGGCCCCGCGCTCGGCGGCTGCCGGATGTGGCGCTACCAGAGCTCCGCCGACGGGGCGCGGGATGCTCTCAGGCTCTCCCGCGCCATGACCTTCAAGGCCGCCGCGGCGGGGGTGCCGCTCGGTGGAGGCAAGGGTGTGATCGCCACCGAGCCCGGCAGGCCGCCGAGCGGCAAGCGCCGCCGGGCGGCGCTGCTCGACTTCGCGGACACGGTGAACACCCTCGACGGCCGCTACGTGACGGCCGAGGACGTGGGCACCAGCGCTCGCGACATGGCCGTGCTCGCCGAGGGCACCAAGCACGTGACAGGGCTCGCGCGCTCGAAGGGCGGCAGCGGCGACCCGAGCCCCTTCACGGCGCAAGGCGTGGAGGCGGCGATGCGCGCCTGCTGCGAGCGCCGCTTCGGCAGCGCCGACCTCAAGGGGCGCAGCGTGGCGGTGGTGGGCGTCGGCCGGGTGGGCTCGCGCCTGGCCAAGCGCCTGGCGCGCGCCGGCGCGAAGCTCATCGTGTCCGACATCGACGAGTCCCGGCGCGAGCTCGCGAAGTCGCTGGGCGCGAAGTGGGCGGCGCCGAGCACCGCGCTGCTCGCCGAGGTCGACATCGTCGCCCCCTGCGCGCTGGGCGGCGCGATTGATCAGGTGGTGTCCGAGCGCCTGCGCTGCCAGGTGGTGTGCGGGTCCGCGAACAACCAGCTGGCGCACGATGGCCTGGCCGAGGACCTGGCGGCGCACGGGATCCTGTTCGCGCCCGACTTCATCGCGAGCGCGGGCGGCCTGATCAACATCTCCGTGGAGCTCGACCGCTACGACCCGGCGCTCGCCAGGCGCCGCGTTGCAGGCATCCGGGAGACGATGGGCACCGTGCTGGACCGCGCAGAGTCCGACGAGGTCACGCCGCTGGAGGCGGCGTATGAGGTCGCTCGCGCCCGGCTCGCCGCTACGGTGAGCGCATGAACGTGAGCCCCGTAGGGCGCGCGATTGCGGCCAATCTCTCCGAGATCGTGGGTGGAACCCCCATGGTGGAGCTCACTCGCGTCGCGCCCGACTGCGGCGCCGAGCTGCTGGCCAAGCTGGAGGCGTACAACCCGGGCGGCAGCGTGAAGGACCGGATCGGCGTTGCGATGATCGACGCCGCCGAGTCCGAGGGTCGCATCGAGCCCGGGCGCACCACCGTGGTCGAGGCCACCTCGGGAAACACCGGCATCGCGCTCGCCTTCGTGTGCGCGGCGCGTGGGTATGAGCTCGTGCTCGCCATGCCGCAGGGCATGAGCCGGGAGCGTGAGGGTCTCCTGAGGCTGTACGGCGCCAGGGTCGAGATCACCGAGTCGATGGGCGGGATGAACGAGGCGGTGGAGGCGGCGCGGCGCATCGCCGACAGCGTCGGCGACGCCTTCATCCCCGACCAGTTCTCCAACCCCGCGAACCCCGAGATCCACCGCCGGACGACCGCGGAGGAGATCTGGCGCGACACCGATGGAAAGGTCGACGCGCTGGTGTGCGGCGTGGGCACCGGCGGCACGGTGACGGGAGCCGGCGAGCGGCTGAAGGAGCTCAACCCCGACCTGCTCGTGGTGGCCGTCGAGCCCGCCAGCTCGCCCGTGCTCTCCGGCGGCAAGCCCGGGCCACACAAGATCCAGGGGATCGGAGCCGGCTTCATTCCTCCCGTGTTCAACCCCGACGTGGTGGACGAGATCCTCCAGGTGAGTGACGAGCACGCCATCCAGACCGCGCGCGACTGTGCCCGGACGGAGGGGGTCCTGGTGGGGATCTCCTGCGGCGCCGCGCTTCGCGGCGCGATCGACGTGGGCTCGCGCCCCGAGATGCGCGGCAAGCGGATCGCCGTGATCATGCCCGACTCCGGCGAGCGCTACGTGAGCACTCCCTTCTTCGCCCCCGCCTGACGATGTACGGCCTCGGAACATTCACCCGTGTGGCGCGCGAGCTGCGCGCGGACCTCACCGCGGCGCTCGAGCGCGACCCGGCCGCGCGCGACGTGGGCCGCTTCGAGATCCTGCTCACCTACGGCGGCGTCCAGGCGCTGTTGGCGCACCGTGTGGCGCACGCGCTGCACGAGGTCGGCGTGCCGCTTGCCCCGCGACTGCTGGCGAACGCCACGCGCGTGACCACCGGCGTGGAGATCCATCCCGCGGCCCGGATAGGCGAGGGCCCCTTCATCGACCACGGCAGCGGCGTCGTGATCGGCGAAACCGCGCAGATCGGCGACAACGTGACGCTCTACCAGGGCGTGACCCTCGGGGGGACGGGCTTCCAGCGCGGCAAGCGCCATCCGACCGTGGGGCACGACGTGGTGGTGGGCTCCGGCGCCAAGCTGCTCGGGCCGATCGACGTGGGCGACCGCGCGAAGATCGGCGCGAACTCCGTGGTGATCCACGACGTGCCCGCGGATTCCACCGTGGTCGGCAACCCCGGGCATCCGGTGCGAGTGGCCGGGGAGCGCCCCGAGGGCCCCGACGCCGACTGGGCCCATCTGCCCGACCCCGTGGCCGATGCCCTCAAGGGCTTGGCCACCCGCCTGGGCGAGCTGGAGGGCATGGTGGCCGAGCTCACGGGCAAGCGGCCCGAGGGCGCCGAGGTGCGTCCCCTGCGCCGCGGCGGCGGCAACGACCCGGCCTCGGGCTAGGCGTTTGCGAAAAACGGCGATCGCACCTAGCGTGGAGGCGTGGCTCGCCGCTCCGCCCTCGTAGCGCTCGCGTTTCTGCTCGTACTCGCGCTGGCGCCTGCCGCGGACGCCAAGAAGCCGAAGTGCAGGGCCTACAAGGAGACGAAGGGCTGCAAGCTCAAGGGCGGCGTCTTCGCCACGAGCTACAGGTCGGGCAAGCCTGGATTCTGGGTCAGCACCACCCGCAGTGCCGCCTACGCCATCGGTGGCGACCTCCTCTGCCCGGCCCGCAACGCGACGTGGTGGTTCAACTTCAACGACGCGGAGGGCAACCAGCGCCTGAAGGTCGGCAAGACCTCCAAGTTCAGCGGGGGCAGCATCAACACGAGCGTGGTCGGCACGATCAAGGTGCTGAGCGCGAAGCGGGCGCGCCTGAAGCTCACGGCCGCGTTCTCGGCGTGTCAGGTGCCCTACAACGTGACGCTGAAGCGGCGCAAGAAGGCGCCGAAGCTCCCGCGGCCGACGTTCGAGGGCTACTCGCCCGGCCAGATCTTCTACGTCTAGTAGAAGACCGTCCGCGTCCGGTGGCGCGGCACCGCCTTGTAGCGCGCCTCCTGCCCCCGGTTCCACAGCCACATGTCGAGGATGCGCGGCGCGACGCCGAGTTCGGCGGCGATCGACTCACAGGCGTTCAGCGCGCAGGCGCGGATCTCACGCTCCTCACGCCCGGGTTCCAGCAACTCGCCGGCGTCGATGCGGGCCGCTAGCTCTGGGTCGTAGACGAGCACGCCGTCCATGCGCAGCACGTGGGGCACCAGGTTGTCGGCGAAGATCGTGAGCCGGTCGAGGTCGCCGAACTCGGCGACGCCCGCCAGCGCAAGGTCGCTTGCCGCGATCTGTGCGCGCTTGTAGAAGCCGCGGTCGTCGAAGAAGGGCATGCCGGCCGCGAGCTGTTCCGCCAGACGTTCGGCGAAGCCCTCCGCGGCCGCCACCACGTCGAGCGCGGAGCGGTCGCCGAGAAACCTTCCGAAATCCCGCAGCGCCTCGGCGTACAGGGCCATCAGCTCATGCGACGGCTCCTGGCCGAGCACCGCGGCCACGTCACCGCCTTTCAATGACCGCAGCTCGCCGGCGGTCCAGCCACGACCGGAGCGAAAGAGGTCTGCCAATGCCCACGCCACCGTGAAGTAGCCCGAGCACCCGGGCCGCTTGCGCAGAGTGGGGAACCATCCTGAGCCGAAATTGATCGAGTCGAGCGTGAGCAGGTAGGTCGCCACATCCTCCTGTGAGCCCTCGAGGTAGTGGCGCTCGGGGTCAAGCTCGGGGGCCGGGCCCGCGTCGATCGAATCGACCGCACCGAGGTCGATCGTCACCGACCTGGCATCGGCCGCGACCCGGGCGCAGTGTTCGCGGACTTCGTCGCAGAGGTGGGTGGGCCTCATTTCAGGGAGCGTCCCAGACGCGCTCTATCGTGGAGGCGGTGAGCGCCGCAGCCACCACCGAATCGCTGCTCGAAGGGCTGAACGAGCCTCAGCGGGAGGCGGTCACGCACGGGGAGGGCCCCCTGCTCATCCTTGCCGGAGCGGGCTCCGGCAAGACGCGCGCGCTCACCCGCCGGATCGCCTATCTCGTGGGCACCGAGCAAGCGCATCCGTCTGAGATCCTCGCGATCACCTTCACCAACAAGGCCGCCGGCGAGATGCGCGAGCGCGTGATGGAGCTCGTCGGTGCTCGCGCCAAGGCGATGTGGGTGATGACCTTCCACTCCTCCTGCGCGCGCATGCTGCGCTCCGACGCCGAGCGGCTCGGATACACCCGCGGCTTCACGATCTACGACGACGCCGACTCGGTCCGGCTGGTCAAACGCTGCATCGAGGAGCTGGGCGTGGACCCCAAGCGCTTCCCCCCGCGCGGGGTCAAGCGCCAGATCTCCGACGCCAAGAACCAGCTGCTGGACGCCGAGGCCTACCGGATCAAGGTTGGCTCCTACTTCGAGCAGACCGCCGCGGAGGTCTACGGCCTCTACGAGCAGCGGATCCATGAGATGAACGCGATGGACTTCGACGACCTCCTGTTCCGCTGCGTGAACCTGTTCGAGCTCTTCCCCGAGGTGCTCAACCGCTACCGCGGGTCCTTCCGCCACGTGCTGGTGGACGAGTACCAGGACACCAACCACGCGCAGTACCGGTGGCTGCGGCTGCTCGCCGACGGTCACCGCAACCTGGCGGTGGTCGGCGACGACGCACAGTGTCTGGTGGCCGGCACGCTGGTCACGATGGGTGACGGCAGCCAGAGGCCGATTGAGCTGGTGAAGGAGGGGGATGAGGTGCTGTCGTGGGACGACGGCTTCGTCGCCGCGGGCGTCACCGACGCGTTCGCGTCCCGGGCATCCGAGCTGGTCGAGGTCGTCACCCGGGCCGGCCGCCGACTGGTCAGCACGCCGGAACACGCCCACTTCGCCGGGGCTGTGACGGATCTTGGGGCTATATCCCCCAACATCCACCACAGCGTGGCCACAACCACCTCGGTCGCCCTCCCTCAGTGCCAAGCCGAGGCGGTCGCGCCTGGCATGGCGATGCTCGGGGACGACGCGGCGTACGACGTGGTGGAGCGGGTCGAACGTCTGAGCGCCGCCACGGCCGTCCACGACCTGAATGTGGAGCGCACCCACAACTTCATCGCGAACGGCCTGGTCACACACAACTCGATTTACGCCTTCCGCGGGGCGGACATCAGGAACGTGCTCGAGTTCGAGAATGACTTCCCCGACGCCACCGTGGTCAAGCTCGAGCAGAACTACCGCTCCACCCAGACGGTGCTCGACGCGGCGAACGCGCTCATCGCGAACAACCGCAGCCAGAAGCCAAAGCACCTCTGGACCGATCAGGGCCAGGGCGAGTCCGTGCACCTGAGGGAGCTCGAGGACGAGCACGCCGAGGCGCGCTTCGTCGCCGGCGAGATCGAGCGCCACGTGGACGGCGGCGGCTCGCGGAACGACGTCGCGGTCTTCTACCGCGCGAACGCCCAGAGCCGGGTACTCGAGGACACGCTGGTCCGGTACGGCGTCGGCTACCAGGTGATCGGCGGCACCCGCTTCTACGAGCGCGCCGAGGTCAAGGACGCGCTCGGCTACCTCACCCTGCTGGTCAACCCGCACGACGTGGTGGCCTTCGGCCGCGTGGTGAACTCGCCGCGGCGGGGGATAGGCGACACCTCGCAGGCGCGAATCGTGGCCCACGCGAACACGATGGGCGAGCCGATCTTCGACGTCGCGCTCACACCCGAGGACATCCCGGGCCTGGGCGCCGCGGCGGTGAAGGCGGTCGGCCGCTTCATGGACACGATGGAGAAGCTGCGCGACGCCGCCGAGGAGTCCTCGGTGGGCGACCTGCTCGAGCAGACGCTCGCGGACTCCGGCTACACCGACGCCCTGCGTGCCGAGCGCACGATCGAGTCCGAGGGGCGGCTGGAGAACCTCGAGGAGCTGGTGAGCGTCGCGCGGGAGTACGACTCCAGCGCGGATGAGCCCTCGGTCGAGGAGTTCCTTCAGCAGGTCGCGCTGTTCTCCGAGCAGGATGGCCTAAGCGACGACGACGGCGTGGTCACGCTGATGACGCTGCACAACGCCAAGGGCTTGGAGTACGACATCGTCTTCATGCTCGGCATGGAGGACGGCGTGTTCCCGCACTCGCGCTCGATCGAGGCCGGGGACATCGAGGAGGAGCGGCGCCTCTGTTACGTCGGGGTGACTCGCGCACGGCGCGAGCTGTACATGACCCATGCGCGCACGCGCGCCATGTACGGCGGCCGCGAGTGGAACGTGCCGAGCCGGTTCCTGGGCGAGATCCCGTCTGAGCTCACCGACGCCGCCGAGCAGCCCTCGGCGCGCGAGGTCGCGGGCTCGTGGGGGAGCACCACGCCCGCACCGCCTCCTCAGCGGATCCAGCCCGGCCCGGCCGCGACGTTCGCGCTGGGCGACGACGTGACCCACGTCAAGTTCGGGGACGGCGTGGTGGTGGGGGTGGAGCCCGGCGGCCTGGTGGTGGTGCGGTTCGCCTCCGACGGCTCCGAGCGCAAGCTGATGGCCGACTACGCGCCGCTCAAGAAGCGTGGCTGAGGCGCGGCTGATCGACGGCAACGCCGTCGCGGCCCGGGTGCGCGAACGGGTCGCCGCGGAGGTCGCCGAGCTGCCGGCGCCGCCGGGGTTGGCGACGATTCTCGTGGGCGACGACCCGGCATCGGCGACCTACGTCCGCATGAAGCGCGAGGACTGCGCCAAGGTGGGCATCGAGTCGTTTCACAACCAACTCGGGGCGGACGCGTCGCAGCACGAGCTGGCCGAGCTGATCGAGTCGCTGAATGCAGACCCGCGGGTGAACGGGATCCTTCTGCAGCTACCGCTTCCGGAGGGCCTCGATCAGGACCCCCTGATCAGCGCGATCGACCCGCTCAAGGACGTGGACGGGCTCACACCCGCCAATGCCGGCCTCCTGTTTCAGGATCGGGAGGGTCTCGTGCCCTGCACCCCGGCGGGTGTGATGGAGCTGCTCGACGAGGCCGGGGCGGAGCTGGAGGGTGCGCACGCGGTGGTGATCGGCCGCTCGATCCTCGTCGGCAAGCCGGTCGCCCAGCTGCTGCTGGCGGCCAACGCCACCGTCACCCACTGCCACTCGCGCACGCGCGACCTGGCGGCGGTCTGCCGCGAGGCGGACGTGCTGGTGGCCGCGGTGGGCTCGCCGGGCCTCGTGACGGGCGACATGGTTCGCGAGGGAGCGATCGTGATCGATGTCGGCACCAATCGTGGCGAGTCCGGCCTGGTCGGCGACGTGGACTTCGAGTCCGTGAGGCAGGTGGCGGGTGCGCTGACGCCGGTGCCGGGCGGTGTTGGCCCCATGACGCGCGCCATGCTGCTCTCCAACACGGTCCGCGCGGCTAGGCTCTCGCACGATGGATCTGCGACGGCTTAGAGCAGGCGAATGGATCGCCGGCACGGCGGGGCTCGTGCTGCTTCTCTCCTTGTTCATGCCGTGGTACGAGGTCGCAGGCACGGACGTGAGCGCGTTCGAGGCCTACGCGGTCACCGACGTACTCCTTGCGGGACTGGCGTCCAGTGGGATCGTTCTCTTCGTCGTAACGGCCTACCAGCAAAGCCCGGCCGTCACGATCGCCCTCGACGCGCTGATCACGCTGGTCGCCATCGTGATGTCGGTAGCGCTGCTCATCCGCGTGCTGAACATGCCGGGCGACCTCGACGCGGCGGGGGCGGAGCGGGCGGCGTTTGCGTGGGTCGGCCTGGTGGCGACGTTCGGCCTGGTCGCCGGTGGGCTCGTGGCGATGCGTGACGAGCGCCTGTCCAAGCCGGGCAGGTGGACCGACCCCACGGGCGCGCCGATCGACTCGCCGCCCGAGATCGAGACCATCTCCTCACCGTGACCTTCAACCGGCTGCTGCGCGCGGACGCCGTGGCGATGATCGCCGCTCTCGTCCTGCTGTTCGTGATGGCGCTCGACTGGTACAGCACCAACCTCGGCGAGGAGGCCCGTCGGCAGGAGAAGCTCGCGCAGCCGAAGGGCGCCACGGGTGGCGAGATCGACCGGAAGATCGACGAGGAGGCGCCGATCGTCGCGGAGAACGCCGAGCAGAACGCCTGGCAGGTCGACGGCGCGATCGACCGCCTGATCCTCTTCGGCCTCCTCGCGACCATCGTGCTCACGGTTGGCGCCGCCTACCTCCGCGCCGCGGCCCGGCGGTTCGAGCCTCCACTCACACCCAGTGCGCTTGCCGCGATCTCCGCGGCTCTCACCGCGCTGCTCATCGCCTACCGGATCATCCAGGAGCCGGGCTTCGACGAGGCGACGGTCGTGAAGTCAGGGGCGCCGCTGTCCCTGATCGTGTTGGGCGTGATCGCCCTGGCCTGCCGCTCGGCTCTCGCTCAGGAGGAGGCCGGCATGGCGTGGCGCGAGGACGCCCCGCCCGCCGAGACGCCGGCCACGACCTGAGAGGCTGTTCCCAAGCGACCCGGGAGCGGCCTTGGCCTACGACAACCTGAAGTACGAGCAGGACGGTCACGTGGTGACCCTCGCCTACGACCGGCCCGAGCAGCGCAACGCGGTGAACCGTGCGATGAACGCGGAGCTCCACGACGCCTGGCAGCGATTCCGCGACGACGACGAGGCGTTCGTCCTGGTGATCACAGGCACCGGTGAGGCGTTTTGCGCGGGGTGGGATCTGCAGGACGCGGCGGAGATCGAGCTCGGCGACTGGGACGGTTTCCGCACGCAGCTCCACACGTCGCCGGGCGAGTGCGGCTACACGCGCACCGCTGACGTGTTCAAGCCCGTGATCGCGGCCGTCAACGGCTGGGCCGTGGCGGCCGGCCTGGAGAACGCGCTGCTGGCCGACATCCGGATCGTCGCCGAGAACGCCGTGTTCGGTGCGCTCGAGCGGCGCTGGAACATCGTCGCGGGGGATGGGATGACAGTGCGCCTGCCGCTGGCCGTGGGCTGGGCGAAGGCGATGGAGCTGATCATCACCGGCCGGCCGGTGCACGCCGAGGAGGCGCTCCGTATCGGCCTGGCGAACGAGGTGGTGCCGGAGGGCAAGTCGCTCGAGCGTGCGCTGGAGTTGGCGCACGAGATCGCGGCATTGCCGCAGGGCGCGATCAGGACCGACAAGGAATCGCTGATGCGTCAGATCGGCCGCACGCTTCCCGAGCAGCTGGCGATGGAGGCCGAGGCGTGCCTCTCGATGTTCATGCGCCGTGACTCACACGCCATCGGCGCAAGTGCGTTCAAGGAGGGCCGGCAGCCGGAGTGGCCGAACCGCGGGCTTTGAGACGGGCAGCGGCCGCCGTAGCCACGCTGGCCGCTCTCATCGCGTCGCCCTCGGTCCAGGCAGACCGGCTGCGAGATCACCGGCCCGTGCTGCGCTACGACAGCCGCGAGCGCGATTTCGCGGTCTCGGTCAACGGCCGGGCGGACGTCCTCTACGGGCGCGAGAAGGCCGGGGGCGACGGCGGGCGCTGGCTGCAGTACTGGCTCTACTACGAGTACAACGCCCAGGATCGCGGCGTCGTTCGGACCGGCCGTCACGAGGGCGACTGGGAGTTCGCGCAGGTCCGGCTGGACAAGGCCGGCCGGCCGGACCGCATCACGCTCGCGCAGCACAGCTGGGCGGAGAGCTGCGGCTGGGAGGAGGTCGAGCGACGGGGTGGCGCGCCAGTGCTCTACGTGGCGAACGGCTCGCACGCCACCTACCTGCGGGCCGGCACCAAGGACCGCCCGTTTCCCGATCCCAACGACGAGGCCAACGGGGCGGCCGTCAGGCCCGGCCCGCGCTGGCCCCGTTTGGGCCGTGGGTGCGGCGGCGTGAGCCGTGGGGCGAGAACCGCGCGGGCTGGGTGCCGGGTGAGCAGTCGAGCCCGCTCGGCCCGGCCTTCCAGGATGACGACCGTTGGCGCGATCCCTCGGCCTACGACGCCGCCGCGCACGAGTGCGGGTCCACGCCACCCGGGCGCCCCTGGCAGACGGCTCTGATCGCAGCTGTGCTCCTGGGAGGGATCGCGATCCTCGCCGTCCGTAGAATCGCCCGCCCATGATCGACCGCGAACAGGTTCTGCACGTAGCCCGCCTCGCACGGCTCCGGCTGAGCGACGACGAGGTCGAGGCCATGACCGGCGAGCTCTCGAAGGTGCTCGACCACATCGAGAAGATCTCCGAGCTCGACCTCGAGGGCGTGGAGCCGACCTCGCACGTGGTGGAGCTGGAGAACGTGCTGCGCGAGGACGTGCCACGGCCGAGCATCCCGCGTGAGAAGGCACTCGAGCAGGCGCCGGACAGCGACGGCAGCGGCTTCCGCGTCCCGAGCCCCGGCGCATGAGCACCGACATGCTGGAACTGACCGGCGCGCAGGCGGCGGAGCGCATCGCGGCGGGCGATCTCGACGCCGCGCGAGCTGTTCGATGCCTACCGCGAGCGCGCCTCCGCCGAGCAGCTGAACGCCTTCCTGTGGGTCGCCGATGAGGCGCCCGACCCCGTCGATGGACCGCTCGGCGGCGTGCCGCTGGGGGTGAAGGACCTGTTCTGCACCGAGGGCGTCCCGAGCGCCGCGGGGTCACGCATCCTGGAGGGCTACCGCCCGCCCTACACGGCCACGGCCGTGCGCAACCTGGCCGGCGCCGGCGCCGCGCTGCTGGGCAAGACCAACATGGACGAGTTCGCCATGGGGTCGTCGAACGAGAACTCGGGCTTCGGGCCGGTCAAGAACCCATGGGACGAGACGAAGGTCCCCGGCGGGTCGAGCGGCGGCAGCGCCGCCGCCGTGGCGGCCGGCCTGGCTCCCTGGGCGATCGGCACCGACACCGGCGGCTCGATCCGCCAGCCCGCGTCGCTGTGCGGGATCGTGGGGCTCAAGCCCACCTACGGCGCGGTCTCGCGCTACGGCATGATCGCCTTCGCCTCATCCCTCGACCAGGCGGGGCCGCTCACCCGCGATGTGACGGACTCCGCGCTGCTCTTCCGCCACATGACGGGCAAGGACCCGTGCGACTCCACCTCGACGGGGCACCCGGAGGAGATCCGGCTGCCGGAGGCCGAGCGCGTGGACGGGATGAAGTTCGGGGTCCCACCGGAGCTGACCGGCGAGGGCGTGGAGCCGGGCGTGCGGGAGGTGTTCGAGGCGTCGCTGAAGCTCCTCGAGGACCTCGGTGGCGAGCTGGTGGAAGTCGGGCTGCCGCACTCTCCGCACGGGATCGCGGCCTACTACGTGATCGCGCCGGCTGAGGCCAGCGCGAACCTCGCGCGCTACGACGGCGTGCGCTACGGCCCGCGCAAGGACAACGATGACCTGCTCTCGCTCTACGAGGAGACCCGCGCTGAGGGCTTCGGCGACGAGGTGAAGCGGCGGATCATGCTCGGCACCTACGCACTGTCGTCGGGCTACTACGACGCGTACTACGGCACCGCGCAGAAGGTGCGCACGAAGATCGCGGACGACTTCCGCACCGCGTTCGAGCAGGTCGACCTGATCGTCACGCCCACGAGCCCCACGGTGGCGTTCGGCCTGGGCGAGCGCACCGACGATCCGCTGGCGATGTACCTCTCCGACGCCCTCACCGTGCCGATGCCGCTGGCTGGGATCCCCGCGATATCCATCCCGGGCGGCCTGTCCGAAGGCCTCCCGGTCGGCATCCAGCTCGCCGGCCCGGCCTTCAGCGAGAACCGGATCTTCGAGGCCGCCCATGCGCTCGAGGGCGCGATCGG
Organism: uncultured Thermoleophilaceae bacterium; assembly: GCA_963825775.1. Taxonomy (GTDB): domain Bacteria; phylum Actinomycetota; class Thermoleophilia; order Solirubrobacterales; family Thermoleophilaceae; genus JAAYBF01. Next base: position 169,374 of record CAWGUV010000004.1, on the reverse strand, counting down.
GTTCGACGGGAGCGCCGCCCGTGTCTGACGTGACCTACGAACCGGTGATCGGCCTGGAGATCCACGTCCAGCTCAAGACCCGCACGAAGATGTTCTGCGGCTGCGAGCTGTCCTTCGGCGAGGAGCCCAACACGCACACGTGCCCGGTCTGCCTCGGCCACCCCGGCACGCTGCCGGTGACCAACGCGGAGGCGGTGCACTTCGGGCTGATGATCGGCATGGCGCTGGGCTGCGAGCCCGCACCGCGGTCGATCTTCCACCGCAAGAACTACTTCTATCCCGACCTGCCCAAGGGCTACCAGATCAGCCAGTACGACATTCCGCTTGCGCGCGACGGGCGGCTGGGCGACATCCGCATCCATCGCGTGCACCTCGAGGAGGACGCCGCCAAGCTCGTGCACGCCGGTGAGTCGGGCCGGATCCACTCCGCGGAGGCCAGCGTGGTGGACTTCAACCGCGGCGGCACCCCGCTGGTGGAGATCGTGACCGAGCCCGACGTGCGCTCGGCGGCCCAGGCGTCGGAGTGGCTGCGGCTGCTGAGGGTCACGCTGCGCCAGCTCGGTGTCTCGGACGTGAACATGGAGGAGGGCTCGCTGCGCTGCGACGCCAACGTGTCGATCCGCCCAGCGGGGGAGGCAACCCTCGGCACCAAGACCGAGCTGAAGAACATGAACTCGTTCCGGTTCCTCGAGCGCGGGGTGGAGGCCGAGATCGAGCGCCAGGAGGAGATCCTCCGCTCCGGCGGCGAGGTCACCCAGGAGACCCTCCACTTTGACCCCCGTAGCGGGGCGCTCAGCGGGCTGCGCTCGAAGGAGGAGGCGCACGACTACCGCTACTTCCCCGAGCCCGACCTGGTGCCGGTGGCTCCCACCGAGGAGATGCTGGAGCGGGCGCGCTCGGCGCTTCCGGAGCTGCCCGCCCAGCGGGCTGAGCGCTTCGAGACCGAGCTCGGTCTGGCCGCGGACGCCGCGAAGCTGCTGGCATTCCGCGCGGAGCTGGGTGACTTCTTCGAGGCGGCGGTGGCCGCCGACGGGTCGGATCCGAAGGCGATCGCCAACTGGGTGACTGGAGAGGTTGTGGCGCGCGTTGGCGACGAGGACCCCGCTCAGACCAAGCTGGAACCCGCGGGATTGGCGGAGCTGGTGAGGATGGTGGGGGCGGGAGAGGTCGCAGGCTCCGCGGCCAAGGAGGTGCTGGCCAAGCTGGTCACCGAGGGGGGCAACCCGGCGGCGATCGTCGAGTCCGAGGGCCTCGGGCGCGCCGGAGGCGACGAGCTGGCCGCAATCGTCGAGAAGGTGATGGCCGACAACGAGGACGCCGTGCAGAAGGTGCGCGACGGCAACGACAAGGCGATCGGCGCGCTCATGGGCCCGGTCATGCGCGAGACCAAGGGCACCGCCGACGGTGGCGAGGTCCAGAGGCTGATTCGCGAGCGGCTGTGAGCGAGTCCACGCAATCCGCGATCGAGCGGGAGAAGAAGCGCTTGCCGTTTGGCTGGGGCCGGTTCGGCAAGGCGCTCGACCACCTGGCCGAGCTGCTCGAGCCCGGCGAGGCCCTCGAGTCGACGGCGATTGGCGTCTACAGCGAGTACCGCGGCCAGCGGTTCGGGAAGTACGGCGTCGGCGAGACGAACGTCCTGCTCGGGGTGACCGACAGGCGACTCTTTGTGATCGGCACGACGCTGAGGGGCATCCCGATCGACGACCAGGCCATCGAGTGGGCCAACCTGACCGAGTTCACGGTCGACTCGGACAAGAAGCGAAGCGTCGCCGTGAGCTGGCCTGACGGTGCAGTGGCCATCGACAGCATCGCGAAGTCCGCCTTCGGAGATCTGGTGACTGCCGTCGGTCGGCGTACCATCAAATGAGACCTCGACGAAGGAGCGCTCATGTCCCGGCTCATCCGCATGGACCACACAGGCCACACCACCCTGGCGGAGTGGAGTGCCGAGGACCAGGCGGCCTATGACGCGGCCGTGGAGGAGTTCCGCGGCGCCCTCGACGAGGGCTGCATCGCCGTGGTGAGCGAGAGCCAGACCGAGGCGACCCAGGTGCGCGAGCTCCCGCGCGAGGCCGACCTGGTGATCCTCCGCCGCCCCATCGCGGGCGGGTGAGCCAAGAGCTCGCAGCAGCGCCGGTCCTCGCCGAGCTGGAGAACGTTCCCTGGCGAAAGCCCACCGACGCCCACTTCCTGCGCCGGTTCGGGCGGGTGTGGACTGTGTGGACCGCCGGCTACACGGTTCCGTGGATCGCCGCCGGCGTGGGCCTGCTGCTCCTCGAGCCGCTCGCCTTCCCGGTGGCGGCCGCGAGCTTTGCCCACGCCTGGATCATCCCCGAGCTATACGCGTACCGGGGTGCGAGCGTGCTGCGGCCGAAGGGCAAGCGCAACGAGAGCGGGGAACCCGTGGCCCAGGGTCTGCTCGGCGACCTGCTCGGCCACGAGGCCAGGGAGCTCCACCGGGAGACGGGGCTCGCCATGCAGCGCTCCGGCATGGGCATCTGGCTGGTGGGGGAGGGCGGAGCGATCCTGCTCCCTCACGAGGGCCGCCGCGCGCACTGCTTCTGCGTTCGCACCACCGATGCCGGCCTGCCGCCGTCCGACCGCGTCGCCCACCTGCTGCTGGCACTGCGCACCGACGAGGAGGGGTTCGCGACCGTGGCGAACCACTCGTTCTGCGGCGCGGTCTGGCGGGTGCGGCGCAGGCTGCCCAAGCGGATGCGCCCCGCCCTGGATGTCGCTCGCGCCTCGCGGCGCTAGCCTCGCCAGTCGCATGAGCGCCCACATCGTCATCGCCGGAGGGGGCTTCGGCGGCCTCTACGCCGCGCGTCGCCTGGAACGCCGGCTCCCCCGCTACAGCGCGCGCATCACGCTCGTCTCTGACGTGAACTTCCTGCTCTACACGCCGCTGCTGCCGGGCGCGGGAGCCGGCTCGCTGGAGCCGCGTCACGTGGTGGTGCCGCTGCGCGAGGAGCTGAACTGGACCGACCTCCGGCTCGCCCAGGTCACGGGGGCCGACCCGGCCGTGAACGAGCTGAGCGTAACCACGCTCGACGGCCGCAACGAGGTGCTCCACTACGACCAGCTGATCGTCGCGCTGGGGTCGGTGCCGCGGCTGCTGCCCGTGCCCGGGCTCGCCGAGCACGGCGTGGGCTTCAAGACGCTGCCGGACGCGATCGCGCTCCGCAACCGCGCGATCCTCCACCTCGAGATCGCCGAGTCGATCGATGACCCCGAGCTGCGGAGGTCTTGGCTCACGTTCGTGTTCGTGGGCGCGGGCTACGCCGGGCTCGAGGGCATCGCCGAGCTGCAGGACTACGTGGCCGACATCATCGACCGCTATCCGCGCTGCCGTCTCGACGGCACTCGCTGGATCCTCGTGGAGGCCGAGGGGCGCGTGATGCAGGAGATCCCGGCCAAGCTGGCCGAGTTTGCCACCCAGGAGCTGCGCGGCCGCGGCATGGAGATCCGCACCCACACCCGCCTGGACGAGGTCACCGAGGATACGGCGGTGCTGTCGACGGGTGAGCGGGTGCCGGCGCGAACGGTGTGCTGGACCGCCGGTGTTAGGCCCTCGCCCGTGGTCGCGCAACTCGGGCTGCCACTCGATGAGGGCGGCAGGATCCAGGCGGACGCCACCATGCGCGTGCCCGGGCGCGAGAACGTGTGGGCGATCGGCGACGCCGCCGCGGTGCCCGACCCGGCGCGCAAGGGCAAGGCCTCACCGCCAACGGCTCAGCACGGACTGCGCCAGGGCAAGGTGGTGGGGGAGAACGTTGCAGCGGCGATAGCCGGCCGCAAGCTGCGCAAGTTCCGCTACCGCACGCTCGGCGTGTTCGTGGACATGGGTCAGCACCAGGCGGTGGCGACCATGATGGGCGTTCGGCTGAGGGGCTTCCCGGCCTGGTTCGCGGCTCGCACCTACCACCTGGTGGCGATGCCGGGCAACGCGCGGCGGCTGCGCATAGTGGTCGACTGGACTGTGGGCCTCTTCTTCGGCCGCGCCTCGGCCGAGCTCGGCGCCCTCGGGCACCCCATGCCGCTGGTCGAAAAGACGCCGGTCGACAAGACACCGGTCGGCGAGTGAGCGCCACCACCGAGCTCACGTTCCGGCCCGGCAAGCCCGCCGACCTGCGCGCGACCTTCGAGATCGGCGAGCGCGCCCTGCACGCGACCATCGGCGAACCCCTCGACGAGGCCACGCTCGAGTTCGAATGGGAGCTCAGCCGCGAGCTGATCGAGTTCGCGATGGCTCAGGAGGGCTGCTACTGGATCTGCGAGGAGGACGGGGAGCCCGTCGGCTACACGCGCACCGCCCGCTTTGGGGAGATGGACGAGATGGCCCGGCTGGCGGTCGCTCCCAGCCACCAGGGGCGGGGCATCGCGCGCAGCCTGCTCCGGCACTGCTGGCCCGATCCCCCGACCCCGGAGCTCGGGCGGGTGGTCGTCGCCCCCGGCGGCCCCGCCGACCTCAGCATTTTCCTCGACTTCGGAGTGATGCCGGTGTCGGGACACTGGTTTATGCGCGCTCCGACCGAGGAGTACACCGAGCACCGCTCGCTGGAGATCGACTCATCCGAGCCGCCGGTGGTGGCGCTCTCGGCGGACCGCGCGGTGTCCGAATGGAAGCGGCTCGAGCCGCAGGCGATCGGGCATCGGCGGCCACTGCTGCACGAGTTCTTCGGCCGTACCCGCACCTGCCTCGCGACGATGGACGGCGACCGCGCCTCGGCGCTGTGCTGGATCGGTGCGCACGGCGAGATCGGGCCGGCTGTCGGCGCGACCCCGGAGGACCTGGTGCCGGTCACGCTGCAGGCCCTTGACCGGGTTGCGCGCAAGATGGAGCCGGAGCTCCTGCGGATCTACTGCTCCACGGATTCGTGGTGGCTGCTGCGGCGCCTACGCAACCTCGGGTTCCGGGTGCGCTGGCCGAGTCACGTGATGTCGAGCATCCCGCTGCCTGGGCTGGACCGCTACCTGCCCACGAGGCCGGCCCAACTGCTTTGAGCGGCCTGCTCGCCTGGCTGCGCGAGCATCGCAACGTTGCGGCCGCCGCCGTCGCCGCCTTCGTCGTCTGGCGGGTGGTGCGGTTTGGCGCCACCTGGGTCTGGACGATCGCCGGCTGGGATGACATCACCGGGGTCGGTGAGTGGGCCTTCGAGCACTGGCTGCTGGCGGTCGCGCTGCTCTGCGGGCTGTTCGCCGTCGTGTTCCTGGCGGTCCGGGCGGTGATCCCCTGGCTGCAGCGCCGCTTCGCCCGCGGTGGCTGAGAGAGAGCGTCTGCCAGACTTCGGCTCGTGAAAGAAGCCGCTTCAGGCGCCGGTCAGAAGCTTCTCGCCCTAGTCGTCCTGCTGGTCGCCGCCTACGTGCTGTTCAAGCTCGTGGTCGGCTTCATCACCTCGATCGCCGTGATCCTCGTGGTCATCGTGGCGGTGATCGCCGTGATCTGGGCGATGCGCGTCCTCTGACCAAGGCCACCCGCGCGTGGAGCTCATCGTCATCGCTTTCTTCTTCGGCCTGTCCGCGGCCGCGATCGGCAAGATCAAGGGGTCGTCGTTCTTCCTCTGGTTCCTGATCGGCTTCTGCCTGCCCTTCATCGGCACGATCGCGGCGCTGCTGTGGCGAAACGAGCGCGACGATCCGACCCGCGAGTGCCCCGAGTGCGGCAAGGTGATGAAGGCCTACGTCCAAGTCTGTCCTCGCTGTGGACGCGATCTGTAGCATCAACCGTCCGGCCCCGGCGAACACCACGTCGCGGGACACAGGACGAGCCGGAAGATCCCGGAAGGAGCAAGAAGTGAGAGCTGTCGACGCCATCATGGAATGCCTCAAGGCCGAGGGCGTCGAGCACGTCTTCGGCATCCCGGGCGGAGCCAACCTCCCCACCTACGACGCGCTCTACGACGCGGGTGTGCGCCACATCCAGTGTCGCCACGAGCAGGGCGCGGGCCACGCCGCCGAGGGCTACGCGAAGGCCTCCGGCAGGGTCGGCGTGGCACTGGCCACGTCAGGGCCGGGCGCCACCAACCTCGTCACTGCGATCGCCGACGCGATCATGGACAGCGTCCCCACGGTGTTCATAACCGGGCAGGTGCGCACCGACCTGATCGGCACGGACGGCTTCCAGGAGGCCGACGTGAGCGGCATCACCATGCCGGTCGTCAAGCACTCGATCATGATCCAGGACCCGCGCGAGATCCCGAAGGCGATGCACGAGGCATTCCACATCGCGCGCACCGGGCGTCCGGGCCCCGTGCTGGTGGACATCCCGCAGGACCTCTCCCGTGCGGAGATCTCCTACGAGCCCGTCGACTCTGTCGACCTGCCCGGCTACCAGCCCACCACCGAGGGCAACGCCAAGCAGATCCGCCTGGCTGCGAAGGCGCTGGCCAACGCACGCCGGCCGGTGATCTACGCCGGCGGGGGCGTGATCAACGCCGAGGCCTCCAAGGAGCTCACCGAGCTGTGCCTGTCCGACAAGTTCCCGGTCACGTGCACGCTCATGGGCCTGGGCGGATTCCCCGCGCCACATGAGCAGTGGCTGGGCATGCTGGGCATGCACGGCACCCGCGCGGCCAACTACGCGATGGACGAGGCGGACCTGATCTGCTGCGTCGGGGCGCGGTTCGACGACCGCATCACCGGCAAGCTGTCGGAGTTTGCGCCGCGGGCCAAGTTCATCCATATCGACATCGACCCGGCCGAGATCTCCAAGAACGTGCCGGCGCACATCCCGATCGTGGGCGACGCGAAGAACATCGTGCCCAAGCTCACCGCCGAGTACCGCGCGCTGGAGACGGACGCGTCGCGGCTCGACGGCTGGTGGGAGCGGATCGACGGCTGGCGCGAGAAGCACCCGCTCGGCTACGAGGACTCCGAGGGCTCCGAGATCAAGCCCCAGCGCATGATCGAGGCGCTCTACGAGGCCACGGGCGGCAACGCCGTCGTGACCTCCGACGTCGGCCAGCACCAGATGTGGGCCGCCCAGTACTTCCACTTCAGCGAGCCGCGCCAGTGGATCAACTCCGGCGGGCTGGGCACGATGGGATTCGGCCTGCCGAGCGCCATGGGTGCCAAGGTCGCGCGACCGGACGCGGACGTGGTCTGCGTGGCGGGCGACGGCTCGGTGATCATGAACATCCAGGAACTCGCGACCTGCGTCGACGAGGACATCCCGATCAAGGTCTTCATCATGAACAACGGTTACCTGGGCATGGTCCGCCAGTGGCAGGAGCTGTTCTGGGACAAGCGCTACAGCTCGGTGAAGATGGGCTCGAGCCCCGACTGGGTGAAGCTGGCGGAGGCCTTCGGCGCCAAGGGCATGAAGATCGAGGACAAGTCCGAGCTGCTGGACGGCATGAAGTCCGCGCTGGCCGAGGACGGCCCCGTGGTGTGCGACGTCCGCGTGACGCCCGAGGAGAACTGCTACCCGATGATTCCCGCCGGCCAGGCCGCCCGGGACATGGTGGGCTGAGGCATGGGTGAGCCAGGCACCAAGGAGGTTCTGAACCTTGACGAGCTCGAGGCGTCGTCGGGTTTCCGCACCGGCCGCCGGCACGTGCTGTCGCTGCTGGTGGAGAACAAGCCCGGTGTGCTTGCGAGGATCGCCGGCCTGTTCGCGCGGCGCGGGTTCAACATCGACTCGTTAGCGGTGGGGCCCACCGACGACAGCTCCATGTCGCGCATCACGCTCACGGTCGACGGGGCCAACCACCCGATCGATCAGGTCACCAAGCAGCTCCACAAGCTGGTGCACGTGATCAAGATCCGCGACCTCGAGCCCGAGGAGGCGGTGGCGCGCGAGCTGGCGCTGTTCAAGATCGCGGCGGACGGCGACAACCGGGCCCAGATCATGGAGTACGCCGACATCTTCCGCGGCCGGATCGTGGACGTGTCCAAGCGGTCGGTGACCGTCGAGGTCACCGGCGCGGACGACAAGATCGAGGCGTTCGAGCAGATGTGCCGGCCGTTCGGACTGATCGAGATGGTCCGCACCGGCGAGATCGCGGTCAGCCGCGGCCGCTCCGCCACCTAGGTGCAGCTACGCGGCCTGCTGAAGCGCCGCCTGCTGCGCGCCCGCCTGCGCGGCGACGCCGTGGAGTGCCCCTGCTGCGGCCACACGTGGTCTGAGTTCGCCCCGGACTGGAACCGGGCCAACGCGCTCTGTCCGTACTGCGGCTCCCACGAGCGCCACCGCGCGCAGTGGCTCTACCTCTCGCAGGAGCTCGGGCTGGGCAGCGAGCCCCTGAAGCTGCTGCACTTCGCGCCCGAGCACGCGTTGCGGGGGCTGATCGAGGCCCGCGAGCGCGTCGACTACGTGACCGCCGACCTCGATCCGGCGGGCGTCGACGTGGCGGCCGACATCACGGCCCTGCCGTTCGATGACGCCGCGTTCGACGCCATCGTCTGCAGCCACGTGCTGGAACACGTGGAGGACGACCGCGCGGCGATGGCCGAGCTCGCGCGCGTGCTTCGCCCGGACGGCTGGCTGCTGGTGCTCGTCCCGCTGGATCTCGACCGCGAGACGACCTACGAGGACCCTTCGATCACGGCCCCCGAGGACCGTGAGCGGGAGTTCCTCCAGCACGATCACGTGCGCCTGTACGCGCCCGACATCGCCGAGCGGCTCGCGGGCGCGGGCCTCTCCGTCACGGCGCAGCGGATGGATGAGCGCTTTCCCGCCGCTCGCTACGGGCTGCTTCCCAGCGACGTGATCTTTCACTGCACCCATCCGTCATCCTTATGAGCGTGAACGCGCCAAGCGTCCGGTTCCAGGACAGGCCGTTCGCGCTCGCCCCGTCGGCGGAGGCGGCGCTCGAGCGGCGGCTGGACGATGCGCTCGCGCTCGCCCGCCGGACCGGTGCCGCGGCCGTCGCCTCGGTCACCCAGGTGGTCGATCCGGCCCTGGACTTCTCCGCGGCCGTGCTGGGCTCACGCCGCGCGGACGACCGCTTCTTCTGCATGGAGCAGCCCGGTCGTGAGGGCCACGTGGTGTGCGGTCTGGGCAGCGCGTGGCTGCTGCGAGCCGACGGCCCCGACAGGTTCGACCGCGTGGCGGCGGCCGGCCGTGACCTGGGCGCGCGCACGATCGCCGACGATCCCGCGGCCGATCCGCTGGCACCGGCCGGATCGGGGCCCGTACAGCTGGGCGGGTTCGCCTTCTCCTACGCCGGCGGGCGTACGCCGGAGTGGGCCGGGTTCGAGCCCGCGCAGCTGGTGCTGCCCGAGGTCTCGTTCGCTCGCCGCGGCGAGGAGGCGCGCATGACCGTCGCGGTGGCCGTCGAGGGCTACGAGTCCCGGCCGGCGCTGATGGAGCGCGTCGACGGCGCGCCTCGCCGAGCTCAGGGTGGGGGAGATCCCGCTGATCGACCCCGATCCGGTCGCGCGGCCCCGCGTGGCGGGCGCGGCCCCGCCCGCCCACTACGAGGAGGCGGTGCGGCGTGCGATCGAGCGCATCCGCGCGGGAGAGCTCGAGAAGGTCGTGCTGGCGCGCGAGGTGAGGGTGATCGGGAGCGCCGACATCGACCCCGCGCCGGTGTTCGACGGCCTCCGTGCGGCGTTCGGCACCTGCTACTGCTACTGCGTCGGCGGTGCGGACGGCGTGCTGGTGGGCGCCAGCCCGGAGCTGCTGGTGCGCCGCGACGGCGCCCGCGCGCAGACGGTGGCGCTGGCGGGCACCACCCGCCGCAGCGCCGATCCCGCGGTGGACGACCACCTCGGCGAGCAGCTGCTTGCAGAGCTCCAAGAACCGGGCCGAGCAGGCGATCGTCACGCAGCGCATCGAGCGCGCGCTGGACCCGGTGAGCGTCTGGGTGGCGGCGGCGGACGAGCCGGTGCTGGTGAAGGTGCAGAACGTGCAGCACCTGGGCACGCCGATCCGCGCGCAGCTGTCCCAGGCACTGTCGGCGGTCGAGCTGGCGGGCCTGCTGCATCCCACACCCGCGGTGGGTGGCGAGCCGACCGCGGCGGCCGAGCCGATGATCCCCGCCCTCGAGGGTCTCGACCGTGGCTGGTACGCAGGCGCGATCGGCTGGACGGACCTCTCGGAGGACGGAGAATTCTGCGTCGCGCTGCGCTGCGCCCTGTTGCGCGGCCCCGTTGCCCACCTGTACGTGGGCTGCGGAATCGTGGCCGACTCGGTGCCTGCCGAGGAGCTCGCCGAGACCGAGGTAAAGCTGGAAGCGCTGCTCCCCTTGCTGGTTTAGGCGATCGCGCCAAAAGGGTCTACCCTGGCCGTAGCTGTTGAACGGCAGCGGTTTGGAGAAGGCGCAGTGGCCCGCGATGCGGGGCCTCACTCAGCGGACTCGGTCCAACGGCTCTTCGAGCTGTCGGCCGACATGCTCGGCACGGCGACGTTGGACGGGTATTTCACCCGCCTGAATCCTGCCTGGGAGCGAATACTCGGCTGGACCCGCGAGCAGCTGATGGCCGAGCCGTTCATCTCGTTCGTCCACCCCGACGACGTCGAGGCGACGCTGGCCCGCAGCGCCGATCCTCGCGGACCCGGACAGGGCCGCGGTCACCGGGTTCGAGAACCGCTATCGCACGAGCGACGGCGGCTACCGGTATCTCCAGTGGACTTCGATTGCGGAGGACGGCGTCCTGTACTTCGTCGTCAAGGACGTGACCGACCGCAGGGCCATCGAGCACGAGCGCGACGAGGCTGCCGGAATGACGCGGGCCATCACCGACAGCGTGTCGGAGGGGCTCTACGTGATCGGGGGCGACGGGTCGATCCTCTACGTGAACGAAATCGGGTTGGACCTGCTCGGGTACGAGGGCGACGAGCTCCTCGGCCTGCCGGCTCACTCCACGCTGCACCACACCCATGCGGACGGACGGCCGTTCCCGGTCGACGACTGCCCGCTGCTGGCCGTGCGCAAGACGGGAATTTCGTACAGCACCGGCGAGGACTGCTTCTGGCGCAAGGACGGCTCGAAGCTGCCGGTGGCCTACTCCTCGTCGCCCGTTCCGCTCGGGACCAGCGCCGGAACGGTTGTCCTGTTCCGCGACATCACAGCCGAACGCGCCGAGACGAAGGCCAGGCGCGACGCGGAGCTGGTGGTCCGCAGCTCCGAGGTGATGCACCGCACCCTGACCGGGAACCTCCCCGACACCAGCGTCTACCTCCTCGATCGGGACCTTCGCATCCTGATCGCCGACGGCGAGGCGATCAGGCGCCTTCCGTACCTGGGTGAGGACATGTTCCGCGGGCGCAAGGTGGCCGAGCTGTACTCCGAGGTCCCCCACGAGGTTCTCCAACTGTGCCTCTCGAACTACAGCGCCGCCCTGCAGGGTGAGCGGCGAGCCTTTGAGTTCACGAGCGAGGGCCTGACCTTCGCGATCGAGGCGGTGCCCGTCCGAGGGGATGACGACGGCAAGGTCGAGTCGGTGCTGGTGGTCGCCCGCGACGTGACCGAACGCGCCCTGGCCCAGGAGCAGATCGCGCGCGGCATCCGGCTGCAAAGCGCCGTCGCAGACCTCGGCCGCTTCGCACTCGAGAGCGACGACCTGGGCGAGCTCATGATGGCTGCGATCACGACGGCGACCGCCACGCTCGACGTCGATATCGGCGGCGTCCTGGAGGTCAACGAGCGCAGGCAAGAGCCTAGACGTGGTGGCCAGCGTCGGCTTTCCGGACGGGCTGGGCCGGCAGTTCCCCGTCGGCGATGGCGCTGTCGCACACGTCCTGCAGACCGGCGAGCCCACGATGATCGACGACATATCGACCGAGACGCGCTTCGAGGCGCCGCCGGTGCTGCACAAGCTCGGGGTCGTCAGCTCGCGTCATCGTCCCGATCGAGGGGCACGACCAGATCTTCGGGCTCCTCAACGTCTACACGCGCAAGCGGCGTGTGTTCGCCCATGACGAGCTGCTGTTCCTCACCGCCGTCGCCAGGCTCATCATCGTCGCCGTCGAGCGCGACCGCCAGGAGCAGGCGACGCGGCACGCCGCCCTTCACGACCCGCTCACCGGCCTGCCGAACCGCACGCTCGCGCTCGACCGGCTCTCCCAGGCGTTGGCCCGCCGGCAACGTGACCACATCGATGTGGCCGTCTTCGTGGTCGACGTGGACGGCTTCAAGATGATCAACGACTCCTTCGGCCACGCCGCCGGCGACGACGTGCTGCTCTCGCTGGCGCCCCGGCTGGCCACCGCGATGCGGAGCACCGACACCGTCGCGCGCCTGGGCGGCGACGAGTTCGTGGTCATCTGCCCCGATGTGGACGGCGCCCGCGGCGCGACGGAGGCGGCCGAGCGGCTCGCCGCCGCGGTCGTCCGCCCGCTGGTTCTCGACAGCGGCGAGCACTTCTTCACGATCACGGCCGGTATCGCGCTCGCGAGCACCAAACTCGACACCCCGGAAGCGCTGCTCGGCGACGCCGACGCGGCCATGTACCGGGCGAAGGCGCTCGGCCGCGGCCGCTACGAGCTCTTCGACGAGGCGATGCGCACCAGTGCGATGGAACGCCTGCGCACCGAGAACGAGTTGCGTCGCGCGCTCGACCGTGGCGAGCTCGAGGTCTGGTACCAGCCGGTCGTCGATCTCGCCACGCGCCGCGCGGTCTCCACGGAGGCGCTGGTGCGGTGGCGGCACCCAGAGCGTGGCCTGGTTCCCCCGCTGGACTTCATCTCGATCGCCGAGGAGACCGGCCTCATCGCCCGGCTCGGAGTGGAGGTCCTGGACCGTGCGTGCCGTCAGACCGCGATCTGGCAGCGCGACTTCGACCCAGCGATCGGCGTGTCGGTGAACGTCTCGGGGCGGCAGATCAATCCGATGTTCCCCGCGCAGGTCGCGGCGATCGCCCTGCGAGAGCGGGATCCGCGCGGGCACGCTGGCGCTCGAGATCACCGAGACCGTGTTGATGGAGGACACCGAGTCCGCCGAGGCGGTGCTGAGCACGTTCCAGGAGCACGGACTGACGCATGGTGCTGGACGACTTCGGCACCGGGTACTCGTCGCTCAGCCGCCTCAAGCACTTTCCCCTCGACGAGCTGAAGATCGACCGGTCGTTCGTCTCGGGCATGGAGACCAACGCGGACAACCGCGCGATCGTCAAGGCGACCATCGACATGGCCCATGCGGTGGGGCTCAGGGTCGTCGCGGAGGGTGTCGAGACCCAGGAGCAGGAGGAATACCTGCGCGCGTTCGGATGCGATCGCGCCCAGGGCTATCTGTACGCGAAACCGCAGCCCGCCGAGGCGATCACGGAGATGCTGGCGGCGGCTAGGGCTTGATGTAGATGAACCCGACGCCGCCCTTGAGGCCGCGGCGGGTGCAGTTGTAGCCGACGCCGCTGATGGTCTTGCGCTTGCGCTTGCACGTGAGTTTCGAGGACTTGTACTTCCTCTGACCGCGGGCCTTCTTCGCGAGCTTCCTGGCCTTGGAGCACTTGACGGAGATCGCGTTGATGTACCTGGCCTCGCCGCCGTTGCCGGTCGATACCGAGCCGCATTGGACGGACTGATGAGCCTCTGGCCCCTCTGCCGCCATGGCGCCCGGGAGGCAAACCAGGCCGGCGATGACTACGGGAAGGACGATGGCTCTGCGGCTGTTCAATGGTCTCCTTTGGCAATGAGCACGAACAGCCCAGCATGGGGGCGGTCGGGGGTTACGTCAAACGACTGCCCGCTCGACCACCTCTCGGTGCAGGCGCACGCTGTCCGCGCGGTCGGTGCGGAACTCCACGAGCCCGGGCCCGCTCGCCGCCGCGGCCGCCACCTCGTGGGCCGTCGAGGCAAGCCGGTAATCGATCCCGGCCAGCGCCGCCACGGCCGCCAGATCGGCGCCGGCGGGAGTCGCGATGTGCTCCTCGTAGACCGCCTGGTCCGCGGCACCCGCCACCGGCAGGAAGTCGAAGATGCCCCCGCCGCCGTTGTTCGCGCACACCACGGTGAGCGGGATCTCCGCGCGCGCGGCGGCGAGCAGGCCGCCGATGTCGTGCAGCAGCGCCACCTCGCCGATGAGCACGGTGACGGGGGCGCCGGTGGCGCGGGCGGCGCCGGCCGCCGAGGAGATCACGCCGTCGATGCCATTCGCGCCGCGGTTGGACAGGAAGCGGATCGCCTTGGGTGACGAGGGGAAGAAGGCCTCGACGTCGCGAATCGGCATCGAGGAGCTGACCCACGCGATGGCGCCATCGGTCAGGGCGTCCTCCAGAGCGGCCCAGGCCTTGGGCTCGAACGGGTCGGGCGCCTCCGCCAGAGCGGGCCCCACCGCGGCTTCAGCGGCGCGCCAGGATGCCAGCCACTCCGGGTCGCGCTCCGCGGACAGCATCTCCAGGGCGGCCGCCAGGGCGTCGCACGCCGGCGCGGCCGCCCCGTGGAGGATGAGCTCCGCCTCACGGGTCGGCTCGTGCCAGGAGGCGTGAGGGTCGAGCAGCACCTGCGGCGCCTCCGCGAGCCAGGCCCGCAGCGGCTTGGACGTCGGCATGTCGCCCACGCGCACCACGAGGTCCGGCGCGGGCCCGGTCGCCGCGCAGGATCACGTCGTAGCCCGCGATCACGTGTGAGCGGTCGTGATCGCCGCAGCGCACGCCAGATGTCGGCTCCGCCAGCACGGGCCATCCCGTCGCGGCGGCCAGGCGCGAGACGGGCTCGGCCAGATCCTCGGCGGTCGGGCCCGCCACGATCACGCCACGCGGCGAGCGCCGCCATCCGCGCGGCCAGCGCCTGTACGTCGTCGGCGTGGGGGGCGGGGGAGTGGCTGCGCAGCTCGGTCCAGGGGCGGCCGTCGGGCGCCCGCCCCAGTCGTCGGCGTCGAGCTCCTCGGGTGATGGCGCGAGTGGCTCGCGCAGAGGGAAGTTGAGGTGCACCGGGCCGGCCGCTCGCCGGCCGCCGTGTAGTAGGCCCGGCAGCCGAGCTGGCGGTGGTGCACGGCCGTGGCGCGGCCGGGCTCGTGCGATCCGACCTCGCAGAACCACCGCACCGCCGACCCGTAGAGCTTCACCTGGTCGATCGCCTGCCCGGCGCCCACCTCGCGCAGCTCGGGCGGCCGGTCGGCGGTGAGCACGATCAGCGGAACGCGGGCCTGGCTCGCCTCGTGCACCGCGGGCGCGAGGTTGGCCGCGGCCGTGCCCGATGTGCACGTCACCGCCACCGGCCGCCCGCTCGCCTTGGCCATGCCGAGCGCCATGAAGCCGGCGGAGCGCTCGTCGATCACCGAGACGCAGTCCAGTCCGTCGTGGGCGGCCAGCGTCAGAGACGAGCGGGGCGTTGCGCGATCCGGGCGACGTGACCGCATTGCGCATGCCGCAGCGCACCAGTTCGTCGACCAGGGCCTGCACGGGCGCGTAGGTGCGGTTGATAGGAATCATGCTCGCCATGCCAGCCCCCGCGATCGTCCTCATTCCCGGGTTCATGCAGCCCGGGGCCGCCTGGTCCGCGGTGGCGCAACGGCTGCCCGAACGCTACTCAAGCCTGATGCTCGACCACGCCGAGCACAGCTTCGAGGGGCGCCTGGGCGAGATCGAGCGGGCGGGGGAGGGGGCCGTCCTTTGCGGTTACTCGATGGGTGGGAGGCTCGCGCTGCACGCCGCGCTGCGGGCGCCCGACCGCTACAGCGGGCTGGTGACGGTGGGGGCCGCCGCGGGAATCGAGGCTCCGGCGACCCGCGCCGCGCGGGCGGAGGCGGACGCGAAGCTCGCATCGTGGATGGAGACCCAGGCGATCGAGGAGATCGTGGCGGTGTGGGAGCGCCAGCCGCTGTTCGCCGACCAGTCGGACGCGCTGGTGGATGAGCAGCGGCCAGGGCGCCTGGAGCAGGACCCGCGGTCGCTGGCCCTGCTGCTGCGCACGGCGGGCCAGGGCGCGCTGGAGCCCGTCTGGCAGCGCCTCCCGGAGCTGACCATGCCGGTCCTCACGATGGCGGGCTCCCTCGACGATCGCTATTCCGACGCGGCCCGGCGCATCGCGCGCGCCGTGCCGGACGGCCGGGCGTCGATCATCGAGCTCGCCGGCCACGCGCCCCACCTGCAGCGCCCGGACGAGGTGGCCGCCGAGCTAGGCGATTTCCTCGACCAGCACCTCGGCCAGGGCTGAGTCCGACACCTCGACCCCGATCCCGGGGCCGTGGGGCACCGCCATCAGGCCGGTGCGCGGCGCCGGAAGCGCGCGGGCGATCTCGGCGTCGAACAGCTCGAGCGTGGCCAGGCCGCAGGCCAGGGAGAGCCGCTCGCCCGAGGCGAGCTGCAGCGCGGCTCCGATGCCCCACGGCCCGTCGAGGGTCGAGGACAGCCACGCCCCGATGCCGCCGTCGCGAGCGGCACGGAGGGCGTCGCGCGCGGGCCCGAAGCCGCCGCTCCCGGCGAGCTTCACGTTCACCGCGTCGCAGGCGCCGAGCTCGATGGCGCGGCGCACGTCGTCGGGCCCGGCGATCGGCTCGTCGGCCGCCAGCGGCACCTCCACGCGCGCCCGCACGAGGGCCATCTCCTCCAGGGTCGCGCACGGCTGCTCCACGAGCTGCAGATCGTTCACCGCAAGCGCCTCGATCCCCTTCACCGCCTCATCCACGTCCCAGGCGCCGTTCGCATCCACGCGCAGCGCCGGCCAGGGCCCAACCGCCTCGCGCACCGCGGCCACGCGCTCGTCGTCATCCGGCAGGCCCACCTTCACCTTGAAGCACGAGTAGCCCTCACGGACTCCCGCGGCGGCGGCCGCGGCCACCTCGTCGGCGGGCCCGGCGGGGAGCGTGAGGTTCACGGGGATCGAGTCCGCCCAGGGCTCCGACAACGGCCGGTCGGTGCGGCGCATCTGCAGATCGAGCTCGGCCAGCTCCCACGCGGCTCGCGCCTGCGGCGGCGCTCCGCGCTCGGGCGGGCCCTCGCGCAGCGCATCGATCACCTCGTCCACGCGTCACACCGTCGTAGGGCTCCAGCGGCGCGGCCTCCCCGAACCCCAGGCGCCCGTCGTCGTCCTCGAGGCGGATCACGGCCATCTCGCGCGCGGAGACCACACCGCCCGAGGTCACGAACGGATCGCGCAGCGGAATCGCAAGGCGTAGCAGCGAGCGTCTCACGAGAGCAGGATGCCCGCCGAGAGCAGCAGCGAGAACACGGCCAGCAGCCGGCCGGTTGCCGCGAGGGCCTGGTTGAGCGACGGGCCGTCGGTCTTGGTGGACACGGTGCTCCACAGTGACGGCACCAGCGGCAGCGACGCCAGTGGGAGCAGCGCCCACCACGACAGTCCTCCCGCGAGCGGGATCGCCACCGGCACCGCGTACGACACCGCCAGCATCGCCGCGAACAGCCCGCGCGCGCGTGCACGGCCCAGCTTCACCGCCAGCGTGCGCTTGCCGGCGCGCCGGTCGGTGTCCACGTCGCGAACGTTGTTCACCACCAGGATCGCCGCCGCCAGCAGGCCGACCGGCACGGCCAGCGCCAGCGACTCCCAGGTGAGCTCCTCCGTCTGCACGTAGTAGGAGCCGGTGACGGCCACCAGCCCGAAGAAGAGGAACACGAACACCTCGCCCAGGCCGGCGTAGCCGTAGGGCCGGGGGCCGCCGGTGTAGAGCACGCCGGCGGCGATCGACACGACGCCGACGGCCAGCATCTCTGGGCCCGCGACGTAGGCCAGGTAGGCGCCGCATGCCACCGCCACCGCGAACGCGACGTAGGTGCCGGTGAGCACCCGCTGGGGAGGCATCAGGCCGCCGGCGGTGACCCGCACAGGCCCGAGGCGGTCCTCGGTGTCCGCGCCGCGGCGCGCGTCGGAGTAGTCGTTGGCCAGGTTGGTGCCGATCTGGATGAACACGCTGCCGATCAGCGCGGCGGCGAACGCGAGCGGGCGGAACTCGTCCTCGGTGATCGCGAGCGCGGTGCCCACCAGCACCGGCGCCACCGCAGCCGGGAGGGTGCGCGGCCGCGAGGCCACGATCCACAGGCGGAGCGCGCTCAAGGGCGCTTGGGGAACTTGCCGAAGTCGGGCTTGCGCTTCTCGCGGTAGGCGTCGCGGCCCTCCTGGGCCTCCTCGCTCCCGTAGAAGAGGAGGTTGGCGTCGTGGGCGAGTTGCTGGATGCCCGACATGCCGTCCTCGGCCGCGTTGAAGCTGGCCTTCATCAGTCGCAGTGAGAAGGGGGAGAGCTCGAGCATCTCGCGGCACCAGCGCACCGTCTCCTCCTCGAGCTGGTCCAGCGGCACGACCGCGTTCACGAGGCCCATGTCCAGCGCCTCCTGCGCGTCGTACTGGCGGCAGAGGAACCAGATCTCCTTCGCCTTCTTGGGGCCCACCAGGCTGGCGAGCAGCCCGGCCCCGAAGCCGCCGTCGAAGGAGCCCACCTTGGGACCCGTCTGGCCGAAGCGCGCGTTGTCGGCGGCGATCGTCAGGTCGCACACGATGTGCAGCACGTGGCCCCCGCCGATCGCGTATCCGGCCACCATCGCGACGACCGGCTTGGGCAGCCTGCGGATCTGGATGTGCAGGTCGGTCACGTGGAAGCGCCCGACCGTTCCGGGCTCCGTCTCGTAGCCCGAGTCCCCGCGCACGCGCTGGTCTCCGCCGGAGCAGAAGGCCAGCGGCCCCTCGCCGGTGAGCACGATCACGCCCACTGAGGTGTCCTCCCGCGCGCGCTCGAGCGCGTCCGAGAGCTCGATCAGCGTCTGGGGCCGGAAGGCGTTGCGCACCTCGGGCCGGTCGATCGTGAGTTTGGCGATGCCTTCCGCCGTCTCGTAGCGGATGTCCTCGTAGTCGCCTGCGGGCTGCCAGTCCATGCGGCCCGGGAGGATAGTTCTAAGGCGTGATCCCGCCGCCGGCCATGCCGGGCGAGGACCAGGAGAACCGCGTCACGTCGTCGCGCGGGGCGAGAGCGCCGGTGCGCGTGCCGCGCCGCACGAACAGCACCGGCGACGGAGCGGCGCGGGCGATCTCGGAGCGCGTCGGCCCGAGTCCCTCGTCGCGCCAGCGCTCGGAAAGTCCGACCACGAGCAGTCCGGCGCCGGCAGCCGCTTCCACGATCCCATCGCGGCCGCGCTCGGCCACGACCGGCTCGGAGCTGACCCCGGAGTACTGCTGCACGAGCAGACCGGCGTCGCCCAGCATCCGTGTGACCTTGGTGCCATCGCCCTCGTCGGTTTCCCCAGCGGCCCCGAGCAGCTTCAGCGGCGCGCCGGTGGCGGACGCAATCCACGCCCCCAGCTCGAGCGCGGCCCAGTCGTGCTCGACACCACCGAAGGGCACGATCACGGGGGCCTCCGGTCCGGGGGTGACCGACACGTCCTGGCGCGCCACGAGCACCGCGACGTCGCTGGGCGCCTCCTCGAGCATCTTGCCCACGGCGCCCCGCGGCACGCCCTCACCCAGGAGCGGGCGAGCACCGTCGGTGAGCAGCAGGTCGACCTCCTCGCGCTCGGCCAAGCGCGCGAGGTCGGCGCCGGCGTCGGCGGAGATGAATGCCACCGATCGCGCGGCCACGCCCTCCGCGATCAGGTCATTGCGCTCCTCGGTCATTTCCTTCGTGGCTTCGTCCAGCGCGCGGTTCTGGGTCTGCAAGCCGCCACGCACGCCCGAGGTGCGCGGGGGCCGCACCAGGCGGGCGAGGATCAGCTCGCGCGGAGGCTCGGAAGCCGCCAGAGCCCTCGCCAGCGGCGCGAGGCGCTCCAGGCCGTCCTCGGACTGGGGCGCCACGAGGATCGACCGATCGGGCACCTCGAGAGCGGGGAAGTCGGCCTGCGACTCGGCGCGCGCTTCGTCGAGCTCCTCCTCGACCGGCGCGCCGTAGTCGTTCTTGGGGTCGAGCAGGCGCAGGAGGGGTCCCGCCATGAACGTGGTCACGAGCGCCATGAGCACCAGGGAGGCGAACAGCGCCTCGGAGATCACGCCCGCCTCAAGAGCCAGGTTGAGCACGATCAACTCGGTGAGCCCGCGCGTGTTCATCAGCGTGCCGATCACGCTGGACGCGCGCCAGTCGAAGCCCGTGAGACGAGCGGCCAGCATCGCGCCAACGAGCTTGCCGACGATCGCGACCGCGATCAGGACTCCGGTGAGAAGCCAGAGCTCGGGCCGGTCGAGCAGGCCGACGTTCGTGCGCAGTCCTGTGAAGGCGAAGAAGAGCGGGAGCAGCAGGGTCACGACGAAGTCCTCGATCCGCCGCGTCACGTCCTCCGTGAGCTCGGCGTGGCGGGGCATGATCGTGCCCATGATGAAAGCGCCGAAGATGAGCGCGATCCCGATCGTCTCGGTCGTGTAAGCCGACAGCAGCACCCCGGCGAAGATCGCCGCGACCCAGCCGCCCGGCACTCGCCCGGCCTCGTCGTAGGCCTGCGAGACGCGGCCCAGCAGCGGCCTGACGAGGAATCCCATCACCAGGCAGAAGGCGATCGCAAGAGCCACGGTCACCACCACGTCGCTGGCGCTCCCCGCCACGGCGACCGCCGTGGCCAGGGCAATCAGGAACCATGCGGTCACGTCGTCGATGGCCGCGCACGCGAGCGCGAGGGCGCCCACCGGCCGCTTGAGCATCCTGCGTTCCACGAGGATCCGCGCCAGGACCGGGAACGCTGTGATCGACATCGCCACGCCCATGAACAGCGCGAAGGAGATGAACTTCGCGTCGGGCCCGACCAGCTCGTAGATGGGCAGCGCCACCGCGATCCCCAGCATCATCGGCAGGGCGACGCTTGCGTTCGAGATCGCCGCGGCCTGCGCGATCCGGCCCTTGAGCTGGCTGGGGTCGATCTCCAGCCCGACGAGGAACATGTAGAAGATCAGGCCGAGGTTGGCCGCCACCCCGATGGCCGGAATGATGTCCTTCGGGAACAGAGCGGCCTGGAGCTCCGGGCGCCAACATCCCGAACAGGGTGGGGCCGAGCACGATCCCGGCCACCACCTCACCCATCACCCGCGGCTGGGCGATCTTCACGGCCAGCCAGCCGAAGAGGCGGGCCACGAGCATCACCACGGCCACCGCGAGGAAGAAGGTCGCGAGGGTCTCGCCGAACTCGCGCTGCTTGGTCGCCGTCACGCGCTCGGTGGCGGTCTCACCCTCGAACGTCAGGCGGAGCTCGCGGTCCACCGCCTTGCCGCTGACCTCGACTTCGCCGCCCGCGCCGCAGGTCGCCTCGCCGGTGATGTCGCCGTCGGAGTAGCGGAGCTCGCCGGCGTGACGCTCCTTGGCCAGCAGCCCGACTGTGGAGCCGCTCCCCTCGAGCTCGATCCGCCCGCCGAGGCACAGCGACTCCGGCGCCAGCTTGTACTCGCCGTCGATTGAGGACGGCTTGAGTGGGCGCTGTGACCCCGGCTGGCGGCGGATCGCGCTCAAGCCGCGCGGCGAGCGGCCCGCCGCCGAGGACCCCGACGATCCGCTCATCGCGGACGCGGGCGTTCAGGGCCTGCTTGCCTCCGCTCACGCAGTCCACGTCGCCGGTCAGGCGCTGCCCGTCCAGCTCGAGCACGGCGCCCAGGGTGTCGTCGGCGTTCTCGAGCGAGACGAACCGGCCGGACTGCTTCACATCGAACTGCGCTCCCAGGCACGGGTTGTCGGCCGCCGTGTCGTACCCGCCCGCAATGGCCTTCTGGGCTTCGCGGTTCTGTCCGGCTGAGAAGACTGTGATGGCCACCACCGCGGTGGCGATGGCCAGGACGACGTAGAAGACCGTGACGCGCCGCTTGGACGGCGCGGCGGGCGTGTCGCTCATCAGCCTCCTTCGAAGGCCTTAAGGGCGGCTGTCACCGACTTCTCGCCTGCGGTTGCCGCAACGCGGCCGCGGTTGTAGCGCGAGGCGCTGTTGGCACGAGCCCCGCTTGCCATCCGGCCATATCCGGCGGCCGTCTTGCGCAGCGCGCTCACGAGCTCGGCGTTGGCGGGCACGATCGCGGGGCTTGCCTCCACTCCCGCGAGCGTCTTTGCGGCGGTGGTGTAGCTGTTTCGCAGAGCTGCAGCGGCTCGCGCCTGGCCGGGGCCGGTGCGCGCCTTGCGCAGCGCCGCGTTGCGGCTGGCGCGCTCGCTGTTGAGCTTGCCGATGGTGCTGTCAAGGGCGTCCAGGTAATCCTCGTCGGGCCCAAGCGGATAGGGGTCGCCGGTGGTGAGGGCCAGCGACGTCGCGGCGCCTTCGCAGTCGGCCAGGAAGGACTCGGCCTTCGCCGCGGGCGCGGTGCAGGCGACCGTGGCGACGCCCTCCGTGGTTGGCACTACGTACATCGTGAGCGGCTGGTTGAAGCCCTCGGGCTTGAGGTTGCGGTAGCGATAGGCATTGAGGTCGCCGAGCTTCACCGGGTCGTTCTGGGCGGGTGCCTTGCCGAGGCTGTCGAGCAGCTCCTTGGGCAGCAGCGCCGGGCCGGTGGCGTCGGTGAAGCCGGTCGAGATCGTGCCCTCCGCGGCGTTCGCGTTCGGCGCAAGCGTGGTGGAGCCGCCCTCGAACGAGAGCCCTGGAATCGACGCCGGCTTGGAGCTGGCGCGCCACGCCTCAGGGGTGCTGAACTCGAGCGCTCCAGCGGTCACGGCCCTGGTGCCGCCGGAGTCGGCCTCCTCGCCGCCACCGCCCGAGCTTCCGATCACGAAGCCCAGGATCACGATCACCAGCAGCCCGATGCCTGCGCCGATCGCAAGCGGCGGCGTGCCCTTGCGCTCGCCGGCGGGCACGGTGTCACGGGGTGCGGAGCGAGCCTCCGCGGAGGCTCCCATCTTCGTCTCGGCGGGCACGGCCTTGGCCGCGCGGGTCTCCTGGGGCGAGACCTTCGTCTCGCCGCCAGACACCTTGGTCTCGCCCGCGGACACCTTCGTCTCGCCGCCAGACACCTTGGTCTCGCCAGGGGAGACCTGGGTCTCGCCGACGCGCGTCTCGCCGGGGGAGACCTGCGTCTCGGCAGCGGCCTGGCCCACCACGGTCTCGCCGGGCTCCGCCGTCTCCGTCGCGGCCTCGCCAACCACGGTCTCGGCGGGCGCGGCGTCCGGCTGCACGGGGGAGACGCTGGTCTCGCCCGGCTCGTCCGCGGGCTGCTGGGTGTCGGTCTGGCGGGTGGAGACGTCCTTCTCCGCCGCGCGGATGCCTGTCTCCTCGGGGACCTCGATCGGGCCGGGCGGCGTGAACGCCGCGCGCGTGCGCCGGCTAAAGGCCTGATTGATCTCCTGCAGCAGCTCGCTTGGGCTGCCGTAGCGGTTGGCCGGATCCTTGTCCATCGCCTTGACCAGGACCGCGTCGAGCTGGCCCGGCAGGTCGGGGCGCTCCTTAGTCACCTCGGGCGGCGGATCGGCCATGTGCGCGTAGAGGACGGCCGCCTCGGAGTCCTTCGGGAACGGCACCACGCCGGTCAGGCACTCGTACAGCACCGCGGCCAGGGCGTAGACGTCGCTCGAGGTCGTGGCGTGGTCGCCCTTGATCTGCTCGGGCGAGATGTAGTCCAGGGTGCCGACGAACTGGCCGGTCTTGGTCAGGCTCTTGTCGCCGGTGGCCTTCGTGAGGCCGAAGTCGGCGAGGTATGCCTGGTCGCGGCCGCCCACGAGCACGTTCTGGGGCTTGATGTCACGGTGGATCAGGCCGGCCTGGTGCGCGGTGTCGAGTGCGTCCGCGACGGGGGTGAGGATCCGCATCGTCCGCCCCGGGTCCAGCTCCCGGGACACGATCATGTCCTTGAGGTTCGGCCCCCGGACGAGGCGCATCGCGATGAAGAAGCCGTCGTCGGTCTTCCCCGAGTCGAACACCGTGACGATGTTCGGGTGGTCGATCTTGGCCTGGATCTGGCCCTCGCGCTGGAACCGCTGGATGAACGTGATGTCCTCCGTGAGGTGCGACGCCAGCACCTTGAGCGCCACCACTCGGTCGAGCGACAGCTGCGTGGCCTCATACACCACGCCCATGCCGCCCTGGCCGAGGATGCCGTCGATGCGGTAGCCCGCGAGGGTGGTGCCCTTGTTAAGGACCCCTGACGTCACGCGCGGGCTACCTCAGCCGTGCCCGGACGATGAAGAACCGGCGGGTGGGGACGCTCAGACCGGAGACCTTCAGGCGGTCGCCCGAGCTCTTCGAGCCGATGATGTCGCACGCTTCCGCCACGGATCCCACCTTGGTGTCGTCGATTTCGAGGACCGCGTCCCCGAATGCCAGATTCGCACGTTCGGCAGGCGAGTTGGGGTCCACGCCGGTAATGAACAGGAACTCTGTCCCCCCGTCGGTCTTGATCGGCACCACGTTCCAGCCGACATAGCCGGAACTGCGGTTGGCTGTGAGGTCCTTGAGGAGCGAACGCGCGCGGTCGATCGAGATCGCGCCGTTCTGATTCTGGCGCCCACCCTCACCGGTGGAGGCGAGCGTGTTGATGCCGACTACCTCGCCGCGGTCGTTGAACAGCGGGCCGCCCGAGTTACCCGGGCTGATCGGCGCCTGGTGCTGGATCAGCGCAGGGAACTTCGGCAGCGTGTCGCCGATGCTGGCCGAGGTGACGCCGGAGGAGACGGTGCCGTCCGTAGCCTGAAGGCGCCGCTCCGTGGTCTCCTCCTCGAAGGCGCCCGGGAAGCCGAGCGCGGTGACCTTGTCGCCCGCGCGCACCCCCCTGGCGCGCCCGAGCTCGGCCTGCTTGAGGCCGGAGGGCTTCGGACGCAGCTCCAGCACGGCCAGATCCTCACACGGGGCGCGACCGCGCACGACCGCGTTCACCTCGCTGCCGCCGACCGTCACCTTGATCGAGCTCTGGCCGGCCACGACGTGCGCGTTGGTGAGCACCAGGCCGCGGGCGGCGTTGAAGACGATGCCCGTGCCGCCGCCGTTCACCACGATCCGGTTGTCGTTGTCGTCGCGAGCGGGCCCGCGGGTGTTGATCCGGACGGTGGACGCGCGGTTGGCGTCGATGATCTCGCGGGTGTTGAGGACCTTGTTCTCGTCCTCGCCCTTGTCGTCGCCGCCGGTGAGCGCCAGCACGCCGACGACCACGCCGGCAACGATGAGGAGTCCGAGCCCCGCGAGCAGCGCGGTCCGACCGCCACCACCGCCACCGGAGCGGGCGGGCTGCGGGCGCGGAGGGGCGAGCGGGGGCTGGCCGCCTCCGCCGGGAGGGGGTGCCGCCTGCGGGGACCGGGCCACCGGGGCGCTCGGCACGGGAGGCGCCGGCGCGGCGGGCTTGGGAGCGGGCGGAGCAGGGGTCGGAACGGTGGAGGCGGCCTTCGTGGCGCCCTCGTCGGGGTCGGGCTGGGTCGTGCCCAGCGCCGTCGCCTGGAGGGCCTTGCCCTGGGCGTCGAGCACCTGAAGGGTGGTCGTGCCCATCTTCAGCGTGTCGCCGGGGGTGAGGGGCGTGGGCGCCTCGATCCGCTTGCCGTTGACGAAGGTGCCGTTGGTGGACCCGAGGTCCTCGATGGTCAGCTGATCGCCGGCGCGGCGCGTGATGCGCGCATGACGCCGTGAGATCTCGGGGTCGTCGCCCAGCGTTCCGTCGCCGTCCGCCGCGCGGCCGATCTCGAACTCTTCATCGAGCGAGATCTCCGTGCCGCCTGCGTTTCCAGAAACGACGCGAAGCGATTCACCGGCCAAGGTCAGTTCCTCCTAGTTCGAAGTGAATACGTGATCCGGGACTGGCGTCCCGGCCCTGCCAAAGTCAGTTGTTCTCCTCGGGTGGCGGCTGGGTCGCTCCGCCGCCTCCACCGCCGCCGCCGCCTCCACCGCCGGTGCTGCCGCCGCCGCCTCCACCAGTGGTAGCGCCGCCGCCTCCGCCGGTGGTGGCGCCGCCGCCGCCGGTCGGGGGTGTGGTGGTGCCACCGCCGGTTGAGGCCCCGCCGCCTGAGCCGCCCGTGTTCGCGGTCGGGGTGGAGCGCTTCACGCGCAGCCTCGGGAGCCTGCCCGAGGTGTTGAGGTCCGGGGCCTCGACGTCAGCCGACGCGACCTCTCCCTTCGGGGCCGCCTTGCCGGCGCCGTCGCCGCTGTCTCCGCCTCCAGCGGTTGCCTTGCCGATGCCGAACGCCACACCGAAGGCGACGATCAGTCCGACGGTTGCCAGGATTGCCAGTCTGCGGTTTGCGGCTGTCATCGGACCGTGCTCACTTTCGAACAGGAGGTGAGGCGCTTGGTGCCGGGGATCACGCAGCGGCTGCTTCGGGAGACACCGCGCTTGCCCTTCGCCTTCGCCTTGATTACGTAACGGCGGGTCACGTAGCCGGACTTCGAAACTCGGACCACCACGCTCCGACCGGGCCGCAGGCGCTTGCCCTTGAGCTTGCCGAAGCTGACCCTGCGGCCGCGCTTGGTCTGCTTGCGGCAGATGCTGCGCTTGCTGCAGCTCACCTGGACGCTGGTCCCGGACGGGAGCCCGCTGACGCTGAGCTTGGTGATCTTCACTCCGTTGCGCACGAACCGGCCACGGGAGAGCGAGAAGAGGGTGGAGTTCGGCATGGAGACGACGTTGGCCCCGAACTTGCGCAGATCGAGGCAGCCGTTGCGGTTGGCGTCGCTGGAACGCGCGTTCTCGGTCGCGCAGCGGTCATCGACGTTGGCGATGCCGTCGCCGTCGCTGTCGGGGCAGCCGCGCAGCGTGGAGGGCCCGGCGGCGGTCGGGCAGCGGTCATCGATGTTCACGACCTTGTCCCCGTCGCTGTCAGGACACCCCTGGAGGGCCGCCGGCCCATCGGTGGTGGGGCAGCGATCGTTCGGGTCGAAGGTCTCGTCGAGGTCGCGGTCGCGGTAGAAGGTGATGCGGGTGAGATGGGTGCCCGCGCCCCAGGCGCCGAACGTGGGGCTTGCGTTGTACACGCCGACCTGGATCGCGTAGCGCGCGCCGGCCCCGCCCACCACGCCGACGATGAGATTCTCCGGGGCGGCGGGGTTCGCGTCGTCGACGCAGCGTGCGTTCGCGAACTGTGGAGTGTTGTTGCCGCCCGTCACGCCGCTGCCCGGGTTGACCCCGAGCAACCTGACCACGGCGTCGCCGCCGCTGGTATTGATCTGGACGAAGCCACTGACGTCGGGGAACACCCAGTACCAGACGGTCTTCGTGAGCGGTGCGTTCACGAACGGTGGCACGCAGTTGAGGTTTTCCGCCGTGTTGGACGTGTCGCCCATGCCGCCCGTCTGGTTGTCGGCCTCATCGATCGTGCCGGTGGTGTCCTGGCCGGGCGGAGCGGCCGGGCCGATGCTCCACTCGACCGGGGAGTTGTGTTGGAAGACGCTTCCCGGAAGGTTGGCCACCCTCGGGGTCTCGTAGTCGTCGTTGTCCGGATCGGCGGCCTGAACCGAGGCCGGCGCGGCGACCACGGCAGCGAGGATCGCTGCCAGGGCGAGCAGGACGCGAGTCCGCGGGGCTTTTCTGGGGTGAATATGGGCCATGGGTGGGGTACGGCGCAGCATGGCACCGGGGTCGGACCCGGTACCCGGCCTAGTTGACCACGAGTCGGCGGAATACGCAAGTTGACGCGGAAGGCAATCTCAACGACCCTCGCGGCATGCGGCTTTTTCGCTCTTCCGCCTGCCCTGCCCTCGCGGCCGCGCTGATCGCGGTCGCCCTCGGCGGCTGCGGGGGAGACGACGAGGCGCCCCGCTCCGCCGGGCCCGCTGAGACCGCTCCCACGACCACGCCGACGGAGCGAACCGCAGGACCGACGCACACGGACAAGGCCGTGGCGAAGAAGGGTTCGGGAACGAGCTCCCCGGACGACACCGCTTCGAAGCCGAAAAGGAAGAAGGCCGCATCGAAGAAGGACGCCGACACAGGATCGGGTTCTGACTCGGGCAACGCACCGCTCCCAGGGCTCGTACCCGCACCGCCCCGCTCCCCCAGCGAAGCCAAGCGGGCGGAGATGGAGGCTCAGGAGGCCGCCGGTGACGCGCCGATCATCGGCGGCGGGATGCCCGATCGCTAGCGGTTCGCCACCCACTATTTGCAAATCGCGCCGGTCGGGTTAGGGTGGAGCCGCCCCACGGGGCCTCCAGCTTTTGAACTCCTCCAGGCCCACAGCGCAGGACTTCACGATCGGCATCGTCGGGGACGGCTTCGGCGCGCTGCTCACGTACGTGACCGCCGTCTACCTCGGCTTCCGTCCCGAGCAGATCGGGATCTTCGGCGAGCACACCGACCCGGTGCAGACCTACCTCGGCTTCGCCACCAACCTCGGACAGACCGTTCTGCGCTCCGAGTCCGAGTCCCATTTCCTGCCCGCGGACTGGCCCACGTTCGCCGAGATGGACGCCTTCGCCCGGCTCGACCCGGCGCCTCTCATGCGCTCCGTGGGCCGCAAGTTCAACCCCGGAGTGCCCGAGATCATGGCTGAGGCGCGGCTGGTCAGCGAGCGCCTCGGCTTCCCGCGGCAGCTCGTGGGCGGCACGAAGGTCGGCTGGCTCACCCGCGAGGGCGGGCCGCCCGCGCACTACTCGCTCTACGACGAGGAAGCGAACCTGCTCGGCCGCGCGAAGCACGTGATGATCTCGATCGGCCACGGCCCGCTCACCTACCCCGGCCCCTACGGGAAGGCGAAGGAGAACCCGGAGATCGGCGACCGGATCGTCCAGGCCTACGAGCCCAAGACCTACTACCCGGGCGGGCGCTACGTGGTGCTCGGGTCGGGCATCGCGGCGGTGAACGAATGGGTGAACGTGCTCGAGGCCGGCGCCTCCTGCATCGCGCTGCGGCGCAACCCCGAGCCCGACGAGCAGGACCTGAACGTGCCGCGCTGCCTGTTCGACGGCAGCGGCATCGACGCGTTCAGCGGCCTGTCGTTCGACGAGCGCGTCGACTTCCTCGGCCAGGTGCTAAGGGCACCGCGCCCCAGCGGCGCAACTGGGCCGGGAAGGTGAAGCAGGGCAGGGACGAGGGACGCTACGAGGAGATCATCGGGACAGCCACGCGAGGTGCGCCCGGGCCCGGCGGGGCTGGCCATCGACCTGGACCTCAAGCCCAGCGGCCAGGTCGACGCTCGACGTGACCGGCGTTACCTGCGGCACCGGATTCGTGAAGTCGGCGCTCGCGCTGCCGCTGCTGCGCCGGATGGCCCAGCTCTACGACATCCCGATCGAGCACGAGCGCGTGGTGCTCAAGACCAACTGTGGCGTCCCGCCGCTCGACCGCGAGGACTCGCGGCTGTCCCTGATGGGCCTGAGCGCGAACACGATCGTCCCCAACGGGGACACGATCGCCGGCCTGAAGTTCATCGCCCGCCGCTTCGTGGGCGACGTCGCGCGGGCCGAGAACCTCCGCTACCGCTCGTTCCCCTCGCGCCTTGGCATGCAGCTCTCCCTCGCCCGCGGCACGGTCAAGGAGCTGCGGAAGGTCCAGAAGACGGAGCAGCTGGCCTAGCCATGTGCCCGACTCCGCTAGGCCGCGTCCACACCCGCACCATCATCATCTTGGGCCCGGCCCTCCTGGCCTGATCCTGTGGATCGTCGACGGCCGCCCGGACTGGATCGTGCTGGTGGGCATCTACCTCCTGCTGGGCGTCGCGCTCGACACCCTCGTCTACCCGTGGCTGCTGCGCTACCAGCCGCCGTGGATGAGCTTCGTGCTCGCCCTCGGCGAGCTCGGCCTGCTCTACACGCTCGCGCGGGTGCTCGAGCTGAACCTCACCTCGGCCGAGGCGATCATCTTCTACTGGGTGTGCTGGGCCACCGCGGCGGCCTCGCGGATCGCGCTGCTGCCGATCCTCTCGCTCACCTACATCGAGTCCTCGTGGGAGATCAGGCGACCGGCGTGGTCACTGCCGCCCGACCGCGTGCCGTTCCCTGTGGTCGCGTCGGTGGAGATCGAGCAGGGCCCCGCCCTGCGGGCGGCGTCGGGCGCCGAGATCCCGATCCCGATCGAGCGGCTGCCCAGCCCGTCGGGCGTTCACCAGCTCCCGACGCAACAGGTCTAGGCTTTGCCAGCGGTGGCCGACACATCAAACCGCGACGCTGCTGAGCTCGACACGGGCGACCGCGTCGGGCCCTACACGATCGAGGGTCATCTCGGTGAGGGCGGAATGGGCCTCGTCTACCGGGCGACCGATGCCGACGGCACCACCGTCGCCCTCAAGGTCGTGCGCGGCACCCTCGCGAGCGACATCGTGTTCCGCAAGCGCTTCGAGCGCGAGGTCAAGGCGGCCGAGCGCGTCACACACCCGCACGTGGTGCCCGTCCTGTCGATGGGCGACCACGAGGGCCTGCCGTACATGGTGCAGCAGTTCATCAGCGGCGGCTGCCTCCAGGAGAAGATCGAGCGCGACGGCACCGTCGCGCTGGAGGAGACGGTCACGCTCTGCCTCCAGGTGGCGAAGGGGCTCTCCGCGCTGCACGAGCAGGGCCTCATCCATCGCGACCTCAAGCCGGCGAACATCCTGCTCGACGAGAACGGCTCGGCCTTCATCGCCGACTTCGGCCTCGCCAAGGACCGCGACGCCAGCGTGCTCACCAAGCCCGGCCAGGCCGTCGGGTCCATGGACTACATGGCGCCGGAGCAGATCCGCGGCGAGGAGGTCGGCCCCCAGGCCGACGTTTACTCGCTGGGCTGTGTGATGTACGAGTGCCTCGCGGGCGAGCCGCCGTTCGCCGATCGCCAGGGCATGCAGATTCTGTGGGCGCACCTTCAGGATGAGCCGCCGGACCTGGCGGAGAAGCGCCCGGAGGTGTCCAAGGACGTGAGCTGGGCGGTGCTCCGGGGGCTCGAGAAGGAGGCGTCCAAGCGCCCGCCGAGTCCGATCGCGTACTCGCGGATGGTCCAGGTGGCGGCCGGCACGCCGCCGTTGAGCCCGAGGGGGGACTGATGACGAAGTTCATCGAGGAGAAGCCGATGGCCGGGCGCGAGCTGGAGATCACCGCCGGCCTGGTGGTCGGCCGCACGGGGTCCGACATCGAGCTGGCCGACCCCGAGGTGTCTCGCCGCCACGCGACGTTCCGTGACGTGGACGGCGGCATCGCGGTCGAGGACCTGGGCTCCAGCAATGGGACGTTTCGTGAACGAGCAGCCGGTGCAGGGCATCGTCACCCTCAAGCCCGGCGACGCCGTGCGCTTCGGCAACACGGTCTGGAGGCTCGGCGGAGGCGAGGGCGCAACGGTGGCGGCGGCCACGCCCGCGGCCGCGCCCCGGAGCGCGGCCGCTCCCCAGCCGGCGGCCGGCGGCGGCGACCGCCCCCCGACCGGCATCCGTCAGGCCATCGGCGCGGAGCCCGTCTACGGCGAGGCCCTGCCCACCTTCGACCCGTCGCGGGCGCCCAGCCCGGTGCTCGGGCGATCGGCCGCACGCCGCCTCGAGGCCACGCTCTACTCGTACACCGCGGTGATCGTGGCCGCCGGTGGCGTCGCGATCTACTTCATCCAGCGCTAGCGCTCAGGTTCGCCCCCTCGGGCGCTGGAACTACGTGACGCCGAAGTAGATCAACACGGCCAGGCCCGCCGCTGCGAGCAGCGCGAAGGTGGCCACGCCGGTCTGGCGCTTCACGTTGGTGTCCACCAGGGCGGCGAGGGCGGCGTAGTCGTCGCCCACCGGGGCCGTGTTGGTTGCGGCTGCCACGCCCAGGCCCTCGGCGCCGGGAGCGGCGAAGGGGGGAAGCTCGCGAACGGCGGAGGGCTGCGCGGTCACGGCTGCGCGGTCCCGCAACTCGATCACCGAGAGGCCGATCCGCACGCGGTCGCCGGGGTTCAGCTGCCGGCTGCCTGAGATCGGTTGGTCGTTCAGGTAGGTGCCGTTGCTCGAGTCGAGGTCGGTCACGATCGCCGCGGCGCCGGAGGGCTCGATGCGGGCGTGGTGGCGGGATGCCTGGTCGTCGCTCAGCGTCAGGCCGGCGTCGGCGCTGCGCCCGGCCTCGACGGCTTGGGTCAGCGGTAGCTGCAGCCCGGCCTCGGGCCCTTCGATGATCTCCAGAATCAGGTCGCTCACTTCGTAGCGCCGAGCCTAGTCCGGATCGCCGTCTGACGCCACCCGTGTTAGCTTCGCTGCGTGGATTCCACGCGCCGCCGTGACGCGGTTCTCGCTCTCAGCGCTGCATCCGCCCTGGTGTTCCTCGCGGCCGCGCCCGCGGGAGGACAGCAGGGACAGGGGCAAACGCCCGACCCGGTGTTCGACGTGCGGGGCAACGCGAGCGACTCGGTGACCGGCACCCGCCACCTGGTGGCGAACCGGCGCGGCTTCCTCACACGGCGGTCCCGGCGAAACCCCTCCTCGGTGGCCCTTGGCTACGTCCGCGCCAACCGCGGCGCCTTCGGGCTGGACGCCGGCGACGTGAGGGCCCTGCGCCAGGTGAGGCGCTACCGCTTCTGCCAACGGCGCGACCCACCTCCAGTGGGAGCAGACCTACCGCGGGACTCCCCGTGTTCGGCACCGAGGTGCGCGCCAACGTGGCCCGCGACGGGCGGCTGATCAACGCCGGCGGCGCGCCGCTGCCCGACCCGTCGGTGCGCTCCATCGACCCCGACCTGTCCGAGCGCGCGGCCGTGCGCGTCGCCGGTGGGCGCAGGGGCTCGGGCGAGCTGGTGCTGTTCCCCGACGTCGACCGCGTGCGCCTGGCCTGGCGGGTTCGCGCCAAGGAGGACTCCCAGCACGTGTGGGACGCGGTGGTGGACGCGAAGAGCGGGAAGCTGCTCTTCAGGCGCAATCTGGTGCTCCGCGTCGCGGCGGTGGCGTTCGACAACTATCCCGGAGCCCCCCGAGGCGGTAGCCAGCAGCTCAAGGACTTCCCGCCGGCGTGGCTGAACTCCGGCACCAGCCTTCAGGGAAGCAACGCCCACGTCTACTCCGATCCCACGACGACGACGGCCCGGTGCGGGCGATCAGATCCCGCGTGAGGGCGGGGTCGACTACACCTACGCCGCCGATCTCCGTGCGGCCACCCATGCCGGCGAAGGTCAGGATGCCCACCGGTCGGGGGCTGCTCGTACAACAACTACGCCGAGGCCGGCGACCCCGGCGAGTTCAACTGGACCGTGAACCGCAACCAGGCGGGGACGCAGCTCTTCTACTACGTGAACCGTTTCCACGACCACCTGCGAAACGCGCCGGGAATCGGGTTCACCGCCGCCTCCGGCAACTTCGAGGGGCCGACCGCCTGGAGGCGCAGGTAAGCAATGGCGCCGCCACCGACACTGGGCCCGGCGACAACCTTCCGACTGCGACTACGTGAACAACGCCGACTTCACCCCGACGCCGGACGGCACCCCGCCGCTCATGCAGCTCTACCTCTGGACGAGCAACTGCCCGGAGCCTCGCCGGTGACACGAGACGTCGACGGCGCGAACGACGCCTTCATCGTCTACCACGAGTACGCCCACGGGCTCTCCAGCAGGCTGATCACCGATGCCGCGCGGCTTCCCCGCGCTGTCCGGGCCGCAGTCCGGCGCGATGGGGGAGGGCTGGAGCGACTGGTACGCGCTGGACTTCGTCGTGGCGCGCAGGGCTCGAGGTTGACACCGCCACGCCCGGTGAGCTGCGCACCGGCCAGTACGAGGGCACCGCGGTGCGCACCGAGCCGTTCGACTGCCCGGTCGGCGGCGGGCCGCCGTCCTGCCCGGGCAACGGGTTCGGCGGCCAGGGCGGATACACCTACGGCGACTTCGGATCACGTGGCGGGCAACGACCCGGAGGTGCCACGACGACGGCGAGATCTGGGTCCAGACCCTCTGGGACCTGCGCCGAGCGCTGGTCGCCAAGCACGGGAACAACGAGGGCGTGACCCGCGCGCGCGCGTACATCACCGACGGCATGCGGCTCTCACCCGCCAGCCCCACGTTCCTCGCAGCCCGCAACGGCATCCTCCAGGCCGACGCGGCCCGCGGCCTGAGGGACCGCGACCTGATCTGGGCGGTCTTCGCCGCGCGCGGGATGGGCCTGAGCGCCAGGACGACGGGCGACGACGACCGCTTCCCGGTCGAGGACTTCACCCGCCCGCCGCCGCTGGTCGTTCCCGACAGGACCGCCGCGGTCATCTCCCGCTTCTCGATGAGCCGCAAGCGCTTCCGCCTCGGCCGCACGCGCACGCCGCGCACCGCGGCGACCAAGCGGGGCAGCGCATTCCGCTTCCGCCTGTCGGAGCTCGCGGACGTGACGATCACCATCCACCGCAGCCTGTCCGGGCGGCGGGTGGGCAAGAGCTGCAGGAAGCCGAGCCGCAGGCTGCGCAAGCGCCGCAAGTGCACGCGCTACGTGCGCCGCGCAACGCTCACGCGACGCAAGCTCAAGGCCGGATCGCGCCGGGTCACGTTCACCGGCCGGATCGGCCGCACCAAGCTCAAGGTCGGGAGCTACCGGGCCACGATCTCGGGCACCGACGCCGCCAAGAACCGCTCGAGGACACGCCGCACCACCTTCCGCGTCGTCCGGCGGTGAAGGACTGGGTCAGGCAGGCGTCGGAGGCGCGGCCCGACCATCCAGCGGTCGAGGCCGCGGCCGGCACGCTCACCTACGCCCAGCTCGACTCCGAGGCGGACGCCGCCGCCCGCCGCCTGGCTGCGCTCGGGGTGGGGGAGGGCGACCGGGTGGCGACCACGCTGCCGCCGGGGCTCGACTTCGCGGTCCTGCTCCACGCCGTCCCGCGCCTGGGCGCGGCGCTCGTTCCGGTGAACACGCGTCTGCCGGAGGCCGAGCAGCGCCGGCAGGCGCACTCGCCGGCGCGGACGCGGTGATCGACTCCCCGCTCGACGGCTTCGAGGCGGACCCCGAGCTGCGCACGGAGCTCGACCCCTCGGCGGTCCACACGGTGCTGTTCACGTCGGGCACCACGGGAGAGCCCAAGCCGGTCGAGCTCACGGCCGGCAACCAGGACGCCGCGGCGGCCGCGGCCTGGGCGGGAATCGGACGGACCCGGACGACCGCTGGCTGTGCGTGCTGCCCCTGTTCCACATAGCGGGGCTGGCGATCCTCGTGCGCAGCGCGCGGGGGCCACCACGGCGGTGATCCACGAGCGCTTCGAGGCGAAAGAGTGCATCGAGGCGCTCCAGAGCTGCACGCTGGTCTCCCTAGTCGCGACCCAGCTCCGCCGGCTGCGCGACGCGGGGCTGGAGGGGCCCGGGGGCCTGCGCGCGGTGCTGCTCGGCGGAGGGCCGATCCCGCCCGAACTGCTCGCCTGGGCGGTGGAGGCCGGCCTCCCCGGCCCGCTGCACCTACGGCATGACCGAGACCTGCTCGCAGGTCGTGGTCACCGAGCCCGGCGAGCTCGCCGGCCCGCCGCTGCCGCGGCGCGGAGATCGAGATCGCCGCCCGCGGCCAGATCCTGGTGAGCGGTCCGATGGTCGCCCCCGGCGAGCTCTCGCCCGGACGCCCGGCTGCACACCGGCGACCTGGGCTGGTTCGACCGCCACGGCCGGCTGCACGTGGAGGGGCGGCTGAAGGACGTGATCGTGACCGGTGGCGAGAACGTCGCGCCCCCGGCGGTCGAGGCGGTGCTGTGCGCCCATCCGTCGGTGGGGGACGCCGCCGTGGCGGGCGTGCCCGACCCGAGTGGGGCGAGGCGATCACCGCCTTCGTGGTGGAGCGCGCGCCCGTGAGCGACTACGAGCTGCTCGCGTTCTGCCGCGAGCGCCTGGCGGGCTACCAGGTGCCCAAGAGGGTGATCCGCGTCGACGCGCTGCCACGCGGCGCCGGCGGCAAGCTGCTGCGCGACCGCCTCGGCACGGGCGGCTAGATCTCCCGCGCCGATGATCTACGACAAGGACGCAGACCTCTCCAAGCTCGACGGCAAGACCGTCGCCATCCTCGGCTACGGCTCCCAGGGCCACGCCCATGCCCTGAACCTCAAGGACTCCGGTGTGAACGTCGTGGTCGGCCTGCGCGAAGACTCCTCCTCGGTCGCCAAGGCCGAGGCGACGGCCTCGAGGTGCTGCCGATCGCCGACGCCGCCAGCCGCGGCGACCTGGTGATGATCCTGCTGCCCGACGAGAAGCAGGCGGAGATCTGGGAGTCGGACATCTCCGACGGCATCGCCCCGGGCAACCTGCTGCTGTTCGCGCACGGGTTCTCGATCCACTTCGACCAGATCGCGCCCAGCCCCGGCGTCGACGTCGGCATGGTCGCCCCGAAGGGCCCGGGCCACCTCGTGCGGCGCCAGTTCGCAGAGGGCAACGGCGTGCCGGGCCTGATCGCCATCCACCAGGACGAGCTCGGGCACCGCACGCGACCTGATGCTGGCCTACGCCCGCGGCATCGGCTGTACGCGCGCCGGCGTGATCGAGACGACCTTCAAGGACGAGACCGAGACCGACCTCTTCGGCGAGCAGGCCGTGCTCTGCGGCGGCGTGACCGAGCTGGTCCGGGCCGGCTACGAGACTCTCGTGGACGCCGGCTACGACCCCCGCCTGGCCTACTTCGAGTGTCTGCACGAGCTCAAGCTGATCGTGGACCTGATGTACGAGAAGGGCATCACCGGGATGCGCTACTCGATCTCCAACACCGCCGAGTACGGCGACCTCACCCGCGGCAAGCGCGTGATCGGCGAGCCCACGCGGGCCAGCGATGAAGGAGATCCTCGGCGAGATCCAGTCGGGCGATTTCGCCCGCGAGTGGATCGCCGAGAACCGGGCCGGCCAGGAGAACTTCAAGCGCATGCGCGAGGAGGAGTCCCACCACCAGGTCGAGGAGGAGGGCAAGGAGCTCAGCTCGATGATGGACTGGATCGACACGGAGTTCTGACGGTGGCCAGGGCTTCCTCCCGCCGGAGCCGGGCGGCCCGGAGCCCGATCTCGGCGCCCCCGCTCCGCCGCCGCCCCCGCCGCCCCCGCGCCGCCGCCGCAGCCGCCCGCCTCCAGCAGCAGCTGCGGCTGGGCCAGCAGCAGCCCCAGCACCCACGCCGCAACAGCCGTGGGGCTGGCAGCCGCAGCCGCCGGTGCCCGACAACGGCGCGGCGTGGCCGGCTTCGTGCTGTCGATGGTCGCCGCCGGGCTGATGCTGATCTCCGTCGGCCTGTCGAGCATCGTCTCGATCGTCTGTCGCCGGCCTCGGCATCTTCTACTCGCGCAGGGCAAGCAGCGTGTCGAGCGCGGCGAGACGCCGAAGCACGGCGGCCTGGCCCAGGCCGGGTTCATCACCGGGATCGTCACGCTGGTGGTTCGCTACTTGCGACGCTCTTCTGGGTTCTGATCGTCGTGCTCGTACGCGACCGACGACGATTTTCGCCGCGACTTCGAGGACGATCGAGAGCGCCACCCCGACCATGGTGATCCAGTACGTGGCGGCCTTCCTCACGTGAGGAAGACCGCCGCGCTCGCCGCGCTGCTCGCGGCGGGGGCCATGGCGCTTCCGGCGCACGCAGCCGCGAAGCCCCGCACGCTGGTGATGGTGGTTCTCGACGAGCTGCCGGTGCACTCGCTGCTGGCCCGCAACGGCCAGGTCGATCCCGTGCGCTATCCGAACTTCGCGGCGCTGGCCCGCTCGTCGACGTGGTTCTCCAACGCCACCACGGCCTCGCGACGCCACGAAGTACGCCATCCCGGCCATCCTCGACGGCCGCACTCCGGACACCCGCCGTCGGCGCGTTTCGCGCCCACCGCACAACCTGTTCACGCTGCTCCGGCGCCGGGCTACGGCCTCGACGTGCACGAGGAGGCCACCGACCTCTGCCCGTATCGCACTGCCGCCGCACCAACACGGCCCGCGAGTTCCTGTCCAACGACAGGATCAAGCGCGTCCGCGACTTCATCGCCTCGCTGAAGCCCTCGAAGCGGCCCAAGCTCTTCTACGAACATGTCGCTGCTCCCGCACGTGCCGTGGATCTTCCTGCCCTCCACACGCCGGTTCGACCGCACGGTGCTCGGGCCGATCACCGGCCTGAACAGCAGCGAGCAGCGTGTTCGACCGCACCCTCGTGCGCCAGTCCTGGCAGCGCCATCTGCTCCAGATCCGGCGCGGTGGACACGCTGCTCGGGGAGATGGTCGCCCAGATGAAGCGGACCGGGCTCTGGAACCGGGCGCTCGGTGGTGGTGATGGCCGACCACGGCGTCTCGTTCAGGGTGGGCGGCCACGGACCGGCGCACGATCGTGCCCGCCAACGCGAAGGACATCGCGCCCGGTGCCGATCTTCATCAAGTACCCGCGTCAGCGGCGCGGCCGGGTCGACCGCGTCCCTGTTCCGCACCTACGACGTGCTGCCCACCGATCGCGCGGCGGATCGGGTTGCGGCTGCCGCGCGGCCTGAGCGGCCGCCCCGCCGGTTCGCGCGCCATCCGCCGCCGCGGACGGATCTCGGTGCTGTCGCGCAGCGGCGATCCGGCGCGTGACGCTCTCCCGGCGCGGCCTGCTGCGGGCCAAGCGCCTGGCCCTGCGCCGCAAGATCGCCCTGTTCGGCGAGGGCCCGCGCAGCCTGTTCGACTTCGGGCCCAACGCCGGCATCTCCTGCTCAAGTACGGCGAATCGCTGCTCGCTCGCCGGGGCCGCCGGCCGCTTGCGCGCCCAGCTGTCCGATCCGAGCGAGTACGAGAACGTGCGGCTGGGCTCCACTTTCACCCCACCCACGTGACCGGGCAGGTGCTCGGAGGTCGCAGGGGGCACGCCGCGACCTCGCGGTGGCCATGAACGGCGACATCCGCGGAGTCACCCGAACCGCCGACATCAGGGGTCGCAGGGCGGAGTATTTCTCGTTCCTGGTCGCCGAGAGCGCCCTGGAGCAGGGCCGCAACCCCGTGGAGGTGCTCACCGTGGGCCGGTCGCGCAACAAGAGATCCTGCTCAGGCGCATCTACGGGAGGCCGTTCCCGGGCAGAAGTTAGCCGCGCTATCCTGCCGGTCCGTCGCGACTGGCGTCTTGGTGGATAACCACCGGGGAGCGACGGGCAGCATCTTCGCCGCGCGCCTGGGCACAAGCTCGTACCGACCCCGATCAGGAGCCGTCGCCCATGAGGTCGACTGCCACGCTGCAGATCCCGCAAGACCTCAAGCCCGCGGACGGCCGCTTCGGCTGCGGCCCTCGAAGGTCCGCCCGGAGCAGCTCGCCGAGCCTCGCCTCCGACGGCGCCGCGGTGATGGGCACCTCGCACCGCCAGCAGCCGGTGAAGGACGCTCGTCGCGCCGCGTCCGTGAGGGCCTCGACGCGACCTGTTCGGCCTCCCCGACGGCTACGAGGTGGTGCTCGGCAACGGCGGCACCACCGCGCTGTGGGACGGCCTCGCCTCCGGCATGGTCCGCGAGCGGTCGCATCATCTCACCTACGGCGAGTTCTCCTCGAAGTTCGCGAAGGTCACCGCCGGTGCGCCGTTCCTCGCCGACCCGGTGGTCATGAGGCCGAGCCGGGCGACGCGCCGCCGTGCCCACCGCCGACCGTCGGCCGATGTGGTGGCCTGGGCGCACAACGAGACCTCCACGGGCGTGATGGTGCCCGTCACCCGGCCCGACGGGCGATGCGCTGGTGCTGGTGGATGCCACCTCGGGCGCGGGCGGCCTGCCGCTCGACGCCGCGGCCGCCGACGTCTACTACTTCGCGCCGCAGAAGTCCTTCGCCGCCGACGGCGGCATGTGGCTCGCCGCGTTGAGCCCGGCCGCGCTCGAGCGTGTGGGGAGATCGCCGGCGCCGGACCGCTGGATACCCGAATCCCTGTCGCTCGCCACCGCGCTCGAGAACTCGCGCAAGGACCAGACCTACAACACCCCCGCCGTGGCCACCCTGTGGCTGCTCGCCGAGCAGCTCGACTGGATGCTCGAGGGCGGCGGGCTCGACGCATTCTGCGTCGCGCGCACGCGGGCGTCGTCGGAGCACCTCTACGGCTGGGCGCAGGCGACGGAGTACGCCACGCCGTTCGTCGCCGATCCCGCCAAGCGCTCGCTGGTCGTGGGCACGATCGACTTCGCCGACGGCGTCGACGCCGCCGGCGTGGCCGCCGCGCTGCGCGCCAACGGCATCGTCGACACCGAGCCCTATCGCAAGCTCGGGCGCAACCAGCTGCGGATCGGCATGTTCCCGGCCGTCGAGCCCGACGACGTGCGCGCGCTCACGGCCTGCATCGACTTCGTGGTGGAGCACGCGTCATGACGCGGGTTCTCGTGGCAGAGGACATCGGCGCCAGCGGCGTGGACCTGCTGCGCGAGCACTTCGACGTCGACACCGCGTTCGACTCCGAGGGCTTCGACGTCGAGGCCCGGATCGGCGACTACGACGGCCTGCTCATCCGCAGCGCCACGAAGGTCACCGGCGACCTGATCGCCAAGGCCACGCAGCTGCGCGCGATCGGCCGGGCCGGCGTGGGCGTGGACAACGTGGACGTCGACGCCGCCACCCGCCGCGGCGTGGTGGTGGCAAACGCGCCGCAGTCGAACGTGATCACGGCCGCGGAGCACACGATGGCGATGCTCACCGCGCTGGCGCGCAACATCCCGCAGGCGCACGCCTCGCTCACGGGCGGGTCGTGGGACCGCAAGAAGTACAGCGGCGTGGAGATCTACGAGAAGACGCTGGGCATCCTCGGCTTCGGCCGCATCGGCCAGCTCGTGGCGCAGCGCGCCCGCGGCTTCGGCATGCGCGTCCTGGCCTTCGACGCCTACGTGGCCGAGGAGCGCTTCCGCGAGCTGGGCGTGGACCGCGCCGAGACCTCGGACGAGGTGTACGCCGAGGCGGACTTCATCACCGTCCACCTGCCCAAGACCCCCGAGACCGAGAACTGGCTCGACGCCGAGGCGTTCTCGAAGATGAAGGACGGCGTGCGGGTGCTCAACGTGGCGCGCGGACCGCTCCTGGTGGACGCGGACCTCAAGGACGCCCTCGACTCGGGCAAGGTCGCCGGCGCGGCGCTCGACGTGTTCCGCGAGGAGCCCATGACCGAGCATCCGCTGTTCGGCTATCCCAACGTCATCGTCACGCCGCACCTCGGCGCGTCCACGGCGGAGGCCACCGACCGCGCCGGCTTCCAGGCCGCGGAGCAGGTGGTGGCCGCGCTCACCGGCGGGGTGGTGACCAGCGCCGTGAACGTGCCCGCCGTGGCCAGCGAGGACATGGAGGCGCTCGGCCCGTTCCTGGGCCTGGCCGTGTCCCTCGGGCCGCATCGGCGTGGCCCTCGCGGAGGGCACCTCGGTGGAGGGCATCGAGGTCGAGTACCTCGGGCGCATCGCCGAGCGCGACACCCGCTTCCTCACCGATCCAGGTGCTCAAGGGGGCGCTCGCGGGCCACACGGAGGAGCAGGTCAACGACGTGAACGCCCCCGGCATCGCCGAGGAGCGCGGGATCTCGGTCGCCGAGACCAGGCAGACCAGCGCACGCGACTTCTCCGACCTGCTGCGGGTGACCGTGGTGAGCGGGGGAGGGGAGCGCACCCGCGTGGTGGGCACCGTGCTCGGCCGCCGCGACCGCCCGCACCTGCTCGAGGCGTGGGGCTCGCGCTTCAACGTCCAGCTAGAGGACCACCTGGCGATCTTCCGCTACGAGGACCGGCCCGGCATGCTCGGCCGGATCGGCACGGCCTTCGGCGACAAGGGCGTGAACATCCGCTCGGCGGCCGTGGGGCTCGGCAAGGAGGGCGACGGCCAGGCGGTGATGCTGATCGTCTCGGACGCCGTGTCGCAGGAGCTCGTGGATGAGCTGGTGGCCACGGACGGCTTCACCGCGGGCCGCGCGGTCAGCCTGTAGCCGGAAGCGGATCCAGCGCGGGCGTCGCGGTGGCGGTCTCCTCGAGTGCGGCGGCAAGCCGCTCGTGCAGTCGCCGGCGCTCACGCTCGGCCGCGGGGGTGCGGCCGCGGCCGGAGCTCTTGTCCACCAGGTTCACCGCCTCGATCGGGTCCGCCTCCAGGTCGTACAGCTCGTACTCGGGCTCGGCGCGGCCGTACGGGTCGAGGTAGACCGCGTACTTGTGGCGGCCGTCGCGCACGCAGCGGATGCGGTTGGGCTGGCCCGGGGCCTCCTGGAACGCCGTGCCCGCCTGGTGGTCGTCGTAGGTGAAGAGGACGTCCGAGCGGGCCGCCGCCACCGGCGCACGGCGCGTCGGTCACGGCGGGCACGTCGATGCCCAGCCGGTCGAGCCCCTCGCGCTCCGGCCGGGCGTGGCTCGCCAGCACCGGCGTCAGGTCCACGCCGTCGAGCACCGCGCCGCCGGCATCGGCGCCCGCCATGGAGAGCAGCGTGGGCACGACATCCACCAGCGACACGGGCGCGTCGCTCGTGGCGGGCGCCGGGAAGAGCAGCGGGTTGGAGACGATCAGCGGGACCCGGATCGACTCCTCGTAGGCGTTGAACATCTTCTGGCGCAGCCCGCCGTGGGCGAGGCCCATTTCACCGTGGTCGGCGAACCGGACGATCATGGTCCGGTCCCGCAGGCCTCCCAGCGCGGCCACGATTCGGCCCAGCTTCTCGTCGACGAGACGATGGAGATAGGCGTAGAAGTTCACGTAGTCGAGCCGCTCGCGGTCGTCCTTCAGCGCCCCGAGATACGCCGCCTGGCCGAGCTGCGCCAGCGACTGCACGCCCGGCTTGTCGTGCAGGTTCTCGTCGACCGTGTCGGGCAGGTCGACGCCCAGATCGCGGAACGCGCTCGGGTCGTAGCCGCCCTTCTCGTAGGAGGCCGGGTAGCCGAGCACGTCGTGGGGGTTCACCAGCGACACGATCAGGCAGAACGGCTCGGGCAGGTCTGCCTGCGCCAGCCATTGCTCGGCCTGCCGCGTGTAGTCCTCGTCCCATCCCTCGCCCGAGCGGCCGGCGTTGCCTCCGCCGAAGTGATGCGCCTTGGCGGTGCCTCCCGCATCGGGCGGCTCCCAGCCCGCGAAGCCGTAGTCGCGCTCGAGCCGCAGCGTGTCGGCGCTCCCGAACTCATTGCCGTCCACCGGCTTGGTGAGGTGCCACTTGCCCTTGAGCACCACCTCGTAGCCGTGCGCCCGGAGCATCCGCGCGATGGTGGGCACGCCGGCCGCCAGCTCGGGCTCGCGGCCGCTCTTGGGCCC
This sequence comes from uncultured Thermoleophilaceae bacterium, assembly GCA_963825775.1. Taxonomy (GTDB): domain Bacteria; phylum Actinomycetota; class Thermoleophilia; order Solirubrobacterales; family Thermoleophilaceae; genus JAAYBF01. Next base: position 126,666 of record CAWGUV010000004.1, on the reverse strand, counting down.
CAGGCGCAGGCTGCTGCGCCCGAACGCGCGCACCAGCCTGCCGCGCGACACGTCGCCGCTGGCCAGCAGCCGCCCCGCCGTGCGCACCACGTCGGGCATGTTGGACGGGTCCGGCCACAGGTCGCCGTAGGTCAGCGTGAGCTGGACCCCGTGGCGCGACGGGTAGGTGCCCGTCAGGAAGGACGCCCGGCTCGGGGAGCACATGCACGTCGCCGTGAAGGCCCGGTTGAAGGACACCCCGTTGCGGCGAAGGGCGGCATCCGTGGGCGTGAGCGCGTCGAGCCAGCCCGGCTCCTCGGGCCAGTGCATCGGCCCGCGCTGCTGATCGGTGACCAGCAGGAGCAGGTTCGGCGGGCGCGCCACACTCAGCCGCCCTTGAGCGGGACCTGGCCGCCGTCGTCGCAGCGGATGAGCGCGGCGCGTTCGAGCCCCGCCTCGCGGTGGGCGAGGGCGGTCCCGATCTCGGGATCGAGCGCGAGGCCGAGGAAGGCCTGCATGCTGGGGTAGCGCACCGCGATCACCTCGTGCCAGCGGTCGCTCTCGTCGCCGACCACGGTCATCGTGGCCTCCGTCGCCCAGAGGACCTCGCCTCCCTGGCGCGCGAGCACCTCGATCGCCTTGCCGGCGTAGCGCTCATACGCCTCGCGCCCGGTCACGTCGGGCGACTCTCCGCCCGGCGGCGCGCTCTCGTAGTGCGCGCGTTCGCGATAGCGGTTCAGGTTGAGCATCACCAGCGGCGCGTCGGCGTCCGTGCCGGCCGACGGCGGTCACCTCCTGGAGCTGCTCGGGCGTGGGGCTACTCGGCATGGGGTTCCTTTCCTGGATGCGCGACGGCCATCCAGATCTCGGTGAGGGTCTGCACGACCGTCTCGGCCGGCACGCGCGGCTCGCGCCCGAACGCGTCGAGCAGGTAGGCCTCGTTCATGAGGTTGAGCGCACGGGCGATTTCGGACAGGTGGGCGGGTGGGTGCGCGGCGACCACGGGCAGCCCGCGCAGCGCGGCCGCGGCGAGGTCGGCGAAACGCTGGCGAACGGCCTGCTGGCCCGCGGCGATCTCCTCGTCGGCCGCAGCCGCCTCGGCGATCGCCCGCAGCAGCGGGCCGTGGCGGCTGTAGACGGCGACGGCGGGCACGAACGCGCTCCGGATCGCGTCCGGGCCGTCGGCCATGGGCGCCTCGCCGAAGGCGCGCTGGGCCTCGAAGAGCTCGTCGATCGCCTCGCGGCCCGCGCGCAGCAGGAGGTCGGCGAGGTCATCGAAGTGGCGGTAGAAGATCGTGCGGCTCAGCCCGGCCTCGCGCATCACCTCGTCCACGGTCAGCTCGGCGAACGACATGCTGCGGACCAGGTCGGTGGCGGCGGACACGATCTGCTCGCGGACCTGGAGGCGGGATGCGCGGATCTCGGCTCTGCGAGTGGCCACGGCGGCGATCGTAGCCGATGTTTGACAGCGTGTCACACGCGATGTAGCGTGACCTCGAATCCATGGCCGCCCGCACACTCGCAGTCCTCGCCCTCCTGCTGCTCTGGCCCGCCGCCGCCGAGGCCCGGCGCGCGGCCGCCGCGAAGGACGGGCGCCCCAACATCCTCGTCGTGATGACCGATGACCAGGCGCTGACCGACGTCGCGAAGATGCCCAACGTGCGCCGGTACCTGGCGGCGAAGGGCACGAGCTTCTCCAACGCCGTCGACTCGTTCCCGCTGTGCTGCCCGTCGAGGGCCACGTTCATCACCGGCCAGTACGCGCACAACCACGGGGTGCTCGGCAACTTCCACCCGTTCGGCTGGTACGGGATGAAGCGGCGCGGGAACATCCTGCCGGCCTGGCTGCAGCGCTCCGGGTACCGAACGGCGCTGATCGGCAAGTGGCTCAACGGTTACGGGGCGCGCGACGCCCACGGCGAGGTCCCGAAGGGCTTCGACATCTGGCGCGGGCTGCTCGACGTGTCCGCCTACGACTACTTCAACTTCGTGATGAATCTCAACGGCAGGCTGAAGTCCTGGGGCGACGCCGACTTCGCTCGCAAGCTCGTGAAGTTCGCGAAGATCGAGGTGATCCCGGACCCGGGCGGGCTCGAGGGCGTGCTGAAGCAGTTGAGGGCCGTCTTCGGGCCCCCGCCCTACAAGTACTGGGGGGCGCAGAAGGCGGCGGACTACTCGCCCGACGTGACCGGCAAGGTCACCGAGGACCTCGTCCGGCGCGAGCGGCGGTCGAAGAAGCCGTTCTTCATCTGGTGGGCGCCGGCGGCGCCCCATCGCGAGGACGTGGCGACCACCCTCATGCGACGCCCGGGACGCGACCCCCGCCCGGCGCCGCGCTACTCCGCCAGGAGCAAGCGCTTCAGGCTGCCGCGGCCACGGAGCTTCAACGAGGCCGACCTCTCGGACAAGCCGTCGACCCTCCGTAAGGCGGCGCCGCCGCTCACAAGCGAGCAGATCGACCAGCTTCAGCTCGACTACGAGGGACGGATCGGATCGCTGCTGGCGGTCGACGACCACGTCAAGCACCTCGTCAAGATCCTCAAGGCCACGGGGCAGATGAAGAACACCACGATCGTGTTCACGTCCGACAACGGCTGGATGCAGGGCGAGCACCGGATCCCCGGCGACAAGTTCCTTCCCTACGAGGAATCGGTCAAGGTGCCGTTCATCGTCCGCGGACCTGGCGTGCGGGCCAACAAGACGGTGCGCGGGCAGGTGTCGAACATCGATTTCGCCCCGACGCTGCGTGGATATCGCGAAGGCGCGCGCCGGCCGCAGGCTGGACGGCGTGTCATTGACGCCGACGCTGAGGCATTCGCGCAAGCCGCGCGCGCGGGTGATCAAGCTCGAGGCGCCACGCCCGCTCTTCGCGGGCAACATCCCGATCAACGGCTGGGATCGGCCCTACGAGGGGGTGCGGACCGAGCGCTACACCTACGTGGTCTACACCGAGACCCGCGAGCAGGAGCTCTACGACCGGCGCAGCGACCCGTCACAGATGCGCAACGTGGCGGCCTCCCCGGCATATGCCCGGATCAAGGCGCGCCTCCAGAGACAGCTCGCCCGGCTGGACCACTGCCGCGGCCGCGGCTGCAACGTCAGTCCGTGAGAAGCACGGGCTCGCGCGAGTACTGACCGGCCCTGACCAACAAGGCAAAGGTGGCGCTACTAATCCGTTCGGGCGTAGCGGGGTTGGTTGGTTTCGGGGGCGAGGTACGGGCGCAGGCGCCCGAGGTTGACTTCGCCGTATCGGCCACCCGGCTGCCGTCGAGCGATCCCCATATCCCGTCCGGCTCACCCTGACCAACCGGGGGCCGGCGAGCGCCCACGTGAGCGACTCGAGGGACTACGTGGGCTTCACCTATGCACGCTAAGGGGTGTTCAGGAGGTCGGCCCTCCTGCCCCGGGCTGCACGGCCGACCCGGACCAGACGAATCATCCCGGCGAACGGACGTGCAACCTTGGGCAGTCACTTGCTCCAGGCCAGTCCACGTCCAGTGGAGATGGTTCCGGCAGCGAACCCAGCGTCGCACCCGTTCGCATCTCCAAGAAGCGACTCAAGTTGAAGGGGCGCAAGGTGCGGGTGGGGCTGCGCTGCGTAGCTCCCGCGCCCCGGCGCTGCAGAGGGGTGATGCAACTGTTCACACGCGGTAAGCGACCCGTACAGCTTGCGGGACGGTTCGTGAACGTTGCCGGGGGTAAACGAGCGACGTACACGCTCACAGTGCTCAAGCGAAGGCTCAAACGCGTTCCCCGCAAGAGGAACAGGGTGCGGCTCACACTCAAGCTGAGGAACGGCAGCACGGCGTCACGCAACCTTGTCCTGACGCGGTGAGCATCCCCACACGGGCACGCAGCTCGGTGCGCGCGACAGGCACCTACGGCGCCTGCGACCGGCGGTTTTCCAACACTGCCTCCCGCCTGCTACTGCCCGGTCTCTCGATTCAGCGCTTCCTCCAGGTCGGCCGGCGTCTCCGGGCCTTCGGCGAAGTAGAGGAGCACGTCGTCGGGTCGTCCAGGCGGCTATGCCCGGTCAGCCCGGGCGCCGCGGCGGTCCAGTAGACCAGGGCCTCGGCGCGGCCGCCGCGCCCGAGGCGCGCCGTGACGCGCCTCGCGCTCTGGCCTCCGCGCGTACCCGGTGCATCCTCGGCGCGCTCGATCGTGGCGGTGTCGCGGCCTGGGCCGGTCGCCTTCCTCACCGCGATGTCTCGCAGCGCCAGCCGCTTCCGCCTCACGAGGACCGCCGCGGCGATATCTACGGGAAGGAGGGCTAGTAGGAGGAAGCCCAGAGGGCCGGCGAAGGCCGCCAGCATCGCCCCGGCCACGACGGTGCCGGCCGCGCCGGCCATCAGCGCGTTCTCGGTGACCGGGCTCAGCTCGGCGCGCAGGCTGCTGTTTGTGGCGGGCTTTTCACAGGACGAGTGTCCTGTACCCTGAAACCAATGCAGTTCCGGCTCGACCTCCTGCTTCTCCTCCTCCCTTCGGGGAGCTAATTGCGCGTGGCGGCCGCCTAAGCCGCAAGCACAGGAGAAGGCAGGTCGAGTAAGGAAAGGAACAGCATGAGCGGTAGAGACGAAGCGAACCGGGTCAAGATCTTCGACACCACGCTGCGCGACGGCGAGCAGTCGCCCGGGATCTCGCTCAACAAGCAGGAGAAGGTGGAGATCGCGAATCAGCTCTCGCGGCTCGGCGTGGACGTGATCGAGGCGGGCTTCCCGATCACCAGCCCGGGCGACTTCGAGGCCGTCGAGGCCATCGCGCGCGAGGTCCATGGACCCGTGATCTGCGGGCTCGCGCGCACGAGCGCGGCCGACATCGACGCCGCCTGGAACGCGATCAAGGACTCGGAGCGCCCGCGCATCCACACCTTCATCGCCACCAGCGACATCCACATCGAGCGCAAGCTCCAGACCACGCGCGAGGACGTGAAGGGCCAGGCGCGCGCGGCCGTCGCCCAGGCGCGCGAGCACACCGACGACGTCGAGTTCTCTCCCGAGGACGGCTCGCGCTCGGACGTGGAGTTCATGGCGGAGGTGATCCAGATCGCGATCGACGAGGGCGCGACCACGATCAATGTCCCGGACACGGTGGGCTACACGATGCCCGACGAGTACCGGGCGATGTTCGAGCAGCTCTACGCGCTGGTGCCGGACCTGAAGAACGTGACGGTCTCGGTCCATTGCCACAACGACCTGGGCCTGGCCGTGGCGAACTCGTTCGCCGGGCTGCAGGCCGGCTGCCGCCAGGTGGAGTGCGCGGTGAACGGGATCGGCGAGCGGGCGGGCAACGCGTCGCTCGAGGAGATCGTGATGCTGCTGCACACCCGCGAGTCCAGCGTCGACCTGTGGACGGGCGCGATCACCGAGGAGATCGCCCGCACCAGCCGCATGGTCTCGCGTCTGACCGGCTACCAGGTGCAGCCCAACAAGGCGATCGTGGGCCGCAACGCGTTCGCCCACGAGGCCGGCATCCACCAGGACGGCGTGCTCAAGGAGCGCACCACCTACGAGATCATGGACGCCACCACGATCGGGCTGGAGACCAACTCGATCGTGCTCGGCAAGCACTCCGGCCGCCACGCGCTGCGCAAGGCGCTGGAGGAGCTCGGCTTCCACGTGGACGGCGGCGCGCTGAACACGGCGTTCAAGCGCTTCAAGGAGATCGCGGACAAGAAGAAGCAGGTCACGGCGCTCGACCTGGAGGCGATCGCCTCCGACGAGATGCGCCAGTCGACTATGGGCTTCGAGCTCCAGTCGTTCGAGATCGAGGCCGGCTCGGACCGCGTCCCGTTCGCCAAGGCGAGCGTAGGGCTGCCCGACGGCGAGGTGGGCGAGGGCAGCTTCACCGGCGACGGCCCGGTGGAGGCATTGTTCAGCGCGCTGAACGCCGCCACCGGCCACGAGGGGCGGTTAAAGGAGTACCACGTGTCCGCGGTCACGGCCGGGCGTGACGCCCTCGCCGAGGTCACGGTGCTCGTGGATCTCGACGGCCAGATCGCGCAGGGCAAGGGCGTCTCTCCGGACACGATGGAGGCATCCGGCCGCGCGTACCTGCGCGCGATCGCGACGGGCATCGCCATGGCCAGCACCGACCACGCAGAGCCCGTCCCCGCCTCGTAGTGGAGCGCGACTTCACCTTCCGCGACGGCGAGCGAACCATCCGGTTCGCCGCAGGGGCGGTGGGAGAGGCGCCCGCGCTGCTGGGTGGAAACGGCTTCGACGACTACGCGCTGCTCACCACGGAGCGGGCCGGTGAGCAGGCCCCGGCGGTGGTGGAGGGCGCCGCCGCGGTGCTCCACGTGCCCGCCGGGCCCGTGCCCGACATCGCGGCCGAGGTCAGGGGCGGCGTGGAAGGCAGGCCGATCGTCTCTCTGGGCGGCGGCCGTGTGGTCGACGCAGCGAAGGCCATCGCCAGCGCGGACGAGCTGCGCTGCGCCGCGATCCCCACCACGCTGGCCGGCTCCTCGTTCACGCCCTTTCACCGGCTGCCCAAGCCGCTCGAGGGCTACGGGTTCGTCCGCCCTGCCCTCGTGGTGGCCGATCCGGCGCTGATGGCGTCGCAGGACGAGCAGGAGCTGGCGGCCACGGCGATGAACGCCCTCGCGCACGCCTCGGAGTCCCTCTACGCGCCGGGCGCGAACCCGGTCGCCGAGGGCGCGGCGCTACGCGCCGCGCGGTTGTTCGCAAGCGGCCTGGAGCCCGGAGAGCTGCGGCGCGAAGACCTGGCGCTGGCCGCATTGCTGGGCGGCTACGCCGTCGGCACTACCGGTCTATCGCTGCACCACGCCCTGTGCCAGACGATCGTGCGCACCGCCGGCACGCCGCACGCGCTCACCAACGCGGTGATGCTGCCGCACACGCTGCGGTTCATGCAGCAGCGCTTCCCCGAGCCGATCGCGAGGCTGGCAGAGGCGCTTGGCGGCGACGACGCGCCGAGCGCGGTGGCGGCCCTGGCCGCCCGCTCGGGCGCGACTCGGCTCGGCGACCTGGGCCTCGACGCAGGCGCGCTCCCCGCTGTGACCGAGAACGCGCTCGCCCACCCGGGCATCGCCGCGATGGACCCGCCGCCCACGGCGGAGGAGCTGAGCGGCGTGCTCGAGCCGCGTTCTAGACGGGCTGCAGAGCGAGCGCTTACGGGCCGCGCGGACCGTCGCGCCACCCGCTGGCCTGGCGCTCCGGCGTGATCTGCACCACGTTCCACGCCAGGCCAAGGCGCTTCATCAGGCGGATCACGAGGCCGGAGACGTCCACCTCGTACCAGCGCAGGCCCTGAACGGCGGCGCGGGGGAAGGCGTGGTGGTTGTGGTGCCAGGCCTCGCCGAGTGAGGGGAGGGCGAGCCAGAAGACGTTGGTCGACATGTCGTCGGTGTCAAAGCGCCGGCGGCCGAAGAAGTGGCACACGGAGTTGATCGACCAGGTGATGTGGTGCACGAAGAAGATCCGCACCAGCCCGCCCCAGAGCAGGGCGAGCAGAGCCACCGGCGAGCGTCCCGCTGATCGCGAAGCCCAGGGCGAACGGGATCGCCAGGCCGAGCCCGACCCACCACAGGAAGTGGCGGCTGATGAACCTCATCCCGCGGTCCTCGAGCAGGTCCGGCGCGTACTTCTTGGCGTCGGAGATGCCGTTCTCCCTCCACAGCCAGCCCACGTGGGCGTGCCACAGGCCGCGCAGGCCGCTGCCGTGGCCCACGTGCGGTGAGTGGGGATCGCCCTCCTCGTCGGTGTGGGCGTGGTGCTTGCGGTGATCGGCCACCCAGGCGATGACCGGTCCCTGAACGGCCATCGAGCCGAAGATGGCGAACAGGTACTTCAGCGGCCGGTAGGTCTCGAAGGCCCGGTGGGTCAGCATCCGGTGGTAGCCGATGGTGATGCCGAAGGCCGTGGCCAGGTAGACCCCCACGGTGATGGCCAGCTCGGTGGTGCCCGACCACGCTGTTCCAGAGCAGGACGACGGCGGCGAGCACCGCGACGAAGGGCACGATCACCGCGAGGATGTTGGCGTTTCGCTGTAGCCGGGTCACGCTTATGAAGGTACGAAGTAGAACTCGGACTGTGTACGCGGCCCACGCCAGACCCGGGACCTGTTTCTTGTAGGTTTCCTACAAGTGACGGAGCTCCTCAACCAGCGCCCGTGGACCGCGCTGCCCGCCGAGACGGCGACCGTGCTGCGCCCCGAACTGCCGGGCCTGTCCGACGCGATCGTGGAGGCGATCAGCGTGGGCGTGCCCGACTACGCCCGCGACCTCGAGGGTCCGTTCGGCATGGCGCTGCGCACCGGGGTCGAGGAGGCCCTGCGCCAGTTCGTCGACCTGGTGCAGCGCAGCGACCCCGAGCGGGGCGCCGGCCGCGAGGTCTACGTGAACCTCGGCCGCGGCGAGATGCGCGCCGGGCGCAGTCTCGATGCCCTGCTCGCGGCCTACCGCCTCGGCGCCCGGGTCGCCTGGCGGCGACTCGCCGCGGCGGGAGAGGCCGCCGGCCTCGAGCCGCGCACCCTGTACCTGCTTGCCGAGTCGATCTTCGCCTACATCGACGAGCTCTCCGGGGAGTCGATCGAGGGCTACGCGATGGAGCAGGCGGCCGCCGCGGGAGAGCTGCAGCGGTTGCGCAGGCGGCTCGCGGGGCTGCTCGTGCAGGATCCACCGGCCGACGCCGTGACCGTACAGGCGGCGGCTCTCGCCACCGGCTGGGCGCTGCCGGAGCAGCTGGCCGCGATCGTGGCGGAGGGCGACGAGCCCGACCGCCTGGCCATGCGGCTCGGGACGGACGTGATCGGCGTGTACGTGCCGCCGCATGTCTGCGCGCTGGTGCCGGACCCCGACGCCCCCGGCCGCCGCGCCCAGCTCGAGGCCGCGTTCGACGGCCGTCTCGGGTCGATTGGCCCCACGGTCGGCTGGCGGCACGCAGCCGTGAGCGCTTCGCGCGCCACGGCGACGGTCGGCCTGGCGCGGGAAGGGGCGATCGAGCCTCCTGAAGGCCTGCTCGACGCATCCGACCACTCGCTCGCCCTGCTGATCGCGTCTGACCGCCGCCTGGCACGCGACATCGCCACCGCCGCGCTGGCGCCGCTCGACGGCGAGACGGAGGCCTCCCGGGAGCGCCTCACCCAGACGCTGCTGGCCTGGCTGCGGGGGCGAGGGCGGACCGAGCAGGTTGCGGCAGAGCTCCACGTTCACCCTCAGACGGTGCGCTACCGGCTCGGCCGCCTCCGCGATCTCTATGGCGATCGGCTTGACGAGCCGGACTTCCGCTTCGAGCTCGAGCTGGCGCTTCGCTCGGGCGCCGCGGCGCCACGGTAGGATCGGCCCATGCCAGGTCCCCTTGACGGACGCGCGGTCGCGATCACCGGCGCGTCCTCGGGTATCGGCGAAGCCACGGCGCTGGCCTCTCGCGGCAGCCGGAGCGGCCGTGGCGCTGGGCGCCCGGCGCGCGGACCGCATCCAGTCGCTGGCCGAGCGGATCGAGGGCGATGGCGGCCGCGCCGTGGCGATCGAGGTCGACGTGGGCGACGAGGCGGCCGCAGGCGGCTTCGTCAAGCAGGCCCACTCCGAGCTCGGCGGCCTGCACGGGCTGATCAACAACGCCGGCGTGATGCTGCTCGGCCCGGTCGAGGGCGCCGACACCGAGGAGTGGCGCCGGATGGTCGACGTGAACGTGCTGGGGCTTCTGTACTGCACCCACGCCGCGTTGCCGTTGATTCGCGAGAGCGGGGGAGGGGACGTCGTGAACGTCTCCTCGGTGGCCGGCCGCCACGCCGCCGCCGGGGCCGGGGTCTACAACTTCACGAAGTTCGGGGTGACGGGCTTCTCCGAGGCGCTGCGCCAAGAGGCGCTCCACTCGAACATCCGCGTGACCTGCGTCGAGCCCGGCTTCGTCGAGACCGAGCTTCAGGGCCACAACAAGAACCCCCTCGTCCAGCAGGGCGTGAAGAAGCAGCGCGAGCAGATCGGCGACGTCCTGCAGGCGCAGGACATCGCCAACGCGATTCTCTACGCCGTCAGCCAGCCGCCGCACGTGAGCATTAATGAAGTCCTTGTGCGGCCGACTGGCCAACGGCGGTAGACAGGCCTCAGGCGTCAGGCCTCAGGGCTTGGCCCGAAACCTGATGCCTGATGCCTTTCGTTACTTGATTCGCGTGTAGTCCCCGTACGCGCGGCAGTTCTTCGACTGCCCATTCACCACGGCGTGCACGGTGCCTGAGAACGAACGGCCGGATGGCGCCGTTGCGCTGAACCCGTCCGCCGCCGAGTTGGTGTGGTTGGTGGCTGCCGGGCCCGCGGCGATCTGGCGCAGGACGCGCTGAGCCTCGGGAGTCGCCGCGTTCAGGCTGCCCGAAGTGTTCTCGACCGAGCCGAACGCGGAGCCGGCCTCGCTGCCGGTGATCAGCGCCCGGAAGCGGGTGTTCACCCCGGCTGCCTGGCACTGCCCGACGATCGTGAACGACTCGTAGGTGGCCAGTGTGACCTGACCGCCGAGGGCGATCGTTACCGGGCCCCACTTGCGCACCGGCAGCCCGGAGGCGCCGAGATCGCGGCTCGAGATCGTCGCGTTTCGGATGTCCGCGCCGCGCACGGTGTTGTTCTTGATCTCACGTCCGTCGATCGAGCCGGTGGCGAGTCCGTAGGACACGCCGCCCAGCGACAGGAACAGCGCCATCGCCGCGAGCACAAAGGCCGGCGACGGGCGCCGCTTGATGAGACGTTTCATAGAGGGTCCCTCCTGGTTGGTTTGACTGTTCAGGCAACCCGGCAGGGGCCTCGGCGTTGCGGTGGACAAACCCACGCAACATGGCAGGGCCGAACGCGGCTTGGCGACCGAGGGCATCGAGCTGCCCGAAGCCGAGCGCTTCGAAGGTTGGCGACTGATCTGCAGCAGGCGCTTGGACGACCGGCATCCGACGACGGGCTTGGCGAGGCCCTGGCGCTTGGGTACATCGCAGGCCGCGTCGCGCATCGCCCTCGCAAGCGCACGCTTCAGGATCCCACCGCGTTCGTCATGGACGAAGAGCTGGTGGTGCAGGGAGCTGAGGGCGAGTCGATCCTACGACTGCCGTGGTTCGAAGATGAGCTGTTTGTGGGCCGTCAGCTGCCTGACATTTCAGAGTTGCCGGTGCCGGTTCGCACCATGTGCATCGACAACTATCGTGCCGCGCTGGCCGGGGAGCGGGGGCAGTTCACACTCGTCAGCTACGGGCACGCCTACACGGTGGACGCGGTTCCCGTCCGAAGCGCCGATGGCAACGTCGAGGCGGTGGCGTGTCAGACAAGGCCGCCGCGGTCGCCGCCGCGCTTCGCCGCGGCCTGATCGAGCAGCTCACGCCACGCCGGACAAACGTACGTACTCGATTTGAGTGGATATGGGCGATGAACCCCAGGTGGATCCGGCGGCTGAGCTCCCAGCATCCCGCTCCTGCTGTTTTGGGTACCCGTTCAGAGCCCCGGGAATAGCGATCGTCTCCCACCAGCCATCGGCGTTGCCTATGGTGGCGCCAGGTTTAGTTCGCCGAGGTGAGATCCACGTCGTGGCGCTTGTACCACTCCACGATGCGCTTGCTCAGTCTGGCGATGTTGTTCTGGAGCTCGATGATGTGTTCGCGGAACTCTTCGGCGGTGACATCCGGTGAAGCGTGAGTGATCCGGCTGCGCATCTTGAACTGGCGCTCGATGAGATCCGCCTGCTTCCGAGTGAGAGCCTTCTCAGTTACGGCGACATCTAGCGCCGTCTCGACCCGCGGTTTGCCGGAGTACGCCCCGGTGAGCTGCGTGGCGGTCTTAATCAACTCCGTCAGGTTCATGACCAGCGAGTCATAGCCGCCGCGGACAGCGTTGATTTGGAACATGTCATGGGAGTCCTGCGAGTTCATCGTGTTCTCCCAGACCTCGGCATCGAAATCGGTCCCGAACTGGCCGACTGCTTCTTTGAGCGCCTCACGCTGCCCTTGGATATTGCGGATCCGATCGCTGGCCCGGGCAATCTCCACTCTCCGGGCGGCCGCCGTCATCGTCCGGGGCTTCGCCGCAGCCTGCTCGCCTGTGCCCTCACCGTGTGCCATCTCAGTCCTCGATCAGCTTGCGTACCGCCACGGCAGTCGCGGCCATGCGCTCGGTGAAGTCCTCATCGGCGCGCCGCGCCACGGTCCGCCGCCGGCGCAGCAGCTTCGGCCAACGCCGATCTCGATCGACCAGGACCCGGCCCTCGTCTAGAGCAGCAAGCAGCAGCAGGGGAGAGCGGCTCTCGACATGCGGGAGCAGTGCCACATCTACTTCGTGTCCCAGACGCCGGCGCAGACGTTGAGCAAGGCCCGCCGCGGCGAGCGGGTCGTCACCGTCAAAGGCCACCAGGAGATCCAGATCAGAGTCGGGGCCGTCATCACCGCGGGCGGTCGAGCCGTACAGGGTTGCCAGCCGCACGCGGGGCTCGGTACGCAGCGCGCGTCGCAATTGCGACAGCAAGTCCCAATGGGAGTCGAGGTACTGCACTTCCTCTTCGCTCACCTCGACCCGTCGCGGACCGGGACGATGAGCATGGACCGTGCCTTCGCTGACGGCGCGCCGCAGTGTGCGCTCATCGGCGCCAAGATCCTGGGCTAGCTGTGGCAGGTGGGTTAGAGGCATCTCAACAAATCGTTTCGTATGACCGTTACGATAGCACTCGTATGACCGTTACGCCTCAATTGGCCTTGTGTCTACCACCTGGATGCTGCGACGCCAAAGCCTGCTGGTGAGGGTAAGAAGGGAAGGCGTACGAGTCCACCCGTCATATCCACTCAAATCGAGTGCGTACAAACGTCCGTGATAACGTACGTCGCCGATGGCGGTCGCCGTGGCACCCACCGTATCCCTCGACGTCGGCCCGCGGGTTCGCGCACTCCGTGAGGCCATGGAGCTCTCGCTGCGCGACCTGGCCGTGCGCTCCGGTGTGTCCGCCCAGATGCTGAGCCAGGTCGAGCGCGGGGAGACCAGCCCAACCCTGTCGGTGGCCGCCCGCATCGCCTCGGGCCTCGAGCTCACACTGTCCCAGCTCCTGCGCCTCGACGAGGGCGATGGCGTTGCGGTGGTACGAGCCGGGGAGCGGCTCATCGGCGGGGCCCGGCGCAGTGGTCACGGCTACGAGGTCGTTACGCCGGCCGCGCCGGGGCAGCGCGCCGAGGTGGCCGTGCACACCCTTGCCGCCGGCGCCGCGACGGGCGGCCCCGGCGACCCGCCGCTGCACGAGGCCGGTAGCCGCGAGACCGCGCTGGTGCTCGAGGGCGCCCTGCGGCTGGTCTGCGACGGCGTCCCGCACGACCTGGCCGACGGCGACGCCGTGACCTTCGACGCCGACCTGCCCCACCACTTCGAGAACCCGGGCGAGGGCGAGTCCCGCTTCCTCGCCGTGATCGCCGCCGGGCTGAGGAGGAGCTGATGCCGCAAACGCTGCTGGACAAGATCTGGGGCGCCCACGAGGTTGCCGAGGAACTGCTCTACATCGACCTCCACCTCGTGCACGAGGTCACCAGCCCGCAGGCGTTCGAGTCGCTTCGGCTAAACGACCGCACGGTGCGCCGGCCGGATCGCACGCTCGCCACCGCCGACCACAACGTGCCCACCGACGGATCGAGGGTGGCAGCCCAGATCGCCGACCACCTGTCGCGCGTGCAGGTGGAGACGCTGGAGTCGAATTGCAAGGAGTTCGGCGTTCCGATCTTTTCCATCGGCTCCGATCGGCAGGGCATCGTGCACGTGATCGGGCCCGAGCTGGGAGTCACACAGCCGGGCATGACCATCGTCTGCGGCGACTCGCACACCTCCACGCACGGCGCCTTCGGGGCACTGGCATTCGGCATCGGCACCAGCGAGGTCGAGCACGTGCTCGCCACCCAGACCCTGCAGCAGCGCAAGCCGAAGTCCATGCGCATCCTCTACTCGGGCGAGCTCGGCTACGGCGTGAGCGCCAAGGACCTGATCCTCGGCACGATCGGCCGGATCGGCGTGGAGGGCGGTGTCGGCCATGTGATCGAGTACGCGGGCCCCCCGGTCGAGGCACTGTCGATGGAGGGGCGCATGACCGTCTGCAACATGACGATCGAGGGCGGCGGCCGCGCGGGGATGATCGCGCCCGACGACACCACGTTCGAGTGGGTCGAGGGCCGCCATGCCGCTCCGGCCGAGCTGCCGCTGGAGGACTGGCGGGGCCTGGGCACCGATGACGGCGCGAGCTTCGACACAGAGGTGCTGATCGACGCGTCCGAGCTGTCCCCTCAGGTCACCTGGGGCACCACGCCCGGCATGGTCACGGATGTGACCTCCGCGGTTCCCGAGCCGGCCACCGAGGGCGACGAGCGCGCGCTGGAGTACATGGCGCTGGAGGCCGGCACCCCGATGCAGGAGATCCAGCTCGACCGCGTGTTCATCGGCTCGTGCACCAACTCTCGGATCGGCGACCTGCGCGAGGCCGCCGAGATGGTGAAGGGCCGCAAGGTCGCGTCGACGCTGAGCGCGATGGTGGTCCCGGGCTCACAGCAGGTGGCCGCGCAGGCCGAGAGCGAGGGGCTGGACGAGGTGTTCAAGGCCGCCGGGTTCGACTGGCGGTCGGCCGGCTGCTCCATGTGCCTGGGGATGAACCCGGACATCGCCGAGCCCGGCGAGCGCGTTGCGTCCACCTCGAACCGCAACTTCGAGGGCCGCCAGGGCCGCGGTGCCCGCTCCCACCTGGTCAGCCCGAAGATGGCGGCGGCCGCCGCCGTGGAAGGCCGCTTCGTGGACATCCGGGAGTGGAGCTGATGGAACCCGTGAGCGTGATCGAGGGCGCCGTGTCGGTGCTCGACCGCGCCGACGTCGACACCGATCAGATCATTCCCAAGCAGTTCCTCAAGCGGGTGGAGCGCACCGGCTTCGGCGAGTTCCTCTTCTACGACTGGGCTAAGCAGGACGGCTGGGACCTGCCGGCGAACCCGATCCTCGCCGTGGGCCGCAACTTCGGCTGCGGGTCGTCCCGCGAGCACGCCCCCTGGGCCCTGGAGGACTACGGCTTCCGGGCAATCGTGGCGCCGAGCTTCGGCGACATCTTCTTCACCAACTGCACGAAGATCGGCCTGCTGCCCGTCGTGCTCAGCGAGGAGGAGGTGCGCGGCGTGATGGCAGCCGGTGAGGCGAAGGTCGATCTCGAGGCGCAGACCGTGAGCTACGACGGTGCGACCGCCAGCTTCGACATCGACGCCGAGATCAAGCGCCGCCTGCTGGGCGGGCTCGACGGCATCGGCGTCACACTTCAGTCCGAGGACGCGATCGCGGCGTACGAGAGCGACCGCGAGCGCACCGGGCCGGTCACCACGCAGCTGTGAAGTCCCCGCGACTGGGACGCCCGGGTCTACGACCGCGTCTCGGGGCCCCAGGTGGCGATGGCGGGCCCGGTGATCGAACGCCTGGCCCTACGCGGCGACGAGACCGTGCTGGACGCCGGCTGCGGCAGCGGGCGGGTGACCAAGCTGCTGCTCGAGCGCCTGCCCGAGGGGCGCGTGATCGCCGTCGACGCGGCGCCGTCCATGGTCGAGGAGGCCCGTGCCGCGCTCGGCCCAGGCGTGGAGGTGATCCAGTCGGATCTCACGGAGCTCGAGCTCGACGAGCGCGTGGACGCGGTCTTCTCGAACGCCGTCTTTCACTGGGTGCCCGATCACGACGCGCTCTTCGCCCGCCTGCGCGCGGCGCTGCGCCCCGGCGGGCGCCTGGTGGCGCAGTGCGGCGGCGCGGGCAACGTGGAGCGGTTCCACGAGGTGGCGAAGGCGGTGGGGGACGAGGAGCCGTTCGCCGAGTACCTGGCCGGGCTGGATCGGCCCGTGGAACTTCGCCGGCGCCGGAGGAGACCGAGCGGAGGCTGGCCGACGCCGGCTTCAACAACGTGCGGGCGTGGCTCGACCCGCATCCCGTGGTGCCGGAGCACACGCTCGAGTACCTGCGCACCGTGTGTCTCGGCCACCACGTCCTGCGGCTTCCCGAAGGCCTGCGCGACGAATACGTGGCCGCCGTCGCGGAGCGCTGCGGTGAGCCGGTGGAGCTCGACTACGTCCGGCTCAACATGGAGGCGCATGTGTAGCCGTCCCCAAATGTGGGTAGGTGCGTCGTCCGCAGGAGTGGGGAACTAACTACGAAGCATCAGGGGAGGCAGGCACCAATGCAGAGACGGATCTTTGCCGGACTCGTATGTGCGCTCGCAATCGCCGCGGTTGGACCGGCGACGGCGTCAGCGCAGGACACGATTCATCCGGGCGTTCAGACGTTCACGCAGGGCGCCCAGTGCACCGCCAACTTCATCTTCCAGGGTGGGGGGAACACGTACATCGGCCAGGCGGCGCATTGCTCCGGGACCGGGGCGGCCACTGACACCAACGGCTGCGATGCGGGCTCGCTCCCGCTCGGCACGCCGGTGGAGATCAATGGCGCCACGCAGCCGGGCACCCTGGCGTACAGCTCGTGGATCGCGATGCAGAGCTCCGGGGAGACGAACGCCGACGCGTGTGCGTACAACGACTTCGCGCTCGTTCGGATCGCTCCGGCCGACGTGGGCAGGGTGAGTGCGTCCGTGCCCGGCTTCGGCGGGCCCCTCGGAGTCGGCGGGCCGAGCTCGACCGGCGCCACGGTCTACTCGTACGGCAACTCGTCGCTGCGGGCGGGCATCACGCAGCTCAGCCCCAAGCAGGGCATCGTGGTGCAGACCACGGGCAACGGCTGGAGCCGCACCGTCTACACGGTCACGCCGGGCATCCCGGGTGACTCGGGCAGCGGCTTCATGGACGCATCGGGTAGGGCGATCGGCACCCTCAGCACGGTGGCCATCGCTCCGCTGCCGGCGTCCAACGGCGTGGCGGATCTCGGCCGCGAGCTGAGTTACGCAGCGTCGCACGGCACCTCGGTGTCGCTGGCGAACGGCGGTCCGTTCAACGGCAACATCGTCGGCGCCATTCTCGGCTCCTAAGCCAGGCACGGAGCACAGGGTCCATACGATCCGCGCCATATGGCGCGGATCGTGACCCTGTCCGGCGACGGGATCGGCCCCGAGATCATGGGGGCCGCCCTCGAGCTGCTCGCAGCGCTCGGGGGCGAGTACGAGCTCGACGAGCGTCCCATCGGCGGCGCGTCGATCGACGCGCATGGCTCCGCCCTCACGGCCGAGACGCTCGCCGCCTGCGGCGACGCCGACGCCGTGCTCCTCGCCGCCGTCGGCGGCCCCAAGTGGGACGCGGCCGTGGCGGAGGACCGCTCGGCGCCTCGTCCCGAGCAGGGGCTGCTCGGGCTGCGCAAGGGCCTCGGCCTGTTCGCCAACCTGCGCCCGGTGCGCCCGGCGCCCGCGCTGCTCGACGCGAGCCCGCTCAAGCGCGAGCGCATCGAGGGCACCGACCTGCTGGTGGTCCGCGAGCTCACCGGCGGCATCTACTTCGGCGAGTCCGGCCGCGACGGGGACACCGCCCACGACGACTGCGCCTACAGCGTGGGTGAGATCGAGCGGATCGCCCGCGTGGCCTTCCAGAGCGCTCGCACGAAGGTGACGAGCGTGGACAAGGCGAACGTGATGGAGACCTCGCGCCTGTGGCGAGAGACGGTGACGCGCGTCCACGCGGAGGAGTTCCCCGACGTGCCGCTGGATCACCTGCTGGTGGACAACGCCGCCATGCAGCTCGTCTCGCGCCCGGCGGACTTTGACGTGATCGTCACCGAGAACCTCTTCGGCGACATCCTCAGCGACGAGGCGGCCATGCTCACGGGCTCGCTCGGCATGCTCCCCAGCGCGTCACTCGGGGGCAATGGGCCCGGGCTGTTCGAGCCGGTGCACGGGTCCGCGCCGGACATCGCCGGCACGGGCAGGGCCAACCCGCTGGCCATGTTCGGCTCGGTGGCCCTGATGCTCCGCCACGGACTGGACGCGGAGGACTCGGCTGCTGCCGTAGAATCGGCTGTGGATCGAGCGCTCGAGGAAGGCCTGCGGACGGCGGACCTCGGCGGCGACGCCACCACGGAGGAGGCCACACGGGCCGTCCTCGCGAACCTGTAGGAGAGCACGTGGACACCGCGGACCTCATCTGGCACAACGGGGAGTTCGTCGCCTGGGAGGACGCGAAGGTGCACGTACTCACTCACGCGCTGCACTACGGCACGAGCGTCTTCGAGGGCGTGCGCTGTTACGACACGGAGAAGGGGCCCGCCGTGTTCCGGCACGACGACCATCTCGACCGGCTCGAGGCCTCGGCGAAGCTCTACTACATGGACCTGCCCTTCTCGAAGGAGCAGCTCCGCGAGGCGACGCATGATCTGATCGGCCGCAACGGCTTCCGCTCGTGCTACATCCGCCCGCTCGCCTTCCGCGGCCACGGGCCGATGGGGCTCGATCCCGAGGCCAACCCGGTCGAGGTCATCATCGCCGTGTGGGAATGGGCGCCCTACCTGGGCGAGGAAAGCAAGAAGCACGGCGTACGCGCGAAGGTGTCCTCGTGGCGGCGTATCAGCCCGCAGTCGCTGATCCCGCACTCCAAGGCGGGCGGGCAGTACCTGAACTCCGTGCTGGCCAAGATCGAGTCAAAGCGCGGCGGCTACGACGAGGCCATCCTGCTCGACGACCTCGGCCGTGTGTGCGAGGGCTCGGGAGAGAACCTGTTCGTGGTCCGCGACGGCAAGATCGCGACCCCGCCCCAGACCGCCAGCATCCTCGACGGCATCAGCCGCAAGTCGATCATCACGATCGCCGGCGACCTCGGCATCGAGATCGTGGAGCGCGACGTGGCGCGAGCAGAGCTCACGCTGGCCGATGAGGTGTTCATGGCCGGCACCGCGGCCGAGCTGGTCCCCGTGCGCGAGATCGACGACATCGAGATCGGCCCGCCGGGCGAGATCACCCGCCAGATCCAGCAGGTCTACGACGACGCCCTCCACGGGCGCGACGAGCGCTACACCGAGTGGCTCGACGTGGTGGCTGTACCATCGAAGGCGTGAGCACCGTGCGGCACGAGCGAATTACCGAGACGGCCTGACGGCCGTCCCACCGCTCGTTCCTCACTCCAACCGAAAGGCGCTCACCCGATGAAGGTCCTCCTCTACGACACCACCCTCCGCGACGGCATGCAGGGCGAGGGCATGTCCCTCACCGCCGACGAGAAGGTTCGAGTGGCCCACGCGCTCGACGGCCTAGGCATCCAGTTCGTGGAGGGCGGCTTCCCCAGCTCGAATCCCAAGGAGGAGGCGCTGTTCGACCTTCTCTCGCGAGAGACCTTCGAATACGCCGAGATCGCGGCCTTCGGCATGACCCGGCGCAAGGACGGGACGGCCGAGGACGACGAGGCGCTGCGGGTGCTGGCGGACTGCTTCGCGGGCGTGTGCACCCTGGTCGGGAAGACGTGGTCGCTGCACCTGGAGAAGGTCACGCGCGTGGACCCGGAGGAGAACCTGAGGATGATCGCCGACTCCGTGGCCTTCCTCCGCGGCGAGGACAAGCGCGTGATCTACGACGCCGAGCACTTCTTCGACGCCTTCGCCGACGACGACGCCTATGCGCTGCGCTGCCTGCGCGCGGCCGCGGAGGCCGGCGCCGAGAACCTCACGCTGTGCGACACCAACGGCGCCACGCTCCCCTCGCGGGTGGCCGAGGTCACAGCGCGCGTGGTGGCCGAGCTGGGTGACCACGTACAGATCGGAATCCACACCCACGACGACTCCGGCTGCGGGGTGGCCAACGCGCTGGTGGCGGTCGAGCAGGGAGCGCGCCTGGTCCAGGGCACGATGAACGGCTACGGCGAGCGCTGCGGCAACGCCAACCTGGTCACCATCCTCCCCGACCTGCAGCTGAAGCTCGGCTTCGACGTTGTTCCGCCCGAGCTGCTGGGCCGCCTCACCGAGACTGCCCACCTCGTGGACGAGATCTGCAACGTGGCGCCGAATCCCAACCAGCCCTACGTGGGCCTCAACGCCTTCGCGCACAAGGGCGGCATGCACGTCGCGGGCGTGAACCGCGACTCGCGCACGTTCGAGCACGTGGGGCCTGACGAGGTGGGCGCCGACCGCCGCGTGCTGATCTCAGAGCTCTCCGGCAAGGGCACCGTGCGGGCGCGCGCCGAGCAGACTGGCACGGCCCTCGACGACGAGGGGGCGGGCCGCGTGGCCGACCGGGTGAAGGAGCTCGAGAGCCGCGGGTACCACCTGGAGGCGGCGGACGGCACCTTCGACCTGCTCATCCGCCGCGAGACGGGCGACTACGCGCCGCTCTTCCGCCTGGAGTCTTGGCGGGCGATCGTGGAGAAGCGCGAGAACGGCAACGTCCAGACCGAGGCCACGATCAAGATCTGGGTCGGGGGCGAGCGGTTCGTGCGCACCGCGGAGGGAAACGGCCCCGTGCATGCGCTCGACAAGGCCCTGCGCGACGCGATCGGCGAGACCTACCCCCATCTGCGCGATATCGAGCTCGTGAACTTCAAGGTCCGCATCCTCGACGAGACCAAGGGCACGGGCGCCGTGACCCGCGTGCTGCTCGACGCCAGCGACGGCCACGACACCTGGGGCTCGATCGGCGTGTCGGAGAACATCATCGAGGCGAGCTGGGACGCGCTCGTCGACTCCCTGGAGGCCGGGATGCTCCCCGGGCGGGCGGAGCGCGGCGCCGAGGTCGCCAAGTGACCGAAGAATCCATCCCGCTCGCGCGCCCGATGATCGGTGAGCGCGAGAAGGAGCTGGTGGCGCAGACGCTCGACTCCCGCATGCTCGCTCTGGGCCCAAGGCTCGGGGAGTTCGAGACGGCGCTGTCGGAGCGGCTGGGCGCTGAGCACGTCTCGGCCGTGTCGAGCGGCACCGCGGCGCTTCACCTGGCGATCCGCGCGTGCGACGTGGAGCGGGGCGACAGAGTGGTGACCACTCCGTTCAGCTTCGTCGCCTCGGCCAACTGTCTGCTCTACGAGGGCGCCGAGCCGGTCTTCTGCGACATCGACGCGCGCACGTTGAACGCGGACTCCGCGGCTGCGGCCGCGGCCGTGGATGACCGCACGACGGGCCTGTTGCCGGTGCACATCTTCGGCTACCCGGCCGACATGCCGGCGTTCGAGAAGCTGGCCGCGGAGCGCGGCCTGTGGATCGTGGAGGACGCCTGCGAGGCGCTCGGGGCCGTCCACGCGGACGGCGCACAGGTGGGCGCGCGCGGCAACCTCGCCACCTTCGGCTTCTACCCGAACAAGCAGCTGTCGACGGGGGAGGGGGGAGCGCTGGTGTCCCCCTCCGCCGAGATCAAGGAGCGCGTGGACAGCGAGCGCAACCAGGGCCGGGCTCCCGACATGGGCTGGCTCGACCACGACCGGCTCGGGTTCAACTACCGCCTCTCGGACATCGCCTGCGCGCTCGGGCTCGCGCAGATGGAACGGCTCGAGGACATGCTCGCCGCCCGCGCCCGCGTCGCAGCCGGCTACGGCGAGGCCCTCGCCGGGATCGAGGGGCTCGACCTGCCGTGCGCGGACTCCGATGGGGATCGGCGCAGCTGGTTCGTCTACGTGGTGCAGCTGCCGCGCGGCCTGGATCGCGACGCCACCGTCACTGCCATGCGCGAGCGCGGCGTGGACACCAAGCCCTACCTGCCGGCTATCCACCTGATGAGCTTCTACCGCGAGCGCTTCGGCCACACCGACGGCGAGTTCCCCGTGTGCGAGGACGTGGCCGCCAGGTCGCTGGCGCTGCCCTTCTTCCCAGAGCTCACCGAGGGTCAGATCGCGAGGGTCGCGGAGACGCTGCGCGAGGTGCTCAGCGCAGCTGCTTCAGCAGCGACACACCACCCGGCAGCCCGCTGATTGCGGGCGTGTAGGCGACCTCCTCGAAGCCCGCGCTCAGGTAGAGGGCGCGGGCCTCCTTGTTGTCGATCCACGTGTCGAGCGCCACGGACTTCAGGCCGCGGGTGAGCGCCCGGCGATCGGCCTCCTCGAGAAGCGCACGGGCGACCCCGCGCCGTCGCTGGGGAGCCGCGGTGGCCAGCGAGTCGATGTAGAAGCACGCCGGCGGTGGCTCGGGAGCGGTGCGCCCGCTGGCCCGGTAGAGCCACAGCGCCGTCGGCCAGCGCCACGGCGGGATGCTTCGCAGGGTCACGCGCAGGAAGCGCTTCGCGCGCGGGGTCCACTCGTCGTAGGGCATGGCCGCCATCACGCCCACCACCTCGTCCTCGATCTCCGCCACCCACACCACCTCGGCGCTGGCGGTGTTCCCGTCTCGGGTCAGCGCGCGAGCGATGGCCCGCTCAGCGAGCTTGCGGTTCCCGGCGTAACGGTCATACATCCCCCCCGAGCTCTCGTACAGCAGAGCGGTGGCCGCCGCCGAGTCACCGGGCCGGTAGGGCCTTACGGAGGACTCGGACACGGGCGGGGTTATAGCTCTTGCGGGCATCCAGCCCGCGCTTGGATGTCGCGGCGCCGTCCAGGCGCTGTGACCGGTCGCTTCGCGACCTCCTCGACGTGCCTTAGCCTGCGAGCCATGTCGCGCTTCTCCGAACCGCAGGACCCGCTGTTCCAGGCGCTCAACTCGTCGATCGCGTTCGACTTCCGGCTGGCGCCCTACGACCTGGACCAGTCGCTCGCGCACGCGCGGATGCTCTGCCACAGCAAGATCATCGGCGAGGAGGACCTGGCGGAGATCGAGCGGGGTCTCACGCAGATCCGGGCGGAGGTCGACGAGGGCACGTTCGAGATCAGGGACGACGACGAGGACGTGCACATGGCGATCGAGCGCCGGCTCACGGAGATCGTCGGTGATCCCGGCGCGCGCCTGCACACGGCTCGTTCTCGCAACGACCAGGTGGCCACGGACGTGGCCATGCTCGTGCGCGCGCACAGCCTCACGGGCACCGAGCGCATCAAGGCGCTGATGGGCACGCTCGTCGAGCTGGCCGAGCGCCACCTGGACTGGCCGATGCCCGGCTACACCCACCTGCAGCGCGCGCAGCCCGTCTACCTGTCACACCACCTGCTCGCGTATTTCTGGAAGTTCAGGCGCGACCTCCAGCGGTTCAGGTTCTGCCTCACCGCCACGGACGACCTACCGCTGGGCGCGGGCGCCCTCGCCGGCGTGAACTTCGACACCAGCCGCATGTTCGTGGCCCAGGAGCTGGGTTTCAGCGGCATTGCCGAGAACTCGCTCGACGCGGTGTCCAACCGCGACTTCGTGCTCGACTACCTGTCTGCCGCCGCCACCTGCGCGACCCACCTGTCCCAACTGGGCGGGGAGATAGTGATCTGGTCCAGCGAGGAGTTCGGCTTCTGTGAGGTGTCCGACCGGTTCGCCTCGGGCTCGAGCCTGATGCCGCAGAAGAAGAATCCCGACGCCGCCGAGCTGCTGCGCGCCAAGGCGCCGCGCGTGGTCGGCCGGCTCACCACGCTGCACGGCGTGCTCCACGGCCTGCCGCTCACCTACAACAAGGACCTCCAGGAGGACAAGGAGCAGCTCTTTGACGCCATCGACACGGTCGAGCTGTGCCTCGAGGTGGCCAACGAGATGCTCGCCGGGATCGCGTTCGACCGGGAGCGGCTCGCCGAGGCGGCCTCCGACGACTTCCTCGCGGCGACAGACGTCGCCGACCTGCTGGTCAAGCGCGGCATGCCGTTCCGCACCGCGCACGGCGTAGTGGCCGGGGTGGTGCGCGGCGCCGTGGAGGCGGGCAAGTCGCTGGCCGAGCTCACGGAGGAAGAGCTGGCCGAGCTCGCACCGGAGCTGGACGCCGAGTTCTACGAGCTTCTGCGGGAGGGGGCGTGGCTGGAGTCGAAGGTCTCAGAGGGCGGCACCTCGCTGGCCCGCGTGAAGGACCAGCTGGGTCAGGCCCGCCACATCCTCGAAGAGGATTGAAGCCCGAGTTCTACGACCGGCCCGTGCTCGGGGTGGCGCGGGACCTCGTCGGGTGCGTGGTCCGTCACGGCGACACCGCCGGGCGAATCGTCGAGACGGAGGCCTATCACCAGATCGAGCCCGCCTGCCACGCCTTCAAGGGGCTGAAGCCCAGCACCGAGGTGCTGTTCAGCCACCCGGGGCTGGCGTACGTGTACCGCTCGTATGGCATCCACGCGATGCTGAACGCGGTCTCCGAGGAGGAGGGGGTGGGCGCCGCCGCGCTCATCCGCGCCCTGGAGCCGCTCGAGGGGCTTGACCTCATGCGCGAGCGCCGTGGGCTGGAGCGGGTCGAGGACCTCTGCTCGGGCCCGGGGAAGCTCACTCAGGCGATGGGCATCTGGCTCGACCTGAACGGCACGCCGCTGCTCGACGGCCCGATCCAGATCCTGCCCCGCTCAGGGCCCGCCCCGGAGATAACGGTGGGCACGCGGATCGGGATCAACGTGGCCATGGAGCTCCCTTGGCGGTTCTGCGACCTGAGCAGCCGCAGCGTTTCGCGGCCCTGGCCCCGGAGCTAACCGGGCGAAGCGCCGCCGGCCCCGCCGCCCGGGGTGGGTGTGGGCGTCGGTGTGGGAGCCGGCGCGGGCGTGGGCGCAGGCTTGGGCTTGGGCGTCTGCTGAGGCGGAGCCGACGGCTCGCGGTCCTTCGGCGCCTCCTGCCCGCCCTCACCCTCGGGCTCGGCCGGGCCGGTGGTCTGGCCCTCCGGCGCCACGGGCTGGGGGGTGTAGGGCTGCGACTCACCGTCATCGTCGTCGTCCTTCTTGCCGCGCTCCGCTTCGCGCCGCTCGCGGACGCCGATCCATGAGCGCATGAAGTCGTGCCAGATCTCGGTGGGGAACGTGCCGCCGGCCACCTCGCCGCCGTGGTACTCGGTCTTCATGTACTGGAGCCTGTCGGGGTAGCCCACCCACACGGCCACCGTCAGCTCCTTGTTGAAGCCCACGAACCAGGCGTCGCCGTAGTTCTCGGTCGTGCCGGTCTTGCCGGCGGCGAACTCGCCGATCTGCGCGGCCTTGCCGGTGCCTCCGAGCACCACGCCCGCGAGCAGCTCCTGGGCGGTGTCGGCCACGTTCGCTGGGAACACGCGCTGGCGCTGGGCCTCGTTCTCGTCGTCCTTGCCGGCGCCGTCGACCTTCTGGATCGCCACAGGTCCGCCGTCGTAGGACGCGAGGCTGCCGGACACCTTCACGCCGCGATTGGCGATGGTGGAGTACGCGAACGCCATCTCGAGCGGGGTCACGCCCTCCTTCAGCCCGCCGAGCGTCATGGCGGGGTTGTCGGAGACCTTGGTCTTGATCCCCATGCGCTGCGCCAGTGAGGCCACCCGCTTCGTGCCCACCTTCAGCCCCAATTCCGCGTACACGGAGTTGTCCGACCTCGACGTGGCGGCCCGTAGCGACGCGATCCCCGAGTACGACCCCTCGTAGTTGTTCACCACGAACTTCTCGCCCTTGGAGTTCGGCACCGGGAATTCCTTCTTCTGCGAGGCGAAGGTGGCCTCGGGGCTCACCCCGTCCTCGAGCGCGCGCACGAGGATGAAGGGCTTGAACGACGACCCGGGCTGGCGGTGGCCGTTGGTGGCGAGGTTGAACGGCTTCTGCTCGAAGTCGGTGCCGCCGACCATCGCCTTCACCTCGCCGGTCTTGTTCTCGATCGCCACCAGCGACGCGCTCGGGCCCACGCCCGCGAGGCGGCCGTTGATCGCCTGCTCGGCGGCCGTCTGGAGCTCGGGGTCGAGGGTGGTCGTGACCTTGAGGCCGCCGCTGAACACCGCGGGGGCCTTGTAGCGGTCGACGAGCTGCTGGGTCAGCCAGCTCGTGAAGTAGGGCTGGTCGGAGTCGGGCTGCGGCGGATCGATCTCGCTCTCGGTGGGAAGCGCGTCGTCGATCGCGTCGGCGTGCTCGCCCTTGGAGATGAGCCCCTGCTCGAGCATCCGGTCGAGCACCAGGTTGCGCCTCTGCGTCGCCCGGCGCGGGTTCTCGACCGGGTCGTACAGGGTCGGGGAGGAGATGATCCCGGCCAGGAACGCGGCCTCCGCGGGAGTTACGTCCTTGGCCTCGCGCCGGCTGGCGGGGTCCTCTTCCTCGGCCTGCGCCGCGGGGTCGAGCCCGGTCGGCATGGTCTCGGTCTCGCTCGAGGTGTCGCCCCGGAAGTAGGTCCTCACCGCGGCCTCGATCCCGTAGGCGCCGTTGCCGAAGTAGACGCTGTTCAGGTACTGGGTGAGCACCTTCTGCTTGGTCCACTTGCGCTCGAGGTGGTACGCCAGCGCCGCCTCGCGCAGCTTCTGGAACACGGAACGGTTGCCCTGCGCGGTGAGCGCGTTCTTCACGAACTGCTGGGTGATCGTCGATCCACCCTGGGCCGCCTTCTGCTGGCGCAGGTCCTGGAACAGGGCGCGGCCGATGCCCTGGTAGTCCACGCCCTCGTGCTCGTAGAAGCGGCGGTCCTCGATCGCGATCACCGCGTTCTTGATGTTCGCGGAGATCTCCTGCTGCTTCACCAGGATCCGGTTCTGGTTGCCCGTGAGCGTGGCCAGCTCCTCGCCGTCCTTGTCCTTGCCCTCGGGGAAGACCTTGGAGTTCTGGGCGCGCTTGAACTCGGCCTTGTTCTCGAGCGCCGGCAGGTCGCTCGCGACGGCCATCATCATCCCGAACACGGTCGAGACGCCGGCCAGCACGAGCAGTCCGGCGATGATCAGGCCGAGCCGCAGCTTCTTGACCTTGGGCTTGACCTTTGGGGGCGCGCCATTGGGCCCGGACGCACCCGGAGCGGGAACGTGCGAAGGCGTGACTGTTGTCGGCGGCGTCCCCATCTGATGGTGCCGCGCGAGAGTCTTAGGGCGGCGTGGAAAACGGCTACCGGCCCCGCTCGGCGACGGGGCGGCAGTCTAGCATTGGCGCCATGACGGCAAGCCCGGGCGAGGAGGCCCGTTTCCTCACCCGCAACGCCGTCGACGCCTTGCCCGACGGGGCTCTCGAGAAGCAGCTGGGGGAGGGCAGGCCGCTGCGGGTCAAGCTCGGGATCGACCCCACGGCGCCCGACATCCACCTCGGCCACACGGTGGTTCTGCGCAAGCTCCGGGAGTTCCAGGACCGCGGGCACACCGTGGTGCTGATCATCGGCGACTACACCGCACGCGTGGGGGACCCCAGCGGACGCTCGTCCACCCGCCCGGAGCTCTCGGGCGAGGAGATCGACGCCAACGCCGAGACCTTCCAGAAGCAGGCCTTCCTGGTGCTCGACCACGACCGCACCGAGGTCCGGCGCAACGGCGAGTGGCTCGACATGACGATGGAGGACCTGTTCAAGCTCACCCGGACGACCACGGTGGCGCAGCTGCTCGAGCGCGACGACTTCGCCAAGCGCTACGCCGCGCACGAGCCGATCTCGATCCTCGAGCTGCTCTACCCGCTGCTCCAGGGCTACGACTCGGTGGCCATCGACGCGGACGTCGAGATGGGCGCCACCGACCAGAAGTTCAACATCCTGCTCGCGCGCGACATCCAGCAGGCGTACGGCAAGCCGGCCGCAGTCCATCCTCACCATGCCGATCCTGCCCGGGACCGACGGCAAGCAGAAGATGTCGAAGTCGCTCGGCAACCACGTCGGCCTCACCGAGCCGCCCGACGAGGTCTTCGGCAAGCTCATGCGCGTGCCCGACGAGGCGATGCCGCGTCTACTACGAGCTGCTGCTGGACGAGGCGTTCGATCCGGCGGCCCCGGCCGTCGAGTCCAAGCGCCGGATGGCGGGCCTGCTCACGGCGCGCCTGCACGGTGACGACGCCGCCCGCGAGGCGGAGGAGCACTTCGACCGCCTCCACGTCGCGCGCGAGATGCCCGACGAGATCGAGGACCTGGCAGTCGCTCCCGCCGACGGCTCGGTCCACCTTCCGGCCGTGATCAAGGACGGGTTTGGCCTCTCCTCATCGGAGGCGCGCCGGCTGCTGACCCAGGGCGGCGTCAAGCTCGACGGCGAGGCGCTCGGCGGCGAGGATCTGGACGTGCCGGCCGATCGCCTGGACGGCCGCGTGCTCCAGGTGGGCAAGCGCCGCTTCCGGCGCCTGAGAATCGGCTAGGCACGACCCTCTGCGAGCGCTATACTGCCCGGTCCCGCACGAGGAGACCATTCTCTGGGGCCTCTCAGCGAGAGAGGCCCTTTTTGTGCGGGAAGTGATGTTCGAGGCGGAGTCCCCGCCTTCCGAGGGTCGCGACGGTCTTTGAAAACTCAGCAGCATGTGCGACCGACGAGCTCTTCGGAGCTGGTCAGTCGCGTCCAGGTTCGACCTCCATTCGCCTTCGGGCGAGATGGAGCTTGAGCAGAAAAGAACCCGTCGAGTCCGAGGTGTGTCGCACTGTGTACGCGGCCACCGTGAAGTTCGGAAATCGACAGCTTTCCTGACTAGACAGTGAAACCGGCGCCCTCGGGTGCTGGATGACACGACAGTCTTTCACGGAGAGTTTGATCCTGGCTCAGGACGAACGCTGGCGGCGTGCTTAACACATGCAAGTGGAGCGACGAACCAGGGCTTGCCCTGGGGCAGAGCCGCGAACGGGTGAGTAACACGTGGGTAACGTGCCCCGATGACTGGGACAACCCGGGGAAACCCGGGCTAATACCGGATGTGCCCCCTCACATCAGTGAGGTGTGTAAAGGAAGCTTCGGCCTCCGCATCGGGATCGGCCTGCGGCCCATTAGCTTGTTGGTGAGGTAACGGCTCACCAAGGCATCGATGGGTAGCTGGTCTGAGAGGACGATCAGCCACACTGGGACTGAGACACGGCCCAGACTCCTACGGGAGGCAGCAGTGGGGAATCTTGCGCAATGCGCGAAAGCGTGACGCAGCAACGCCGCGTGGGGGAAGAAGGCCTTCGGGTCGTAAACCCCTTTCAGTTGGGACGAAGGTCGGGCCGTTAATAGCGGTTCCGTCTGACGGTACCTTCACAAGAAGCCCCGGCTAACTACGTGCCAGCAGCCGCGGTAATACGTAGGGGGCAAGCGTTGTCCGGAATCATTGGGCGTAAAGAGCGTGTAGGCGGCCCGGTAAGTCCGTTGTGAAAGTCGAGGGCTCAACCCTCGAATGCCGGCGGATACTCCCGGGCTAGAATCCGGAAGAGGCGAGTGGAATTCCTGGTGTAGCGGTGAAATGCGCAGATATCAGGAGGAACACCAATGGCGAAGGCAGCTCGCTGGGACGGTATTGACGCTGAGACGCGAAAGCGTGGGGAGCAAACAGGATTAGATACCCTGGTAGTCCACGCCGTAAACGATGGACACTAGGTGTGGGAGGTGTCGACTCCTTCCGTGCCGAAGCTAACGCATTAAGTGTCCCGCCTGGGGAGTACGGCCGCAAGGCTAAAACTCAAAGGAATTGACGGGGGCCCGCACAAGCAGCGGAGCATGTGGTTTAATTCGACGCAACGCGAAGAACCTTACCTGGGCTTGACATGTTCCTGACAGGTGTGGAAACACACTCTTCCTTCGGGACAGGATCACAGGTGGTGCATGGCTGTCGTCAGCTCGTGTCGTGAGATGTTGGGTTAAGTCCCGCAACGAGCGCAACCCCCGTCGTATGTTGCCAGCATTTAGTTGGGGACTCATACAAGACTGCCGGTGACAAACCGGAGGAAGGTGGGGATGACGTCAAGTCATCATGCCCCTTATGTCCAGGGCTACACACGTGCTACATTGGCGCATACAAAGGGCAGCGATACCGCGAGGTGGAGCGAATCCCAAAAAGTGCGTCTTGGTTCGGATTGGAGGCTGAAACTCGCCTCCATGAAGTCGGAGTTGCTAGTAATCCCGGATCAGCAACGCCGGGGTGAATACGTTCCCGGGCCTTGTACACACCGCCCGTCACACCACGAAAGCGGGCAACACCCGAAGCCGGTGACCCAACCTTAGGGAGGGAGCCGTCGAAGGTGGGGCTCGTGATTGGGGTGAAGTCGTAACAAGGTAGCCGTACCGGAAGGTGCGGCTGGATCACCTCCTTTCTAGGGAGCTCCCATAACAATGGGGAGTCCGTCCACAGGACTTAGTGCCTGTGAGCGTCCTTAGCATGTCGACCGAGCCTGGCCGAAACGCGCAGACGCTTGCGCACACGTGCTGCTGAGTTTTGAGAGACCACCGCGGGAAGTCCTCCCGCGGCGCGTTCCTCGCCGGACCTTGAAAACTGCACAGTTGGCCGAGCTCGGGTAGCCATCGAGGTATCCCGAGCTCAAATGGGTATCACCGAGACCGGCCGCAAGGCCGGCCTCAGATCACCGTCAAGATAGTAAGGGCGCACGGTGGATGCCTTGGCATCAGGAGTCGATGAAGGGCGTGGACGACTGCGATAAGCCACGGTGAGGCGTTGAACAACCTTTGACCCGTGGATTCCCGAATGGGGCAACCCAGCGCCGGTAATGCGGCGTTATCCCGGACTGAATACATAGGTCCGGGAAGGCAAGCGAGGGAACTGAAACATCTCAGTACCTCGAGGAAAGTAAATCAACCGAGACTCCCCGAGTAGTGGCGAGCGAAAGGGGATCAGCCCAAACCCGGCACGTGTAAGCGGACATGCGTTGCGTGCTGGGGGTTGTAGGGCGTCTGTTCCGGGTCGTGTCCGGCCCGGCAGGAGTTACAAAGTCACGTGCTAGCCGAAGAACAGTGGAATTCAGGCACCAGAGCGGGTAACAGTCCCGTAGGCGAAAGCGCGAGGCCTCCTGTCAGACGTTCCTGAGTAGGACCGCTCTCGTGAAACGCGGTCCGAACCTGGGGGGACCACCCTCCAAGGCTAAGTACTCCCTGATGACCGATAGCGGACTAGTACCGTGAGGGAAAGGTGAAAAGTACCCCGGAAGGGGAGTGAAATAGTATCTGAAACCGCGCGCCTACAAGCGGTCGGAGCATTCTTCGGAATGTGACGGCGTGCTTTTTGCATAACGAGCCGGCGAGTTACTCGTCACTGGCAAGGTTAAGCGATGAGCGGAGCCGCAGCGAAAGCGAGTCCGAATAGGGCGACTCAGTCAGTGGCGGTAGACCCGAAACCGAGCGAGCTACCCATGGGCAGGTTGAAGCGAGGGTAAGACCTCGTGGAGGACCGAACCGACCTAGGTTGAAAACTGGGCGGATGACCTGTGGGTCGGAGTGAAAGGCTAATCAAGCTCGGAGATATCTGGTTCTCTCCGAAATATATTTAGGTATAGCGTCCGGTTATTGCGTACTGGCCGTAGAGCACTGCTTGGACTAGGGGCCCTACCAGGTTACCGACTTCAGGCAAACTCCGAAGACCATTACGTTTACCCGGGCAGTCAGTCTGCGGGGGATAAACTTCGTAGGCAAAAGGGAAACAGCCCAGACCGCCAGCTAAGGTCCCAAAGTTCTAGCTAAGTGGGAAACGATGTTCGAGTGCACAGACAACCAGGAGGTTGGCTTAGAGGCAGCCATCCTTGAAAGAATGCGTAACAGCTCACTGGTCAAGTGTTCGAGCGCGGAAAATTCAACGGGGCTCAAGCTAGACACCGAAGCTGCGGGTGTAGGTCGTTCGCGTCCTACGCGGTAGGAGAGCGTCCTCGCGTTCGTGAAGCGGCAGCGAAAGCTCGCCGTGGAGACTCGAGGAGTGAGAATGCCGGCATGAGTAACGAAAGAGGGGTGAGAATCCCCTCCACCGATTGTCCAAGGTTTCCTGAGTAAAGTTCGTCTGCTCAGGGTCAGTCGGGACCTAAGGCGAGGCCGAAAGGCGTAGCCGATGGCCAACGGGTTGATATTCCCGTACCACGTCGCGTCCGTTATGACCGAGTGGGAGATCGGGGAAGGCTAAGGGAACCCAGGCGAAGGTCGTCCTGGGGTAAGCATGTAGCCAGGGCTCTCAGGGAAATCCGGGAGCCCGTTACGGCGAGGTGCGATGCCAGCTGGCCGGAAGGCCGGCGAGTCTCTGACGCCATGCCCCCTGGAAATGCTCTCTAGGCAGGATGCGCGTGCCCGTACCCCAAACCGACACAGGTGGACAAGTAGAAAATACTAAGGTGATCGAGATAACCCTCGTTAAGGAACTCGGCAAAATTGCCCCGTAACTTCGGGAGAAGGGGCGCCCCAGTAAGGTGAACCGACCGCTTGCGGCTCGGGGAGCCCGAGGGGGCCGCAGTGAATTGGTCCAAGCGACTGTTTACCAAAAACACAGGTCTCTGCTAAGTCGAAAGACTACGTATAGGGGCTGACGCCTGCCCGGTGCCGGAAGGTTACGTGGAAGTGTTAGCCGTCTTCGGACGGCAAAGCACTGAAACTAAGCCCCGGTAAACGGCGGCGGTAACTATAACCGTCCTAAGGTAGCGAAATTCCTTGTCGGGTAAGTTCCGACCTGCACGAATGGCGTAACGACTTGGACGCTGTCTCAACGAGGGGCTCGGTGAAATTGCAGTCTCGGTGAAGATGCCGAGTACCCGCGGCAAGACGGAAAGACCCCGTGAACCTTTACTACAACCTGATATTGGAATTCGAAGCGCCTCGTTCAGGATAGGTGGGAGGCTTGGAAGCGCTGGCTGCGGCCGGCGTGGAGCCACCCTTGAGATACCACCCTAGGTGTTTTGGGTTTCTAACACTCCGCCGTGAATCCGGGGAGTGAACAGTGTCAGGCGGGTAGTTTGACTGGGGCGGTCGCCTCCCAAAATGTAACGGAGGCGCGCAAAGGTTCCCTCAGCACGGTTGGAAATCGTGCGTAGAGTGCAAGAGCATTAAGGGAGCTTGACTGCGAGACAGACACGTCGAGCAGGTGCGAAAGCAGGCTTTAGTGATCCGGCGGTAGCAAGTGGAAGCGCCGTCGCTCAACGGATAAAAGGTACTCCGGGGATAACAGGCTTATCGGGCCCAAGAGTCCACATCGACGGCCCGGTTTGGCACCTCGATGTCGGCTCGTCGCATCCTGGGGCTGAAGTGGGTCCCAAGGGTTGGGCTGTTCGCCCATTAAAGCGGCACGCGAGCTGGGTTCAGAACGTCGTGAGACAGTTCGGTCCCTATCTGCCGTGGGCGTTGGAGAATTGAGAGGAGTCGTCCCTAGTACGAGAGGACCGGGACGAACGGACCTCTGGTGTACCAGTTGTCCCGCCAGGGGCACCGCTGGTTAGCTACGTCCGGATGGGATAACCGCTGAAAGCATCTAAGCGGGAAGCCCACCTCGAGATGAGTTCTCCCATCCCCTTGAGGGAGTAAGAGCCCTGGAAGACCACCAGGTGATAGGCCGGATGTGTAAGCACGGTGACGTGCTCAGCAGACCGGTACTAATGCTTCGAGGGCTTGACGGATAACTTCTCGGCCCGTCTTCGGACGAGTCGAACGTGATACCCAAGGCCAACTGTGCGGTTTTGAAGGCCCGGCGAGGGGCCTGGTCGCTCACCATTCTCGGTGGCACTAGCGAGGGGGATACACCTCTTCCCATTCCGAACAGAGCAGTTAAGCCCCTCCGCGCCGATGGTACTTGGCCCGCAAGGGCCCGGGAGAGTAGGTCGCCGCCGGTTCTTGATGCGAGCAGCGGGCCGTCCTCAGGGCGGCCCGCGCTTCGCTTTCTACCCTCCATCTCACCGTGTCCGTACTAGCAATAGTCCTGATCGTCGTAGGCGCCCTCGTGGCGCTGCTGTTCGTTGGCGGGCTGATCGCCCGGCGCAGGCATGACGAGCGGCTGGCCCCGCGCTATCTGCAGGACGTCGCGGAGGCAGACAACGCGCTCGAGCAGGCACGTGCGGAGGACAAGGGCTGGGATCGCGACGACATGCAGGCCCTTGCTCGGCAGGCGCTCGAGACAGCGCATCCCGGCACGAACTTCGAACGCCTGCACCTCATACTGGTCGACGACCGCCCCGGTATCGACGAGGACCGGGCGCATTACGAGGCCTGGGACGGAGACCGCTCCGTGCGAGTGGTGCTCACCCGCAGCGATGCGGGCTGGGCGGCCGACGCCGGCGCTTGACCACCGCGTCGGACCTGATCGAGGGCTTTCAGCCGGAGACGGAGCTGGAACGGCGGCTGGCACAGGATCCGGAGCTGCTCGCGGGGCTCGCCTGGGGCCGGCCGCGCAAGGGCCATCCCGAGGGCTCGGTCGGTCGGCACGTCTCCGATCTGCTGCGCACGATCGACGGGTGGGGCGAGACCGGCGAGCGCCGCGCCGACCTGCGCTTTCTGGCGCTCGTGCATGACTCGCTGAAGTCGGAGGTGGACCACTGGCGCAGGCGTGTGGGGGAGAACCACCACGCGATGCGCGCGCGCCGATTCGCGGAGCGCTACACCGGTGACGAGCGGCTGCTGGCCGCCGTCGAGCTGCACGATCGGCCGTACCACATCTGGAAGCGCCTGCAGAGGACCGGCAACCCGCAGGACCAGGCGCTTGCGGAGATGCTCGAACGCATCCCGGACCGGGACTTGTTCGTGCGGTTCGTGGAGCTCGACGCGTCTACCGAGGGCAAAAATCCCGAGCCACTCGCGTGGCTGCAGGAGAACGTCTGACCTGGCAGTCACCGCGCGGCGGACGGGCGCCCGCGGGCTCCGTGGCGATGGGCAGGCCGTCGTCGGCCAGGCCGTATTCGCCGAGGGTGGAAACCTCGATCACGAGGTCGAGCCGGTCGAGCAGTGCGCTCGAGAATCGCTGTGAAAGGCGCGGGAACATGTGTTCGTGGAAGCTACGCAGACGCGCGGACGGAAGTGGGCGGATCCTGCAAGAACCCTTGCATATGGGGCCTACTTCTTGAGGCGGATCGTGCCCGAGTACCGCACTGGAGAGCCCCACTTGTAGCGGTAGAAGCCCGGCCGGCGACCGCGCAGGCGGAAGCCGAAATAACCCTTCGAGTTGGTGAGCACCTGGGCCACGAGGCGATAGCGGCCGCGGCGCGTGCGCTTGTGCTCGATCCGCACCGTGTGGGCTCCGCCCGGGCGCACCTGGCCCCAGAAGCGGCTGCCGGTGATCACGAACGGGTTCGAGAACACGTCGTAGGCCGGCTTCTTGCGGCGGTTGCGGAACAGGAGCCCGGACTGGAACTCCTCGAAGCGTCGTGCCCCCGAACCGACGATCGCGCCGTCGGTGAGCCGGAACTGGTTGATCTCCTTGACCCGCGGGCTGCGCCAGGCCACGTAGGCGGCCTGCTGGATGTAGCGCCGCTGGGTGCCCAGCGAAACCCCCGCGAACGGGTCGGGCGGGCTGGTCTGGTAGCCGAACTCCGTGTAGCGCAGGGCGAGCCGGCGGCCCGCGCCCAACCGGAACGCGCGCAGGCGGGTGAGCCGATCGAGCACCCGCAGGAGCTTGCGGCTGTCGTTGATGGCGGCGTCGTGGCGGTTCGTCGAGTGCAGGAAGGGCGAGGTGAGCAGCTGGTAGGGGTGGTGGCCGATGGCGTCCACGGGAATCCGCTGGAAGCCCTTGCAGCGGCCGGTGCGCTTGCGCCGGTAGCGGCCGTCGCGGCAGGCCATCTCGCGGTAGAAGATCAGCGGGCGGATGTTCACCGTGGCGCCGCGGCCCCTGCGTCCGCTCGACGCGAGCTCTCCGACCAGCACCGAGGACCCGGGATCGGCGGCCTTCACGCGCGGGTACGAAGCGAGCACCATGTTGCGGTAGTGGTGGGGCGCGAACAGGCCCCCGCGATCGCTCTGGGGCTGGAGCCAGACGCCCTGGTTGGGCTCGTTGGAGATGCCGTATGCGTCGGCGAGGTCGGCGTAGCGCGTGGCGACGGCCTGGCTGAAGTCCGCGAACTCGGGCACGCTCGGCTTCCACAGCGGGTTGAAAGTCCGCGTCTGGCCGGTCGCCCAGATCGGCGCGGGCATCGAGATCGAGATCATCACCTTGAGCCCGTGGTTCACGGCTGAGGAGACGACGCGGTCCAGCGGTGCCCACGCGTAACGCGAGTCGAGGTGGTTCCTCCCGTCGAAGCCGGCCGGCTTGGTGCGCGACTGTGCGGCCGGCGCGAGCTGATTCCAAAACGCCGACACCCGCAGCCGATCGGCGCCTAGCGCCACGAAGGTGCCGATGTCGCGGTCGACATTCTCCTGCGACGCCCCGAGGAGCAGCTGGTCGTCCATCACCGACAGCTCGGCATTGCGGTCCGCCGAGGCGGCCGCGGGAGCCATCAGGGCGACGGCGGCGAGCAGCGTGAATGTGAGGGCTAGGCGTGACATTCGAAGGGTGCAACCGGCGGCCGGGCTGAAAGTCGCGGCGGATGATGATGGCAGTACGCTCCGCCCGGTGACCCCGCCGTTTCGCCATCGCCTCCGCGTGCGCTACTCGGAGTGCGATCTGCAGGGTGTGGTGTTCAACGCGAACTACCTCACCTACCTGGACGACACGATGACCGAGTTGTTCCGCACCGCGCTGAACGGCGGCTACGGCGCGATGGTCGAGGCCGGGGTCGACATGGTGGTTGCAGAGAGCACACTTCGCTACCTCGCACCGGCGCGCTTCGACGACGAGATCGAGGTCGAGGGCACAGTTACTCGGATGGGAACGACGGGGATGACGGTGGCGCTCACCATCACGCGCGGCGCCGAGAGGCTCACCGAGGCCGACCTGCGCTACGTGTTCGTGAACGCGCAAAAGGGCGGAAAGGCACCCATTCCGGTCGCGGTGCGGGCGGCGTTGGAACCGTGGTCCACCTCCGGATAGTCGCACCGCGTGAGGCCGCCGGGCCCGCAGCCGAGCTGCTGGAGGCCTCTCCCTCGGTGGCCAACGTGATCGTTCTCGAGGGCGTCGCGCGCAAGCCGGCGGGCGACGTGATCCTGTGCGACGTCGCGCGCGAGGACGCGAGCGTGATCATCGACGACCTGCGCGAGCTGGACATACCGTCCACGGGGTCGATCTCGATGGAGACGATCGACACACAGATCTCCCAGGCTGCCGAACGCGCGACCAAGCACGCATCCGGTCTGGTGTCTGACGCCGTGATCTGGGAGGACGTGGAGCACCGCAGCCAGGAGATGACCGAGCTGTCCGCGACGTTCGTGGCGTTCATGGTGCTGTCGATGCTCATCGCCGCGGTGGGCATCCTGCTCGATCAGCCGATCCTGATCGTGGGGGCGATGGTGGTGGGGCCCGAGTTCGGTCCCCTCGCCGGGCTCTGCGTGGCGTTGGTGGAGCGCCGGCGGCCGCTGATCAAGCGGTCGCTATCGGCGCTCGCGGTGGGCTTCCCGGTGGGGATCGCCGCCACCATCCTGGCCACGCTGGTCTTCGACGGCCTGAACGTGATCCCGGAAGAGTTCAACCCGACCGATCACCCGCTCACAGGCTTCATCTCCGATCCCGACTTCTTCTCGTTCTTCGTTGCCTTCGTGGCCGGTATTGCAGGCGTGCTGTCGCTCACCAGCGCGAAGTCGGGCGCCCTGATCGGCGTGTTGATCTCCGTCACCACGATCCCTGCGGCATCCAACATCGGGGTGGCCACGTCGCTCGGCGAGTGGGGCGAGGCTGGGGGAGCCGCGGCGCAGCTGGGCCTCAACCTCGTGGCGATCGTGCTGGCGGGCGTCGCGACCCTCTACGTGCAACGGCGCTGGTACGTGGACCGGCGGGTCAAGCACCTGGCCGACCCGGCCCGCAGCGCGGCGGGACTGCCGCTCGGCCACAGCGTGCGGTCAGGCCGCGGGCCCCAGTGATGACCACGCGTCGATCTTCACCCGCACGCGGGAGATCACCTCGTCGGTGAACTCCGTCGTGGAGGCGTGTCCGGCGAGGTCGGGCGTGCGAACGCCCGCGGCCACGGCCTCGAGCACGCTCTCGTAGATCGCCCGCGACGCGGTCTCCGCCTGCGCGTAGTGCAGGACGGCGGCGCCCGCGAGGATCATCGCCATCGGGTTCGCGATGTCCTTGCCCAGAAGGGCCGGCGCGGTGCCGTGCGGCGCCTCCGCCATCACCGCGGTCGGCTCGTAGTCGTCGTCCAGGCCCAGCAGCACCGACTCCGCGCCCGCGATCGACCCGAACATCGGCAGCACGAAGTCCGACAGGCAGTCCCCGTCGCGGTTCAGCGCGGGGATCACCAGCGGCTCGTCGGGCGCGCCTCCCACCAGCCCGGCGTAGGTGGCGTCGATCAGCACGGGGGAGTAGGGGACGTCGGGGTGCCGGGACGCGGCCGCATCCATCTCCTCCTTGAGCATGCCCTCGTAGACGGGGCTCACCGTCCACTTCGGGCCGCCGTACACGCGGCCGCCGATCCGGTCCGCGGTGCGGAAGCTGTACTCCGACACCGCCGTGCAGACCTTGCGGGAGATGCGCTCGGTGCGCCACGCGATCTCGTCGCCGTCGACCTGCTCACGGCCCTGCTCGGCGCCGTAGGCGTCGCCCACCGCCATCCGGACGACCGCGATCGGGTGGTGCACCCCCGCGACCGGAGTCACGCCGGGGATCCGCCTGCCGGTGCGGATGATCACGCGGCCGTCGAGCTCCTCGCGCAGGATGCGGTTGGGGCTGCCCACGTCGTCCTTGCCCTCGGGCGTGACCGTCGCCGCCTTCAGGCCGAAGCGCGCCTCGCTCATCGCCGCGGCGGCCTCGGTGACCACCGCGTTGGACGTGGCGCGGCGATTCTCGAGGGAGAGGTCGAACGGAACGAGCTCGGTCTCCACCCCCGTGACCGTGGGATCGAGCACCCGTACGGCCTGGTCCAGCAGCTCCTGGCCGGTCTCGTCCCCCTCGAGCACGATGATGCGCAGGGCGGCCATGGCGGCTGACGATACATCCGTGAAGTGCAGCTGGTGCGGCGCGCCGGTGGAAGCCGGCGACGGCTATCGGCTGGCCGAGGAGCCGGGCGCCCGGCGTGCGGCGTTCTGCCGTCTGGAGCACGTGGTGCCGTGGGTGATCCAGGGGCCGCACTGGGAGGCGGGGGAGATCGACACCGGCGCGGACGAGGTGCAGACCTGCGCTCACTGCGACGAGCCGCTGGGCGAGGTCAGGCTGGTGCTGGTGCGCCACCGCGGAGAGCACCGCATCCCCGACGGCTTCTGCTCAGCAGACCACCTACGCGCCTGGGCCTCCGCCGGCGGCCGATGGGGATAGCCCCAGCTCCTCGGCGCGCTCCTCCATCGCCGCGATCACCGTGCGCAGGTGCTCGTCGAAGTCCACGCCCAGCTCCTCGGCGCCCTGCTGGACCTCCTCGCGGTTGACCGCGGCGGCGAACGAGGGCTGTCTGAGCTTCTTCTTCACCGACTTGGGCGCCATGCCCTCGATCCCCGTCGGGCGGACAAGCGCGCAAGCCGCGATGAAGCCGCTCAGCTCGTCCACCGCGAAGAGCGTCTTGGCCATCTTCGTCTCGCGCGGGACGCCGAGGAACGTGGCGTGCCCGGCCACGGCGTCGATCAGCTCCTGGGGGTAGCCCTTCTCCTCGAACAGCTTCAGCGCCACGCGGGGGTGGCCGGTCTCCAGATCCGGGTGCTTCTCGTAGTCCAGGTCGTGGAGGATCGCCGTCGCGGCCCAGAGCTCCTCGTCCTCGCCGTACTCGCGCGCGTACGCGCGCATCGCGGCCTCCACGCCGAGCACGTGCTTGCGCAGCGAATCCGACTCGGTCCACTCGCAGAACAGCTCCCAGGCCTCGTCACGCGTGGGCGTTGGCATGCGGGGCAGGGTATCGCCGCGCCGAAACGAACTTCGGGTGCAGATGGCCTTCGCTACCCTTGCGCAGCCGCTCGCAGCCTCGGAATGGGCGGCTTCACGCATGGAGAAGTTCATCATCGAAGGCGGCCAGCCGCTGTCGGGCACCGTGGTGCCCGCCGGTAACAAGAACGCCGCCCTACCCGCTCTCGCGGCCACGCTCCTCACCGAGGAGGAGGTCGTGCTGCGCAATATCCCGCGCATCCGCGACGTGGAGGCGATGGTCGACCTGCTGCGCGGCCTGGGCGCGACCGCCGAATGGCGCGAGGAGAACGCGGTGGCGATCGACGCCTCAGGCGTGAACCACACCGACCTCGACCGCACCCTCTCCGAGCGCATCCGCGCCTCGTTCCTGCTGGCAGGGCCGCTGCTGGCTCGCTTTGGCGAGGCCGACATGCCGCCTCCGGGCG
The DNA here is from genome assembly GCA_963825775.1 of uncultured Thermoleophilaceae bacterium. Lineage (GTDB taxonomy): Bacteria > Actinomycetota > Thermoleophilia > Solirubrobacterales > Thermoleophilaceae > JAAYBF01. The sequence goes on along the minus strand of CAWGUV010000004.1, from coordinate 86,836 downwards.
GCGACGTGATCGGCCGCCGCCGCCTCGACCCGCATCTCGACGCGTTCCGCGCGCTCGGAGCGAGCGTCGAGGGTGGCCGCTCGTACAAGCTCACCGCGCCCGCGGGCGGGTTGAAGGCCTGCGACTTCTTTATGGACGAGCCGTCGGTGATGGCCACAGAGAACGCCCTGATGGCCGCCGCCCTCACCACGGGCTCCACCGTGATCCACAACGCGGCGTCCGAGCCCCACGTCCAGGATCTCGCCCGGCTGCTGCTCCAGATGGGCGCGCGCATCGAGGGGATCGGGTCGAACGTGCTGATCGTGCACGGCGAGTCATCGCTCGGCGGCGGCGACTTCGCCATCGGGCCCGACTACATCGAGGTCGGCAGCTTCATCGCGCTCGCGGCCTGCACCGGAGGCGAGCTGCGGGTCAAGAACGTGGTGGCCGACGACCTGCGCATGACCAAGCTTGGCTTCGAGCGGCTCGGCTGCCGGATCGAGTACGACGGCGACGACGTCATCGTCCCGGCGGGCCAGACCCTGCGCGTGAAGGACGACGAGGGCGACGCCGTCTCGAAGATCGAGGACGGCCCCTGGCCCGCGTTCCCCGCCGACCTGACCTCCATCGCCCTCGCTCTGGCCACCCAGGCCGACGGCATGGTCCTGATCCACGAGAAGATGTTCGAGAACCGGCTGTTCTTCGTCGACAAGCTGGTCTCGATGGGCGCTCGGGTGATCGTCTGCGACCCGCACCGCGCGGTCGTAAGCGGCCCGAGCCGGCTTCATGCGGAGCGCATGGAGAGCCCGGACATCCGGGCCGGCATGGCGATGCTCATCGCGGCGCTGTGCGCCGAGGGGACCTCGGAGATCGGCAACATCCGCCAGATCGACCGCGGGTATGAGCGCATCGACGAGCGCCTGCGGGCGCTTGGCGCGCGGATCGAGCGCGTCGCCACTGAGCCTCTCCCTGTCTAGGAGGGGGCAATGATCCATCCGATCCCACCGGGCACCCGGGACGTGCTGCCCGACGAGATGCGTGAGCTGCGCGCGATCACGCGCGGATTGCGGCGCGCCTTCGAGGGAGCCGACTACGGCGAGGTGTGGACGCCGGCGCTCGAGTACGAGGAGGTGCTGCGCACCGGCGACGAGAACGCCGCGGGCGCGGGCTTCCGTACCTTCGACGAGCAGGGCAACGTGCTGGCCCTTCGCTCCGACATGACGATCCCGATCGCGCGCGTGGTGGCCACGCGCTACGAGCAGCAAACCGATCCCCTGCGGCTCTGTTACTTCGCCCACGCATACCGCGCGGTCGAGCAGGGGACCGGCCAGCAGCGCGAGTTCCTGCAGGCGGGCATCGAGCTGATCGGGGTCGACGGCCCCGAGGGCGAGGCCGAGGTGATCGCGCTCACGCTGGAGGCGCTCGACGGGGTGGGTCTGGCACGGCACCGCATCGGGCTCGGCGACGGAGCGCTCTACGGCACTCTGCTGCGGTCGTTCGAGGTGCAGGAGGCGCCGCTGCTCGAGCGGCTCGCGGTGCGCGACCTGGTGGGGCTGGAGCACATGGTGGACGACCTCGGCCTTCCGAAGGACGCGCGCGATCTGCTCGTGCGGCTCCCCGAGCTGCGAGGCGGCCCCGAGATCCTGGACGAGAAGATCGAGGCCCTGGACGGCCTGCGGACCCTGTACGCCGAGCTCGAGTCGCGCGGCGTCGCCGACCGCGTGATCCTCGACCTCGGGCTGGTGCGGATGCTCGGCTACTACACCGGCGCCGTGTACGAGGTTTATGACCCGGCCGTGGGCTTCACCCTCGGAGGCGGCGGGCGCTACGACGATCTGATCGGTCGCTTCGGAGCTCCCCGCCCGGCCTGCGGCGTCGCGCTTGACGTACAGCGCGTGCACCTGGCACAGGCCGCCGAGGAGGGGCTGGAATGAAGCTCACGATCGCCGTCCCCCGTGGCGCGCTGTTCGAGGGCAGCCTCGACCTGCTCGACCAGCTCGGCGTGGACACCGCCGAGGTGCGCTCGAACGACCGCAAGCTGCTGTTCGAGGACGCCGGCATCGTGACCATGCGCCCGAGCGACGTGCCCACCTACGTCGAGCACGGCGCCGCGGACATCGGCATCACCGGCAAGGACGTGCTGCTCGAGCAGCCCGAGCGCGAGGTGTATGAGCTGGTCGACCTCGGCTTCGGGCGCTGCGAGATGGTGGTGGCCGTACGCCGCGGCGACGACGCGCTCGGCGAGGCGCTGCGGCGGCTAGGACGCGTGCGCGTGGCCACCAAGTACCCGCGCATCGCGGAGGAGCACTTCGCCGGCACCGGCCGCCAGGCCGAGATCGTGGCCGTGAAGGGCTCCGTGGAGCTGGCGCCGCTCACCGGCATGGTGGACGGCATCGTGGACCTCACGGCCACCGGCAAGACGCTCGCGGAGAACGACCTCGAGGTTGTCGAGGAGATCGTCACCTGCACCGCGCGGCTGATCGCGAACCCGGTGGCCCACAAGCTGAAGGCCACGGAGATCGACGCGCTGGTGGAGAGGATCCGGTCGTGATCGAGGACGTGCGCGCGATCATCGAGGAGGTGCGCAGGGACGGCGACCGCGCCGTGCTCCGCCTGACCGAGCGCTTCGACGGCGCCGAGCTGGGGCCCGAGCAGCTGCGCGTCGACCTCGCCGAGGTGGACGCGGCGATCGGCCTGCTGGCGCCGGACGTGCTCGGCGGCCTCCGGACGGCGATCGCGAACGTGAAGCGAGTCGTGGAGGCGCAACTAGGCGACCCGGTCACCGTCGACTTCGAGGAGGGCCACCGGGTCGAGGTGGTCGAGGTGCCGGTCGCGCGCGCGGGGATCTACGTTCCCGCCGGCAAGGCGCCATACCCCTCGACCGTGGTGATGGGCGCCGTCACCGCCCGGGCGGCGGGAGTCGACGACGTGGTGGTGTGCGCCCCGCCGGGCCCCGGCGGCGAGGCGAACCCCGTGATCCTGGCCGCGTGCGCGCTGTGCCGGGTGGACGAGGTCTACCGGATGGGCGGCGCGCAGGCCATCGCCGCGTTGGCGTACGGAACCGAGTCGGTGAAGGCCGTGGACGTGATCGCCGGGCCGGGCAACGCGTGGGTGCAGGAGGCCAAGCGGCAGGTCGTCGGCCAGGTGGGGATCGACGGGATCGCCGGGCCCAGCGAGCTCGTGGTGGTGGCCTCCGCGGGCGCCGACCCCGAGCTGATCGCCCTCGACCTCCGCGCCCAGGCCGAGCACGGGCCGGAGAGCATGGTGGCGGTGATCGCAACCGAGCAGGAGCTGCTCGACGCCGTCGTCGCGAGCGCCGGAGAGGTGAAGGCCATCCTGGCCGCCGATGCGAGGGCCGCGCTTCGAACCGCGGAGGAGCTCGCTCCCGAGCACCTCGAGCTGGTCGGCGCGGAGGCGGAGGCCTTGGCGGGCGAGGTCCGCCGCGCGGGGTGCGTGTTCGTGGGTCGCGACGCCGGCACCGCATTCGGCGACTACGTCGCAGGCTCCAACCACATCCTGCCCACCGGAGGCGCCGCGCGGTTCCAGTCGGCGCTGTCGGCGTCCACGTTCCGGCGCCGAATGGCTCGCGTATCGTTGGGAGAGGGCGCGGCAGCGCGCCTGGCCCCGTCCGGCGCGGCCCTCGCGCGGGCGGAGGGCTTCCCCGTCCACGCCGAGTCCATGGAGCGCCGCGCGTGACCCGCACGGCAGACATCAAACGCACCACCAACGAGACGGACATCACTCTGTCCCTGGCGCTCGACGGGGACGGCTCCGGCGAGCGCACCACCGGCGTCGGCTTCTTCGACCACCTGCTCGACGCGCTCGCCCGCCACGGGCGGCTCGATCTCGACCTGCACGTCGAGGGCGACCTGCAGACGGGCGCTCACCACACCGTGGAGGACACCGGCATCGCGATCGGCCAGGCTCTCGATCAGGCGCTCGACGACCGGTCGGGCATTCGCCGCTTCGGGCACGCGGTCGTCCCGATGGACGAGGCGCGGGCCGCGGCGTCAATCGATATCTCGGGCCGCCCGTTTGCAGCTGTCCGGGCCGACTGGCCCGACACGCCGCTCGGCAACTTCGAGCCCGGGCTGTTCGAGGAGTTCGTGCGCGGCCTGGCCAACAACGCGAAGCTCACCGTGCACGTGGAGGTCGAGGTGCAGGGCGACACCCACCACGAGGTGGAGGCGTGCATGAAGGCGTTCGCCCGTGCCCTCCGCGAGGCGGTCTCGATCGACCCCGATGAGACCGGCATCCCGTCGACGAAGGGCCTGCTGTGAGCCTGGCAATCCTTGACTACGGCATGGGAAACCTGCGCTCGGTGGAGAAGGCCTTCGCCCACGTGGGCGTGGAGGCGGTGGTCACGCGCGACCACGAGACGGTGCGGGCGGCCGCAGGCGTGGTGCTCCCGGGCGTGGGCGCGATGCCCAAGGCGATGGAGGCGGTGACCGAGCTGGGCTTCGACGAGCTGCTGCGCGAGCGCCGCGACGCCGGGGTGCCGATTGCCGGCATCTGCATGGGCATGCAGCTGCTCTTCGAGAGCACCACCGAGCACGGCGGGGCGGCCGGGATCGGGCTGCTGGAGGGCGCCGTCGAGGCGTTGGACGCGCCGGGCCTCAAGGTCCCGCACATCGGCTGGAATCACGTGAGCTGGCGCCGCGAGTCGCGGCTCACGGGGGGCCTGCCGGACCCCACGGCCTTCTACCACGTGCACTCGTTCGCGCCGCGGCCGGCGCGGGAGGACGACGTGCTCGGCGCCGCGGTGTACGGATCGGAGTTCGCGAGCGTGGTGGAGCGGGGCAGCGTCTTCGGAGCCCAGTTTCACCCCGAGAAGTCCGGGCCGGACGGCCTGCGGCTGCTCGCGAACTTCGCCGCGCTCTGCGCCGTGCCCGCATGATCCTTCTGCCGGCGGTGGACATCCGCGACGGCAAGGCCGTGCGGCTGCGCCAGGGCCACTTCGACGAGGAGACCATCTACGCGGACGATCCGCTCGATGCCGCGCGGTCGTTCGTGGAGGCCGGGGCGCGCTACCTGCACGTGGTGGATCTCGACGGTGCCCGCGAGGGCGAGCCCGTGAATCTCGAGCACCTGCGCCGGATCACGCGCGATGCCGGCGTGCCGGTCCAATACGGCGGTGGCCTGCGCTCCCTGATGTCGATCCGCAAGGCCCTGTCGGCCGGCGCCGAGCGTGTCGTGGTCGGCACGGCTGCCTACGGCGACGCTGAGTTTCTCGAGGAGGCGATCACCACCTGGGGCCTGCGTGTCCTGGTGGCCGTGGACGTCCGCGGCGGCAAGGTGTCCGTGTCCGGCTGGACGCGCGAGACCCAGATGCGCCCGGAGGAGCTGATCGATCGCCTCCAGCGCCAGGGCGCGCACCGATTCGTCTACACCAACGCCGACAAGGACGGGATGCTGGAGGGCGTCGACGTTGACGAGGTGAGGAGCATCTCGGAGGCGGTGCGTGGGCGGTTCATCTGGTCGGGCGGGATCGGCTCGCTCGATGACCTGCGCACGCTGCGCGATCTGCGGCTGCTGAACCTCGCCGGCGTGATCTCCGGCAAGGCGCTGTACGAGAACCGCTTCGGGGTGGCCGAGGGGCAGGCCGAGCTCGAGGCTCGGCCCGGCTGAGATGGCTCTCAAGCGGGTGATCCCGTGCCTGGACGTGGACAAGGGCCGCGTGGTGAAGGGCACCAACTTCGTCGACATCCGCGACGCCGGCGACCCGGTGGAGCTGGCGGGGCGCTATCAGGACGAGGGCGCCGACGAGATCGTGTTCCTCGACATCACCGCGTCACACGAGCGCCGGGACACGGTGGCCGCGCTGGCGCGCCGCTGCGCCGACGAGGTCTTCATCCCGTTCACGATCGGCGGCGGCATCCGCTCCGTGGATGACGCGCAGGCGGTGCTCGACGCCGGCTCGGACAAGGTGTCGGTGAACTCCGCCGCCGTGCAGCGCCCGGAGCTGATCGGGGATCTGGCCGAGGTGTTCGGCGCGCAGTGTGTGGTGCTGGCCATCGACGCGCGCAAGCGCGCGGGGGCGGACGGCTACGAGGTAGTCGTACAGGGGGGTCGCTCCGAGACCGGCCGCGAGGCGGTGGAGTGGGCGCGCGAGGGCGCCGAGCGCGGAGCGGGCGAGATCCTGCTCACCAGCATGGATCGCGACGGCACCGAGGATGGCTACGAGCTCGACGTGACCCGGCTGGTGGCGGACGCGGTCGACATCCCCGTGATCGCCTCCGGCGGCGCGGGCAACCTCGACCACCTCGTCGACGCGGTGAAGGTGGGCGGCGCCGACGCCGTGCTGTGCGCATCGATCTTCCATTACGGCCAGTTCACGGTCGGCGAGGCCAAGCGGCGCCTCGATCTGGCGGGGGTGCCGGTCCGGCTGTAGCTCGAGAGGTTCTAGCTTGTAGGAGTGCCGCTGCGCGAACGTGTCGAAGCCCTGCCCGGGATGGGCACGCTGCTCCCTGCCCTGGACGGCCTCGAGCCGGCCTACCTCGTGGGGGGCGCCGTGCGGGACCTTCTTCTAGGCGGCCGCGCGGTCGATCTCGACGTGGCCGTTGAGGGCGACGCCGTAGCGACGGCCGAGGAGGTGGCCCGCCGGCTCCAGGGCACGGTGCGCGCCCATGAGCGCTTCGGGACGGCGACCGTCAGCGCCGGCGATCTCACCGTGGACCTCGCGTCCACGCGAAGCGAGACCTACGAGCGCCCGGGGGCGCTGCCCGACGTAGCGCCCGCCGAGCTGGCCGAGGACCTGGGCCGGCGCGACTTCACGATCAACGCAATGGCCGTGGCGCTGACTGGCCCGGCCGCGGGGGAGCTGATCGACCCGCATGGCGGCGCGGCCGACCTCGAGGCCGGGACGGTGCGGGTGCTCCACGACGCGAGCTTCGTGGACGATCCCACGCGCCTGCTGCGAGCGGTGCGCTACGAGACCCGGCTGGGCTTTGCCCTCGACCCGGAGACGGAGCGACTGGCCCGGGAAGGCGCCGGGGGGGCTAGCCGACGTGTCGGGCGCCCGCGTGCGCGACGAGCTGCTCGACCTGCTCGCGGAGGACGAGGCGCCCGCCGCCGTCGACCGCCTTGCGCGAGCTGGGCATCGCGGCGGCGCTACACCCCGCTCTCCGAGCCGAGGGTGACCTGGTGGCCGCGGCGCAGCTCGGAAGTGCCGAGACGGGCGCCGACCGCGTGCTCAGCGGACTCTCGGCCATGGCGTCCGGGGGCGCCGGAGACTTGGTGGAGCGCCTCGGCCTCGGCGCGGCGGAGCGCGACCGGACGATGCGTGCAGCCGACCGCGGGCCCGGCCTCGCGGAGGCGCTGGCGGGCCCGAGGCGGCCGTCGGAGCTGCACGCGCTGCTCGATCCCGAGCCGCCGGAGGCGCTGGCGCTTGCGCTTGCGTTCGGAGCCCCAGCGGAGCCGGTGCTCGAGTTCGTCGGCCGGCCTGCGCGATGCCCGCCTCGACATCGGGGGCGACGATCTGAAGGCCGAGGGCGTTCCGGAGTCCGCCGCGATCGGCGCGGCGCTCGCGGAGACGCTGCGGCGCAAGCTCGACGGCGAGATCTCGACCCGCGAGGAGCAGCTGCGCACGGCGCTGGCGCTCGCCCGGGAGGCCTCGTGATCGAGCTGGAGCTCGAGGGCGCGCGGGTTGCGTTCTCCACTCGCGAGGGCGGGGTCAGCCAGGGCCCGTTCGAGTCGCTGAACCTCGGCATCCTCACCGACGACGAGCCGGATCGGGTGTTCCGCAACCGGGCGATCCTCGCCGAGAGGGCGGGGCTCGACCCGCAGCGAGTGGCGCATGGGATGGCAGGTTCACGGCACCGAGATCCAGCACTGGGAGGGCCCGCCCGCGGCGGGACGCAACGGCTTTGCGGAGCCGGGAGCGGAGCTCGCGCAGGTGGACGGCCACGTGACCGACGCCGAGGGGCTTGGGCCTGCTGGTGATCGGGTCGGACTGCCTTCCGGTGGCGCTGTCGGGTCCCGGCCGCGTGGCGATGCTGCACTGCGGCTGGCGCGGCCTGGCGGGCGGCATCGCGGCACGCGGGGTCGAGGCGTTCGACCAGCCGCCGGCCGCCGCCATCGGGCCCGGCATCGGGCCCTGCTGCTTCGAGGTGGGCGAGGAGGTGCTGGCCGAGTTCGCCGACGTGGAGGGCGCCGCGCGACGGCCGGATGCTCGACCTGCGGGCCGTCGCCGAGGCCCGGCTGCGCGCGGCGGGGGTGACCACGGTGGAGCACGTGGACCTGTGCACCAGCTGCCGTGCGGACCTGTTCTTCTCACACCGTCGCGACAACGGGGTGACCGGCCGGCAGGGCGGCCTGGTGTGGAGAGAGGCATGACCGTCGACCCCGCCACGGTGCGCCGCAACCTCGAGCAGATCCGCGAGCGCGTGGGCCCCGACGTGGAGATCCTCGCTGCGGTGAAGTACCTCGACGCGGCGGACCTGCCCGCGCTGGCCGAAGCCGGCGTGACGCTGGTGGGGGAGAACCGCGCCCAGGACATGGCCGCCAAGCAGGACGCTCACGGCGACCTCTTCGAGTGGGACTTCATCGGCGCCCTGCAGAGCCGGAAGGTGAAGGACCTCGCGCCGCGGGTCAGGCTGATCCACACGGTCGCGTCGGATTCCGCGCTGGCGAAGCTCGAATCGCACCCCGTCGCCGAGGTGCTCGTGCAGGTGAACGTGGCCGGGGAGGAGGGCAAGGCCGGGATCGCACCCGACGAGCTGGCCGCCTTCATCGAGCGCTGCCCGGTGCCGGTGGGCGGGCTCATGACCATGCCGCCGTTCACCGAGGATCCGGAGGACAGCCGCCGCCACTTCGCCCGGCTGGCCGAGCTCGCGGGCGAGCACGGGCTCGCACGGCTGTCGATGGGCACCACCCAGGACTACGACGTGGCCGCGCAGGAGGGCGCGACGATCGTGCGCATCGGCTCGGCGCTCTACTCCTGAGCCAGGAATTCGGCGATCGCGCGGGAGAGCTGGGCGCCCTGCCAGGCCAGCGGCGCCTTGCCGGGCTCCTCGACGACCAGCTTTGCCCGCGGCAGGCGGCGCGCGTACTCCTCGGCGACCGCCAGCGGGTGCCCCGGGTCGGACTCGTCGCGGCTGCCGACCACCAGCGTCGGGACCTGTCCAGCCGCTCGAGCCCGTCCGAGCCCGTCGAACGCGGCCGAGCGGGGCACCACGCGCAGGCGCGTCGGACACCGCGTCGAGGTGGCGGTGGCGCTCGATCCGCTGGCGCGTCGCGAGCCGCGCGCCCTCACGGAAGCGCTCGGGCAGGTCGTTCACGCCCGAGCGCTCGACGAACGCGTCCACGTCCTCATGCTCGAGGGCGTTCGCCGAGCGAATCCCAGTGAGTCGAGGTCGTCCGGTGCGAGGAGCGCCGGCGAAGGCGGGGGTGATCTGCACCAGCGCCGTGACGCTCTCGGGTCTGCTCGAGCGCGAACGCCAGCGCGGTGGCGGCGCCCATCGAGCTGCCCACCAGCACGGGGCGATCGATCCCCAGCGATCCCAGCACCGCTCGAGGTCCGCCACCAGGTCGGAGTACTCGTAGGCGGACGCGTCCGGCGGCAGGCTCGGATTCGCCGTGGCCGCGCGCGTCGTAGGCCGACCAGCCGGCAGCCCTCGCGGGCGAGCAGGCGCGAGCCCTGGACCACGTTGCGGCGTGTGGCGGTGAGGCCGTGGAGCAGCACGAGATCGCGCCCCTCGCCGTCGATTTGGCCGTACAGGGCCGAACCGTCCGCGGAGAGCGTCTGGAAGGGCGTTGTCTGCGCGTCAGTTATGGGCATCAGAGGGGTTCGTACTCGATAACGTGTGCCGAAGGGATTTAGCCCTACTGGGCGAAACCCCACCCGAGATGGCTGTCTCAGACACATGGCATCGCGCGCTCGTCTACTTCGGCCTTGCCGAGGAGGGTGAGCGCCGCGTACGAAGCCGTTCCCGACGAGGATCAGCCCGAGCCCGAGGCAGCAGCTCGAGGACCGCTATCGCGAGCGCCCCAACGTCCGCAGGCTCCAGCGCCGCGGCCGGGACGAGTTCGACGACATCTTCGCCGACGAGGGCGGCGCCCCGGCGCCCGGCCGCGAGACGCGGGTGCTGCGCCCGGTCGGCGGCAACGGCATCGCGGGGATGGACCAGGTCCACCTGGTGATCCCCAAGGCCTTCAACGACGCCCAGGAGATCGCCAACCAGTTCAAGGACGGGATCCCCGTGATCCTGAACCTCCAGGGCATCGACGTGGACCTCTCCAAGCGCCTGATCGACTTCTCCTCCGGCCTCACCTACGCCCTCGACGGCGGCATGCAGCGGATCGCCGACAAGGTGTTCCTGCTGACGCCCCGCAACGTCGAGGTGTCGGCCGAGGAGAAGGAACGCCTGATCGAAAAGGGCTTCTTCAACCAGAGCTGAGCCACCGGCTCAGTAGAGTCGCCGGGCGATGAAGATCGGCTTCATAGGCGCAGGCAGCATGGCCTCGGCGCTTGCGCGCGGGCTTGGCGAGCCGGCGCTCGTGTACGACGTCGACGGGGCACGCGCGGAGGCGCTCGCGGCGGAGATCGGCGGCACCGCCGCCGCTTCCAACCGGGAGGTCGCCGAGGGCTCGGACCTCGTGATCCTCGCCACAAGCCCGCCCACACCGAGGAGGCCGCCGAGCAGACCGGCGGGGCGGCCAAGGCGATCGCCTCGATCGTCGGCACCGTGCCCACCACGCGGCTCGAGGCGGCCTATCCCGGGCGTGCCGGTGTACCGCTTCATCCCCAACATCCCGGTCGAGGTGGGTCGAGGGGTGCTCTGTTACGCGCCGGGCGCGCTGGCCGCGGAGGGCCCCGAGGACGACGTGCTGAAGCTGTTCGGGCGCGCGGGCACGGTGGTCCCGCTTCCGGAGGAGCAGATCGACCCCGCGATGGCGATCATGAGCTGCGGACCGGCGTTCGTCGGCCTCGTGGTGGACGCCATGGCCGCCGCCGGCGCCCGGCACGGCATCGAGCTCGCCACCTGCCACTCGGCTGGTGACGGAGACGATGGCCGGCACCGCCGCCTACCTCGACGCGAACGGGCTCGACCCGCAGGAGCTGATGGGACGGGTGGCCACTCCCGGCGGCGTGACCGAGAAGGGCCTCGAGCTGCTCGAGGACACCGGCCTGCGCGACTCCTTCGACGGCGCCGTCGACCTCGTGGTGGAGTCGTCGCGATGACGCTGCTCGCGATCACCCGGGCCGACGTGGCCGACTACGTCTACACGCTCGCGCTGGTCTACGTGGTGCTGATCTTCGTCCAGGTGATCGTGAGCTTCGTGCCGCGCATCCCGTACAACCGCTATCCTGAGCGCGTTCCTGGGCTTCGTCGGCGACGTGGTGAACCCCTACCTGCGCTGTGGCGCAAGGTGCTGCCGACGGTGCGGCTCGGCCCCGGCGCCCTCGATCTCAGCCCGATGGTCGGCACGTTCGTGCTGCTGATCGTGGCGGGCATCGTGGCGAACCTCATCCGCGGGTACGATGTCCCGCGGTCAGGGCTGGGCCCGGGCGCTGGCCACGCTGGCGGTGGTCTTCGCCGCCGACCAGGTGACCAAGCAGCTGGCCGATTCCCGGCTGATGCGCGGGGAGAGCGTGAACGTCTTCCTCGGGCATCGACTTCACGAACGCGCGCAACCGCGGCGTCGCCTTCGGGGCGCTGGAGGGCAGCGGGGTGGTGGTCGGCGCCCTGATCGGCCTGGCGCTGGTCCTGCTGCTGGCCTACTTCGCCGCGAACGCCACCAAGCCACTGCTGTGGCTGCCGGTGGGACTGCTGCTCGGCGGCGCCCTGGGCAACCTGGCCGACCGGGCGCGCGAGGGAGCGGTGATCGACTTCATCGACCCGATCGCCTGGCCCGCCTTCAACCTGGCCGACGCGATGATCGTGGTGGGGGTGCTGCCTGCTGCTCTACGTGGTCGAGGGCCGCCGGCGAATGAGCTTCCGCGCCGGAGCCGCCGAGGCCGGCATGCGCCTCGACGCCGCGCTGGCGGCGCGGGGCGAGGCCGTCACGCGGTCGGAGGCCCAGCGGCTGATCGACGCCGGGGCCGTGACCGTGGACGGCGCAGCGGCGGCCCAAGTCGCATCGGCTCGCCGAGGGGGAGTTCGTGGAGCGCTCCGAGTCCCGGCTGAGGACGAGCCCGCCGACGCCGCCGACGTCCCGTTCGACCGTGGTGCTCGAGGACGAGGCGCTGATGGTGATCGACAAGCCCGCCGGAGTGGTGGTGCACCCCGGCGCGGGGAGACGCACCGGGACGCTTGCCCAGGCCCTGCGCGGGCAGGGCCGCCGGGGGACCTGATCCCGACCGCGCCGGAATCGTTCATCGCCTCGATCGCGATACGTCCGGGCTGATGCTGGTGGCGAAGTCCGAGGAGGCGCACGAGGCGCTCACGGGGATGATCCGGCGGCGCGAGGTCGAGCGCCGCTATCTCGCGCTCGTGGAGGGCCGGCCGGATGCGCGCGCGGGCACCATCGATGCCCCGCTCGGCCGCGACCGCGCCCGGCGCACCGCCATGTCGACCTCGACCGACAAGGCGCGCGCGGCCGTGACGCACTTCGAGCTCGTCGAGGCCCTGCCGCGCACCTCGCTGCTCGAGGTGCGGCTCGAGACGGGGCGCACGCACCAGATCAGGGCACACATGGCCGCCATCGGCCATCCGGTGTGCGGAGATCCCCGTTACGGGGGCGGACCGGCCGGGACGAGACTGGGGCTACGGCGCCAGTTTCTTCACTCGGCGCAGCTGATGTTTAGTCACCCGGGCACTGGGGCACAAGTCGCCTGCGAGTCCAAACCACCCGCTGACTTGCTTCGAGCACTCGAAGCGGCGAAGCGGGAGCCAGTCTCCGGAGGGCCAGACGGGGACTGAAATTAGGAAAGGGCGTCCTCCTAGAGGGCGCCCTTTCTGCGTCTTGGGCGCGAAACGCCCTGAAACGCAACGGGGCAGCCAATCCTGGCCGCCCCGTAGCGCACTTCGACGAACCGGACCACCGGAGGTAGGGGAAGGGAGGACCGGCTCGACTTCTCCTGAAACGCAGCGCGCCTCGGAAACTTGCGGCTTTCTTCTATCCTCGTGCGTTCAGACGAACCACTACCCCCACGGGGCCGCTGCGGCCCTGCCCGGGCATTTAGGCCCGGGTCCGCATTTCGCCCGCGGGGATCCGCACCACAATCCAAAGGGAGCACTCAGTTGGCTCAGGTAACGCTTAGAGAGCTGCTGGAGGCCGGCGTGCACTTCGGCCACCAGACGCGCCGCTGGAACCCCAAGATGCGCCGTTTCATCCACGGGGAGCGCAGCGGGATCCACATCATCGACCTTCAGCGCACGGAGAAGCTGCTTGCCGAGGCGCAGGAGTTCGCCTCCGGCGTCGCCGGACGCGGCGGCACCGTGCTGTTCGTGGGCACCAAGAAGCAGGCCCGCGACACCATCGCCGAGGCGGCGACGGCGGCGGACATGCCCTACATCCACCAGCGCTGGCTGGGCGGGCTGCTCACCAACTTCCAGACCGTCTCCAAGCGGATCAAGCGGCTGCACGAGCTCACCGACTGGACCGAGAGCGGCACGCTCGACCTGCTGCCGACGCGTGAGCGGATCGCGGCCACCAAGGAGCGCGACAAGCTCGAGTTCAACCTCGGCGGCGTGCGCAACATGCAGCGCCCCCCGGATGCCCTGTTCGTGGTTGACCTGAAGACCGAGGAGATCGCCGTGCGCGAGGCAGTGCGCCTGCGGATCCCGATCATCGGCCTGGTGGACACCAACTGCGATCCCGACCCGGTGACCTACGTGGTCCCCGGCAACGACGACGCGATCCGCTCGTGCAAGGTGATCATCGAGGCGATCGCCGGCGAGGTGGCCGAGCAGCACGAGCGCTTCCGCACCGAGGAGGAGGCCGCACGGCGCGAGAAGGAGGAACAGGAGCGCCTCGCGCAGGAGGAGCAGCAGCGCAAGGAGGCCGAGGAGGCCGCCCGGCGCGAAGCCGAGGAGCAGGCGCGCAAGGAGGCCGAGGAGGCCGGTCAGGCTCCGCCGCCGCGCGCCCGCGCCCGAGCCGGCGCCCACCGGCGCCGAGCAGCGCACCTTCGATCCGAACGAGGGAACCTCGTGACGGTCTCTGCCGCCGACGTGAAGGCGCTGCGCGAACGCAGCGGCGCGGGGATCATGGACGCCAAGGGCGCCCTTCAGGAGACCGACGGCGACATGGACAAGGCCATGGAGCTGCTGCGCGTGAAGGGCCAGGCCAAGGCCGCCAAGCGCGGCGAGCGCGCCGCGAGCGAGGGCCTCGTTCACAGCTACGTGCACCACAACGGCAGGGTCGGCGCCATGGTGGAGGTCGACTGCGAGACCGACTTCGTCGCGCGCAACGACGAGTTCGCCGAGTTCGTTCGCGAGGTCGCCGCTCACGTGGCCGCGGCCGCGCCGATGTACGTGGCCGAGGACGACGTGCCCGAGGACACCCGCGAGGCCGAGATGCGCGTGTTCCGCGAGCAGGCCGCGGGTGAGGGCAAGCCCGAGGAGGTGCAGCAGAAGATCGCCGAGGGCCGCATGAAGAAGTGGCTCGAGGAGAACGTGCTGCTCCAGCAGACCCACGTCAACGCGGACAAGCACGACGGCCAGACGATCGAGCAGATGCGCGCCGCGCTCTCGGCGACCACCGGCGAGAACGTGGTCATCCGCCGCTTCGCGCGCTTCCAGATCGGCGAGTAGAAGTGGCGCGAGATGCCCGAGCCGAAGTTCCGCCGGGTCCTGCTCAAGCTCTCCGGCGAGGCGCTGATGGGCGAGTTGGAGTACGGCGCCGACCCCGCGCGGATCGCCGACGTCGCGGCCCAGGTCAAGCAGGTCACCGAACGCGGCGTCGAGATGGCCGTGGTGGTGGGCGGCGGCAACATCTACCGCGGGCTGTCGGGCGCGGCGGCCGGCATGGACCGCGCCACCGGCGACTACATGGGCATGCTCGCCACGGTGCTCAACGCACTTGCCCTACAGGACGCGCTCGAGAAGATCGGCGCCGTCACGCGGGTGATGTCGGCCATCGAGATCTCCGAGGTCGCCGAGCCCTACATCCGGCGCCGCGCCATGCGCCACCTCGAGCGCGGCCGCATCGTGATCTTCGCCGCCGGCACGGGCAACCCGTTCTTCACCACGGACACCGCCGCCGCGCTGCGCGCGCTGGAGATCCACGCCGAGGTGATCCTGATGGCGAAGAACGGGGTGGAGGGTGTCTTCACCGCCGACCCCCGCAAGGTCCCCGACGCCGAGTTCATCGAGTCGATCAGCCACCGCGAGGCGATCGAGCAGCAGCTGCAGGTGATGGACGTCACGGCGCTGTCACTCTGCATGGACAACGGGCTCCCCATCCACGTCTTCAACATGGACGACGAGGGCAACATCGATCGCATAGTCTGCGGCGAGCGAGTGGGGACGGTGGTCGCGACAGGTGGATGAGGAGCTCTACAACGAGCTGATGGCCGACGCCGGAGAGCGGATGACCCGCGCCGTCGAGGCCACCCGGACCGAGTTCTCCACCGTCCGCACCGGCCGCGCCTCTCCCCATCTGCTGGACCGCGTGAACGTCGACTACTACGGCGCGATCACGCCCCTGAAGCAGCTCGCGAACGTCTCCGCCTCGGAGGCCCGGCTGCTCACGATCACCCCCTACGACAAGTCCTCGATCAAGTCGATCGAGAAGGCGATCCTCGAGTCCGACGTCGGGCTCACCCCGTCCAACGACGGCAACCTGATCCGGCTCACGATCCCCGAGCTCACCGAGGAGCGCCGCAAGGAGCTCGTGAAGGTCGTGCACGGGATCGCCGAGGAGGGGAGGGTCGAGCGTGCGCAACGTGCGCCGCGAGGTGATCCACGACCTGCGCGAGATGAAGAAGGACGGCGACCTCGGCGCCGACGACGAGCACCGCGCCGAGAGCGAGCTCCAGAAGCTCACCGACGCCCGCATCGGCGAGATCGACAGCCTGCTGGCGCGGCAAGGAAGAAGAGATCCTCCAGGTTTGACCCCGCCCCCTGCCGGATCGCGAACGGACGAGCGATCCGGCGCGCCAGATTCGCCGAAGTACGTCGCGATCATCACCGACGGCAACGGGCGCTGGGCACAGGCGCGCGGGCTCGAGCCGATCGAGGGCCACCGCGCCGGGCGCGGACGTGGTGAAGGCGCGGCTGCGCGACGCGGCGCGGCTGGGCGTCGAGGAGCTCACCGTGTTCTCGTTCTCCACGGAGAACTGGACCCGTCCCCAGGCCGAGGTGGAGGGCCTGATGGAGATGTTCGGCGAGCGGATCGACCGCGAGACGCCCGAGCTGCACGAGGAGGGCGTGCGGATGCGCTTCATCGGGCGCCGCGACGGCGTTCCCGCCGAGCTGCGCGAGAAGATGGAGTGGGCCGAGGGGGTGACCGCGCGAGCAACACGCGCATCACCCTCTTCGTGGCGTTCAACTACGGGGGCAGGGCGGAGATCGTCGATGCGGCGCGAACCTTCCAGGGCGAGAGCGAGGAGGACTTCCGCTCGCCATCTCTACGCGCCCGACATGCATGACCCCGACCTCCTCATCCGCACCAGCGGCGAGCAGCGGATCTCCAACTACCTGCTGTGGCAGTGCGCGTACTCGGAGTTCGTGTTCCGCGACGAGCTCTGGCCCGACTTCGACCGCGACGCGTTCGAGGCGTCGCTGGAGGAGTACCGAAACCGGCGGCGGCGCTTCGGCGCGCGCTAGGCGGGCATGAGCTCCGACCTGCGAGCGCGGATCCTCGTGGCCATCCCGGCCGTGACGTTCGCGATCTTCATCGTGGTCAGCGGCGGAGAGGTCTTCGCGGGCGGCCTGATCCTCCTCGGCTGTCTCGCGCTGAACGAGCTGTACTCGCTGCTGCGCCGGGCGCGGCCGATCGACCTGGCGGGCTACATGGCGCTGATCGCGATGGTGCTGCTGGCGCTCTACGAGGAGCGCGCCGACGTGCTGATCGCGCTGGTGGCGTGCGCTTCCCGGTGGTGTTCCTGCTCGCGCTCACGCGGGCACGGCTCGACAACGTGGCGTGGGGAATCGCCGCCACGATGTTCGGGATCGTGTGGATCGGCCTGCCGTTCGCGCACGCGATGTTCCTGCGCGAGCTGCCACACGGCGACGGGCTGCTGATCGACGTGCTGGTGGCCACGTTCATCGGCGATACCGGCGCCTACCTCGTGGGGCGCGCCTGGGGCCGTCACAAGCTGGCCCCGGACATCTCGCCCAACAAGACCGTGGAGGGCCTCGTGGGCGGCATCGTGGCGGGCACGCTGGCGTTCTGGGCCGCGGGCCTCTACCAGGACTGGCTGAGCGGGCCCGACGCGCTGCTGCTGGGCTTCCTGGTGGCCATCACGGCGCCGGTGGGGGACCTGTTCGAGTCGCTGCTCAAGCGCGATCTCGAGGTCAAGGACACCGGCAGGCTGTTCGGCGTTCACGGCGGGGTGCTCGACCGGCTCGACGCGGTGTTCTTCACGGTGGTCGTCGGGTTCTACGCAGCGGTCGCTCTCGGGTACGGCTAGGGCTTAAGAAAGGCGCATTTAGCGCCGATAGCAAGGATTAATGGCCGAGCAACGGAATGCCTCGGTGGGCTCGCTGCGCCGCCGGGCGATCAATCGTGGCCTCCACGCGGTTCCCGCGGTCGCGGACACGCGCCCGCGCGCGCAGGCGGACCGCGAGACCCTGATGAGAGTGGCGGCGGCAGCCGCGTCCGCGAGCCGGCTCGACGAGGTGATCGAGCTCGTGGCCGAGGCCGCACTCGAAGCGGTGGGCGCCAGCTCGCTTTCCATGAGCAAATGGGATGCCGAGCTGCGCGGGATCAAGGTGCTGATCAACGTCGGCGACCTGAGCCCGATCGAGGAGCGGCTGCCGGAGAACGAGGTCTATCCGCTCGTCGACTTCCCCGCCGTCGAGCGCCTGATCCAGACCGGCATCCCATACTTCACGGCGGTCGACGACCCCGACGCCGAGCCGAAGTCGGTCGAGCTGCTGCGCAGCCTCGGCAAGGAGTCCGACATTGGCGTCCCGGTGATCGTCGACGGCAGCGTCTGGGGCGAGATCTGGGCGACGACCGCGCCGGGTCAGCCGCGCTTCCACGGCGGAGACGTGCGCTTCCTGGAGGGCATCGCCGCACAGCTAGCGGGTGTGATTGCCCGCGCCGAGGAGTTCTCCGACGTCGCACGGCTCGCTTACGAGGACCCGCTCACCGGCCTCGGAAACCGGCGCGCGCTCGAGGAGAAGCTCGAGGGGGCGGCCGAGCGCTGGCGTGCGGATGGCACCCAGGTGAGCCTCATGCTCTGCGATCTCGACGACCTCAAGACGATCAACGACAGCCGCGGGCACCACGCGGGCGATCGCGCTCTGCGCCGGGTCGCCGAAGCGCTCGTGGCCGCCGCGGCGTCATTCCCATCCGCCGTGGTGGCCCGCCTGGCGGGTGACGAGTTCGCGGCGGTCCTGCCCGGGCTCGGACTCGAGGATGCACGCGACCTCGCCGTCACGGCGATCCGCCTGCTCGACGAGGGACGCGACACGCCGATCGCCATCTCCTGCGGCGCCGTTGAGGCGGGACCCGGCCTCGAGTACCCGAGCCAGCTGCTCCGTGCGGCTGACTCCGCCCAGTACGCGGCCAAGCGCCGGGGTGGGGGACAGGTCTGCACGGCCGAGGCCAGTGCGCTGCGCGAGTTCCCCGGAGAGCGCCCACGCGTAAGAAGCGCGGCCTCACCGAGCGTCTCGACGCCACCAGCTCCAGCGTGCTCGAGCGGCTCGACGGTGAGCTTGCCGAGGTGAGCACCCTCGACCGGCTCGAGGTCACCGTCGCGCACTTCGCCGAGACCGTGAACGCCGCAGCGTGGACGATCTCCTTTGCGGAACATGGGTCCGCCGATATCCGCTCGATCGCGACCGCCGACGACCGCGACGGGCGCCTGCGCGGCGTCCGCGTGGGCCTGGGCGACGAGGTCTACTCGATCGACGACTTCCCGGCTACCGCTCACCTGATCGCGGCCGGGGGCGGGTCCTTCGTGATCGACCGCCACGACCGCGACGCCGACCCCGCCGAGCGCGAGCTGCTCGCCGAGCTCGGCTTCTCAGGCGTGCTCGCCGCCGCCAGCTCCGACGTGGACGGCGTATGGCTGATCGAGCTCTACGGCGACGGCGATACGGCTGACCTCGCGCTCGCCGACCTGCGGCTCCAGCTCGTCGAGCCGGGCCGCGGCCAGCCGCTCCTCCGCCGCGGCGGAGCGAATGAGCCAGCTGCAGAAGCGCACCCGCCAGCTCGCGCTGACGGGCTCTCTGGGCGCGAAGCTCTCGGGCATGACCGACGAGGACGAGATCGTGGAGGCCGCGCTCGAAGAGCTGCGGACCGAGTTCACGTGCACGGGCTGCGGCATCCTGCACGCTCACCGACACGAACGAGGTGGTGCTCGCCACCGTGCGCGGCGAGACCGGCGAGCGCCTGAAGTCCAGGGGGTGGCGCCAGCCTGCCGGTCTGGGCCTGGTCGGGCGCGCACTGCGCGAACGCGAGGTGGTGATGACCGGCGACGTGCGCGCTGGAGCCCGACTACCGCGCGACGGCCGAGAGCAGCGCGACCAGATCCGAGCTGTGCGCCCCGCTGTGGGCGGGCGATCACCTCTGGGGCGCGCTCAACATGGAGGACAACCGCACGGACGCCTTCGACCCCGACGACGCCAGGCTAGTACGCACCGTGGCGGACCAGGTGAGCGCGGCGCTGCGATCGGCCCGCCTCTACGCGAGCGTCGAGCAGGCCTACCTGGACACCGCCGAGGCCCTGGCGTCCGCGCTGGAGGCCAAGGACTCCTACACGGCCAAGCATTCGGAGCTCGATCGCCGACAACGCGGCGGCCGTCGGCCGGGTGCTGGGGATGGATCCGGCCGAGGTGCGGATGCTGCGTTCGGCGCGGCCTTCCACGACATCGGCAAGCTCGCGATCAACGGAGCGATCCTGAACAAGCCGGGCCGGCTGACCGACGAGGAGCGCGCCCATATCGAACAGCACACGGTGATCGGCGAGCAGATCATCGCCCCGATCGACTTCCTCACGCCGGTCCGGCCGCTGGTCCGTCACGGCCACGAGCGCTGGGACGGCGGCGGCTATCCCGACGGGCTCGCGGGCGAGGCCATCCCGCTCGGCGCGCGCATCATCTTTGCCTGTGACGCCTACGACGCCATGACCACGGATCGGCCGTACCGGGTCTGCGATGAGCGCGGCCGAGGCGACGGCCGAGCTGAGGGCAAACGCCGGCACGCAGTTCGACCCCGCCGTGGTGGATGCCCTGATCCAGGCGCTGGCGGAGGCCTCCGCAGCCGCAGCGTAGGCTGCGCGGGGTGCCTGGCGACCCCGAGCCGATCCTCTATTCGACGTCCAAGCAGGGCCCGCGCGCCCGGCTGGCATCGAAGGTCGGCACCCGCTCCCGGCGCAAGCGCCACGAGCGGATCTTCTCGCTGACGGGCGTGACCGAGGAGTCCCGGATCGTGGACATCGGATGCGGGCGGCTCGGACTGCGCGCGCTGGCGCCCCAGCTCGACGTTACCGGCGTGGACCTCACGCCGCGCCCGGAATACCCGGGGCCGTTCGTACAGGCCGACGCCACCGAGCGGCTCCCGTTCGATGACGGTGCGTTCGACCTCGCCTACTCCTCCAGCCTGATCGAGCACCTGGCCCCCGAGCACCGCGCGGCCTTCGCCGCCGAGCTCAAGCGCGTGGCCAGGGGCTGGTACGTGCAGACCCCCGCGTTCTCGTTCCCGATCGAGCCGCACGCGCTGCTGCCGTTCGCGCACTGGCTCCCCGTGAGCCTGCGGCGCCAGTACTGGCGCCTGGGCGCCGCCGGCTACTGGGAGGAGATCCACATGCTGCGGCGCCGCGAGATGGAGGCGCTGTTCGGCCCGCCGGTCGCCGAGCGCTTGGGCCCGCTCGTGAAGAGCTGGGTGAGCGTGCAGGCTTTGCCCGCTGAGCGGGCCTCCTAGACTCAGGCGGATGCGCAGGATCCTGATCGTCGGCTCGACCGGCTCGATCGGCACGCAGGCGCTCGATGTGGTGGCCCGCAGCGACTCGCTCGAGGTGGTTGGCCTCGCCGCCCACTCGAACGCCGAGCTGCTGCTCGAGCAGTCCGAGCGCTTTGGAGCGCCACGGCTGGCGCTGGCCGACCCCGATGCCGCCGCGCGGGCGGGGGAGGGGGTGCTCGCCGGGCCCGAGGGCCTGGTGGAGCTGATCACCGACACCGACTGCGACCTGGTGCTGAACGCGCTCGTCGGGCTCCGCCGGCCTGGGCCCGACCGTCGCCGCGCTGGGCGAGGGGATCGACCTCGCGCTCGCCAACAAGGAGAGCCTGGTGGTGGGCGGCGAGCTGGTCACCGCGCTGGCGGAGGCCACCGGCGCCGCGCTGCTGCCGGTGGACTCCGAGCACTCGGCCCTGTTCCAGCTTGTGAACGGCGAGCGGCCGGGCACCGTCGACCGGCTTGTGCTCACCGCCTCCGGCGGGCCCTTCCGCGGCCGCACCGACCTCGACGGCATCACGGTGGAGGACGCGCTGGCCCATCCGACCTGGGACATGGGCGGCAAGATCACCGTGGACTCCGCGACGCTCATGAACAAGGGCCTGGAGGTGATCGAGGCCCACCATCTCTTCGGCGTCCCGTACGACCGGATCGACGTGGTGGTGCACCCGCAGTCGATCGTGCACTCGCTGATCCATCTCAACGACGGCGCCACGCTCGCGCACCTCGGCTACCCCGACATGGCGGTGCCGATCTCCTACGCGCTGCACCACCCCGACCGCGCCGACGTGCCGGTGGAGCACGCTCGACCTGGCGAGCGTCGGCAGCCTCGACTTCGAGCCGCCCGACGAGGACACGTTCGCCTGCCTGCGCCTGGCGCGCGAGGCGGGGATCGCGGGCGGCACCGCGCCGTGCGTGCTCAACGCCGCGAACGAGGTGGCCGTGGCCGCCTTCCTGGCGGGCCGGCTGCCGTTCGCGTCGATCGCCGAGGTGATCGAGCGCACGCTCGAGTCGATGCCGGCGCAGCCCGTGGGCCACTTCGCCGAGCTGTTCGCCGTCGACGCCGAGGCGCGCGAGCGCGCCGGTGAGGCCGCCCAGGGAGTACTGGCGTGAGCTGGTTCCTCGCCTTCGCCGGCTTCGCGCTGCTGGTGATCCTGCACGAGCTCGGCCACTTCGCCGTGGCGAAGTGGGTGGGCATGCGGGTGGAGAAGTTCTCGCTCTTCTTCCCGCCCACGATGTTCTCGCGCACACGGGGCGAGACCGAGTACGCGATCGGGGCCATCCCCGCGGGCGGCTACGTGAAGATCACCGGGATGAATCCCGACGAGGATCTCCCCGAGGAGGTCCGCGACCGGGCCTACCACGCGCAGCCCGTGTGGAAGCGGATCTCCGTGATCGCCGCGGGACCGGCGGTGAACCTGATCGTGGCGCTGATCCTGATGTTCTGCTTCTTCGCCTTCATCGGGCGGGAGGGCCCCAGCACCGAGGTCGGGCCGATCGAGAAGGGCTACCCGGCCGCGAGGTGCTGAAGGAGGGCGACAAGCTGATCGCGGTCGACGGCGTGCGCGGCGACGCCGTGAAGCTCTCGCCCCAGATCTCCAAGCACAAGTGCGCGGAGAAGCCGCCGACGAAGGGCTGCGAGGCCGCCACGCCGGCGACGCTGCTGATCGACCGCGACGGACGCCGGGTGACGATCGCGGCGAAGCCGATCTATGACCCGGTCGCGGAGCGCACGCGCCTGGGCTTTGGCTACGCGCCCGGCCCGCGGGAGACGCTCGGCCGGGCTCCAGCCGTCACCGGAGTCGCTCGACAGCTTCTGGTTCATCACGAAGCAGACCGTCTCGCTGCCCGCCAGGATCATCGACCCCGAGGAGCGCAAGCAGATCTCGGGCATCGTCGGCTCCTACGAGGTCACCCGGCAGACGATCCTCAGCGACGTCGCGGAGGTGGTGGGGATCCTCGCGATCATCTCGCTCTCGCTGGCGATCATCAACCTGTTCCCGTTCCTGCCCGCTCGACGGCGGCCACATCTTCTGGGCGGTGGTGGAGAAGGTGCGCGGGCGGCCGGTGCCGCTCTACGTGATGGAGCGCTCAGGAGTGTTCGGCTTCCTGCTGGTGATCGGCCTGTTCATGATCGGGCTGACCAACGACATCGACCGCCTGTCAGGCGAGGGCTTCCAGGTCAGATAGGCTCCGTTTTCGACTACTGAGGAGGAGCGATATGGAGAGCGCAACGACCACCCGTAGAAGGTCCCTGCCGGCCTCGACGCAAGCACCTTGGCCGAGGCATTTCAGCTGACCGCGACGCCTACCCGGACCGCCCGGCGATCCGCACGAAGGGCGACGAGTTCACCTGCACCTGGGGCGAGTACGCCGCGAAGGCTGAGAGCGTGGCGCGCGGCCTGGCCGCCCTCGGCCTGGGCGCCGGCGACACGATCGGAATCATGCTCACGAACCGGCCCGAGTTCCACTTCGTCGACTCCGCCGCGCTGCACCTCGGCGCCACGCCGTTCTCGATCTACAACACCTACACGGCCGAGCAGATCGAGTACCTGGTCGGCGACGCCGCGAACAAGATCCTCGTCACCGAGAACGCCTTCCTCCCGATCATCAAGCAGGTGAAGGGCGTCGAGACCATCGTGGTAGTCGACGGCGACGGGAGCGGCGGCACGCTCACGCTCGAGCGAGGTCGAGGGCCGCGGCAGCGCCGACTTCGACTTCGAGGGCGCGTGGAAGGCCGTGAAGCCCGACGACGTGCTCACGCTGATCTACACGTCCGGCACCACGGGTCCGCCCAAGGGCGTGGAGCTCACCCACGAGAACCTCGTCGGCGCGGTGAAGGCGTTCGACCAGGTGATCCCCTTCCCCGACGACGGCCGCGTGATCTCGTGGCTGCCCTACGCGCACATCGCCGAGCGGGCATGTAGCCACTACCTGCCGCTGATGCTCGGCTTCACCACCACCGACTGCCCCGACCCGCGCCAGGTCGTGGCCTACCTGCCCGAGGTGCGCCCGAGCTGGTTCTTCGCGGTGCCTCGCATCTGGGAGAAGCTGAAGGCCGCCATCGAGGCGGGCATCGCCGCCGAGCAGGATCCCGAGCGCAAGGCCGGCGTGGAGAAGGCTATCGAGATCGGGCCTGCAGAAGATCGAGCTCGAGCAGGCCGGGGAGGAGATCCCCGAGGAGCTGGCGGCGGCATACGCGCAGGCCGACGAGCAGGTGTTCTCCAAGATGCGTGAGCGGCTCGGCTTCGACGCGGTCGAATCGGTGAACGTGGGCGCCGCGCCCACGCCGCCGGAGGTGATCAAGTTCTTCCATGCGATCGGCATCCCGCTCGCCGAGCTGTGGGGGATGTCCGAGACCTGCGGCTCCGGCACCGTGAACCCGCCGGACAAGATCAAGATCGGCACGGTCGGCCCGCCGTCCCCCGGCGTGGAGGTCAAGCTCGCCGAGGACGGCGAGGTGATGGTGCGCGGCCCGGTCGTGATGAAGGGCTACCGCAACCAGCCCGACAAGACGTCCGAGACGATCGACTCCGACGGCTGGCTGTCGACAGGCGACATCGGCGAGTTCGACGAGGACGGCTACCTGAAGATCGTCGACCGCAAGAAGGAGCTGATCATCAACGCGGCCGGCAAGAACATGTCGCCCGCGAACATCGAGGCCAAGGTGAAGGCGTCGAGCCCGATCATCGGGCAGGCGATCGCGATCGGCGACAGCCGCCCGTTCAACGTCGCGCTGATCACGCTCGATCCCGACGTTGCGCCGGGGTTCATCGAGCAGCACGGCCGCGACGGCGCCGAGGCCGAGGTGCAGAGCGGTGTGGATGCCGCCAACGAGAAGCTGGCCCGCGTGGAGCAGATCAAGAAGTTCAAGCTGCTCGACGAGGACTGGCAGCCCGGCGGCGACGAGCTCACGCCGACGATGAAGCTCAAGCGCAAGCCGATCAACGCCAAGTACGAGAAGGAGATCGAGGAGCTCTACGAGCGCTGATACCTGGTTGAGACCAGGTTGATACTGCGGCGGCGTTTTCCGGGGCCTACCGTCGTCGCCTCAAGCGACCCAGGAGGCCCCAATGTCCCGCCCATCCCCGGCAACGATCATCGCGCTCATCGCGCTGGTGGTGGCATGCGGCGGGGTCGCCGCGGCCGCCATCCCGAGCCCGGAAGGCAACATCCACGCCTGTTACGGCCGCGACCTCGTCCTGAGGGTCGTCAATCACAACGAGTTCTGCCGCGCCGACAACACGCGCCTCGTGTGGAACCAGAAGGGCGTCCCCGGTGCGCCGGGCCTGAGCAAGTACAAGGTCGTCTCGGTTCAATCGAAGACGACCTTCAAGAGCGTTCAGACCGTCCACGCGGAATGCCCCGCCGGCCTCGACGTGATCGGCGGCGGAGCCTCGATCCACGCGAACACGTCCAAGAAGTGGCTCGTGGCCAGCACGCCGCGCAAGCGCAAGGGGTCCAAGCGCGCCCGATGGAGCGGGTCAGCCCGCATCGGCGAGCCCGACGTGAAGGGGTTCATCCGCGCCGACGCGATCTGCGCGTCCGTGAAGCCCTGACCCCGCCAGATACCATCATGGCGTGGCTTCAAAGCGCCAAATAGACGTTGGCGGGGTGAAGATCGGTGGCGGCGCCCCCGTGGCCGTGCAGTCGATGACGAAGACCGAGACCGCGGACTTCGACGCGACCATGCGCCAGATTCACGCCATCGCGGACGCCGGCGGCGACCTCGTGCGCTGCGCCGTGCCGCGCGACAAGGACGTGGAGGCGCTGGCGCGGATCGTGAAGGAGTCCCCGATCCCGGTGATCGCCGACATCCACTTCAACCACACGTTGGCGCTGAAGGCGATCGACGCCGGGGCCCACTGCATCCGGCTCAACCCGGGCAACATCGGCGGCCCGGACAAGGTCGCCGAGGTGGCGGAGCGCGCGAGGACCGCCGGCACGCCCATGCGGATCGGGGTGAACTCCGGCTCGCTGCCGAAACATCTACATGCGCTGGAGCGCGAGAACTCTGTCGAGGCGCTCGTGGCCGCCGCGGTCGAGTTCGTCGATCTGATGGAGCGGCTGGACTTCCAGGACTTCAAGGTCTCGATCAAGTCCACCAACGTGCCGAACACCATCGCCTCCAACCGCCTGCTCTCCGACAAGATCGACTACCCGCTGCACCTGGGCATCACCGAGGCCGGCACCAAGTGGTCGGGCTCGCTGAAGTCCTCTGTTGGCCTCGGCACCCTGCTGGCCGACGGCGTGGGGGACACCATTCGCATCTCGCTCTCCACCTTCCACGCGGAGGAGGAGGTCAAGGTCGGGTGGGAGATCCTCAAGGCGCTGAAGCTGCGCGAGCGCGGCCCCGTGCTGATCGCCTGCCCCACCTGCGGGCGGCTTCAGTTCGACATGGACACCGTGGTCACCGAGATCGAGCAGCGGCTCGAGGCCTACGACGACCCGTTCGAGGTCGCGGTTCTGGGCTGCGCCGTGAACGGCATCGGCGAGGCCTCGCATGCGGACTTCGGCATCACCGGCGCCAAGAACGAGGGGCTGATCTTCGCCCACGGCGAGCCGCTGCGGAAGGTCCCGCAGGACCGCCTGGTGGACGAGCTGTTCGCCGAGATCGACAAGACGATCGAGGTCGGCCGCGTGGTGGTCGACTCCGACAAGGCTGCCGAGGGCGCGGCCTGGCTATCGAAGATCGAAGAGGAGAACGCCGGCGAGCTCACGCCCGAGCGGATCGCCGCGATGGAGGCGAAGGCCGCCTCCGCCGAGGCGCTCGAAGGCGCCACGGCACTGCCGATGGCCCCGGTGAAGCTGGATGAAGAGGCCTCGCCGACGGCGGGCCGGCGCTTCACCCGAGCCTAGGAGACGCTTACCGCCGCGCGCTGGACCGCCGAGGTGAAGGCTTCGATCACGCGCGGGTCGAACTGGGAGCCGGCGCATTCGCGCAGCTCCTCGAACGCTTCGTCGGCGGAGCGGGCGGCGCGATAGGGCCGCCCGGAGACAATCGCGTCAAACGCGTCGGCGACGCATACGACCCGTGCTCCAAGCGGGATGTTCTCGCCGGCGAGCCCGTCGGGATAGCCGCCACCGTCCCAGCGCTCGTGGCTCGAACGAACGATCGTGGCGACCGGAATCAGGGCAGGAGCCGCCGCGAGGATGCGCTCGCCGATGATCGTGTGACGACGCATGAAGGCCCACTCCTCATCGTCGAGCGGGCCGGGCTTCTCGACGATCGCGTCGGGGATCGCCATCTTGCCGACGTCGTGCAGCTCCGCGGCCCGAGACACCTCGTCGATCTGCTCGGGGGTCATGCCCAGCTCGCGTGCGGTGGCCACGGCCGTGTCGGCCACGCCCGTGAGGTGGTCGTGCAGGTGGGGCTGGCGCTCGCGCAGGGTGCTGAGCAGCACGTCCCGGGTCTGGCGGCCCGCGGAGACGCGCCCGTGGCCCTTCTGCGCGTACATGCGGCTATCGGCGAGCTGCAGGGCCTCCGCCACCGTCGCGGCCTCTATGGGGATGAGGACGCTGCCCTGGGAGGCCGTGATCTCGAACCCCTCACCCGTCTCGCTGAGCGCCGCCTGGGTGGCCGCGACCACGGCCGCCCTGCCCGCGAGGTGGGTCTGGGCCAGGACGCAGAACTCGTCGCCTCCGAGCCGGAACGCAGCGCCGTAGGGCTTCGCGGCCGCCGCCAGCCTGTGGCCGAGGCGGATCAGCAGCTCGTCTCCGGCGGGATGCCCGTAGGTGTCGTTGTAGCTCTTGAAGCCATCAAGGTCGAAGAGCACGATCAGCCTGGGATCCTCAGCGGTGGCGTCCAACAGGGCCTCCTCGAGGTCGAGCATCACGCTGCGCCGGTTGCCGAGTCCGGTGAGAGCGTCGGTGAGCGCCTCCACACGGCTGTGGGAGAGCAGCTCCTGGTTGTCCCAGAACGCCCATGCCATCCGCCCGGTCACGAGGAACAGGGTGGCCAGGCTGAGCGCCAGCGTGGCGTCGCCGAGCGTGGTGAGGCTCGTCGCGGCCGCCAGCCCGATGGCGAGCATCCCGCAGGCGGCGGGAACGATCACCATGCGCAGGCCCTCGAGCTCGAATCGCGTTGCCCGGACCGGTGAGCTGACCCAGGCCGAGAACCCCACGAGCAGGGCTGCCGCGGGCCAGAGGGCGTCCAGCAGGCCGCCCTCAACGTAGGTGCCCTCGGCCGACTGGAGCAGATAGGCGCCGTCGGCGACCGCCATCAGCACCAGCCCGGCGCCGATCAGCTTCCACGCCGTTGCGGGCCTCCATCCGGACAGGCCGAAGACTCCGACCACGAGCCCGAGCAGGACGAGATCCCCGATCGGATACGCCAGGCCGGTCACCACGGGCAGCACGTCGCCGGAGGTGCTGACCTCGATGATCTTCTCGAACGCGATCGCGGCAGCGACGGCGGAGACGGCGAGAGCCGCGATGGCACCGTCCAGCCAGAGGCTGCCGCGGAAGCCGGGCATACGGGCTTTCACCAGCAGCGCCAGGGCGATGTAGCAGGCGGGATAGAAGGCCAGGTAGCCGGCGTCGGCCAGGGAGGGGATCGGCACCTCGTCTCGATGCGACAGGGCGACGGCGTAGTAGATCTCGCCGCCGGTCCAGGCAAATAGCCCCAGGCCCATGATGGTCCAGGCCGCGCGCTCCTCGCGGTAGAGCGCCGCGCGAACCAGGCAGGCTGCCGCGGCGGCCAGGATCAGGCCGTCGTAGACCCACGCGTCGAAGAACGTGTTCAGGCTCTCCCCGCCCAGCCCGGGCCCGAGGTGGGCCACGTACGCGATCCAGACGACGGCCGCCGCGGTCGCGGCGGAGACGACATATCGCTTGTGTCCGATCAATTGGGGCAAGGAGGGCTCTACTTCCCTATCGACAGGCCGCGGGCCGGGTTTAGCCCCGGATCGGACGCCGAATACACTGCGGCGCCGATGCCCCGCCTCTCGACGTACCTGCTGCCGACCGAGAAGGAGGCCCCGGCCGATGCCGAGGCCGTTTCGCACAAGCTGATGGTGCGCGCCGGCCTGGTGCGCCAGGTGGGCGCGGGCATGTGGACCTTCCTGCCCGCCGGGTGGCGCACCCACCGCAAGGCCGAGCAGATCATCCGCGAGGAGCTGGACGAGATCGGCTGCCAGGAGATGCTGATGCCGCTGCTCACGCCGGCCGAGCTGTGGCAGCGCAGCGGGCGCTACGAGATCGACGAGGTGTTCAAGCTCAAGGACAGGCGCGGCGCTGACCTGATCCTCGCGCTGAGCCACGAGGAGACGCTCACCTTCCACATGGCCCGCGAGGTCCGCTCCTACCGCGACCTCCCCAAGCTGCTCTACCACTTCCAGACGAAGGAACGCGATGAGCTGCGGCCCCGTGCCGGGGTGCTGCGCACGCGCGAGTTCATCATGAAGGACGGCTACTCGTTCGACCGTGACGAGGAGGGTCTCGACGCGTCCTACGACCTCAATGTGAAGGCCTACGACCGGATCTTCGACCGGGCCGGGCTGGAGTGGTACTCGGTGGAATCCGACGTGGGGATGATGGGCGGCATCGGAGCCCATGAGTACATGGCGCCCTGTGCTGCGGGGGAGAACGACGTGGCGCTCTCGGATGCGGGCTACGCCGCGAACGTGGAGGTCGCGAGCGCCACCCCCAAGCCCGTGGACGGCCGGCCCGAGCCGCTCGACGCACCGGAGCCGGTCGACACGCCCGGAGCCACCACGATCGAGCAGGTGGCCGGGGAGCTCAACGTCCCGGCGGGTGCGCTGCTGAAGGCGCTGCCCATGGTGCTCGAGGACGGCGCGCCGTTGCTCGTGGTGGTGCGCGGCGATCACCGCCTGAACCCGATCAAGCTCCAGAACGCGATCGGCCAGGCCGCGCGGCCGGCCACCGAGGAGGAGATCACGAGCCGCTTCGGCGCTCCCCCGGGGTTCATCGGCCCGGTCGGATTCGAGGGGCCCGTGCTCGCCGACACCGCCCTCGAGGGCCTGAAGGGGCTCGTGGCAGGCGCCAACGAGCCCGACCGCCACCTGCGCGGCGTGGAGCCCGGCAGAGACTTCGAGCCGCGCTTTGCCGACGTGCGCACGGTCGAGGCCGGGGACACGTGCCCCGATGGCGGAGAGATCCGAATCGAGCCCGCGATCGAAGTAGGGAACATCTTCAAGCTCGGCAAGCGCTACTCGGAGCCCCTCGACGCCACCTTCCTGGAGGAGGACGGGTCGGAGCAGCACATCTGGATGGGCTCCTACGGCATCGGGCCGGCGCGCATCATCGCGGCCGCGGTGGAGCAGTTCGCCGACGACCAGGGAATCTCGTGGCCGCGCTCGCTCGCCCCGTTCGACGTGCACCTGGTGACGCTGGGCAAGGAGGGCGAGGAGGCCCGCGCCGTAGCCGACGGGCTCTACGACGAGCTCCAGCAGCAGGGGCTCGACGTGCTCTACGACGACCGCGACGCAAACCCCGGCGAGAAGTTCGCCGACGCGGAGCTTCTCGGCTGCCCTCTGCGCCTCACGGTCGGCAAGCGCGGGGTGGAGGCCGGCGAGGTCGAGACCCAGGTGCGGCGCGGCCAGGAGAAGGGCTCGCTGCCGCTGGACGGTGCGGCCGCCGCCGCGGCGGAGCTGTGGCGCGGCCTTCCCTGACGAAGCGCCAGCTGACCGGCCTCGACCGCTCGGCCGGCCCGCCCCCCGAGACGCTGAAGGGCGCGCCGTTGCGCCCGTTCACGATCCCGAACGCGATCTCGTTCGTGCGGATGGCGCTGCTGCCGGTGTTCATCCTGCTCGCGTTCGAGGCCGACGGGCGAGACACGACGGCGGCGCTGCTCTTCTTCGCGATCGCGTGGGGCGACCAGCTCGACGGCCTGGCCGCCCGGCTGACCGGCCAGTACAGCCGCCTCGGCGCCCTGCTCGACCCGCTCACCGACCGTGCGCTGGTGCTGGCCGGCGTGGTGGTGTGCTTCCACTTCGAGCTGCTGCCGCGCTGGGCGCTCGCGGTGCTGGCGGCGCGGGAGGTGTTCATGCTGTTCCTCAGCCAGTGGGGCCTGCGCAAGGGCTTCGACCTGAAGATCAACATGGTCGGGCGGTGGGCCGTGTGGCCGGTGATGCTCTCGATCTTCCTCACGCTGCTGGTGGACAGCTGGGTGGCGGAGGCCTCGCTTTATCTGGGACTCGCCCTCACACTGTGGGCGACCGTGATCTACGTGCAGGACGGGTTGCGCTTCAACAAAGCCTCAAGCTCGACTTGACACCTGGGTCTATACTCGCCGTTCGCCGTTTGCCACCTTTGAAAGGACCTTCTGAAGCATGGA
Organism: uncultured Thermoleophilaceae bacterium; assembly: GCA_963825775.1. Classification (GTDB taxonomy): domain Bacteria; phylum Actinomycetota; class Thermoleophilia; order Solirubrobacterales; family Thermoleophilaceae; genus JAAYBF01. Next base: position 55,551 of record CAWGUV010000004.1, on the reverse strand, counting down.
CACGTTCCCCGACCTGGGCGCCCTCTCCGACACCGAGCTGAAGGACATGATCCAGCAGCTCACGGATGAGGAGCAGGAGGTCTCATACCAGCGCCGCATCCTGCACGGGAAGATCGACATCCTGCGGGCCGAGCTCGTGAACCGGCTGCGCAAGAAGCACGAGGAGGGCGAGTCGGCGATCACCGGCGCAGACGTCCAGCAGCTCACGGACATCCTCTCGGGGAAGGCGATCCCCGACTCCGACAAGGAGTAGAGCCGTGCACTGCCCCGAGTGCGGCTTCGCCAACGCAGAGGGCGCTAACTACTGCCAGAAGTGCGGAGCGTTCCTGGCGGAGGCCGGGCAACCTGGAGGGCGACACGACCGCCGCGTACCAGCTCGACGAGACCGGCGAGCTGAAGCCCGTCGACATCGAGCAGGTGTCGGGCGAGGGCGCCACGCTCGCCATTCGCGCCGGCGGTGGCCGAGCCGGTGAGGTCTTCGCGGTGGCGGGGGAGAAGATGACCATCGGGCGCAGCCCCGACGCCGAGGTGTTCCTCGACGACGTGACCGTCTCGCGCAACCACGCTCTGCTGGTGCGCCGCCGCGACGGCCTCTACGTGGACGATCTCGGCTCGCTCAACGGCACGTACGTGAACCGGCGCCGGATCGAGTCGCACAAGCTCGCCAACGGCGACGAGCTGCAGGTCGGCAAGTACAAGCTCACCTACCTGGAGCGCTGATGAGCGCCACTCGCGACACCGAGCCCGTGCCGGCGGCCAAGTCGCTCACCATCGGCGCAGTCTGCAAGCAGCTCGAGCGCGAGTTCCCCGATATCTCGATCTCGAAGATCCGCTACCTGGAGGACCAGAAGCTGCTCGCGCCGCGGCGCACCGCCGGGCGGCTACCGGCTGTTCGCCCCGACCGACGTGGCCCGGCTGCGCACGATCCTGCGCCTCCAGCGCGATGAGTTCCTGCCCCTGCGCGTGATCCGCCAGGAGCTGGCGGCGGGGCGCACCGAGCAGGACGACCTGGGGCGTGGGGAAAAGGCCGAGCAGCGCCCCGTGCGGCGTGCGACGGTCGACGTGCGCGCGGTCGGCGGCCCGTTCGTACGCCCTGGAGGAGATCCTGGAGGACACCGGTGCGGACGCCTCGCTGGTAAAGGAGCTCGAGGACTACGGCGTGATCCGCGGCGAGAAGCAGGACGGGCGAGATGGTCTACGACGACACCGAGCGCGAGATCGTGCGCGCGGTCACCGAGCTGAACCGATTCGGCGTCGGGGGGCGCAACCTGCGCGTGTTCCGCACCTCCGCCGACCGCGAGGCCGCGCTGCTGGAGCAGATCCTGGCGCCGTCGCTGCGATCGCGGAACCCCGAGCGGCGCAAGGAGGCGGTCGAGGCCCTGGAGAACCTGGCCGCGACGGCCTCCTACCTCAAGCACCTGCTGCTGGTCCGCGACCTGCGCAAGATCGCGAAGTGACCGAGGGCTCCGCGCCCAACCTGCGCGGCTTCATCGAGGACATCCCGGACTTCCCAGAGCCCGGGATCGTGTTTAAGGACATCACGCCGCTGTTCCTGGATCCGGGAGCGCTGAGGGCCACCGTGGCCGCCCTGGCGGAGCACGCGCGCTCGGTCGAGGCCGACTATCTCGTGTCCGCCGAGGCGCGGGGCTTCGTCCTGGGTGGGGCCGTGGCCGCGGAGGTCGGCGCCGGGTTCATCCTCGCCCGCAAGCCGGGCAAGCTGCCCGCGCGAGACCGCGTCGGCGGAGTACCAGCTCGAGTACGGCGTGGACGCGCTCGAGGTCCACTCCGACGCCATCGGCCCCGGCGCCAGGGTGCTCGTGCACGACGACCTGCTTGCGACCGGCGGCACGGCGTCCGCGCTGTGCGATCTCGTGGAGGGCGCGGGGGCCACCGTGGCAGGCTGCGCATTCGTGATCGAGCTCGCATTCCTGAACGGCCGTGAGCGCCTCTCGCCCCATCCCGTCCACAGCCTCGTCACCTACGAGAGCTGAGGATGCCTGTGATCAGGCGCAGCCGCACGGTGAGGGCCGCCCCGGAGCGGATCTGGACGCTGGTCTCCGATCCCGAGCAGCTCACCCAGTGGTGGCCCGGCGTGCAGCGGGTGGAGGACGCGTCGCGCAAGGCGTGGACCACCGTGCTGATCACGCCGAAGGGACGCACGCTGCGCGCCGACTTCACGCTGCTGGAGTCCGACCATCCACGGCTGCTGCGCTGGCGCCAGGAGGTGGAGGAGTCCCCGTTCGAGCGCATCCTCGAGGAGGCCGTCACCGAGCTCGAGCTGGAGGACGCGGGGGAGGGGGAGACCGACGTGCGGCTCACCCAGCGGCTCGCCCTGCGCGGCTTCTCGCGGCTGGGCGGCTTTCAGATCCGCCTCGCCACACGGCGCCAGCTCGAGGGAGCCCTGGAGGGCCTCGGCGAGGTGGCCGAGGGCTGGAGGGCGGCGTCGTGATGCGCTGGTGGGGCTGGGGCGAGGACTCTGGTGCGATCACGCTGCCCGACTCGGCGCTCGCCCTGCTGCGCGAGGAGCTGGGCCTGGACGGCTCGGAGACCGGCGCCCGCGGGTCGAGCTCGGCGAGGTGGAGCTGCCGGCCCCTGCGCTGCCGGACGCCGCACGGCGCGAGCTGCACGACGCTGGGCTCAGCGAGGACCACGCCGACCGCGTGTCGCACGCGGTCGGGCGCAGCTACCCCGACCTGGTGCGGATCCGCTCCGGCGACGGCTCCACGGCGCCCGACGCCGTGGTCACGCCGGAGTCCGCTGGCCCAGCTCCGGGCCGTGCTGGCGGCCTGCGCGCGGGCGGGCGTGGCGGTGATCCCCTTCGGCGGCGGTACGAGCGTGGTGGGCGGTGTGGAGGCCCTGCGCAGGCGGTCACTCCGCCGCCATCTCGCTCGACCTGTCGCGACTGGACTCGCTGCTCGGCGTTGATCCGGTCTCGCTCACCGCGACCGTGGAGCCGGGCGTCTTCGGCCCCGAGCTGGAGACGCCAGCTGGGCGCGCAGGGCATGACCCTCGGCCACTTCCCCCAGTCGTTCGAGTACTCCACCGTCGGCGGCTGGGTCGCCACCCGCTCGGCCGGGCCAGGCATCGACCGGCTACGGCCGCATCGACGAGCTGGTCGAGGCCGTGCGCTGCGAGACGCCTGCGGGGGAGCTGTCCACCCTGGACGTGCCCGCCACGCGCCGCCGGGCCGTCGCTGCGCGAGCTGGTGGTGGGCTCGGAGGGGGTGCTCGGCGTGATCACCGAGGCCACCCTGCGGGTCAGCCCGCTGCCGCGCGCACGCCACTACGAGGCGTGGTCGTTCCGGTCATTCGAGGAGGGCGCCGAGGCCTACCGCGTGCTCGAGCAGGGCGGGGCCTCGCCGGATGTGGCGCGCCTGTCCGACGAGCAGCGAGACGCGGCTGTCGATGGCGCTGTCCTCCAGCGGCAGCGTGGCCGAGCGGGCGGGCCGGGCCTACCTGCGGCCTGCGCGGGCACAGCGAGGGCTGCCTCGCCTTCACGGGCTTCGAGGGCACGCCGGACGAGGTGGCGCGGCGGCGCGGCCGCACCGCGGCGCGTGCTGCGCGCCCACGGGGCCGTGGCGCTGGGCCAGAAGCCCGGGCGCTCGTGGCTGAACGGCCGCTTCGCCGCGCCCTACCTGCGCGACGAGCTGCTCGACCGCGGCGTGATGGTCGAGACGCTCGAGACGGCCACCACCTGGTCGAACCTCCATCGCCTCTATGACGCCGTCGGAGCGGCGCTGAGCGAGTCGCTCACGGCCCGCGGGACCCCACCCGCGGTGATGTGCCACATCTCCCACCTCTACCCGTCGGGAGCCTCCCTGTACTTCACCTTCATCGCGCGCCAGGAGCCCGGCGACGAGATCGAGCAGTGGCGCGCCGCGAAGACGGCCGCCTGCGACGCGATCATGGCCAACGGCGGCACGATCACCCACCACCACGCCGTCGGGGCCGACCACGTGCCCTGGATGGAGCGCGAGGTGGGCGAGCTGGGGCTCGACGTGCTCGCGGCCGTGAAGGAGCGCGTCGACCCCGCCGGGATCATGAATCCCGGGAAGCTGCTGCCGCCTACGGGCGTAGTCTGTGGTGCCCTGCTGCTGGGGCGCCTGCTGGTCGCCCTGGCCCGTGCCTGTGTTCTGCGGCGGCGCCTGGATCTGGTCGATGCGCCCGCGCAGTACGGAGCGGCCGGAGTGGCTGCGATCCCCTGGTCGACCTTCTCGCGCGAGACGTCGATGAAGCGGAAGCGATCGAAGTTCTCCGGCAGCGGGCCGGCGCCCTGGAACGTGCCCTGCTGGTCGGTGACCTGCGCGCCCAGCGAGCGGGCGTCGCCCTTCGAGTTGTAGAGCCACACCTCGTAGGCCTCGCGCTCCTTGTTCGCGCGCGGGCAGCTGCGCCTGCACGATCAGCTGGCGCTGGCCGCCGCGCTCGGCGATCACGGCGATGCCCGGCGGTGTTGCGGCCCTGGTCGCCCTGCGGGCGCAGCACCAGCTGGCCCACGATGCGCGGCTGCGCGGCCGCGTTGTTGCGACGCCTTCGCGGGCTCGTCGTCGTCCTTGAAGAGCAGCACCTTGCCGGGCCACGCCAGCACGCCGAACAGCACGATCGCGACCAGCGACCCGCCCCGACCATCCGCCGCCGGCGAATCGCGGCCGCGGCGCCGGGCGACAGCTCGCGCTTGCGGGCGCGGCTCCCTCGGCTCGCGCTTGGCGCGGGGCTCCTTCGGGTCCTTGGGCTCCTTGGGCTTGCGCTCGCGGCGGCGCCGGGGCTCCGGAGCGGCCTCGCCCTCCGGGATCTGCGGGATGTCGCCGTCCTTGTAGAACTGCTCGAGCGAGTCCAGCACCGAGCGCGCCCAGCCGCGAGCCGCCTCCGAGCGGCGCAGGTGGCCCTTGGTGGCGGTGCGCCTCCGGGCCCGCCTGCTGGTTGAGCAGGTAGTCGCCCAGCTGGCCGCGCCAGTCGTCGTCCACGGCGGCGGCGGAGACGGGGGAGAGGCGCACGAGCGCGTCGCGCGCCAGCTCTCGCACCCGCGAGGTCGGCATGCCGAGCATCTCTCCGAGCTCGTCGTAGCTCTGCCCCTGCTTGAGGACGAGCTCGATGATCGCCCTCTGCTCGGCAGAGAGCTGGTCGAACGTGGCCATGAGCGGGGAAAGATAGCCTGGAGGCGTGACGGATGAGCCGGACCTCGCCCAGCGGATGGGCCAGACGCTGGACGGCGACGCTCGGTTTCGAGCTCACCGAGGCGGGCGAGGAGCTCGCGCGCGGGCATTTCGAGGTGACCGATCGGTGCGCCAGCCGATGGGGATCGTGCACGGCGGCGCCTACGCCGCGATGGCGGAGACCCTCGCGTCGAGCCACCACCTACGTGCACGTGCAGCCCGAGAGCATCGCCGTGGGCCTCTCGAACAGCACCAGCTTCATGCGGCCCGTCTCCGAGGGCACGGTGCACGCCGAGGCCAGGCGCCGCCACCGCGGCCGCACGACCTGGGTCTGGGACGTGGACTTCACCGACGACGAGGGCCGCCTGTGCGCCTCGTCCCGGGTGACGATGGCGATTCGTCCGACGCCCGCGTAATTAGACCGCGTAAGGGCGTTAGGGGCTCTGGCAAGGAGCCGCGGGGGTGTGGGGGCGTGAGCCCCCCACAGGTTTCCTGACCTGGCGTAAGTCGCGGCGCCCGGCGGTTGGAGGGGCAGTCAAACCCCAAGGCCAACCAAGGAGGCCCCAAATGAAGAAGTTCCGAATCAACCCGTCGCTCCTGATCTCCATGGTCGCTCTGTTCGTCGCCCTCGGCGGCGTCAGCTACGCGGCCGCCACGATCGGCAGCGCCCAGATCAAGAACAACTCGGTCCGCAGCAAGGACGTCAAGAACGGCGATCTGCGCGGCAAGGACCTGAAGGCGAACACGATCGGCGGAAGCCGCGTGCTCGAGTCATCGCTCGGCAAGGTGCCGAGCGCGGCCAAGCGCCGACACCGCCGGCTCCGGCTGCAACGGCCAACTCGGCGACCACCGCGAGCAACGCCGACGCGCTGAGTGGCGTGGCGCTCAACGACCTCGTCAGGGGAACGATTCCTATGACGCCGATCTGCAACCCGACGAACGCGACGTTCATCGATTGCACGGGCGCGACGATCGAACCTGCCCCGAACGAGCAAGGTGATGATCCAGACCAGCGGTGAGTGGTACGCCAGCGGCGACCCCGAGCCGGGGGACCTGCTGCTTCAGCAGAACGAGGTCACGATCTCGGACGTGTTCCAGCTCGGCGAGCTGACGAACAACACCGACGCGCCCACGAGGCCGCAATGCCGTCGTTCATCGACGTTCGCGGCCGCTGCCCGCCGGCGACTACCGGTTCGAGGTGTCCTGCAACGAGCCCGAGGGCGACATCGCCGTCACCGACGCCGCACCAGCGTGGTGATGGTCGGCACGGCTAGGCACCAACGAAGTCGCAGGGAAGCGAGCGCTAGAGCGCCCGGAGCTTCGGCTCCGGGCGCTCTGCGTTTGCCTGGTACCGGTTCGTGATCGGCAGGCGGCGGTCGCGGCCGAAGGCCTTCGTGGAGATGCGGATGCCCGGGCGGGGCCTGGCGGCGCTTGTACTCGGCGCGGTCGACCATGGTGATCACGTGCTCCACCTCTTCGCGCGGGAGGCCCTGCGCCACCAGCTCGGCCGCATCGAGGTCCTGCTCCACGTAGCCGGCGAGGATCGCGTCGAGCACCTCGTAGGGCGGGCAGCGAGTCCTCGTCGAGCTGGTCCGCACGCAGCTCCGCCGACGGCGGGCGGTCGAGCACCGACTCCGGGACGAGCTCACGCCCCTCGTCCTGGGCGTTGCGCCAGCGCACCAGCCGATACACCCAGCCCTTGAACACGTCCTTGAGCACGGCGAAGCCGCCGGCCATGTCGCCGTAGAGCGTGGCGTAGCCCACGGAGAGCTCGGACTTGTTGCCGGTGGTGAGCACCAGCCAGCCGAACTCGTTCGAGAGCGCCATCACCACGTTTCCGCGGATGCGGGCCTGGAGGTTCTCCTGCGCCAGCCCGGGCTCGCGGCCCGCGAAGGCGTCGCCGAGCAGCGCCGTCGTAGCGCTCCATCACGTCCTCGATCGAGAGCTCCAGCAGATCGGTGCCGAGGTTCGCGGCGATCGCCCGGGCGTCGCCCTTGGTTCCCTCCGAGGAGTACGGCGAGGGCATGCTCACGCAGGTCACGCGGTCCGCGCCGAGCGCGTCCACGGCCAGCAGCGCGACGAGGGCGGAGTCGATCCCTCCGGAAAGGCCGAAGACCACCTGCTCGAAGCCGTTCTTGCGCACGTAGTCGCCCAGGCCGGTGCGCAGCGCGGCGTAGACCTCCGCCTCCGGCTCCAGCACGCCGGTCACGGGGCCGCCGACCTCGGCCTCCCCGCCGGGCGCCGACAGCGACGCCAGTCGCACCGGGGCGGGGCGCGCCGATGCGCGCTCGCGCTTCACGGCGGTCCGATGGCGCGGGTCGCGCAGTCGCGCGGCGGCCACCGCGCCGGAGTCGATCGTGCAGAGGGTGAGCGACTCCTCGAACTGAGGCGCGCGGGCCAGGATCTCGCCCTCCTGGTCGATCGCCACGCTATGGCCGTCGAAGACCAGCTCGTCCTGGCCGCCGACCGTGTTGCAGAACAGCACCGCGGCGAGGTTGTCGCGGGCGCGCTGGACGAGCATTCGCTCGCGCTCGGCGCCCTTGCCGGCGTGGTAGGGCGAGGCGGACAGGTTCACGAGCACCTCCGCGCCGGCCAGCGCCTCGGAGGTCGCGGGCGGCCCCGGCTCCCAGATGTCCTCGCAGATCGTGAGGCCCAGCGTCACGCCGTTGATCTCGAAGGTGGCCGGGGCGTCACCGGCCTGGAAGTAGCGCTGCTCGTCGAACACCCCGTAGTTGGGCAGGTGGATCTTGCGGTAGATCGCCGCCACCTCGCCGTCGGCGAGCACGGCCGCGGCGTTGTAGACGTCGTCGGATCGCTCCGGGAACCCGACCAGGGCCACGATCCCGCGGGTGGACGCCGCCAGCTCGGCGAGCGCGGCGCCCGCCGCGCTGTCCAGGAAGTGCGTCTTCAGCAGCAGGTCCTCGGGCGGGTAGCCGGTGAGAGCCAGCTCCGGGAACACCACCAGCTGGGCGCCCGCGTCGCGCGCCTCGGCCGTCCGAGCCGCGATCAGGCGCGCGTTGCCGGGGATGTCCCCGACGGTGGGGTTGATCTGCGCAAGCGCGGCGCGCAGTGGCTCCGGGCGCTTCGTCATGGGTCAAGTATGGCCGCTGCGGCTCGACATCCCAGGGTGAGGTCGAGGTATTTCACGCCCCTGACCCGGTGCTCGAAGTGCCACCACTCCCGTCTGTAGTTGGTGAAGCCGAAGCGCTCCATAGCGCGCTTGAGGGTGAGGCGGTTGCGCAGCACGCGCCCTCTCGCGTTCAGCGTGTGCGCACGGCGGCCCAGGTGGTCGTAGCGGGTGCCCATCGGCAGCTGGCGCCCGGCGCTGCGCCGCACCAGCGTCAGGTCGACCGCCGAGCCCAGGTTGTGGCGGCTGCGCTCGGCGATGTAGGTCCCGACCAGTCTCACGCCCGGCCACTGCGCCTCGCCCATCGCACCAGCGCGCGCGATGCGCGTGCGGGGCGGTAGGCGTCGAGGATCTTCAGGCCCAGCCCGCGCCGGCGCAGGCCGCGCTGCACCCGGGCCAGGTCCCGCGCGGCGGGCTTCAGCATCATCGCCCACGGCTCGCAGTAGCCCGGCAGCCGCGCGCCGGTGATGTTGCGCTTGGTGGCGTAGCGCAGGTCGAGCTGCAGCGTGGGGGAGCGGGTCGTGAGGTCGATCAGCCCGGCGCGCTCATGCGCCGGGGTGCCGACCGGCGCCAGCATCACCGCGGCTATCGCCAGGGCGTGCATCGACCGCCGGGCCTAGGCGATCGGGGCGACGGTGGCCGACGTGCAGCCGGCCAGTGCCTTGGGGTCCACCTCGAACAGGCTGTGGCCGTCGCCGCCGGCCGCCCACACTCGATCGTGTTCCAGCAGCGTTTGTCGAAGACGACGGACAGCCCGTGCCCGAACGGCGGCACGCCACCAACGGAGAACCCGGTGGCCGCGCGGACCTCCTCGGGCGTGGCCTGGCGCACCTCCGCCACGTCGAGCACGTCGGCGAGCCGATCCATGTCGACGCGGTGAGCGCCCGACGCTATGCACACGACCGGATCGCCGTCGGCCACGAACACGAGCGACTTGGCGATCTGGGCGTCCTTGCAGCCGACCGCGAGCGCGGCGGCCTGCACGGTGGCGGTAGAGGCGTCGAGCCGGCGCACGTCGACTTCGAGGCCGAGGGCCTTGGCGCTGGCGATGACCTTCTCCCGCACCTCTAAGAGGTTAGGGATGCCGGCTCGGGAGCCGGCGAGGACCAATCAACCCCCGCTGCCTCTGCCAGCTCCGCGAGCGCCTCGTGCAGGTCCTCGGCGAGATCGTCGATGTCGTGCATCACGTCGTAGTCACCGACGAGGCCGAAGTTCATCTTGCCGTTGTAGGACATGATCGCGATGCCCAGGCCCTGGCCCTTGGCCAGCGGCACCATGGGGAACGGGTCGGTGGCCTCGCGGCCCATGAGGTAGAGCGGGAACTGCGGTCCGGGCACGTTGGTCACCACGAGGTTGAACATGCGCTGGCGGCTCATGATTCGAGACGCCTGAGCCATCACGGTGGTGGGCGCGAAGCGCGTGAGGTCGGTGAGCACCTGGGCGCCCACCGCCTGGCCGCCCTCCTTGAGGTGCTTCATCTCCTCGCGCACGATGTCGAGGCGCGCGACGGGCTCCTGGCACCACACGGGCAGCGGCGCCATCATCGCGGCGACCTTGTTGCCCAGCTGGCCGCGCTCGGAGTCGCTGCGCACGCTCACGGGCACCATGGCCTTCAGCTCGACGCCGTCGGTCGGCTGGCCGCGGCGGCGCAGGTGGCGCCCCAGGGCTCCGGCGACCGAGGAGAGCACCACGTCGTTCACCGTGCCGCCCAGCTCGTTCTTGATCGCCTTCACGTCGGCGAGCTCGGCGCGCACCCACGTGAACCGGCGGTGGGGGCCGATCTCCCCGTTGTAGGGGCTGTCCGGCGCGGGGTTGAGCCCGGCCCAGGCCATGGCGCCGACCCCGGCGGCCGCGTTCACCAGGCTGTTGGCGACCTGTCGTGGCCCACGGAAGACCGCGCGGGCCGTGCGACCCAGCTCACCCGGCGCCGTGGCGCGCTCCACCAGCGCCTCGCCCAGCAGCTGAGCTCCCGAGGGCTCGGGGCGCGGCAGCCAGCGCTGGCCCGGGTCCGGCGGGGCGGCGGGCTCCGGGGAGGTGTCGAACAGCACGGTCACGATGTCCACGCCCGAGATGCCGTCCACGAGCGCGTGGTGGGTCTTGGAGAGCAGCGCGAAGCCACCCTGCTCCAGGCCCTCGACCAGCCAGATCTCCCAAAGCGGCTTGTCCCGGTCGAGCTGCTGGGCGAACACGCGGCCCGACAGATTGCGCAGCTGCTCCTCCGAGCCGGGGGAGGGGAGCGCCGTGGAGCGCACGTGGTAGCGCAGGTTGAGGTGGGGGTCGTCGACCCAGCGCGGGCGGCCCTGGCCGAGCGGCACGTACGCCAGCTTCTGGCGGTAGCGCGGCACGAGGTGCAGGCGCCGGTCGATCGAATCGAGCAGCTCGTCGTAGGGCGGCGGGTCGCCCTCGAAGAGCATCACCGAGGCCACGTGCATGTGGGACGAGGCGTCCTCGAGGTGCAGGAAGGATGCGTCGAGTGCGGTCAGGCGGTCCTGGGACATGGGTGCAAGCTACCGCGTCTAGCTGATCAGCTCTAGCTGATCACCGGGAGGAGCCGCCGGCCGCTCCTCCATCCCCGCGACGCCGACCCCCAGCAGCCTCACGGGGCGCTGCGGATCGAGCGTGCGCAGGAGCTCGCGCGCGACCGAGCCGATCGTCTCGGCGTCGCTCACGGGTGCAGGGAGAGTGCGCGCGCGGGTGTGGATCGAGAAGTCGTCGAGGCGTACCTTGAGCCGCACGGTTCGCCCGCCGCGGCCGTTGCGCTCCAGGTCGCCGCCGAGTTGCTCCGCCAGCCGGGCCAGCTCGGGCTCCATCTGCTCCAGGCCGTGCAGATCGCGGTCGAAGGTCGTCTCCTTCGACTCGGACTTGCGTACGCGATCGGTCTCCAGCTCGCGGTCGTCCTCGAACCGCGCCAACCGGCCCAGGTGGGGGCCCAGGCGCGACCCGAACAGCTCCGACAGCTCCTGATCGCCCATCCGGGCGAGCTGCTCGAGGCGCTGAACGCCCCGTGCCTCCAACCGCTCGGCGGTCTTCGGGCCGATTCCCGGCACGAGCCTGGGCGAGGCGCCGCCGAAGCGCTCACGAGCCTCCTCGGCACTGAGCGAGAGGAACCCGTCCGGCTTGTCCGCATCGGAGGCCACCTTGGCCACCAGCTTGCTCGGGCCGATGCCGATCGAGCAGCGCGAGGCCCGTGCGCTCGGTGACCGCCGCCTTGATCCGCCTGCCGGCGGCGTTGGGGCTGCCGAAGCCGGTGAGATCGAGATAGGCCTCGTCGAGGCCTACGACCTCCACGATGTCGATCTGCTCGCGCAGCACCTCCATCACCTCCCGCGAGCGCTCGCGGTAGTGGGTGAAGTCGGGCGGGACGAAGATCGCATCGGGGCAGACCGCGCCGGGCGCGCGATGCGGGGGTGGCGGAGAAGACGCCGAACTTGCGCGCCTCGTAGCTGGCGGTGGTGACCACTGCGCGCGGCCCACTGCCCGCCACCACCACCGGCTTGCCCCGCAGCTCAGGACGCCGCTGCAGCTCGCAGCTCACGTAGAACGCGTCCATGTCGAGGTGGGCTATCCGACGGAACTGCACACCCCAAATCTAGGCGTCAGGTCGGCTGGTTCACGGGCCGGACGAGCACCTCGTTCACGTCCACGTGCTCGGGCTGCGACAGCGCGTACATCACCGCGCGGGCGATGTCGTCGGCCTCCAGTGCGCCCGTCGGGCGGTTGTCGAAGAACGGGGTGTCCACCATGCCCGGTTCGATCAGGGTCGTCTTGATCGCCGTGTCCGCCACCTCCGCCCGCAGGCTCTCGCCCATGGCGGTCACCGCCCACTTCGTCGCGGAGTAGAGCGAGCCCGGGAGCGCTCGGCGGCCGGCCACGGAGCCCATGAGGAGCATGTGGCCGTGGCCCTGCTCGCGGAACGGGCCCAGCGCCGCCCGGATCGAGAGCGCGGCGCCGTAGACGTTGGTGTCGACCATCGCCTTCCAGTGCTCCACGCTCTCCTCCTGGAAGCCGCGCGCGGCGCCGAAGCCGGCGTTCGCGAGGAAGGCGTCGAAGCGGCCGAAGCGCTCGACCGCGGCGGTCACCGCGGCCTGCTGGTCGTCCCAGCTCGTCACGTCACAGCGGATGGCCGTGGCGACCTCGTCGCCGCCCAGCTCCTTCGCCAGGTCGGCGAGCTTGTCCTCGGAGCGGGCGGCCAGGGCGACGCGCCAGCCGGCGTCGACCGCGTGACGGGCGGTGGCGGCGCCGATGCCGCTGCTGGCGCCGGTGATCAGAAGCACGTTGGAGTCGGTCATGCGCGGTAGTCTAGCAGGGCGGCGCCGAGCGCGACCTCAGCAGAGCTTCGTCACGGCCTTGGCGGCGCGTTTCCGGCTCTTCTTGGCCCTCGCCAACTTGCGCCGCAGCGCGCGCTTTGCCGACCGCCTCGAAGTCTTCCGTAGCTTTCGCTTGATCTTTCCTCGGTCTTGCGCGCTTTGCCAGCGTCTTCCTCGCCGTGGTGCCGCCGGCGAGTCGCCCTCCACAGTCAGCGTGACGGGCGCGGTCGGGGGGAGCGACTGCCTGTCGGTTCGGTGCTGTTCCTGCAGTTCGGTTCGGCTTGGTGGGGCTCGCCCCGTAGCTGAAGCCCACGACGAGCCTATGGCGGCCCGGGGGCGCGATTCGAGGCGGCTTTCCCGCGGCAGGGATCGTCATGGGGCCGCCTTCGCGCCGACTTCTGCTTTCCGTCGCTGGTGGTGTAGTTCACGTGGCCGAGTCGTCTTCGGCACATCCGACCACTCGTAGAAGACGATCACGCTGCACTTCCCGGTGTTGGCGGGATCGTTCGCGGTCGAGATCACGAGGTCGCCCGTGACCGTCACGTTCCTCGTCTTGGCCTGCGCAGCAGCCGGTCCGGCGGCATCGAGGACAAGGGCAAGCATTACGGCGCGTCGAGCGGTCACGAGTCGGTCACTCCTGGGTTCCGGGGCCAGGTCCCACCCTAGGCGCGATCGGCAAGCTCGCCAGCCCTCGCGGCTCGGTAGTCTCGCGATCCCGTGAGCGGCCCGAGGCGAACCACCGCGCGCTTCACGGAGCTGCCCGCCAAGGCGGGCCACTACGAGAGCTTCTACATCAAGGCCTGCCACCCGTCGGAGCGGCTCGGCCTCTGGATCCGCCACACGGTGCACAAGCGCCCGGGCGAGCCTCCTCAGGGGTCGCTGTGGTTCACGCTCTTCGACGGCGACCCGCCGTCGGCCGTGAAGGAGACGCTTGCCGACGTCGGGGCGGGGGAGGACGAGTACATCCACATCGGCGACTCGAGGCTGGGGTTCGGCACGGCGACGGGCAGCGCGGAGGGGGAGGGGCGCAGCGCCTCGTGGGACCTCACCTTCGACTCCGCCGAGGAGCCGCTGTTCCACCTGCCGCGCGACTGGATGTACCGCGCGCCCGTGCCCCGCACGAAGCTGCTGAGCCCCTATCCCGGACGCCCGTTTCTCCGGCCGCGCCTCGTTCGGGGACCGCGAGGTGCAGCTGGACGGATGGCGCGGCATGATCGGCCACAACTGGGGCGCCCAGCACGCCGAGCGCTGGATCTGGATGCACGCCACGGACTTCGAGGAGGACCCTGCCGCGTGGTTCGACGGCGCGCTCGGGCGGATCAAGCTCGGCCCGGTGACCACTCCGTGGATCGCGAACGGGGTGCTCTTCCTCGACGGCGAGCGCCACCGGCTCGGCGGCCCGGAGAAGGCGCGCCGCACCGAGGTCGATGAGCGCCCCGACGGCGCGACCTTCACGCTGCCCGGCAGCGACCTGACCGTGCAGGGCACCGTCGGCGCGGATCGCGAGGCCTTCGTCGGCTGGGTCTACGCCGATCCCGACGGCTCCGAGCACCACACGGTGAACTGCTCGGCGTCGGACATGACGCTCACGGTGTCGAGGCCGGGGAAGGGGGCCCGGACCCTCACCGTGGCCGGCGGCGCCGCCTACGAGCTGGGCATGCGCGAGCATGACCACGGCATGGAGATCCAACCCTTCGGAGACGGATGACCGAGTCGCGAACCTCCCGGGCCCTGGGCATCACCTTCATCTTCGCGGGCGTGATGCATTTCCTGCGACCGAGGCAGTACGAGGCGATCATGCCGCCGTATATCCCCGCCCACCGGGAGATGGTGGCCATCAGCGGCGCGGGGGAGATCATCGGCGGCCTGACCGCGCTCTTCCCGCGCACGCACGGCTTCTGCCGGTTGTGGCTGATCGCGCTGCTGATCCTCGTCTTCCCGGCGAACGTGCACTGGGCCGTGAACCCCGATCAGGTCCAGGGCCTCCCGGATGTCCCTCAGTGGCTGCTGTGGGCGCGGCTGCCGTTCCAGGGGGTCTTCATCGCATGGACGATCGCCGGCACCAAGGGCGACTGAGCTAGCCGCCGCAGCGGGCGGGGATCGCAACCAGCGGCTTGCCCTTGTTCGAGCCCTCGCCCGGGCTGCCCGGCGATGCGGCACCAGGTGAGCTCGCGCCCATTCGCGATGGCGCGGTAGGGGAAGCCGATCGCGCCCTCCCGGCTCACCTCGCCTCCGGGAAGCTCGCTCGTGACCGCCGTGCACGAGTACCGCCCTCCGCCTCCGCGGATCACCGTGCACTGGGTGCGCAGCACGCGGTTCACGTCGGGGCGGCTGCGGGCGTCGACCGTGATCTGGCGCTCGAGGTCAGGCCTGGGGTTCGCCGGGGTGTCCGTCGTGCCTGTGCGCGGGCGCACGAGCTCCTGTAGCCGGGCGATCTCGCGCTCGCGCGCCTCGGCGGCCTCGCGGCGGTCACGGGCCGCATTGTTCTCCCGGCGTGTCGGCGATCTTCGGCGCCAGGACGATGATCGTGGCCACCACGGCGAGGCCGGCGGCGATGACGAGCGCGCGCCCCACGCGTCCCAGGCGTGACCACAGCACGCTGGGAAGCCGCGTGACGGGCGGTAGGGGCTGGTAGCGCTCCTTAGTCGGCACGCCCCTATTCTGCCCTTCGAACACGGTAGGCGAACCACCGATTTCTACCGGTGAGCGTAATCTCAGCTGAATCGTGCTCGATGTCCGGAGACTCAAGCTCCTCAGCGAGCTCTCCCGCAGGGGCACGATCGCGGAGGTGGCGCGGGTGGTGGGCTACACGCCGTCCGCGATCTCCCAGTCGCTCATGCAACTCGAGCGCGAGACGGACACGCAGCTCCTGGAACGCGACGGGCGCAACGTCCGCTGACGCCGGCGGCGCGGGGGCTGGTGACCAGGGCCGATCGCGTGCTCGCAGAGCTGGACGTCGCGGAGGCGGAGCTGGCGGCCGAGCGGGAGACCGTGCGGGGGGAGCTGGTGATCGGCTCGTTTCCAAGTGCCGCCAGCCTGCTGGTGGCACCCGCCATCACGAGCTGTCCGAGCTGCATCCCGATCTCGAATGCAGCATCCGCGAGCACGAGCCGGAGGACGGGATCGGGCTGCTGCGGTCGGGCGACCTGGACATCCTCGTGTCCGAGAGCTACGACCTCGTGGAGACCGCCCCGATCGGGGGTCTCGAATCGCAACTCCTGCTCGAGGAGCCGCTCCTGCTGGTCCTGCCGCGCGACGACGGTACCCAGGGACCGGTTCGCCTCGAGACGCTGCGGAACGTCGATTGGGTGGCCGGGCTGGCGGGCACGCAGTTCGCGGCCGCGTTCGATCGCGCGTGCAAAGGGGCCGGCTTCGCTCCGCGGATCGCGCACCGCGCCGATGAGGCGTACCTGTTCCAGTCGCTCGTCGCGGCGAACCTGGGCATAGGCCTGCTGCCGGAGCTCGCCTGCACCGACGACGCCAACCTGCGTTTCACGCAACTGGCACCGCCGGTGCCGAGCCGCAACGTGTCGGCGTTCTTCCGTCGTGGGGCGGAGCGCCGCCCCGCGGTCGCGGAAACGCTGGACGCCCTTCGTCTGGCGCGTATCCATTCCAATGCTCGATAACCGATCTTATGTGAACTCACGCTGCAAATCGGCCCTCAGGAACCCCAGAATCCGCTCGTTTACCTCCCTCGGAGCCTCGAGATGCAGGAAGTGGCCAACGCCGGGCACCACCTCGGTGGGCACGCTCGCCTCCGCCAGCCGCGCGACTTCGGCCGCGATGCAGCCGTCGTTCTGGCCGTGTAGGTACAGAGTTGGCGTATCCGACAGGTTCCGCGGCAGCGCCGGTACGCGTGGATGCCCGCTGCCGCGAGAGCGCGGCAGACGCCAAACCGCACGGTAGTAGCGCAACGCGGCGGTCGCGTGTCCCGGCGGGGCGAGCGCCGCCAGGGCGGCGCGGACGCCATCGTGCGCGGCATATCCCGGCGACCACCTGGCCCACAGCCGAGGCACGATGCGGCGCAGCAGGCGTTCGCTGCCGGGGATCTGCTGGAGCGCGATGTAGCGGGACATCCACAGCTGGCGTACGAGGAGCCCGGGATGGCGGCGGAGGTTGTCCAAGGCCGGCTGAGGCGGCACGGCCAGGGCCACGACGCGGCGAAAGCGGTCCGGAGCGACGGCCGTAGCGAGATAGGCCTGCTCGGCGCCCCAGTCGTGGCCGACCACCACCGCCTGGGAGTCGCCCCCGAGCGCCTCGTGCGACGCGAGCACGTCCCCCACCAGCGCCTCCAAGGAGTAGCCGCCGTCGGGCGCCAGGGCAGTCGGTGAGTAGCCGCGCTGGAACGGCGCCACCGCGCGGAAGCCGGCCTCGGCCAGCGCGGGCCCTAGGTGGCGCCAGGTCCATGCGGTGTCCGGATAGCCGTGCAGCAACAGCGCGAGAGGCGCGTCCGCGTCACCCCACGCATGCGCGGTAACCGCGAGCCCGTCAGCGTCGTAGCGGATGAGCTCGTGAGCGCGCGCCATCACGGCACGCGGATGCTCGCAGACCGTGCTGGGCGGGCGGCGGGTCTAGCGCGCCAGCGAGAGCGCGTAGAGGAAGCCGTTGGCCTCCCCATCGGTCACGCCCAGGGCGATCAGCCGGTCGTACGAGGACCCCAGCTGATCGGAGAACTGGTTCTCGGCGGCGTTGCGCTTCTTCACGATGTAGCGGGCCATGTGGCCGTACACGGCGCCGGCGAGTCCGTCGAACTGCGCCTGTGCGCGGCCCTTGCGCCTGATCGCGCGCACCCTCTTCAGCCGCGACTCGAAGGTCTTGCAGGTGCCCAGCGCCACCAGCTTGTCCTGGATGGTCAGGCGGCGGCGCTGTGCGGCCACGCCGGCGGCGAGCGTCGGGTCGGCGATGCCCGCCGTTTCCAGCTGGTTGACATAACGCCCCATGGCGCCCCGCAGGGGTCGCAGGCGCGCGTTCTGCTGCGCCAGCTCGTTCAGTTCCTTCCAGAGAATGCGGGCCCCGCCCGTGTAGAGACGCCGCTGGGGGGCGTCCTTGAGCTTGCGGATGCGCTTCCAGCCCTTCCCCTTGGAGCGGCACTTGGCCATGGACTTGGTCGCGCGCGCCAGCAGCGTGGTCTGGGTGGGCTTGGCGGTCGCCTTGGCCGCCCAGAGCCCATCCAGGGCGCCGCGGAGCTTGACGGTGTCGGGCGTGGCGGCGGCGGCCGGCGATGCCAGCACGGCCGCGCCGAGCACGGCCAGGAGAATGCAGCGGAGGGCCTTCATCTCCTCTGGATTCGGCATTCCGGAGGGCTTCCTTTAGCGCGGAGGCACCACCTAAGCTCCTTTCGGTGGAGCACACGGAGCTGGTTCTCTTCGGGCTGCTCGTGGCCGTGGCAGGGCTCGCCGTCCTGGCGGGCATGGTGCGTGTCCCCTACCCCATCCTGCTGGTCCTCGGCGGCCTCGGCGTCGGCCTGATCCCGGGTGCGCCCGAGGTCGAGCTCGACCCGGACATCGTTCTGCTGATCTTCCTGCCGCCGCTGCTGTACGCGGCGGCGTTCTTCTCGAACCTGCGCGAGCTGCGGGTCAACGCCGGGCCCATCGGCCTCCTGGCGATTGGCCTGGTGATCGCGACCATGCTCGCGGTGGCCGCGGTGAGCCACTGGGTCATGGGTCTGGAATGGTCGGTGGCGTTCGTGCTCGGCGCCGTGGTCTCCCCCACCGACGCCGTCGCCCCCGCCGAGATCCTGCGCCGGCTCGGGGTGCCACGGCGGGTGATCACGGTGGTCGAGGGCGAGAGCCTCACCAACGACTGGACCGCGCTGGTGGCCTACAAGTTCGCGGTCGCCGCGGTGGTCACCGGAAGCTTCTCGCTCGCGGAGGCCGGCCCGAAGTTCATCGCCACCGGCCTCGGCGGGATCGCCATCGGCGTGGCCGTGGGAATCGTGATCGCGGCAGTGCGCCGCCGGCTCGACGACCCGCCGACGGAGATCACGATCTCACTGCTCACCGCCTACGCGGCCTACCTGCCGGCGGAGGAGATCGGCGCGTCGGGCGTGCTCGCGTCGGTGACCGTCGGTGTGTGGCTGGGCTGGCAGGCCTCCGAGCTCACCACGCCCGCCAGCCGGCTCCAGCTCAGCGCCATCTGGGCGATCCTGCAGTTCCTCCTCAACGCGTTCCTGTTCGTGCTGATCGGGCTACAGCTGCCCGTCGTCTTCGACGCGATCGAGGCGCACTCCACGGCAGAGCTGGCCGCCTACGGGGCGCTGATCGGCGTGCTCGTCCCGCTCCTGCGGATCGCATGGGTGTTCGCCCTGATGGCGCTTCCGCTGCATCTGTTCCGGCGGATACGGGGCAACGAGCCGGTCCCCGGCTGGAAGGGCGCGACGATCGTGGCCTGGAGCAGCATGCGCGGCGCCGTGGCGCTGGCCGCGGCCCTCGCCATCCCGCTGGAGACCGACGCCGGCGCGCCGTTCCCCGAACGTGACCTGATCATCTTCCTGGCGTTCTGCACGATCCTCGTGACCCTGGTCGCCCAGGGGCTCGCGTTCCCCGCGCTGATCCGCGCCCTGGATCTCGAGGAGGACACCCAGGACAGCGACGAGGAGCTGGCGGCGCGCCTGGAGACGGCGTTCGCGGCCATCGACCGCATCGACGAGCTCGCCGAGGAGGAATGGGTCGACGACGATCTGGCGAACCGCATGCGCGGGCTGTACGACTACCGCCGCCGGCGCTTCCGGTCGCGCGTGCACGGCGAGGCCGACGAGGACGGCGCGGGACCCGAGGACTTCGAAGCGCGCACCGACAGGTTCCGGCGCTTCCGGACCGACGTGATCGGAGCGGAGCGCGCCGTGCTCCGGCGGCTGCGCGACGAGGGCCAGATCACCGACGAGGTGCGCCGCCGGATCGAGTACGACCTCGATCTCGAGGAGGCGCGAACCGAAGGGACCTAGCGCTTGAGGATCAGCTTCTTGGTGGTCTTGCCGTGGCCACCCAGGTTCACCGTGAGCGACACCCTGTTGCGCTTCCTCGGCACCCGTCGGCGGGCCTTCCCCGACAGCTTGAGCGTGACCTTGGCCGTTTTGCGATCGCGAATGTTGATGGACTTGGATGCCAGGAGCTTGGGCTTCTTGGCGCGCGTGCGCAGCCGCACCTTCCCCTTGCATCGCGCGCCGGTGGTCGTGTCACAGCGCACCCGCACAGCGACCTTGCCCTTGCGCAGCTTGAGGCTCTTGCTGGTGATCGTTGCGGCGCCGGGGCCATTCGGGATCTCCTCGCCCGGACCGGCCCAGTCGAAGGCCATCAGCACCACCCAGTTCGGGTAGTTCCAGGTGTTGTTGTTCGCCGCTGCCGGGTTCGATCCTTCGGGTAGTACGCCTGAGCCGTCGGCGTGGAGCGCCTGGGTGCCGGCCGCGGCGGTGTGGGGGCCCACCGAGGCGATCGGCAGCTGCCCGGCGCCGACGGCGCTCACCGCCACGATGTCGTGCCAGCCCGACGCCCCGTTGATCGACTGCTCGGTATCCACCGGCAGGTTCACGGTCACCTCGGTGACGGCGTTCGGCCTGGGGTTGAAGGTGGCGCTCTCCCTAACGCCGGTGCAGCACTGGGCGTCGGTGATCTCGTTGGGGTTGTTCGGATTGGTCTGGAACAGCCGCCGGATGATCGCTATCCGCATCGGTGCGGGGCTCGGACCGGACTTCACGCGGACCCTGCGCACCGTCCCGTCGCCCGGGACGAGGAACGTGTCGTTGATCGTCACCCCCGGCATGAACATGGTGCACGTCGTGTGCCCAGTCGCGAAGGGCTCGTACGCGAAGTCCGGCGGTGTGAAGCCGGGGCTCCAGGCCGTCTCGCAGCCAAAGCCCCCGTCGGCAGCCTCGGCCAGGTTGCTGCCCTGGGTCCTGGTCTGGGCGTGGACCGGTGAAACGCCCACGCAGAGGGCGGCCGCCACCGCGCAGAGGACCGCTGGACGCACAGGGCGACGATAGGGGCGCTTCTCCGATTTCGCCACCGCGGCGCTCAGCGAGGCGCCACGAGCAGGCTCTGCGTCGCGCGTCCCACCAGGCCGGCCTCGTCGTACAGCCCCGTGTCCGTGAGCCCGATCCCGTCGGGCTCGACCCAGGTGGTGGCGTCGAGGCAGACCCACTCACCGCGCAGCGGCCTGCGCAGCGCCACCGACAGGTCGGCGTTGATGAACAGCCAGCGCCGATAGTCCAGCGGCGCGCTCACGCCGTTGCCGGAGTCGGCCGCGACGAGCACCCGGTCGCGCGGCTCGACCTCCTCGCCCTCGATCAGCGGGTGGAGCATCCGCATCCACGCGCGGGCCGGGCCGGGCTCGAGGTACCCGCCCTCCAGGTAGCGGACCTCCATGGCCGTGTGGTAGCCGGTGTCCACGCCGGTCGGGAAGAACGGCTTCGTCTCCGCGTTCTCGGGCCCCGGCGGGGGCGACTCCTCGGGCGGGCTCTCGTCGAGCTCGAGCGCCTCGGTGCGGATCCGCCAGCCACGAGCGCGGATCAGCGGCGTGCCGCCGCTGGAGAGCGTGCCCTCGATCAGCTCCACGCTCCGGCCCGGCCGCACGACCTCCGTCGACACCTCCATCGAGGCGATCGGCACCGGCTTGAGGATCTCGAACGTCGCCCGCGTGAGCCGCGCCTCGGCGAGCCCACCGCCACGGTCCATGGCCCGTCCCAGTAGTGCGCACGGCGGCCCTGCGTGCTGGCTGCCCTCGTCCCACGGCCCGCGCGTGAGCTCGGTGGCGGCGAACGCATCGCCCTCTGGGACGTAGAAGGCGCTCAGTAGGACTTGGGCAGGCCGAGCGAGTGCTCGGCCACGTAGTTGAGGACCATCTCGCGCGAGACCGGCGCGGTGCGCGCCACGCGGGCGCCCCACCACAGCTGGGTGAGGCCGTATTCGAGCGCGAAGCCGTTGCCGCCGTGGGTCTGAATCGCCTGGTCGACGCACTTGATCGACGCCTCGGCGGCGGCGTACTTGGCCATGTTCGAAGCCTCCCCCGCCCCCTTCGCTCCGGCGTCGTAGAGCGCCGCCGCCTTCTGGGTCATGAGCCGCGCCAGCTCGAGCTCGATCTTCGCCTGCGCCAGCGGGTGTGAGATGCCCTGGTGGGTGCCGATCGGCGCTCCGTTCCAGACCTTGCGCTCGCGGGCGTACTCGGCCGCGCGACCGATCGCGTGGCGGCCGATGCCCGTGGCCAGCGACGCGCCCATGATCCGCTCGGGGTTGAGCCCGTCGAAGACCGGCCCGAGACCGCCGTTGTAGCCGCCGATCAGGCGCGCCTCCTCGATCTCGACGTCGTCGAAGTACAGCGTCCACTGCTTGTCGGGGCCCAGGCGCGGCATCGGGATCACGTCGCGGGTGAATCCCGGCGTGTCCACGTCGACGATGGCGAGCGAGGGCAGCCCGAGCGAGCCGTCGTCGTTTCGCCCGCGCGCGACCACCAGCACGGCGTCCGCGTCCTCCACGCCGGAGATGTAGGTCTTCTGCCCGTTGAGCTTGAACTTGTCGCCGTCCTGCTCCAGCGAGGTCTTGAGGTTGTGCGAGTTGGTGCCGGCGTCGGACTCGGTGATGGCGAAGGCGAGCTTGGTGGTGCCCGCGCCTATGCCGCGCAGCCAGCGCTCCTTCTGCTCGGGCGTCGCGTGGCGGGAGATGATGCTGCCCGCGATCGCGGGCGAGACCACGATCAGCAGCAGCGAGCACCCGGCCGCCGATATCTCCTCGCCGACGGCGGACAGAGCGCTCATGCCGAGCCCGCCGCCGCCGTACTCCTCGGGGATGTTCACGCCGAGGTAGCCGCGGCTGGCCAGCGCGTCCCACAGCTCGGTGGGCGGCACCTCGTCGTCCACGCACTTCTCCGTGTACTTGGGCCCGAAATCCGAGCAGATGCCCGCCACCGCCTCGCGCAGCAGCACCTCCTCCTGACTCGGAACGACGTCGAGGGTCACGCCGGGGTCGGCCACGGTTGCCATCGATGCGGGATCCTACGGCCAATGCCTCGCGTGAAGCTCGGCCGCCAGCAGCCGAACGGGATCTCCGCGTCCATCTACGGGCTCGTCGAGCGGGGCATGCAGCGGCGGCCGCGGGTGGCGAAGACGATCCGGGGGACGGTCGAGTTCCGTTTCGAGGAGGACTTCGCCCCGGTGCGAGTGACCTTCGGCGACGACGAGGTGCTGGTCGAGGACGTGCCCCGTGCCCGCAAGGCCAACCTCGTGATCCGCGGCTCGCTGCCAAACGTGGTCCAGCTCACGGCCGCTCCGGTGGTCGGCGCGGTGGCCAGCGTCGCGCGCGGCAAGGTGAAGATCGAGGGCAGCCCGCAGCTCGCCCGCCGGCTGCTCAAGCTGCTCGAGATATAGCGGCCTTAGATCGGCCCTTAGACTCCTCGCCGTGGCCAAGCAGAAGCAGATCAAGATGCAGCAGATGCAGGTCGGCGCGCTCGCGGCGATCCAGCAGCTCGAGGACCGCACCGACGAGCAACTGCAGGGCGAGTCCAAGCACAAGGTGGCCGCCAAGGCCCTGCTCGGGGCACGCGCCGCCGAGCGCTACGACGCCAAGGCCGCCCGGGCGTACTTCAACGAGGCCATGGCCGGATGCCACCCCCAGGAGCGCCAGGCGCTGCAGAGGATGATGAAGGCCTCGCTGGCGCTGGCCGAGCGCCGGCCCGACGACCTCAAGGCAGCTGTCGAGAAGCTGGGACAGGAGGCTCCCTCCGGTCGCCAGCTCTTCCTGCTGCGGATGATGGGCCTCATAGCCCCGCCACCCGGCGCGAGCCTCGCGATCCGCGCCCGCGGCATCTTCATCGTTGTCGCGCTGGTGGTGCTGCTCATCGCGCTCGGCTTCGGCCTCGCGACCCTGGTCATGCTGCCCTTCGGCGGGTCGGGCACGCTCGCCACGCTGCTGCTCGGCCTGGTGATCGTGGCCGGCATTCTCGGCCTGCTCACGCTGTTCGGCAGGCGCCGCCAGGCGCGCATGAAGGCACAGCGCGCCGGGCCCAATGCCTGAGGCACCCCCGCTCGAACCACTGATCGGCAACTGGGTGCTCGGTGACCCGTCCGCTCCTGTCGGCAAGGCATCGTTCGACTGGCTCGATGGCGGCTTCTTCGTGATCCAGCGCTGGGAGGTCGACATCCCCGAGGCCCCCAACGGGATCGCGATCCTCGGAGACGACCCGGTGACCGGCGAGCTCGTGCAGCACTACTACGACTCGCGCGGCATCGCGCGGGTGTACGGGATGAGCCTGGAGGACGGGGTGTGGAAGCTATGGCGCGACGGTGACGACTTCTCACAGCGCTTCAGCGCGGAAATCGGCGAGGACACGATCAGCGGCGCCTGGGAGATCGCGCTCGACGGCAAGACGTGGGAGCACGACTTCGACCTGGTCTTCACCCGGGCCGGATAGGGCCTCAGCGCAAGCGCAACGTCAGGCGTCGAGTTCGAGACCCGTTCCCGGCCTCGTCGATCGCCCGCACGACCAGTCGATAGCGCCCTCTCGCCAGAGTCGCGGCCCGTCGGCGCGACAGGATCTGCTTCCGACGTGCGCCTTGGCGTGAGCGGAAGCTGGTCCGCCTCACGGTCCGATGGCGGCCGCGGCGGCGACGTTGCAGGCGCACGGTGATGCGGCCAGGCTCGCTCAGGCGATACCGCAGTGTTCGGCCTGTTAGCCGCACCTTCGTGAGAGCTGGCGCAAGCGCATCGCAGGAACGCCGCGCCGGAGCGTGCGGCCCGTAACGCTGAACGCGCGTGCCCCGCACATAGACAAACGAGTAGACGGCAGTGCCATCGGCCGCCGGGGTTCCGCCCTCAAAGGCGGAGCGGTCACAGACCTGCAGAACCTCGCCGCTCGGGCTGAACAGCACAAGATCGCCGCTGTCAGCCCACACCCCCGATGGCGCCGCGGAGATGTCGTTGGTGCCGAAGCACCCACGCGGCTCAGAATCGCACTTCTCGAGAGGTCCGACTTCGGTGATCCATTTCCTGAAGGCGAGTGTGAACTGATCCAGCAGCCCCAATCCTGCTCTCCCACCGAAGTAGAGACCCGGAGACCCGGCCGAGATCCGAGGGACCCCCATGAGGCGGTCGCTGGCGAGTGGCGCGCCGTCCGGCGAGAGCTTTCGCAATCCTCGAACGTCGCCTACGTACAGGTTCCCGTGCCGGTCTGTCGCCAGCCCCGAATCGTCGAAGTAGGGCCGCGGCTCCGTCCCGGGCGCGCCGGCACGAGCGATCGAGTGGATGTACTGCCCGGAGGCAGTGAATTTCTGGACCCTGTCGTTACCGAAGTCGTACCCGTACACCGCGCCGATTGGGTCCACCGCAATCGATTGCACCCCGATCCGGGCCTCCCTGGGCGGTCCACCGAACTCTCCGGGCGCCGCCCCGTACCCGCCCCACCTGTTCAGCAAGCGGCCATCGCGGCTGTAGCGCTGGATCTCGGCGCCGTACGCGACGTACACCGAGTGATCAGGCCCGACAGCCAGGTCCCAGACAATCTGTGGCCCCGTGGCCGGCGTCGCAATCGGAAAGCTCTTCTCGGGGCCGAACGCAGCGGACGCCCACTCCGTGAATCCGAGCGGGAACAGCATGAAGCAGACCAGCAGGGCCAGCGAGCGGGCAACCATCACTACCTCAACCGCTCAGCCGCACAAAGGTTGCTCAGCGGACGCGCCTACTTCTCCTTCAGCGTCGCCTTCTCGATCACGACGGTCTGAAGCGGCGTGCCCTCTCCTCCACTCTGGGGGTCGCCGAGCGCGTCGATCTTCATCGCGACGTCCATGCCCTTCACGACCTTGCCGAGCAGCGCGTACTCGGGCGGTAGCCCGGCGTCCTGCCCGGTGACCACGTAGAACTGGCTGCCGCTGGTGCCCGGGGGCTCGTCGCCGGTCTTGGCCATCGCTACCACGCCGCGCGTGTATGTCGCGTTCTCCGGCGGCTTGTCGACCACCGAGTAGCCGGGGCCGCCCGTGCCGGTGCCCGTGGGATCGCCGCCCTGGATCACAAAGCCGGGGACGATGCGGTGGAAGATGGTGTCGTCGTAGAAGCCCTTGTCCGCCAGCGCGGCGAACGAGGCCGCGGTGTTGGGCGCGGCCTTCTGGTCGAGCCTGATCGTGAACGAGCCGCAGCTGGTGTCGACCTTCACCTCGTAGGTCTTCTCCGGATCGAGGTTCGACATCGGCTTGCGCTCGTTGCCCTCCTTGCCGGGCTTGGGCGCCTCGACCTGCTTGCAGTCGCCGGCGGGCGCCGAGGCCTGCTTGGCGGGCGCGTCGGCCTCGTCGTCGGGTGGGCTTTCCTCTGCGCCGTCGGAGCCGCACGCCGCCAGGGCGAGCGAGCAGAGGACGAGCATGAGCAGCAGCGGTCGAGACACGAGCAGGAGGGTAGCCACCTAGTCTTGGGCGATGGCCGGACTTTCCCCCCTCCTTCGCTCCTACGACCAGGTCATTCTCGACCTCGACGGCTGCGTCTGGATCGGCGACGAGGCCGTGGACGGCTCCGTGGACGCCATCGCCGCGCTGCGCTCCGCGGGCAAACGGATCGCGTTCGCCACCAACAATGGCTGGCACGCCGGCGAGGACCACGTGGCGAAGCTCTGGGGGATCGGCGTGCAGGCCTCGCTCGCGGACGTGGTGACGGTGGGCGGTGCGATGCAGCACCTGCTGGCGGACAGCACGCACGCCGCGTCCGCGTTCGTGATCGGCACCCAGGCGATGCGCGACCACGTGGCCGACGCCGGCCTGAAGGTGATGAACGGCACCGACCTGGGCTCGCGCGCCGACGTGGTGGTGGTGAGCGGCACCGACGACGTGCATTACCGCGACCTGCGCGACGCGACCCTCGCTGTCAGCCGCGGCGCAACCTTCCTCGCGACCGGCCGCGACCCCACCCTGCCGATGCCCGAGGGCCACTGGCCGGGCACCGGCGCGCTGCTGGCGGCGGTCGAGACGGCGACGGGCCGCACGGCCGAGATCGTGGGCAAGCCCTCGCCACGCCTGTTCGAGACGGCGCTCGACCGGCTGGGAGACGGCAAGACGCTGGTTGTGGGCGACCGGCTCGACTCCGACATCGCCGCGGCCGACGCGGCGGGCCTCGACGCAGCGCTGGTTCTCACCGGCGGGGCCACGGCCGAGCCGCCGGCCGACGGCCCTCAGCCGATCAAGGTGGCCGCCAGCCTCGCGGAGCTCGTGGGAGCCAGTTGATGTCCAAGCGCACCCACCACAAGCACAGCTCGACGAAGGGCTACCGCCGCCTGCTCGACTCCCTCGCCGACCTCGAGGGCGTGCACAGCGTCGCCACCGGGCGCGTGAAGCCCCGGATGGGCTCCGGGCGCCCCGTGGCCCAGATCTCCAAGGTGCGCCACACGAAGTCCGGCCTGTCGATCACGATCAACGCCGACGGTGCGATCGTCGACGCGTACGTGGTGACCGACCGGCCCGATCAGGTCGAGGCCGCCATGCGCGAGCGCGGCTGGACCGCCTCGTAGTCGACGCCGAGCAGCGCGCAGGCCTCGGGAGTGAGCATCAGCCCCGCTTCGCGCGCCTCCGCCAGGCTGTCTCTGGGATCCGTCCCTCGGTGCTCGTGCAGGTGGGCGGCGCAGACGGCGACCACGAAGTCGGTGTGGCGGTTGCCGTGCAGCGCCACCGCCCCGGAGGCCCGCAACGTGCGCCGCAGCAGCGGCAGCAGTTCCTCGAGCGCGGACTCCCCATTGGCGGTCGCCGGCACCGGCACGTGGTGGCACTCGAGCCCGGCTGCCTCGTACGCCGGCAGGTTGTGGCGCGTCGCCATCGTGGAGATCACGGTGCGCACGCCGTGCTCCTTCAGCCACGCGATCTCGGCCTCGCGGCGCTCGGGGCGGTGGCTGCGCCCTCCCCCACCCGGCCGCTCCAGCGCGCACAACTTGCGCGGCCGCGCCCACCAGATCCGCATCGGCTCCTTCATCCCGTCCTCCCGTCGTCGGTTGTGGGAGGTACAGGGATCGGGCGCGCCCTTTTCGCCCCCTGCCAGTAGGCATAGACTGGACGCATGTGCCGAGTCTTCGGCTGCGTCGCCTCCGAGCCAGTGTCGATCCGGCACGAGCTGCTCGAAGCCGATCTCCCGGTCATCCGCGATTCCGAGCAGGGTGACTCCGGGTGGGGCATGGCCGTCTACGAGCGAGTCGAGGGCCGCGCCCCCGTGCTCAAGAGGTTTCCCGACACGGCGCGCGACGACCCCGAGATGGAGACCGCCGCCTCGAGGACCGGCCGGATCTTCAACGTGCACGTCCGCCGCGCAACGTCCGGCCGGCGCACGCTGGTGAACACCCACCCGTTCGTGCTCGGCAACTACAGCTTCGGCCACAACGGCACGGTGAGCGCCCATCGCCGGCTGGCGGAGCCCGGCGTTCAGGCGCCCGCCGGCGAGACGGACTCGGAAGTGGTGTTCAACTACCTCATGCGCTACTTCGACCCGGCGGACGTGCCCGGCGCGCTGCGGCGCGCGATGTCGGCCGTGGTCGCCCGTTCGGCCTTCTCGAGCCTGAACTTCCTCTTCTCCGACGGCGAGCGGCTGTACGCGTACCGCCTCGGAAACTTCGACCTGCACTGGCTGGCACGCGACGACCGATTGATGGTGGCCTCCGAGCAGGTCACCGAGGAGGCCTGGCACACCGTGCAGCAGGACGTGCTTCTCACCCTCGACCCCACGAACCCGGAGGAGCCGCACGCCGAGCGCCTCCTGGGCGACGGGCTCGTGGAGCGCGCAGAGATCGACCCCCTCGCCACCGTCGGTTGAACCGCCGCTTCCTGCTCCTTGTGAACCCGTCAGCGGGCGGGGGCCGGGCGCTCGATCGCCTGCCCGCCGCCGAGGCTGAGTTCGCCCGGCTCGGCGCGGAGTTCCGGACCGCGCGAACGCGAGACATCCAGCATGCCGCCGACGAGGCCCGCACCGCCGTCGAGCGAGGTGAGACCGTGGCCGCCATGGGCGGTGACGGCCTGCTGCGCCCGCTCGCGGGAGTGCTCCACCACACCTCGTCGGCGCTCGCGATCATCCCCGGCGGGCGCGGCAACGACCTCGCGCGCGTGCTCGAGATCCCCGAGGACCCGGCCGAGGCCGTCCGGGTAGCGGTTGAGGGCGACGAGCGGATGCTCGACGTGGGCTATGTCGACGACACGCCCTACCTCGGCATCGCCAGCTTCGGCTTCGACTCCGACGCCAACAAGATCGCGAACGAGGCGCGCCTGGTGCGCGGGAACCTCGTGTACGTCTATGCGGCCCTGCGCGCGCTGATGTCGTGGAAGCCCGCGACCTTCACCGCCACGATCGACGGCGAGCGCCATGAGATCACCGGCTACTCGATGGGGGTCTGCAACTCCAAGGCCTACGGCGGCGGCATGTACGTGGCGCCGCAGGCGGTGCTCGACGACGGCAAGCTCGACATCGTGGCCAAGCGAGACCGTGCCCAAGCTGCGATTCCTGCTCGCCCTGCCCAAGTACTTCAAGGGCACCCACGTCGACGACCCGAGCTACCACGCGTGGACCGGCGCGGACATCGAGGTCGGCGCAAGCCGCACCTTCGAGATCTACGCCGACGGGGATCCGATCGGCGCCACGCCGGCGCGGATCACCGTGCGCCCGCGCTGCCTGCGCGTGATCGCCCCGGCATGAGCCCCCTGCTGGAGTTCCTGGCGCGCTGCGTGCGCGCGCTCTCGCGGCGCCTGGGCCGCGGCGGCGGCACCACCCTTCCCGGCCGGCTGCTGCTGCGCGCCGACGACAGCGCGCTGCGAGCGGATGTCGTCGCGTCTCGATCACGGCGCGGTGCTCGTCTCCGCCACCAACGGGAAAACCACCACGTCCGCGATGGTGGCGGGGATCCTTGAGGCATCGGGCGAGCGGGTGGTGCACAACCGCGCCGGCTCGAACATGGGCTGGGGCGTGGCGACGGCCCTGCTCGACGCGGGCCGCGAGACCGACCAGATCGGCCTGTTCGAGGTCGACGAGGCCTGGCTGCCCCGGGTTGCGGGCGCCGTGCAGCCACGAGCGTTCCTGCTCTCGAACCTGTTCCGCGACCAGCTCGACCGCTACGGCGAGCTGGAGCTCCTGGCCGACGCCTGGGCCGAGCTGGTCGGCGAGCACGCGGGCCGCGCGCGCTTCATCCTGAACGCCGACGACCCGCTGGTGGCGGACCTTGGGCGCGAGCGCGAGGGCGTCGTCTACTTCGGTGTGTCGGACGACTCGCAGGCGCTGCCTGAGCTCCAGCACGCCGCCGACTCCAAGCACTGCCGCAACTGCGGCACGCCGTACGTCTACGACGGCCGTCTACCTCGGCCACCTCGGCCGCTACCACTGCCCCAACTGCGGTCGCACGCGCCCGGAGCCATCCGTGGTGGCCGAGCGCGTGAAGCTCGACGGCATGCGCGGCGCGGACGTGACGCTGACCACGCCCGAGGGCACGGTTGACCTGCGCCTCCCCCTCCCCGGCCTCTACAACGTCTACAACGCCGTGGCGGCCGCGGCGCTCGCGCTCGACCTCGGCGCCTCTCTCGAGACCGTACGCGGCGCCCTCGAGGGGTTCGGAGGCGCGTTCGGCCGCGTCGAGACGATCCCCGTGGCGGGCCGTCCGGTCTCGATACTGCTGGTGAAGAACCCCGCGGGGGCGAACGAGGTGCTGCGCACCCTCACGCTGGAGGACGACCAGCTCGACCTGTGGCTGGCGCTGAACGACAACATCGCCGACGGCCGCGACGTGTCCTGGATCTGGGACGCCGACTTCGAGCTGCTCGCCGGCCGGGTGCGGCGCGCGACCTGCTCGGGCACGCGGGCCGAGGAGATGGCGCTGCGGCTGAAGTACGCGGGGATCGACGCCGAGCTCGAGGTGGAGCGCGACCTGGAGGCATCGCTGGACTCCGCGGTCGCATCGGGCAACGGAGCCCCGCTGTTCGCCCTCCCCACCTACACGGCGCTGCTGGAGCTGCGCGAGCTGCTCGCCCGCCGCGGCCTAGCGCGGCGCTGGGATGAGTGACCACGTCTTCGGCTACGGCTCGCTGGTGCTCGACGGCGCCGGGGCCGTCGAGACCCTGCCGGGCCATCGCCGCGTGTGGGGCGTGGCCACCGACAACGTCCGCCACATACCCGGCTACAAGAAGTACCTGAGCCGGGAGGACGGCTCGCGGCCGGAGATCTACGTCGCCTTCGTGGACATCGAGCCCGACCCGGGCAGCGTCGTGCGGGGGCTGGTCAGGCCGCTGGCGGACGGAGAGCTGGAGGGTCTGGACGCGCGCGAGCGCAACTACGATCGAATCGACGTGACCGACCTGATCGAAACCGATTTCGGCGGGCCCGTGTGGACCTATCGCGGTTCACCCGAGGGGCGCGAGCGTCTGCGTCTGGGTCGGGAGGAGGGCCGTGCGGTGATCTCCAAGGACTACCTGGCGAAGGTGCGCCTCGGGCTGGAGGCGATCGACGAGCCGGTCCCGGACACCGACCTGCCGGTCTGGGACCTGGAGCGCGTGGACCTGTGATCGCCGCCTGGCACGACGTGGAGTGCTCGTCCTACGGCGCCGACCTGCCGTTGTGGCGGGAGCTGGCCGAGGAGCGCGGCTGCGCCCGTGCTCGACATCGGCGCCGGCACGGGCCGCGTGGCGCTCGACCTGGCCGCGCCGCGGCCACCAGGTGGTGGCCCTCGACGCCGACCCCGAGCTGGTCGAGGTGTGCGGCGCACGAGCCCGCGAGCGCGACCTGCCCGTTCGAGCCCACGCGGCCGACGCACGTTCGTTCGACCTCGGCACGCTCTTCCCGCTGGCGATCCTGGCGATGCAGGTGGCGCAGCTCCTGGGCGGGTCCGCCGGCCGCGCGGCCATGCTGGCGACCGTGCGCGCGCACCTCGAGCCGGGCGGGCTGCTCGCCGTGGCCCTGGCCGACCCGTTCGGCGGCGTTCCGGCCGGAGAGTTCCTGCCGCCGCTCCCGGATGTGCTGGAGGTCGACGGCTGGGTGCTGTCCTCCACTCCTGTCGACGTGCGCGACGAGCCCGAGTACGTGTCGGTGGACCGCCACCGCCAGGCGGTGTCACCGGAGGGAGAGCTATCGGAGGAGGTGTTCACGCTGCGCCTGGACTCCGTGACCGCCGCGGAGCTCGAGGCCGAGGGGGCCAGGGCGGGCTTCACGCCGCTGGACGCGCGCGAGGTGCCCGCCACGCGCGACTACGTGGGCAGCACGATCGTGCTGCTCGAGGCGCCGCGATGACGCTGCGGCTCTGCGCGCTCTACCCGGAGCTGATGAACATCTACGCCGACCGCGGCAACATCGCCGTGCTGAGAGCCCGCTGTAAATGGCGCGGAATCGGCTTCGAGCTTGGCTCTGCGACCGTCGGGGAGTCGCTGGACCCCGACGCCCACGACCTGTTCTACATCGGCGGCGGCCAGGATCGCGACCAGGTAGCGGTCGCCCACGACATGGCGCAGGGCAAGAGCGACGCGATCCACGACGCCGCCGGCCGGGGAGCGGCCCTGCTCGCCGTGTGCGGCGGCTACCAGCTGCTGGGCCACAGCTACGAGATGGGCGACGAGACGCTTCCGGGCATCGGCCTGGCCGACCTGCGCACGGTGCGCGCGGACGGCCCGCGGCTGATCGGCAACTGCGCGATCGAGGTCGACCTCGGCGACGGCCCGCGCGTGATCGCCGGGTTCGAGAACCACGGCGGGCGCACACACCTCGGCGATGGCGCCGAGCCGCTCGGCAAGGTCCTCTCGGGGCATGGGAACAACGGCAGCGACGGCTACGAGGGAGTCCGCGCCGGGAACGTGATCGGCACCTACCTCCACGGCCCGCTGCTGCCCAAGAACGTGTGGCTGGCGGACTGGCTGATCGAGGCGGCGCTGGGAACCGAGCTGGAGCCCCTCGACGATGAGATGGAGGATGCGGCGCACGCCTCGGCGCGCCGGGCCGCCGGCGTCTAGCTAGCCGGGGCCCGTCAGCCGTTTGAAGAGGCGTCGCAACGAGGCGGGGTCCTCGTAGCCGACCGCCCAGCTGATCTCCTCGATCGGCTCGCCGGTGGTCTCGAGCATGCGCTTCGCCCGCTCGACGCGGATGCGCTGGACGTAGGCGATCGGTGTGTGGTCGTGGCCAGCTGTGAAGCGGCGCTTGAAGGTCCGCTGGGCGAGCCCCGACCACTTCACCATCTCCTCGACAGGTGATGCGACGGCGAAGTTCTCGGCGATGGCGCGCTGTGCCGCCAGGACGGCAGCATCACCGTGATCCGTCGGCGGGCCGAAGACCTGGAAGCCGCCTGGCCGTCGCGATGCCACTCCCAGAGCATGAACCGCGCGACCGCCTGTGCGGTGGCAGGTCCGACGTGGCTGGCGATCAGGTAGAGCGCGAGGTCGTGCCACGCGGTCGCCGCCCCCGAGGTGATCAGCCGCCCGTCGTCACCGGCGATCACGAGAACCTCCTCGAGTCGCAGCACCACGTCGGGGTGTCTCTGGCGGAAGTTCGCTCGCCGACATCCAGTGGGTCGTCGCGTCGCTGCCGTCGAGCAGGCCCGTCTCCGCCGTCAGGTTCGCGCCCGGTGCACGCGGAGCAGATCGTCGCGCCGCCGTCGTACATCTCCTGCAGCCAGCGGACGAGCTTCGGGTATCGGCCCGGGGATCCAATCGCCCTCGCGTCGAACGTCCATCGAGGGCACGATCACGACGTCGGTCTCCGTCACCTCGTCCACCGATCGGTGCGCGGTGATGACAAGCCCGCTGGCGCTCTCGATCACGCCTGCGGACTCGGCCACGATCTCGACGTCGAACGGGTGCGACTCGCCCGCGTGCCGATCCTCGGGCGCGACGAGGCGGCGCCACCGACATCAGAGTCTCGAACATCCCGATCACCGGGGAGACAGCTCGAGTCGGGCGTCGCGACGATGCTGATCCGGGTCGGTTGAGGCGTTTCGGCACAGGATCTCAGTGGTGGCACAAATGAACCGCTCATGCGCATTATCGACCCTGGTTCGAGACCGTGTCGGCTGCAAGCTGGTCCTTCGTATCAACAACCTACGAAGGAGCACCTGACATGGCCGTGCAGCACCATCCACTAGCGATCTCGCGACCGCTGCTCGCCGAGCACCTGTGCGGCGCACGTCATCGCACCCGAACACGCCGACTACGACAGCGCGCGCCGCGTCTGGAACGGCATGATCGACCAGCTATCCGCCGCGATCGCACGCTGCACCGATGCCGACGACGTCGCGACCGCCGTGCGCTTCGCCGCACGAGCACGGGCTGCCGCTCGCCGTCCGTGGCGGTGGGCACAACGTCGCCGGCACCGCCGTCGTGCGACGACGGCGCTCGTCGTCGACCTGTCGGAGATGTGCGGCGTGCGCCTCGACGCCTCGGCGCGCACCGTGCACGTCCAGGGCGGGCGCCACGTGGGCCGACGTCGACGAGGTGACCGCGCCGCTCGGCCTGGCGACGACCGGCGGGGTCGTCTCCGAGACCGGCGTTGCCGGGCTGGCGCTCAACGGCGGAGTCTCCCACCAGCGCCGGCGCGACGGCATGACGATCGACAACCTCGTCTCCGCCGAGGTCGTCCTCGCCGACGGTCGCCGCGTGCGCGCGAACGCCGACGAGCATGCCGACCTCTACTGGGCGCTGCGTGGCGGCGGCGGCAACTTCGGCGTGGTCACCGCCTTCGAGCTGCGCCTGCACGAGCTCGGGCCCGAGGTCTTCGCGCTGCACGTGGCCTACCCGCTCGAGGATGCCGCGAGCGTGCTGGCCGGGCTGGCGCGACGCCGTCGCCGGGCGCCGGACGAGCTGTCCACCGCTGGGCTGATCTGGACGCTGCCGGCGGTCGACGAGCTGCCCGAGCCGCTTCGCGAAATGCCGTACGTTGGAATCGCCGGCATGTGGGCGGGCGACCCGGACGAGGGCGACCGCGCCACGCGTGCTGCTGCGCCGAGCTCGCCACCCCGCTGATCGACATGAGTGCAGCCCTTCGACTACCTCGACTACTAGGCGGTTCCGCCGAGGATGCGCAGGGCCTCTTCCATCGAGGTGATGCCCTGGCGGACCTTGTCCAGCCCGTCGTCGCGCAGGCGGCGCATGCCCTGCGAAACCGCCACCGCGGCGATCGCGTCGGCTGAGCGCTTCTCCACGATCAGCTCCCGCATCTCGTCGCTGACGGTCATCACCTCGTAGACGCCGATGCGGCCGCGATAGCCGCTGCGCGCGCAGCGAACACAGCCGACGGGCTTGAACGCCTTGACGGGCTTCGTCCTCGTTGCTGAAGCCGTTGCGCTGGAGGGCCTCGACGCCGATCTCGGTCTCCTCCTTGCAGTCACACAGGGTCCGGGCGAGCCGCTGGGCGACCACGCAGTTGATGCCCGAGGCGACGAGGAAGGGCTCGATGCCCATCTCGATCAGCCGGGCCACGCTCATCGGCGCGTCGTTGGTGTGCAGCGTCGAGAGGACGTAGTGGCCGGTGAGCGCGGACTCGATCGCGATCTGGGCGGTCTCGCGGTCGCGGATCTCGCCCACCATCATCACGTCGGGATCGGCGCGCATCATCGAGCGCAGGCCGGTGGCGAACGTGAGGCCGGCCTTGTTGTTCACCTGCACCTGCTTCACGCCGTCGAGCTCGTACTCGACCGGGTCCTCGATCGTGAGGAGAGTCTTCTCCGGCGTGTTCAGCTCGGTGAGCGCCGCGTAGAGCGTCGTCGTCTTGCCCGAGCCGGTCGGCCCGGTGGCCAGCAGCGACCCGTGCGTCTGGCTGATCGCCTGGCGCAGGCGGGCCACGTCGAGGTCGGCCATGCCGAGCTTGTCGAGGTCGAAGTCCATGCCGCCCTTGTCGAGCACGCGCATCACGACCGACTCGCCCTGAACGGTAGGCAGCGTGGCAACGCGGATGTCGATGTGACGGCCGTCGACGTTGAGGCCCGACGCGCCCGTCCTGAGGCAGCCGCTTCTCGGCGATGTCGAGGTCGGCCATGATCTTCACGCGCGACACTAGGCCGGCGACCATCCCGCGGGGCACGGTGGTGGTATCGCTCACCACGCCGTCGACGCGGAAGCGCACGCGCATCGACTTGTCCTCGGGGTCGAAGTGGATGTCGGAGGCGCCGCGCTCGACGGCGTCGGCGACGATCGAGCGCACGAGCTTCACAACCGGCGCTTCCTCGGCCGACTCCCGCAGCTCGATGATCGGGGCCTCTTCCTCCTCCTCGGTGATCTCCTCCACCGTGGCCTCGAGGCGGCCCATGCGGCCCAGCAGCGCGTCGACGTCCTCCTCGGTCGCGACCACGCGGCGGATCTCGTAGCCGGTCATCATCGACAGGTCGTCGAGGGCCAGCACGTTTGCCGGATCCGCGGTGGCGACCAGCAGGACGTTCTCGTCGAGGAAGGCGATCGGGACGGTGCGGTGCTTGCGCAGCACCATCGGGTCGACGAGGGAGGTCGCGCCCTTGTCCACCGGATACTCGTTCAGATCGACGTGCTCGACGCCGTAGCGCTCGGCAACCGCGCGGGCGAGCTGCGCCGGGGTCACCACCCCGCCTTCGAGCAGGGTCTGACCGGTCGTGCGACCGGTCTCGCGCGCCTCCACAACGGCGCGCTCAACCGCCTCACGCGTGGCGAAGTCGTGCTCGACGATGATGTCGCCGATCCGGCGTAGACCAGGCCCCGGCGCGGGGGCCTGGGATGCGGCAGGGGCGGGGCCTTGTGTGCTCACGCAACGTATATCGGCATTTCGTCCATATGGTTGACCCCTATGCGGGCATTTGTGACCGGTGGATCGGGGTTCATAGGCGGCGCGCTGCTGCGCAGGCTGGCGGCAGACGGCGTGCAGGTCACCGCTCTCGCGCGCTCAGACGCGTCGGCCGAAAAGGTGCGCGCACTGGGCGCGGAGCCATTCGTGGCCGATCTCAACGGCGATCTGGCCCCGGGCCTGGACGGATGCGACGTGGCCTACCACGCGGCCGCGAAGGTGGAGCAGTGGGGCCCGTGGGAGGAGTTCCAGACGGCCACGATCGACGGCACCCGCAACGCGCTCGAGGCCTGCAGCGACGCCGGAGTGAAGCGTTTCGTGCATGTGGGCACCGAGGCCGCGCTGGTCGACGGCAACGCGCTCGTGAACGCCGATGAGACGTGGCCCCTCAAGCCCGACTCGCGGGCCTACTACCCGCGCAGCAAGGCGCGCGCGGAACACCTGGTGGTGGCCGCAAACGGAGATGGCGGGATGGAGACCGTGGTGCTGCGGCCGCGCTTCGTGTGGGGCCCGGGCGACACCACGCTGCTGCCCGCCATCGTGGATCTGATCCGCTCAGGAAAGTTCTCCTGGGTCGGCGGCGGCGGCAACCTCACCTCAACGGCGCACGTGGACAACGTGGTGGAGGGCATGGTGCTCGCGGCGGCGAAGGGCCGTGGCGGCGAGGCCTACTTCGTGACCGATGGCGACCCGCTTCCGTTCAAGGAGATGATCACGGCGATGGTCGCCACAGAGGGCGTGACGCCCGGCAAGCGCAACGTCCCGGCGGGCGTCGCGAAGGGCGCGGCCGCGGTCGCCGAGGGCGTCTGGCGGGCGCTGCGCCTGAAGGGCGAGCCCCCGATCACGCGGCTCGCGGTATGGAACTCCGCCCTGGAGTGCACCGTGAGCGACGCAAAGGCCCGGGCCGAGCTGGGCTACAAGCCGGTGATCTCGCGCGAGGACGGCCTGGCCGCGCTCAGCTCGTCCCCGTAGAGCCGAACCCCGCGGCTCCGCGGGCGGTCTCCTCGAGCGAGTCGACCTCCTCCACCCCGCCCGCCTCGTGGCGCACAACCACCAGCTGGGCGATGCGGTCGCCGACCGACACCTCGAACGCCTCGGAGCGATCGGTGTTCAGCAGCAGCACGCGCACCTCGCCGCGGTAGCCGGAGTCGATCAGCCCCGGCGCGTTCACCAGCGCGATGCCGTGACGCAGCGCCAGCCCGGAGCGCGGCAGCACGAGGCCCGCGCAGCCCTCGGGGATCTCCACGGCGACCCCGGTGCCCACGCTCGGCCCTCTCCCCCGCTCCGAGCACGATCGCCTCGGCGGCGCGCAGGTCGTAGCCGGCATCGCCGTCATGGGCGCGCTCAGGCGCCGCGGCGTCCGGAGAGAGGCGGGTGAAGCGCAGGTTCAAGGGCGGTCGCCGTTGAGGGCGAACCGCTCGAACCTCTGCACCGCGGAGGCGGGGACCCGGGCCTTGACCCGCACGCCCTCGGCGGTCTCCTCGCGCTCCATGTCCCCGGCCAGCTCGTGCAGCTCCGAGAGCTTGTCGCCGTCCGCGTAGGGCAGCAGCAGCTCCATCGGGCGCAGAGTGGCGAGGAAGCGGGCCTCCACGGCCTCGCGCAGCTGATCGAGGCCCTCCCCGGTCTCGGCTGAGACCTGCACCGCGTCGGGGAAGCGGAAGCTCAGCTCGCGGCGACGCTCGGGATCCAGCAGGTCGACCTTGTTCAGAGCGAGCAGCCGCGGCCGCTCCGCGGCTCCGATCTCCACCAGCACGTCCTCCACCGCGGCGAGCATCTCGTGCAGCTCCTCCTCCGGGGCCGAGGCGTCCGCCACGTGGAGCAGCAGATCGGCCTGCAAGGCCTCCTCGAGCGTGGCGCCGAAGGCCTCCACCAGCTGGTGGGGCAGCTTGCGGATGAAGCCGACGGTGTCGGTGAGCAGGTACTGGCGCCCGCCGATCTCGAACGAGCGGGTGGTGGGATCGAGGGTGTGGAAAAGGCGGTCGCGCACGCCCACCTCGGCGCCGGTGAGCGCGTTCAGCAGCGTGGACTTGCCGGCGTTGGTGTACCCAGCCAGGGCGACCGTGGGCAGGCCCGCGCGCTCGCGCTCGGAGCGCATCACCTCGCGCGTGCCCTTCGTGTGCTCGAGGCGCCGGCGCAGCGCGCTGATGCGGTCGCGC
Source organism: uncultured Thermoleophilaceae bacterium (assembly GCA_963825775.1). Taxonomy (GTDB): domain Bacteria; phylum Actinomycetota; class Thermoleophilia; order Solirubrobacterales; family Thermoleophilaceae; genus JAAYBF01. The sequence continues at coordinate 17,110 of CAWGUV010000004.1, read as the reverse complement.
GCCAGGCGGCGGTCGGTCTCGATCTGCGTCTCGCCCGGGCCCCTGGTGCCGATGCCGCCGTCCATGCGGCCGGCGCCGAGGCGCTCGAGGTGGGTCCACAGACCGCGCATCCGGGCGAGGTTGTACTCCAGCTGAGCCAGCTCGACCTGGAGATTGCCCTCGGCCGAGTTCGCGTGGTCGGCGAAGATGTCGAGGATGATCGCCGTGCGGTCGATCACCGGCTTGCCAAGTGCCTCCTCGAGGTTGCGCTCCTGTCGCGGCAGCAGCTCGTCGTCGCAGGCCACGAGCGTCGCGTCGGACTCGCCGATGGCCCGCTTGAGCTCGGCCAGCTTGCCCTTGCCGAAGTAGCGGTCGGGGTCCGGCGACGGGCGCTTCTGGGTCATCTCACCCGCAACGGCCACGCCCGCGGTGAGCAGCAGCTCGCCCAGCTCGGCCAGGTCCGGCTCCTCCGGGCCCGCGGCAATCAGGAAGGCGCGCTGGCGCGCGCGGCGGTTGGGTGCTCCGTTGTCCTGCACCCCTACGAGTGTAGGACTCAGCCGGCGAGCTGGCGGTCGGGGAGGACCCCCAGCTGGCGCATCATCCCGATGTCGTCCCGGCAGGCCCAGTGCTCGGCGATCTTGCCGTCCTGGATCCGGTACTCGTGGAACTGCTGGACCTCGAAGCTCTTGCCCGTCGGCGGGATGCCCATCAGCTCGCCAACGTGAGTGCCCTTGCAGAGGACCCGGATCACCACTCGGTCCCCCTCCGCGACGATGTCCTGCACCTCGAAGACGGGGTTGCCGAATGTCTCGCGCAACCAGGACGCGGTCTCGATCATGCCCTCCGGCCCGGGGGGCCTGCCCTCGGCGGCCTCGTGATTCACGAATTCGGGATGAAAGAGCTCGTGGGCCGCCGCATCGAAATCGCCGTCCTCCAGCGCCTTCGCCGCGCGCCTGACCAGCTCCTTGTTCTGATCTGACATGCGCCGAAGGTACCCGGTTAGAGTGCGCCCGTGAAGGCATTCCTGACGGGGGCAACCGGTTTCATCGGCGGCCATGTGGCCCGCCTGCTCCGGGAGCGCGGCGACGAGGTCGTGGCACTGGTGCGATCGCCCGAGAAGGCGGATGCGTTACGCGAGCTCGGCTGCGAGCTGGTCGAGGGCGACCTCTCGGCCACCGACGCGATCCGCGCGGGCGTCGAGGGCTGCGACGGCGTCTTCCACATCGGCGCGGTGTACGAGGTCGGCATCACGAAGTCCGAGCGCCCCGCGATGCTCGAGGCGAACGTGGCCGGCACGGAGCGCGTGCTGGATGCCGCCATCGACGCCGGCGTGCCGCGCATCCTCTACGTCTCGACCGTCGGCGTGTTCGGCAACACCCGCGGCGAGATGGTCCAGGAGGGATGGAGCCGCCCCGATCGCGAGTACACCTCCTACTACGAGGAGACCAAGGTCCTGGCGCACGAGGTGGCCGACGACCGGATCGCGAAGGGTGCGCCGATCGTGATCGTGCAGCCCGGCGGGGTCTACGGGCCGAACGACCACTCCGAGCTCGGCAACCTGATCGAGCAGGCCGCCACCGGCAAGCTGCCCGCCAAGGTCTTCCCCGACGCCGGGATCATGATGTGCCACGTCGAGGACATCGCCGCCGGAATCGTGCTCGCCTTCGACAAGGGCGAGATCGGCGAGGCCTACATCCTCTCCGACTTCAAGGCGACCTTCGGGGATCTGGTGGATCGCGTGTCCGCGATCGCCGAGCGCAAGCCGCCCCGCTTCACCATGCCCACCGGCCTGCTCAAGGTCAGCGCCCCGCTCGGTCCGGTGATCGGGCCGATGATGGGCTTCCCCAAGAACCTCCGCGAGCTGATCACCACCTCCGACGGCGTGACCTTCTGGGCCAGCGACGAGAAGGCCCGCCGCGACCTCGGCTTCAACCCGCGCGGCGTGGACGCCGGCCTGAAGGAGACGGTCGAGAGCGCCCTGAGCGGGTCCTAGGACCCGGCGCGCTCCTGAGCGCGCTCGCGCGCGTTCGCCTTGTCGTCGAGGCTCATCGCCCCTGGGTGCCCATCACCCGGCCACGGCGCCAGGAACAGCAGCAGGCGGGAGTCCGCCTTGGCGCGCACCTCGTGCTGCTCCTTGGGGTCGAACTCCGCGAGCAGGCCGGGCCCACCGCTGATGGTCTCGCCTCCGCTCTCGATCTCGATCTCGCCGTCCACGACGATCACCCAGGCGCGCTCGTGCACCTCGTGCTGCTGCAGCTCCTCGCCCTCCGGCAGGTGCAGCACGATGACGCGGGCGGCCTCGGTGGAGGTGATGATCTCCGGCTGATGGGCCTCCACGTCGAGGCCGTGCGTATCCCAGGTCTTCATGGGGCGAGCCTATCCCCTCAGCGGCGGCAGATGTAGGGTGCGCACGTGGCCACGTGGGCCCGAAGAGCCGGCGCGGTTGCGGCGTTTCTGGCCGTGCTCGCCCCAGCGACCGCCGACGCCGCCGTCACCCGTGTCCAGGTTCACCCGGGCGGGCAGTACTGCGACATCAAGGGCTGCTCCCAGCGGCCTCCCGGCTATCGCCTCGTGGGCTCCGCCGGGCCGGACCAGGTGACGCTGTCTCCCGGCGGGCCCGGCGCCGTGACCGTGGAAGACCCCGGCGGGGTGTCCGGCTGCTCGGCGATCTCGGCGACGCGAGCGGTGTGCGCCCTCGCCGGCATCGATTCCATCACTCTCGGCGCCGGCGCCGACCGCATCTCGCTCGCGAGCCTCACGGGGCCGCTGCCGCAGGTGTTCGGCAATCAGATAGCGGTCATCGGTGGTGACGGAGACGACCTGCTGGTGGGCTCCCCGCACGCCGACACCCTCGACGGCGCCGAGGGGGCGGACCGGCTGACCGCCGGAGCGGGCGCGGACTCGCTGGTCGGCGGCGGGGGCAATGACGTTCTCGACGGGGGCCCGGGCACCGACTCCGTGCTCTACCGCGAGCGCGCCGACGTCGACCTGCTGCGGGCGGCGCCCAACGGCCCCTTCGGGCAGAGCGACCGGCTGACGGGGATCGAGGGCGTCTCCACCGGCGACGGCGGCACGCTGGCGGGCAACTCGGGACCCAACACGCTCACCGCCCCCGGACGCGGCCTGGTGGCGGGGCGCGCGGGCGACGACACTCTCGCCGGCGGCCGCCTTGAGGGTGGGGCGGGCGACGATCAGCTGGCCGCATACGGCTTCGTCTCCGGCGTGACGGTGGGCGGCGATGTCCGCCCGCGGGTGAACTGCGGTCGCGGCAGGGATGTGGTGGACGCGAACGAAGCGGCTCCGGCCAGCGTCACGGCCGACTGCGAGCGCATCCAGCACGAGGACTACCGGATCGCCCTGGCGCTGCGCCGGCGGTCGGCCCGCGGCATGATCGCCCGCGTGGCGGGCTTGTTCTGTGGTGATACGACGGCCTGCCGGGCGAGCCTTGTCCTGCGCAGGCGCAGCGGCGGGCGCTTCGCGGCCGGGCGCGGGGTGCTCGGCAGCACGCGGACCCGCTACCTACGGCGGCGGGGGCGCCTCGTGCTGCGGCTCTCCAATCGCGGCCGTGCCGCCTTTCGGCGCGCCCGAAGCACCACCGCGCGGCTCGAGCTGGTCGTCCGGGGCTCGGACGGCCACCTGACGCGCATCGTCACCGCCCTCGTACGCCGCTAGCCCCCGGCCAGGCTGGAGCGAATGCGCTCGACGGCCTCAGTAAGCCGGTCGTCGCCGATCGTGAGCGATATGCGGAAGAAGCCCTCTCCGTTGGGGCCGTACGAGCTCCCCGGGGACACCACCACGCCCGACTCCTCGAGCACGAGCTCGCAGTACGAGGCGGACGTGTGGCCGTCCGGCACCGGCGCCCAGACATAGATCGTGCCCTTCGTGGGCTGCACGTCCACCCCGATCTCGCGCAGCGCACCGATCACGAGGTCGCGGCGGCGCTGGTACACCGCGCTCATCTCCCTCGGCACGTGGTCGCCCTCGTCGAGCGCCTTCGCCGCGGCGAGCTGGACGAACTCGGTCATTCCCGAGTCGATGTTGGTCTTCAGCTTCCAGTAGGCGCCCACGGCGTCGGCGTTGCCGACGACGGCGGCGGTCCGCCATCCGGTCATGTTGTAGCCCTTGGAGAGGGAGAAGACCTCCACTCCGATCTCCTTCGCGCCGGGGGTCTCGAGGAAGCTCGGCGCCACGTAGCCGTCGAACGTGGTCTCGGTGTAGGACGCGTCGTGCACGATCAGTACGTCGTGCTCGCGGCCGAACTCCACCGCGCGCTCGAACAGCCCGTCGGGCAGCGTGGCGCCGGTGGGGTTGTTCGGGTAGTTGAGGAACATCAGCCGCGCGTTGGCCGCCGCCTCGGCCGAGATGGCGTCGAGGTCCGGCGCGAAGCCCAGCTCGGGCACCAGCGGCATCAGCTCCGCCTCCGCACCCGACAGCAGGGGCCCGCCGGTGTACACCGGGTAGCCGGGGTCGGCCGCCAGCGCCACCGTGCCGGGGTCGAGGAAGGCGAGGTTGAGGTTGAAGATGCACTCCTTCGCGCCCAGCGCGGGCACGATCTCGGTCTCCGGGTCCAGCGTGACGCCGAAGCGGCGGTCGTAGAAGCGCGCGAAGGCCTCGCGCAGCTCCGGTCGGCCGCGGTTCGAGGGGTAGTTGTGCGTGCCCGGGTCCTTGGCCGCGCCTCCCAGCGCCTCGATCACCAGGTCGGGGGTCGGGGTGTCGGGGTCGCCGATGCCCAGGCTGATCACGTCGACGCCCGCGGCCTTCTTCTCGGCGATCTTTCGCTCGAGCTCCGCGAACAGGTACGGGGGCAGGCGGTCCAGCCGCTCGCTCGCTTTCATGCGCTCTGCAGTGCCTCCATGAATTCGTCGCTGAACTGGCCCGAGTAAACGCGCACGGCCCAGCCGGTCAGGTCGATGTGCAGGTCCTCGGCGACGTCCACCTCGAGCTCGCCGCCGTCCAGCCGGACCGTGACAGGGCTGTCGAGCCCCCGGAGCACCGCGGCCACGGCGGCGCCGGTCGCGCCGGTGCCCGACGACATGGTCTCCCCCACCCCGCGCTCGAATATCCGTGCGCGGATCGCAGCATCCCCCTCCCGGCGCCAGAAGGAGACATTGGTGCGATTCGGAAACAGCTCGTGGCTCTCGATCGGCGGGCCCAGCTCCGCCAGGTCGAGCTCCTCGAGACCGTCGTCCACCTCGATCGAGCACTGTGGATTGCCGACCGACACGAACTGGAACGAGAGCTCACGCCCGGCCGCCGTGAGCGTGCCCGCGCCGTCGTCAGCGCCGGCCGGAAAGTCCTTCTTCGACGCCAGGCTGGCGCGGCCCATGTCCATCGTGCAGGTCTGCGGCCGTCTGATGTGCGCGCGCACCTCGCCGGCGGCTGTGGAGATCGAGAACGAGTCGGAATCCGCCCACCCGTGGCGACGCAGGTACATCGCGGCCTCGCGGGCGCCGTTCCCCGACAGCTCGGCCTCCGACCCATCGGGGTTGAAGATCCGCAGCGACGCAACGAACCCCGGCTCCTCCGTGCGCGAGAGAAGCAGGATTCCGTCGGCGCCGACCCCGCTGTGCGGCTCGCACACGGCGCGCGCCCGCTCAGGCGTGAGCTCGAACGGGAGCAGCGCCTCCTCGAGGATCGCGTAGTCGTTGCCCAGCGCCTGCCACTTTTCGAACTCCACGGCCGGGCACTCTAAGCGCCGACCACCGGAGAGGAGGAGTTAGCCGGGCGAAGCCCGGGCGTTAGGGGGGTTGCAAAGGGGGGCATGTTTGCCCCCCTTTGACGGTTCTCCTCCTCTCCTTCTACGGCCTGTGGCCGGAGAAGGAGATCACCTGCTGAATGCCGGTCGGCCGGTTGGTGTACCGCATGGTGAACGGCAGCAGGCCGGGCACGAACGTGATCCGCTCGCGGACGGCGTCCGAGCGCCACTTGGTGGGGTCGGCGCCCTGCGTGCGGGCCAGCTTGGCGCCCGCCTTGTCGAGCGCCCTCCACAGGTCCGCCCGGCAGCGCCTGATCTTGCCCCGGCCGCAGTAGCGGTTCTTGTACTTCCCGCGCACGCGGCTGCCGAGCAGCGTCCGGAGGTCCTTGTCGAGGTAGATGTGCCAGCCGCTGAACTGGCCGCTCGGCGGAAGGTCGAAGCGGCTGATCAGGCTCTCGTCGAGCTGGTTGGCGAGCTTGGGGCCGAGCACGCGGCGCAGGCCGGCGTTGGCGATCCCGTCCCATGCGGTGTCGAGGATCGCCGCGCCCGGGTCGTCGATCTTCCCGTCGAGGTCGCGGTCGAGCCGGCTTCCGCCGGAGCGGCGCCATGCCTCGAGCAGACCGAGCATCCGCAGCGCGCGAGCGTTTGGCGCCGGGCCGCCCCGCAGCAGCTTCGACAGGACGGGCTGGAACACCACCGCGCGCACGTCCTGGGTGGCCGCGGCGTTCATCGCCCCGGTGACCGACGCGAGGTCGTGCTTGGAGCGACTGGCGATCCCCTTGTTGAGCAGGTCGACGCGCTGCTCGGAGCCGTACGCAAACTGGTCGTCGGCGCCGGGGAAGCCGAGGGCCGGCTTGTTGTTCCAGTTGTTCAGCACTCCGCCGCGGGGGTTGCGGCCCTGCGGGTGCGCCTTGGCGGACAGGTAGCCACGCCACTCGTGCTTGCCGCGCCCGTCGGTGGGAAGGCCCGAGTCCACGCCCTTGGCGCGCAGTGGGAGCCGCCCGGACGTGTACATCGCGATGTTGCTGCGGTCGATGTAGAACGAGTTGAAGGTCTGCGGCGTCTGGCTCGCGGCCTTGTAGAAGCTCGCGGGCGAGCGAACGACGCCACGCGTGAGGTCGCGGTAGAGGAGCTGGTCCACCACGTCGCGTCCGTAGCTGGACCGCTTGCGCGAGACGGCCACGGTACGGCCCTTCACCTTCGCGTAGCCGACCACGGGACCATGCACGGTGCGCAGGAACTTGATCTGTCGCTCCTTCTCGCCGCCCCCGGCGCTGAGCTTGCCGGCATCGAACGGGGTCATCCGGCGGCACTTGCCCTTGTAGACGTAGCGCTGCCGGCTACCGCGGCAGAGGCGCTCGACGTAGTGGTCGATGATGTCGCCGCCCGCCGACGTGAGGGTCCACGCGAAGTCCTCGCCGCGCCCGATCAGGATGTAACCGGGGAACGGCGCGGAAGTGGCGCCGCGCGCCTGCCAGCCGGGACCCTTCAGGTCCATCTCCAGCGTGAGGCCGGGGTAGAAGTAGCCGATCTGCGGGCCGCCGACCATCAGGGGCCGGCCCGAGGTGGAACGGCGGCCTGTGACCATCAGAACGTTGCTGGCCTGATGATTGCGCACCGCCGCCGCGCCCGCCGCGACACTCGCCGCCGAACCGTCAGCGGGCTTGAACGAGCCGTTGTCGAGCACCACGTTGCCGCTGCGGCTCTTGGGCAGCTTCGCGTACGGGAAGCGGCCGTCCACCGACACCGGGGTCTCGGGGTCCTGGCGGTTGCGCAGGTCGTTCCATACCGAGAAGCCCTTGCGGCGCCCCAGGCGGCGTTGCAGGCCGTTGAGGAACATCGCGCTGCTCACCTCTCCGCCGCCGCCCTGGCCGACGAACTGGCCCTTGAGCGCGTTGACCGCGTAGATGTCGTTGCGGTTCCACGGCTTGGCGGGGTTGTTGTTGGCGCGGTAGTAGGCGTTGATGCCCGCCACGTAGACGTCGATGTCGTGCAGCACCGCCCGGCCCTTGGCCCCCGCGCGCTGCAACGCGCCCGTCTGCTTCGCCAGCTCGCGCTCGGCCTGGGCGGTGGGCGTGAAGTTCCGCAAGCTCGAGATCAGGCCCAGGGCACTGAGGCCGGGGGCGTCGACCGCGGCGACGCGCGAGTTGTAGCGCGCCTGCTCCAGCAGCAGGCCGCGATCCTTGGCGACCACCCAGCCGGTTGCGAAGGTCACGTCGTCGTTCGTCGCGCCCTCGATGTGCGGCACGTTGAAGTTGTCGCGCGTGATCTTGATGCCGGTGCGTCCCGGCACCGGATCGTTCGTCAGCGGTCCCTGGCCGGCCGCGCCGAGCGCCTCCGACTTGAAGTACTTGAGTAGGTCCCCCGGCCCGACCCTGTTGAACAACGGAGTGAGCCCGTCGTACATCTGAGCCTGATCGTCCGCGGCGGGCACGATCGGCAGGCCGCCGTACTGGCCGGACGGGATGACGTTGCGCGCGGTGGACGCGTAGTCGGCCGCCGAGGCGGACGAGCAGAGCAGCGCAAGCGCAACCAGCGCTAGCAAGGGGACCTTGGGGGACGTGACTGACTCCTTCTTTTGCCGTAAGGAAACGGCGCCTACCCGCAAGCCAGTATACGAGCGATGCCCGCGGCGGCCTCGCGAGCGTCCAATCCCGTGACGTCGATCTCCTCTAGCCCGCCCATCTTGCGCATCCACGTGAGCTGGCGCCGCGCGTAGTTGCGACTGCGCTTCTTCAGCGCCTCCACGTCGCCCGCCAGCAGCTCGTCGAAGCCCAGAGCCTTGCGCGCGGTGACCGACGCTGCCGCGGCCGCCCTCACCTCGGACTCGGCACCGGCGCCGACTATCGCCTCCGTGCGCCGGTCGATGCGCTCGTAGAGGGCCTCGCGGTCCATCGTCAGCCCGATCAGCAGTGTCGGATGCCGCGTCTCCTCAGACCACAGCTCATCCTCGTCCTTGCGCAGCGACAGGTTCGCGAGCGCACCGCGCATGTAGAGCCCCGTCCCGCCCACCACGATCGGCCGCCGGCCGGCGGTCAGCGCGGCGTCGACTCTCCGCGTGCGCGAGCGGCATGTACTGGCCGAGGTCGAACTTCTGCGTGACGGGGATGACGCCCACGAGGCGGTGCTCGAGCCGTTCCTGCTCTTCAGCCGTCGCGGCCCCCGTGAGCACGCCGAGGCCCTCGTACACCTGCAGCGCATCGGCGCCGATCGCCACCGGGTCCTCGCCGCCCTCGCGCAGCAGAGCCGCCAGCTCCAGCGCGACGGCGGTCTTCCCCACCCCCGTCGGCCCGAACAGGGCGAGGACGTCAGGCAACTCGGGAAAGGAGGCGCTCCTCGCCGGCGAGCGTGGTGCTCGTGCCCGAGAGGATCTCCACCTCGGTCATCTCCCCCGCCCCGGCCAGGCCGGCGAAGTTCACCGTCTTGTTGTGCCGGGTGCGCCCGCGCAGCCGGCCGGGATCGTTGCGCGACGGGCCCTCCACCAGCACCTCCATCGTGCGCCCCACGAACCGCTGCGAGCGCTCGTTGGCGATCCGCTGGACGGCCTCGACGAGCCGCTCCATCCGCTCGCGCTTGACCTCGTGCGAAACCTCGTCGTCGAGCTCCGCCGCCGCGGTGCCGCGCCGGGGCGAGAAGATGAACGTGAACGCCGAGTCGTAGCGGACCTCCTCCACGACCTCCATCGTCTCCTCGAAGTCGGCGTCGGTCTCGCCGGGGAAGCCCACGATGATGTCCGTGGTGACGGCGCAGTCGGGCACCAGCTCGCGGATCATCGCCACGCGATCCATGTAGCGGTCGCGGTTGTAGGTGCGCTTCATCGCCTTGAGCACCCGGCTCGATCCCGACTGCAGCGGCAGGTGGATGTGCTCGCACAGCGCCGGCAGCTCGGCGTGCGCGCGCAGCACGTCCTCCTTCATGTCCTTGGGGTGGGGGCTGGTGTAGCGGATGCGGTCGATTCCCTCCACGGCGTCCACCATCGTGAGGAGCTCGGCGAACGTGGCCTTGGCGCCCTTCGGCAGGTCGCGGCCGTAGGAGTTCACGTTCTGGCCGAGCAGCGTCACCTCGCGCACGCCGTCGGCCGCGAGCCGCTCGACCTCCTCCAGCAGCTCCCCCGCCGAGCGCGAGACCTCACGCCCGCGGGTGGAGGGCACGATGCAGTACGAGCAGATGCTGTTGCAGCCCACGGAGATCTGGACCCAGCCCTGGAAGTCGCGCTCGCGCTTCATCGGCAGGTGGCCGGTGAAGCCCTCGAACTCGAAGTAGCCCTGGGCGCTGAGGCTGTCGCTGTTCAGGAACTCGGCGAGCCGGTGCACCTGGCCGGGGCCGAACGCCACGTCCACGAACGGGAACTGCTCGAACACCTTCTCCTTCATCGACTGCGACCAGCAGCCGCCCACGCCCACCACCCGCGACGGGTCCTCACGCTTGAGGCGGTGCGCCTCGCCCAGGTGGCCCACCAGCCGTGTGTCCGCCTTCTCGCGGATCGAGCAGGTGTTGAACAGGATCAGGTCGGCGGCCGCGCGCTCCGGCGCCTCCGCGTAGCCAAGGGACTCGAGCATGCCCTTCATCCGCTCCGAGTCGTGCTCGTTCATCTGGCACCCGAAGGTGGTCAAGTGGTAGTGCTTCATCGCCGCAACCGTACCGCCCTAGACCAGCTCTCCGAGGCCCGGATAGCGCACCACGAAGCCGTCCTCGTCGAGCTCGAGCTCTCCCTCGAACGAACGGTGGCGGCCGACATAGCGCACCGTGGTGGCATCGATCGGCTCGTAGCGCTGCTCGGACCGGTGGACCGCGAGGCTCGGCACGGCGATCCACGCCATCACGAACTCCTTCGCCTCACCACCGCGCGTGATGCCCTCACGCTGGTGCGGCATGAAGTTCGTGAGCGGGCTCAGGCCGAGATCGCAATCCAGCGCCCCCGACAGATCGGGCAGGCCGGTATCCGCGTTCCAGGTCCCGTCCCCGGCTCGCGTGAGGTCCAGGCTGCGCTCCCCGTCCTCGGTGCGAGCCGTCAGGGCGATGCGCGTGGTCACCAGGTCGGGGTCGGTCTCCAGCTCGTAGTCCAACCGGTAACGGCCGGGAACGTCGACCGCTTCCCCGTCCTCAGCCCCCTGCGCGACCCCGGAGGTCCCGACCTGGACCCCACGTGCGGACAGGCCGTCCGGTCCCAGCGCGACCTCGGCGAACTCCATCCGCGGAAAGTCCAGGCCCCGCCACGTGAGCAGTCGGGTGAGGGGCGCCACGGCTATTTCGCGTAGTCGGTGGCGCGGCTCTCGCGAATGACCGTGATCTTGATCTGCCCCGGGAAGTCCAGCTCCTGCTCGACCTCGCGCGCGATCTTCTGTGACAGCATCGCCGCGGCGTCGTCGTCCACGTCCTCGGGCCGGACGATCACGCGAATCTCGCGGCCGGCGTGCATGGCGTAGACCTTCTCGACCCCCTCCTGGCGCTCCGCGATCTCCTCCAGCTCGTGCAGGCGGCTGACGTAGCTCTCCAGCGACTCGCCGCGCGCTCCCGGCCGCGCGCCCGAGACCGAGTCCACGATCTGCACGATCACGGCCTCGATCGTCTTCATCTCGACCTCGTTGTGGTGAGCCTCCATGGCGTGCGCCACCGCCTCGGTCTCCTTGTAGCGGCGCGCGAACTCGCCACCGACCAGCGCGTGCGGGCCCTCGACCTCGTGTGAGACCGCCTTGCCGATGTCGTGCAGCAGCGCGGCGCGCGCGGCGGTCTTGGGGTTCGCGCCGAGCTCGGCCGCCAGCAGTGAGGCCAGGCGCGCACATTCGATCGAGTGGGCCAACACGTTCTGCCCGTAGCTGGTGCGGAAGCGAAGGCGGCCGAGCAGCTTGATCAGCTCGGGATGCAGGGTGCCGACGTCGGCCTCGTAAGCGGCCTGCTCGCCCAGCTCGGCGATGTGGCGGTCGAGCTCCGTAGTCGCCTGCGCGAACGCCTCCTCGATCCGAGCGGGATGGATGCGGCCGTCTTGGAGGAGCTTTTCGAGCGTGATGCGAGCCACCTCGCGCCGAACGCCGTCGAAGCCCGAGAGCAGCACCGCGCCCGGCGTGTCATCGATGATGAAGTCGATCCCGGTGAGTGTCTCGAGCGTGCGGATGTTGCGCCCCTCCCTGCCGATGATGCGGCCCTTCAGCTCGTCGGACTTCAGCTCCACGACGGAGACGGTCGTCTCGACGGCGTGACCGCCCGCCATCCGCTGCATGCACGTGGCGAGGATGCTGCGCGCGCGGCGGTCGGCGTCGTGGCGGGTCTCCTCCTCCACCTGGCGAATCAGCCGGGCGCTGTCGTGGCGCAGCTCGTCCTCGAGCTCGCGCAGGAGAATCTGCTTGGCCTGGCCCGCGCTCAGACCCGACACGCGCTCCAGCTCGCGCACCTGCTGGCGCTTGGAGTCCTTGAGGCGGGCCGTGCCCTCCTCGAGGTTGCGGTCCCTGTCGGCGAGCACGCGCTCGCGCTCCTCGAGCGCCTTCTCCTTCGCGCGCAGGCGCTCCTCGAGCCGCGCCACCTCCTCACGGCGTGCACGCAGCTCAGCCTCGAGGTCGTCGCGACGGCGCCCCTTCGGCGCGGAGCGGGCGCGGGGTTCGGCCTCGTGGTCGCCATCGGGGGCGGGCCGGGCCGGGCCGGTTGTGCCCGCGGGTCCCGCCACCGCGGGGCCGCGGAGCCGGAGCGCGAGCACGACGACCAGCGCGGACACCCCTGCAGAAACAAGAGCCGCAAGCAGAATCTCCATGTCGCAGTCTCCTCCCCCGGACGGGGCCGGGCTCGTTCTCATGGGGACGGCCGACTCGGCGTCCGCGAGAACACAGGGGCTGCTTTGCGGTCGCGCGCTTCCGGGGCGCGCGGCACTTCGTTAGTTCAAGGGTTTGTGGGTCAGTGGTGCCGGAAGGGGATTGATGGTGCTTTCCGCGTCAATCAAGCCAAAAGAAATCTGGGTTCAGGTGTCTCGCGGCGGCCATTGTGGCCGTCGCCACCAGCGTAGCCCCGCCGCGACGATCTCGCAACATCGCGGGAACGGGCGTTCAGGCCGCGCGCCGGGCGCCGTGGGCGCGCACGGCGTCGTAGGCCAGGTCGGGCTCATAGCCCTTGCGGACGAGCAATCGCCACGCCTTGTCGCGGTCGCGCTCGCTGTCTGGCGGCGCAACTCGCTGTGCCAGGAGGTCGAGCGCCGCATCTAGCTCGGACTCCCGCTCCCGGCCAGCCGTGATCCCCTCGACGATCTCCGCCGGCACCCCGCGCCGCAGCAGGGCGAGCCGGATCCGTTCCGCCCCCCACTGGTCGAGGTTGCGCTTGTCCTCCGCGTAGCGCTCAGCGAAACGCGCGTCGTCCAGGAACCCGGCCGCCGTGAGCTCGTGGACCGCGTGATCGATCCCCTCGGGCGCGACGCGCTTGCGTTCCAGCCACGTGCGCATCTCCACGACCGTGCGGTCGCGCGAGGACAGCGCCCGGTACGCCAGCTGGACTGCGCGCTCTTTCTCGGGCAGCGCCATCCGTCTACGCGGCCTTCTCCTCCTCGGGCTCCGCGTCGGGAGCCGCATCCGCGTCGGCCACCGCGAGCGGCACGGGCACCGCGTTCTGCTCGACCCCCACGGCCTCGTAGATCTTCGTCTCGATCTCCTTGGCCATCTTGGGGTTCTCCCGCAGGTAGCCCTTGGCGTTGTTGCGTCCCTGGCCCAGGCGCTCCTCCCCGTAGGAGAAGAACGAACCGGACTTCGTGACGATGTCGTGCTCGATCCCGAGATCGATCAGACAGCCCTCGGTGGAGATGCCCTGGCCGTACTCGATGTCGAACTCGGCCTGACGGAACGGCGCCGCCACCTTGTTCTTGACCACCTTCACACGCACCCGGTTGCCGACCGCCTCGGTGCCCTCCTTGAGGGTCTCGATGCGGCGGATGTCCAGGCGCTGGGAGGAGTAGAACTTGAGCGCACGGCCGCCGGGCTGCGTCTCCGGCGAGCCGAACATCACGCCCACCTTCTCGCGGATCTGGTTGGTGAGCACGCACAGCGTGTTCGCCCGGTTGAGGTTGCCGGCGAGCTTGCGCATCGCCTGGCTCATCATGCGCGCCTGGAGACCGACGGACTGGTCGCCCATCGCCCCCTCGAGCTCGACCTTCGGGGTGAGCGCCGCGACCGAGTCGATCGCCACCACGTCGATGGTGCCGGACCGGATCAGCAGGTCGGCGATCTCGAGCGCCTGCTCGCCGTGATCGGGCTGCGAGACCAGCAGCTCGTCGACGTCGACCCCGATCCGCTTGGCGTACTCGGGGTCCATCGCGTGCTCGGCATCGATGAACGCGCAGATGCCGCCCTTCTTCTGCGCCTCGGCGAGCACGTGGTAGACAAGCGTTGTCTTGCCCGAGGCCTCGGGGCCGAAGATCTCGACCACCCGGCCTCGCGGCAGCCCGCCGACCCCGAGCGCGAGGTCCAGCGACAGCGCGCCGGTCGGGATCGCCGCGACCGCGACCTTGAAGGCCTCGTCGCCCATCTTCATGATCGATCCCTCGCCGAATTCGCGCTGGATCTGGGTTATCGCGCTGGTGAGCGCGGCGTCACGGGCCTTGGCGGCCTTTTCCTGTTCCTTCTCGGTCATCGAGTTGCCTCCGAAGTTCTGGTGGAAGCAGACTAGGAGCGGGATCGGACGGGTTGGGCACCCGCGTGCGACAGCTTTGCGACGGGCAAGTAACGATCTGTGACTAGCAGCCGCTCGGGCTCTTGTCTCGGGCGCTCGCGGAATAGGCGATATCGATACACGGCACGCCGGGCGGGTCGCAGTCGGCCCCGCCCTCGGCACGGAAGAACGTACGGAGCCGTCTTGCCGAGCATGGATCGCCGCGCACCGCCAACCGGCCCTTGATGAGGACGTCCCGACCGACTTCGCCCCGGCAGCGCATCAGCCTGCGCGCAGGGCGGCCGCAGCGCAGCCGGTCCTCCGGATCAGGGCGGATCAGAGTGACTGTTCGCCCGACTTTCGCGATGTCCCTGCTGGTGCGGACACGGAAGCTCAAGACGCGAAAGTTGCAGCGCAGCCGAAAGGCGGTGTCGTACTTCCCTCCATCGATGCGGCTCGTAGCGGCCGAGCACGACGGCTGAAAGCCCTGGGCGTTTGCCGGAGCTTCGCCGCCGCCGTGGGCGCCGCCCACGAGGCCGAGAACGATCAGACAGATCAAGCCGCGCCTCATACGCGCAAGGCTCTCACAGCTGCTGGCGCTCCAGCACCTCGTAGCGCGAGCCGCGGGGCCCGCCCAGATGGCTGCGATAGAGCGTCAGCGCGACCGGGGCGAACGGCTCGATCGGCGGCGGTGGCGCCGGTGCCTCCGGCTTGCGCCCGCGCCGCACCCGCAGCAGCGTGACGTGCGGCCAGAATGGGCGCTCCACCTCGATGTCCAGCGCCTCGCACGCGGCGGCGTGCAGCGCCGCCCCGCGACCACCCTCGTCCTCGAGATCCAGCGCGAACAGGCGTGGTCGCCGCCGCGGCACGCCCACCACCCCCTTCACCGAGAACTCCGGCGTCGGCAGGTCGGCAACGACGGGAGGAATGGGGAACGGCTCCGACTCCCCAAGGAACAGCAGCGTCACGTGCAGCTTGGCCGACCCGCCCAGCGCAGCCCGCACATCGTCCGGCAGGTCAAGCGCCAGGAACAGCCTCACACAGGGAACTCTTCCCCGCGCAGAAGGCGCCGCAGCAGGTGCATACCTACCGTGGTGGAGCGGTCCCGCACCTCGTTGCGGTCACCCGGCATGCGGATGTCGCGCGCCAATGTCGCCCCGTCTGCGCGCTTCGCGCACCAGCACACCGTCCCGACCGGCTTCTCCTCAGTGCCCCCGTCCGGGCCCGCGATGCCGGTGATGGCGATGGCGACGTCCGCGCCGAACCGATCCAGAGCGCCAACGGCCATCGCATCGGCCACCTCGGGTGACACGGCCCCAAAACGCTCGATCAACGCCGGATCCACCCCGAGGAGCGCAGTCTTCGCCTCGTTCGCGTAGGCCACCGTCCCGCCGGCCACGTATCCGGAGGACCCGGGCCGCTCCGTGAGCCGCGCGGCCATCAGGCCCCCGGTGCACGACTCCGCCGTGGCCACCATCAGGCCATCGAGTAAGCCGGCGACCTGCTCGTCGACCGTCGACCCGTCCGTGGAGAACAGCGTGTTGCCGTGCCGGTCGGCGATCAGCGCCTCGAGCGCGGCCCACGCCTCCGCGGACGAGGGCTCGTGGCGCACGACCACCTCCACCTCGCCGCGCCGCAGGCAGGTTGTGATCTCGAGGTCGCCGAAGCCCGCGATCTGCCCTCCGCGTGGCGCAGCGTCTCTGCGATCTCGGACTCGGGGATGCCGAACAGCCTGAGCATCGACTGCTCGTATTCGGTCGCGGTGGCGCCCACGGCGTCCCGGAACGCATCCGTCTCGACGGCCACGTGCCACATGTGGTGCAGCTCGCGCGGCGGGCCGGGCAGGATCACCACGGTGGGGCCGTCGCCGTCGCGCGGGGGCACCACCATGCCCGGGCCGTGCCGGCAGGCTCGATCACCGTCGCGCCGTCGGGCACGAGCGCCTGCTTGCGGTTCGCCGCCCGGATCGCCTCGAAGTCGAGGTTGCGCCAGCGCTTCTGAGCGGCTGAGGATGTCGGCGATCCGCTGCTCCAGCGCCTCGTCGAGCGCCAGCTCGCGGCCGGTGAACCCGGCCACCACCTCCAGGGTGAGGTCGTCCGCCGTCGGGCCGAGGCCGCCGCTGGTGACGATCAGGTCCACCCCCTGCTCAGACATGAACGCCAGCTGCGCCTCCATGTCCTCCGGGCGGTCGCCGCAGATCGTGATGTGGGCGAGCTCGATGCCGAGCTCGAGCAGGCGATCCGAGAGCCAGGGGCCGTTGCGGTCCCGGACCCGTCCCGTGAGGACCTCGGTGCCGGTGATGACGATGCCCGCGCGGGCGCTCACGCGCAGGGCCTCGGGCCCTCGGTGATCTCCTTCGCGCCGGCGCGCGTCACGCGCAGGCCCAGAGGCTCAGGGCGTCTGCTCGACCTTCACTGTCTTCCCATTGGCCTTGATCGCCGCCGAGCGGCGACCGAGGTTCACACGCAGCTCCTTCGCGTTGCGGAAGGTGCGCGCCTCCTCCAGCGTGCCCTCGAACAGCCGGTCGGTGCCGTCCCCCGTGTCGAGGCAGGCGTACGTGGGGCCGTCGGGGGCTATCCGCACGGTCACCCCCGTGGGAGCGGGCTTCGGCTTGGGCTTGGGCTTGGCGCCCGCCGGCGCGGTTTCGGTTGCCTGGGTGCGAGCGGCCTCCGTCGCGTCGCCGCCACCGCCGTCATCGTCGCCGCCGGCCAGACCGAGGATCAGCAGGAAGATGACCACAGCCGCCACCAGCGCACCGATCACCGGAAGCCGGCTCGGAGGTCCCGACGGCGGAGGGCGGCGGCGGGGAGCGCGTCG
>CAWGUV010000003.1:0-224556 GCA_963825775.1 uncultured Thermoleophilaceae bacterium | reverse complement strand
GCGCTATCGCAACTCCGGCGAGCCGATGGACGACCTGCGTCAGGTGGCCACGGTCGGCCTGATCAACTCCGTCGACCGCTACGACCCCGACGCCGGCCCATTCGTGCGCTACGCGGTGCCGAACATCCTCGGTGAGCTGAAGCGCCACTTCCGCGACAAGGGCTGGACGATGCGGGTGCCGCGCTCGCTTCAGGAGAACACGCTGCTGGTCACCAAGACCACCGACAAGCTCTACACCAAGCTCGGCCGGGCGCCGACGCCACGGGACGTCGCGGACGCCACCGACCTCACCCTCGAGCAGGTGCTCGAGGCGATGGACCTGTCGAGCGCCTACTCACCTACGCCGCTCGACGCGCCGATGGGCCACGACGAGGACGGCGACCGCACGGTTGGCGATACGGTCGGATCCGAGGACGACCGCTACGAGCTGGTGGAGCTGGGCAACTCCGTCGCGCCGGCGTTCCGCGCGCTGCCCCAGCGCGAGCAGATGATCCTGAAGCTGCGGTTCAAGGACGACCTCACCCAGGCGGAGATCGCCGAAAAGGTCGGGGTGTCACAGATGCACGTCTCGCGCCTGATCCGGCGAGCGCTGGGGCAGCTGAGCGAGGCCGCCGAGTAGGCGGGCGGACGGGAGGAGAACTAGGCGTCCCGCGAAGCGGGAGCCGTTAGGGGGGTTGCAAAGGGGGGCATGTTTGCCCCCCTTTGAGGTTCTCTAGGCGACGTCCTTATCCAGCTCACGCAAGAACCCTTCAAACAGCCGGCGGTGGCCCTCCTCGTCGGCGAGGATCGTGATCACCATGTCCTCGGTGACCGGGTCGACGTCGGCGCAGAACTCGATGATCTGGTTGTAGAACTCGATCGCGCCGGACTCGGCCTCGATCACGCCGCGCACGATGTGGATCAGGTCGGTCTGGTCCTCGGGCGGCTGCAGGTAGCTCTGCTCGGCGCTGAACTCCTCAGAGCCCGGCACCACGCCGTAGAGCTCCTTGATGCGCTTGCCGAACTGCTGCGCGTGCCCGAGCTCCTCCTGGATGTCCTGATCCAGGCTCTCCATGATCTCGCGCGCGCGGATGCCGTCGGGGTTGATCGAGTTCGCGATGTAGCTCATCACCGTCTCGATCTCCATCCAGTACGCCTTCTTGAGCATCTCCACGACCTGGTCGCGCTCGTCGCGCGCCCCTTCGCTCAGGATGCCGCCGCTGTTGGTGCTCGCTTCCATTTGATCCTCCTCGTCCGTTGGGTGATCAGGCAGCCGGGTCGAGCTGCCGCAGTTCCTCTTCCTGCGCAAGGTGGGCAAGCGCGCGGGATTCGAGCTTACGCACCCCCTCCGAGGACAGGCCGAGTGCCGCGCCGGCCTCACGCAGGGGCGTGTGGCGGCGTCCGCCGATGCCGAAGCGCATCTGGAGCACCTCGCGCTCGCGCTCGGGCAGCCGCTCGAGAGCCGTCGTGAGCGCCTCGCGGCGCAGCGTGGACTCCACCTCGTCGAAGGGCGCGGGGTCGTTCGCGGGGATCACGTCGCCCAGCTCCGAGCCGTCGTCCTCCGAGCCGACGGGGCGCGCCAGGCTCGTGACGGCTCGAGGCGCGTCGAGCACCTCGGTGATCTCGTCCTCGCTCAGCTCGGTGGCCTCGGCCAGCTCCGCGACCGAAGCGTCTCGGCCGAGCCGGCCGGACAAGCTCGCGCTCGGCCTTGCCCAGCCGGCGCTCGAGCTGGCCGATGTGCACCGGGATACGGATCGTGCGCGCCTTGTTCGCCAGCCCGCGCTGGATCGCCTGGCGGATCCAGAACGTGGCGTAGGTGGAGAACTTGAAGCCCCTGCGGTGGTCGAACTTCTCGGCCGCGCGGATCAGGCCGAACATCCCCTCCTGGATCAAATCCATCAGGCTCATGTCGTGGCCCTGGTACTTCTTCGCGATCGACACCACCAGGCGCAGGTTGGAGTTGATCATCCGCTCCTTGGCCTCGAGGTCGCCCTGCTCGATGCGCTGCGCCAGCTCAACCTCCTCGTGCTTGCTGAGCAGGGGGTAGTCCCGGATCTCCTCCAGGAAGAGGTCGAGGGCTCCCGCGGACTCGTCCATATAGCTGGCGTTCCCCGGTGGGCGGTTCGCAAACGGTGTGGCGGGATAACCCACGAGTTACGTGAAAGAGACCTTCAAGCGCACCGTCAGCGAGTTCCGCGAGGACAACCTCACGGACTGGGCGGCGGCGCTCACCTACTACGGCGTGCTCTCCCTGTTCCCGGCGCTGATCGCCCTCGTCTCGATCGTCGGCCTGTTCGGCGACCCCGAGGGCACCACCGACGCGCTGAACGACATCGTGAGCGACCTCGGCCCGTCGAGCGCCGCCGACACCTTCCGCGGCCCGATCGAGAGCATCACCGCCAATCGCAGCACGGCGGGCGTGCTCTTCTTCGCCGGCCTGGCGGGCGCGATCTAGGGCGCGTCGGGGTTCGTCGGCGCGTTCATGCGCGCGTCGAACGTGATCTACGAGGTCGAGGAGGGCCGTCCGTTCTGGAAGCTGCGGCCGCTCCAGATCGCGGTCACGCTGGCCATGGTGCTGCTGGCGGCGCTCGCGTCCGTCGCGCTCGTGCTCAGCGGGCCGCTGGCCACCTCGGTGGGCGACGCTGTCGGGCTCAGCGACGCCGCCGTCGACATCTACCAGCTAGCCAAGTGGCCGGTGCTCGCGCTCGTGCTCCTGACGCTGACGTCACTGCTCTACTACGTCGCACCGAACGTCCGGCTGCGCGGCATCCGCTGGGTCACGCCCGGCAGCCTCCTGGCGCTGGCGGTGTGGGGGGTGGCCTCGGCGCTGTTCGCCCTCTACGTGGGCAACTTCGGCTCCTACGACAAGACCTACGGCACGCTCGGCGGCGTCGTCAGCTTCCTCGTCTGGCTGTGGATCACGAACATCGCGCTGCTGCTGGGAGCGCAGCTGAACTCCGAGCTCGAGCGCTCGCGGGAACTGGAGGCCGGGATCACCGGCGCCGCGGACACGATCCAACTCGCGCCGCGCGAAGCCGCTGAGTAGGCTTGCGGCCCCCATGGGCCTCTTAGACCTGACCACGACCGACGAGCCTTTTGGAAGGCTGGCCTCGCTATCGGGCGAGATCGACCTTTCCACCGTCGAGGATGCCGGGAGCGGTTGCGCGAGGCGATCGGAGCCAGCGAGGGCACGGTGGCGGTCGACCTGCGCGAGGTGAGCTTCCTCGACTCGAGCGGCCTGCGGCTGCTGCTGCAGCTCAATCAAGGAGCTCAGCGAGGCCGGGCGGCGGCTGGTGGTCGTCCAGGGCCCGCGCCGGGTCGCGCGGGTGTTCGAACTGACCGGCGCTGAGTCCGAGCTCGACGTCGTGGCCGAGCCGGCCGAGATCAGCTGAACCGAACCATCAGGCGCTCCTCGCCGTTGGTGGGCTCGGTGGCGGTGCTCGTCTGACAGCTCGGCGATGACGCGCCCGACGACCGGCACGTCGGAGTCGTCAACGGCGGCCTGGGCGCCGCCCTCCTCGAGCGGGCCCACGCGCAGCTCGAAGCCGCCGCCGGCCGCGCGAGGCTCACCTGCGCGGGGTCGCCGGTCAGGTAGCGCAGCGCGTTCCGGGCCACCAGCTCGGCCACCAGCAGCGCCTCCACCACGCGGTCGCTCGGCATGTCCAGCTGGGCGGCGACGACCGCCACCAGCCGGCGCACCATCCGCTCGGTGGGATCGATGCCCGGCACCGCGCCGTCCACGGTCTCGGCCACCGGCCGGCCCATCGGGAAGGTCATGTGCACGTCGGTGCCGTCGCCGCCTCGATCTCGAGCTGGTGGCGATCCCCTCGATCATCGACAGCCCGTAGCCCCGGCCCTCGCTGCGGCGGCGCACCTCCGCGGGCATGCCCCCGCCGTCGTCGCTCACCGTGACGATCAGGCTCGACTCGTCCGGCCGAGGCAGCACGCGGACCTCTCCCTCGCCCTCGCCGTAGGCGTGCTCCACGGCGTTCGCCATCGCCTCGGTCACGGCCAGCTCGGCGTCCTCGAGCGCGTCGAGGTCGGCATCCACGGTCTCGCCGACCGAGCGCAGGGCCTGCCGCACGAGCGGCAGGCTGTCCTCCGAGGCGGGGACCCGGAGGCAGAGGTCGGTTCGTACGATCCCGATCTCGATCTCGATCATCAGGTGTTTTGCACAGTCGCTCTGTTGGCGCGCTACCCGTGGCATGGGGGCCGAAACGCGATGTAACGGCGTTCGCGGACTGCGCAACCGGGTAGCCGGAAGCCGAATCCAATCAGAGGAGGACAATATGAGTGACAAGCTGGAGGGAAAGCGCGTCGCGTTCCTGGCCACCGACGGCGTGGAGCAGGTCGAGCTGACCGAGCCGTGGAGGGCCGTCGAGGAGGCCGGTGGGAAGCCGGAGCTGGTGTCCCTCGAGGAGGGCCAGATCCAGGGCTTCGACCATCTCGACAAGGCCGACACCTTCGACGTGGACACCACCGTCGCCGACGCCGACGCGTCCTCCTACGACGGCCTCGTGCTGCCCGGAGGGGTGGCGAACGGCGACTTCGTGCGCGCGGACGAGGACGCGGTCGCGTTCGTGCGGGCCTTCTTCGAGGCGGGCAAGCCGGTTGGCGTGATCTGCCACGGCCCCTGGGTGCTCGTGGAGGCCGACGTGCTGCGCGGACGGACGATCACCTCCTACCCCAGCGTGAAGACCGACCTCCGCAACGCCGGCGCGGAGTGGGTCGACGAGGAGGTCGTGGTGGACGCCGGGCTGGTGAGCAGCCGCAACCCCGACGATCTGCCCGCGTTCTGCGAGAAGGTCGTCGAGGAGATCTGCGAGGGCGTGCACGAGGAGCAGGCGGCGTCCGCATAGCCGCGTGATTAGGGATTAGGACCGGCGGGTAGTCCTTTTCCCGAGTGGAGGAGGGACAGTGAGGAAAGCCCTGGCGATCGTGGCGTTCTTCGCGCTGGCGGTCGCCCCGGGCTGCGGCTTCTCGTCCGAGGAGACCGGGGGCAGCGGCAAGCGCGTGACCCTCTACGCGGCCAACGAGGTCGGCTTCCCGGAGGCGATCGAGGGCTGCAACAAGAAGGCGGGCGGGCGCTACAGCATCAGCTACGTGCCCCTCCCCCGCACCGCCGACGCCCAGCGCGAGCTGATGGCCCGGCGGCTCGCGGCCGAGGACACCGACATCGACCTGCTGAGCATGGACATCCCGTGGACGGCGGAGTTCGCCGAGGCGGGCTGGATCAGGGAGTGGCCGGGCGCGCGCGGGCAGAAGGCGCTCGAGGGCCGGCTCCAGGGGCCCCAGGAGACCGTCCAGTACCAGGGCAAGATCTGGGCCACGCCGTTCACCACCAACGGCCAGCTGCTCTTCTACCGCAAGGACAAGGTCAAGAAGCCGCCCGAGGACTTCACCTGGGACGACATGATCGATGACGCCGAGCGGGAGAAGACCGGCATCGAGGTGCAGGCCGCCCGTTACGAGGGCCTCGTGGTGTGGATCAACTCGCTGGTGGCATCGGGCGGCGGCAGCCTGATCGACAAGGACGGCGAGCCCCAGCTGGACGAGACCACCCTGAAGGCCGCGGAGATCGTCTCGCGCCTCGCCAAGTCGTCCGCCGCCCCCGCGGGCATGTCCAACAACCAGGAGGACCAGGCCCGGCAGGGATTCGAGTCGGGCCGCTCCAGCTACCAGGTGAACTACAGCTTCGTCTTCGCGGCCGCGGAGGAGGTCAAGGGCTTCCAGGACAAGATCGGGTGGGCGCGCTGGCCGAGGGTCAAGGCCGACGAGCCGAGCCACGTGACCCTCGGCGGCTTCAACCTCGGCGTGAGCAAGCACTCCAAGAACCCGGACCTGGCGTTCGAGGCGGCCGAGTGCCTCGCCTCGCCCGAGGCCCAGACCACCATCACCTCGCTCGGCGGCCTCGCGCCCACCACCGAGGCCCTCTACGACGACCCGAAGGTGAAGAAGGCGTTCCCGTTCGCCTCGCTCATGCGCGAGACGCTCGACGACGGCGCGCCGCGACCGGTGAGCCCCGCGTACAGCGACATCTCGCTGGCGATCCAGAAGACGTTCCACCCGCCCGAGTCGATCGAGCCCAAGAACGTGCTGGAGGAGCTCAAGGACCGGCTCGACAAGGCGGCCGAGGGGAAGATCTTCTGATGGAGGCCGCCACCGCAAAGGCGCCGCCGGCGGGCGTCACCGACCGCCACAAGGCCGAGCGCAACCTGGCCTGGAAGCTGTGCGCGCCCGCGGTGATCGCGATGCTCGTCGTGACGGGCTATCCGATCGGGTACGCGGTCTACCTCTCGCTGCAGAAGTTCGACCTGCGCTTCCCCGACGACAAGGAGTTCGTCGGCCTCTCGAACTACACCGACGTGCTCACGTCGAGCACCTGGTGGACGGACGTCTTCAACACGCTCGTGATCACCGTCTTCTCCGTGTCGATCGAGCTGGTGCTCGGTATGGCCATCGCGCTGGTCATGCACCGCGCGATCTTCGGCCGCGGCGCCGTGCGCGCGGGCATCCTGATCCCCTACGGGATCGTGACCGTGGTGGCGGCGTTCGCGTGGAAGTTCGCGTTCGACCCGACCACCGGCTTCGTGCAGGGCCTGCCGCTGATCTCCGACACCGCCGACCCGCTGGGCGACCGCCAGGGCTCGTTCATCGTGAT
This sequence comes from uncultured Thermoleophilaceae bacterium, assembly GCA_963825775.1. Lineage (GTDB taxonomy): Bacteria > Actinomycetota > Thermoleophilia > Solirubrobacterales > Thermoleophilaceae > JAAYBF01. The sequence continues at coordinate 217,916 of CAWGUV010000003.1, read as the reverse complement.
CATCCTCACCGAGGTCTGGAAGACCACGCCGTTCATGGCGCTGCTGCTGCTCGCCGGGCTCGCGCTGGTCCCGGACGAGCTGCACGAGGCGGCGAAGGTGGACGGCGCGTCCACGGTCCAGCGCTTCGTCCGGATCACGCTGCCGCTGATGAAGCCGGCGATCCTCGTCGCGCTGCTGTTCCGCACCCTGGACGCGTTCCGGCTGTTCGACTCGGTCTACATCCAGACGCTGGGGGCCAACGACACCGAGGTGGTCTCGATCCTGGGCTACAACGTGCTGATCAACCGGCTGAACCTGGGCCTCGGGTCGGCGATCTCGGTGCTGATCTTCATCTTCGTGATCCTGATCGCGGTCTTCTTCGTGAAGGCGCTCGGCACCAGCACCGCCCAGCAGAGGGGAGAGGTCTAGGCGATGGCACACACCGCGAAGGAGAAGGTGCTCTGGTCGATCGGGATCCTGGTGGTCCTGCTCTACGCGCTCATCCCGGTGGTGTGGATCGCCTCGCTCTCGCTCAAGGAGCCGGCGGACATCGCGGACCGGAAGTTCCCACCCACCGGCGGCGTGACGCTCGACAACTACGAGACGATCTTCAAGGAGGACATCTTCAACGCGGCGCTGGTGAACTCGCTCGGGATCGCGGCCATCGCGACGCTGATCTCGATCGTGCTCGCGGCGATGGCGGCCTACGCGCTGTCGCGGCTGGACTTCGCGGGCAAGACGGTGATCCTCTCCGGCGCGCTCGCGGTGGCGATGTTCCCGCCGATCTCGATCGTCGGCTCGCTGTTCGACATGTGGCGCGCGATCGGCCTGTTCGACACCTGGCTCGGCCTGATCATCCCCTACATGACCTTCACCCTGCCGCTGGCGATCTACACGCTGTCGGCGTTCTTCAGGGAGATCCCGTGGGAGCTGGAGCAGGCGGCGCAGGTGGACGGCGCGACCCCGTTCCAGGCCTTCAGGATGATCATCGTCCCGCTGGCCGCGCCGGGTGTCTTCACGGCCGCCATCCTCGTCTTCATCTTCGCGTGGAACGACTTCCTCTTCGCCACCACGCTCACGTCGACCGACGCCGCGCGCACGGTTCCCGCCGCGCTCGCGTTCTTCACGGGCGCCTCGCAGTTCGAGGATCCCACCGGGGTGATCGCCGCGGCCGCGATGGTCGTGACGGTCCCGATCATCATTCTCGTATTGATCTTCCAGCGCCGCATCGTGGCCGGGCTCACGGCGGGCGCCGTCAAGGGATAAGCCAAGGAGGCAATCGCAATGGCCGACATCGTTCTGGACAAAGTCACCAAGCGCTATCCCGACGGCTACGAGGCCGTGCGGGACATGGACCTGACCATCGAGGACGGCGAGTTCGTGATCCTCGTCGGCCCGTCGGGCTGCGGCAAGTCCACGGCGCTGCGCATGATCGCCGGGCTCGAGGACATCACCGAGGGCGAGCTGAAGATCGGCGGCGAGGTGGTGAACCAGAAGGCGCCCAAGGACCGCGACATCGCGATGGTGTTCCAGAACTACGCGCTCTACCCGCACATGACCGTGCGCGAGAACATGGGCTTCGCGCTCAAGCTCGCCAAGGTCGACAAGGAGGAGATCGACAAGAAGGTCGAGGAGGCGGCGGAGATCCTCGACCTCCAGCACACCTCGACCGCAAGCCGGCGAACCTCTCCGGCGGTCAGCGCCAGCGCGTGGCGATGGGCCGCGCGATCGTGCGCGACCCCTCGGCCTTCCTGATGGACGAGCCGCTGTCGAACCTCGACGCCAAGCTGCGGGTGCAGATGCGCACCGAGGTCTCGCGGATCCAGCAGCGCCTCGGCACCACCACGGTCTACGTGACCCACGACCAGACCGAGGCCATGACCCTCGGCGACCGGGTGGCGGTGATGCGCGCCGGCGTGCTGCAGCAGGTGGGCTCGCCGATGGAGCTCTACAACGACCCGAAGAACCTGTTCGTGGCCGGCTTCATCGGGTCACCGGCCATGAACTTCATGCCGGCCACCGTCGAAGGCGACACGCTCAAGCTGCCGATGGTGGACGTGCGGTGCCCGGCGACGTGGGCGACGCGAAGGGCGACGTGATCGCGGGCATCCGCCCGGAGGACTTCGAGGACGCGGCGCTGGTGGGAGAGGCGAAGCACCGCGGCGCCACCTTCAAGGCGAAGATCGACGTGATGGAGTCCATGGGGTCGGAGCTGTACGTGCACTTCCCAGCCGAGCGACAAGGCGATCGAGTCCGACGAGCTGCGCGAGCTGGCCGAGGACTCGGGCGCGGGCGAGGTGCCCGGCGGCGGCGCGGAAGGGGCGATCGTGGCGCGCCTCGATCCGGCGTCGAAGGCCCAGGAGGGCCAGGAGGCGGAGCTGTGGGTGAACGCCACGAGGGTGAAGCTGTTCGACCCCAAGGACGGCAACCTGAGCGCCTACGCGGCTCGCTGCGTTAGAAGTTCCACCTATGTGGTGGAACTTCTCCGACCCTCAGGAGGTCCGCCAGCTCGCGCAGCATGTAGGCGGGGTCCTCGTACACATCGGTCCAGGTGAAGCGGCGGAACTCGTCGCCCCTGTCCCTGGCTTCGCGTTCGCGCTGTAGTCGCCCTCCCAGGAGACGCGGGAGTTGTGGAAGGTGAACGTTGATTCGACCGTGAGCCGGTGCTCGGGCCAGCGGCAATCGACGCGCTTGTGCCCGCGACGACGTTTGTCTGGGGCAGGGGCAGCGCGGCCTCCTTCAGTCGCTGGAGGAACCTTCGCTCGAGCTTGGAGAGGGTGACCTTCTGCTCGCCGGAGAGGATCGCGCGCAGCTTCGCGGCGCCTTTGGCGTTGGGCTTGCGTTTGAGCACCGCCTCGACGTGCCGGGGCTTGGTGCCGTAGCGACGCCCGCCTCGTGGCAGGCGCGCGCGAGCGCCTCCGCGCTCATGACTGCCGCCAGGTCGACCAGCGTTCGCGGGGGGCTGGTGATGGGGATGCTGTTCCAGCGCATCGTGTCCTCCCGAGCCAGCTTGCCCGCGCGCGTGCAGCGGAGTCCACGGATCTTCAGCCGGCGCTCTGAGACCAACTCCGGCTCGGGGACGCTCCCTTCACCAGCCCCAGCGCATGGCCCGCCGGGCGGCCGCTGATGAACGAGCCGTCGCCACCCGCCTTCGTAGCCGCCATGTAGGCCGCCTCCCGCGACGGGGCGCAGTGGCCGACCCGGTACGCGCCTTCGTACTCCGGGATCAACGAGCCCTTCTCGATCCGCCGGTCGATCATGCGGAGCTCACTCCCGCGCCCAGCAGCTCCGCCCGGGTCACGTTCCTGCGCCCGGGTCGCGAACCAGGCCATCTTCTGTTCCGCCGTGGTGACTTTTCCACCCATGTGGTGGAAGAGGTCACGGAGCTCCCGAGTTCGCCCCCTCTGGAGCGCCTAGCGCAGGTCCTTGCGCAGCTTGCGGATCTGCGTGTCCTCCCACGACGGATGCTCGATCTGCTCCCGCACCCGCTGAATCATCTCCTCGTCCCACTCGTGGGTTCGGAGCAGCCGCCACCGCAGCGTGACCCGCATGTAGGCCTCGGTCTCCGAGCGCTTGCCGATCAGATCCGCCTCGCGCAGCATCTCGATCACCGGCGCGTACTCGTCGCGGAACCAGGCCTCCGCCACCTCGTCGCGCGACATCCACTCCCCGTGCCCCTGCATCACGCGGAAGCCCCACGCCTCCACGCTCTCGGCCAGCTCCCCGTAGTCCTCGGGGTCCGACAGCGGGATCCGCCCACGCGCGTCCTCGGGCAGCGGCACGCGCTCGAAGAACACCCGCTCGTGGCTCTTCAGCGGTAGGTCGGCGAGGGTGATGTCGCGCCCGCACCGACCGCGTGATCACCTCGGTCACGTAGGCGTCGATCATTGTGCCCCAGCGCGCGCGCGACGGACACGCGGTGGTGGCCGTCCTTCACGAAGTGCACCTCCCCGATCCGGTACACGTCGATCGGCGGCATCGACTCTCCACGGCGCTGCGCCGCCGCGATCCGCTCCCAGCGGGTGCGCAGCCTGCCCTTCGTCGGCCTGAAGCTGCGGTCGAACTCCCGCCCGCGGTCCACGGTCCCGACGATCGAGTCCAGGTCGATCGTCTGCAGGCCGAGGCTCTTCTCCCACCCGCGGCCGAGCGCCTCCACGACCTCCTCGAACGGCAGGATCAGGTTCACGTCGCTCGGCTCGCCGCGCAGGCGGTGCGCCAGCCGTGAGAGCGCGCGCCTGCGGCGGGCGCGGCTGAAGTCGAACTGGGCGTCGGTGCCGGGGAAGCCGGTGTCGGCCATCTGCTGGAACTTACCCCGATCGGCGGGCAGCAGTCGAACATGCGCGCACTTTTTCTCAACTGCACCTTCAAGCTTTCTCCCGAGCGATCAAACACAGAGGCTCTCGCGCGCGTGGTGATGGACGCTTTGGAGAGCCACGACGTCGAACCGAACGTGCCTCCCCCGTTTGGGTTTGCGCTTGCGCCTTTCGGGTCAATCAGGGGACCGCATGGAAGCCGCGAGGACAACGCGGGGGCTTCTGCCCGCATTGCCAGTTGCTCGTGGAAGCCGGCGCCGGCAGGCCTGGCCCCGCGAGCCCGTGCGCTGCCCGCACTGCCACCTGCTGATCGGCGCCGGCCGCGGCCAGTCCGAGCCGTGCGACGAGCCGGGGACCAAGGGCACGGCCGCGGGCGTCTTCTCCCGCCAGGCCAAGCGCGAGGGCGCCGAGCCCAGCGTCAGTCCCGCGGAGGTGCTCGCCGGCATCCGCGAGGCGGCCAGGCAGCTGGGCGAGCGCCCGAGCGCCTGCTGATGGTGGACTACCAGCAGATCGCCGCGGCGGATCCCGAGCTTCCCGCCGCTGCGCGACATCTTCGCCGCCTACGGCAGCTGGAAGGGCGCGCGGCGCCAGGCGGCGGCCGCGTTAAGTCCCTGCCGCGACGGGTAACCCGGACTGGACCCGGTTAGAACAGGAGACGAATACATGAGCATCATCGACAAGATCACAGGACGGGCCAAGAAGGCCGCCGGCGACCTGGCGGACGACCCGTCGCTGCGCCGCGAGGGCCGGAACGAAGAGCGCAAGGGCGACGCCAAGGAGAGCCAGGTCGCGCCGAGGAGCGCGCCGCCGAGGAGCGCGAGCGCGTCGCCGACCTCGAGCGCCAGACCTGACGCAAACCACGGAATCGTGCTCACCGGTCGCCGCGCGATAGTCACGGGCGCGGCGACCGGCATCGGCCGCGCCACCGCGCTGCGGCTCGGCGCTGACGGCGCCGCAGTCGCGGTCAACTACATCGGCGACCGCGCGCCCGCCGACGAGGTGGTCGCCCAGATCGGCGGCCCCGGCCCGTGGAGGCGCGACGTGTCCTCCGAGAGCGGTCGCCGCGCTCTTCGAGAGGCCGAGGAGGCGCTCGGCGGGCCCGTCGACCTGCTCGTGAACAACGCCGGCGTGGAGGCCCCATACGAGCTGGCGGACATGCCGCTCGCCGGAGTGGCAGCGCGTGCTGGCCGTGAACCTCACCGGCCCCTTCCTCTGCTCCCGCGAGCTGGTGCGCCGGCTGCCCGACGGGCCGCGGCCCGGCGGTGATCGTGAACGTGTCGAGCGTGCACGAGGTGATCCCGTGGCCGGGGTTCGCGCATTACTGCGCGAGCAAGGGCGGGCTGAAGCTCTTCGGCGAGACGATCGCCCGCGAGCTGGCGCCCGAGGAGGTGAGGGTCGCGGCCGTGGCGCCCGGCGCGATCCTCACGCCGATCAACCGGGAGCTGATCGAGGACCCCGAGAAGCGCCGCGAGCAGGAGGAGCAGATCCCGTTGGGCCGGCTGGGAGAGCCCGAGGAGATCGCGCGGCGATCGCCTGGCTCGCGGGCCCCGAGGCGGAGTACGTGACCGGGGACGACGCTGTTCGTGGACGGCGGCATGACCCTCTACCCGAATTCATATGAGCGCCGCGGAGTTCGTGCCCAAATGGAGCACGAACGATGACCGGGCTGCGGCGGGCGGCCGCGGGGTGCAGGGGCTGCCACCTGTGGGAGCCAGCCACGCAGACGCGGGCCTCGAACGAGGAGGCCGCCGGGACGAGGCGAGGACGGCGCACGGAGCGGCGCCGAAGCCGAGCGCTAGCTCGGCCGCCGGTAGCTCTTCGGCCAGCCGGCACCTCGACCGCCGCGAAGTCTGCCCCCCAATAGCGCGTGCAAGTCACCGTCAAGCTCGAGGAGCGGGCCGTGCCGGTCGCCTCCATCGCCTCGCGGGGCTGGATCGCCACACAGACACCGGCCGTCCGGTGCCGTCACGCGGTGGAGCTCGGCCATGCCGGCCTCGGCGTCGGGCCAGAAGTAAGCGTGTGGTGAGCAGCCTCGGTCGACCACCGTCGTCGCAGGGGATCGAGGCCGCTCGACTCCCGGTGACCAAGCGAGCGCGGCCCGACTGCTCGACTCAGACGCTCGCGCCCGCGTGGTGGTCGCGCCACCGATCCACCCGTCGGCGATCCTGCGCCAGTGGAGGCCGATGCGTCGCGCCGGGAGTGAACGGGTAGGCGACCTATATGGAGGAGAACAACAGCAGCACCACGACACCGCCCGACGCAGATCCACGAGGCAACGACGCCGCCAGGTCAGGGCGTCGTTGACGAGGAGGCCGTGCGGAAGAGCCGCGCCGCCCTCGAACTGGCGGCGGGCGCGCACTACGGCGCCAGCCGCTCCACGACCCACTCCCCGACCGTGTGGCGGAAGCGCAGGCGGTCGTGGAGCCGGTCGGGGTGGCCCTGCCAGAACTCCACGCTCGTTCGGGCACCAGGCGCATTCCTCCCCACCACTCCGGACGCGGCACCTCGGCTGCCCTCCGGGTAGCGCTCGGCCAGCTCGGCCCACGCGCTCTCCATCTCCGCGCGGCTCTCGATCACCCGGGACTGCGGGCTGGCCAGCGCCGCCAGCTTCGAGCCGTGCGGCCGTGAGGCGAAGTACGCGTCGGACTCCTCGGCGCCGACCATCTCCACCGCGCCCTCGACGCGCACCTGGCGCTGAAGCTCGAGCCAGGTGAGCACGGCCGACGCACGCGGGTTCTCGCGCCAGCTCCCGTCCCCTTGCGCGACTGGAGGTTCGTGAAGAAGACCAGGCCGCGCTCGTCGAGGCCCTTGAGCAGCACCGTGCGCGCCGACGGGGATGCCGTCGGCGGACGGCGGTTGCCACCACCATCGCGTTCGGCTCAGGCAGCTTGCGCTCCCGCGCCTCGCCCATCCACGCCTGCAGCTGCGCCAGCCACGTCTCCTCGAGGTCGCGCAGGTCGAGGTGGCCCGGGTCGTAGGACAGCCGCATGTCGGCCAGCCAGTCGCTCACCGCGGCGGCACCCAGCCCCCGAACACGCGCTCCAGCTCGATCGCGACGGCGATCGACACGTGGTCGCGGTCCCGCCCGGCCACGGCCTGCACGCCCAGCGGCAGCCCGTCGGGGTTGAGCCCGAGCGGTATCACCGTGGCCGGCAGGCCCATCAGGTTGAACGCCGCCACCGGCAGGATCATCCACGGGCGCCCGACCGTGCGCCCGTGCTTGGGCGCCACGCGCGGGGAACGGGGGATGCAGCAGCACGCCGTCGCCGATCACATCCTCCACCTCGCGCGCGAGGGTGCGGCCCGCCTCGATCGCCCTCTCGTGCGCCCCGGCGGGCATGCGCTGGTTGAGCTTCTCCCCCAGCAGCAGGAACACGAGCGGCAGTGTGTGGTCGCCGCGCCCGCGCAGCGCCTCGCGGGCGATCGTGCGCAGGCGGGGCGGGATGGAGGTCGCCGCTCACCATGGACCACACGTCGGGGCCCTCGTCCGCGCCGAGCGTGGCGAGGTAGTACTCCATGGCCCGCCTGATCGAGCGCATCGACTCGGTGCGGACCACCGCCCCCGCCGCGGCCAGCGCGCCCGCCGCGCGCTCGCGCGCGTTCAGCAGCTCCGCGCGCGACCGGCAGCGTCGAGGCTCCCTCGCTCAGGATCACGGGAAGGCCGCGCAGCTCGACCGCCGCGGGATCCCCCAGCTCCACCTCGCGCGTGAGCGGATCCACGCCGTCGGGACCCGCGATGGCGCGCAGCACCGGCATCAGGTCCTCCGCCCGCCGCGTGATCGGCCCCACGGCGAGCATCCGCGTGAGGTCGCCCTCCGCGGGCGGCCACTGGCCGGTGTTGGGCACCAGCCACGACGACGACTTGTGGCCGAACACGCCGTTGAAGAACGCCGGCAGGCGGATCGAGCCGCCGATGTCCGAGCCCAGGCCGATCGGCGCGCCGCCCGAGCCCACGACCGCGCCCTCTCCGCCGGACGACCCGCCCGCGGTGCGGCGCGGGTCGTAGGCGTTGTTCGTGCGCCCGTAGAGGCGGTTCTCGGACTCGACCCACATCGTGAGCTCGGAGGTGTTCGTGGCCGCGAGCGGGATCGCCCCGGCGGCCAGCAGCCGCGCCGCGGTGGGCGCGGTCTCTTCCGCGACGTGCCCGCGCCGGGCCACCACCCCGGCGGTGAGCGGCCTGCCCTCCACCGCGATCGACTCCTTGATCGTGCACGGCACACCGTGAAGCGGCGGCAGCTCCCCACCGGCCGCCACCTGCTCGTCCGCCGCGTCGGCGTCGGCGAGCGCGGCGTCGTAGCGGTCCCAGACGATCGCGCCCAGGCTCGGGCTCGCGCCGGCGCAGCACCTCGATGTGCGCCTCCACCACCTCGCGTGAGGTGACCTCGCCCTCGCGGATCGCGCGCGCCAGCGCGGTGGCGGAACGCTCTGTGATCGGCGCGGCGGCGCCCGTGCCGGGCGCCGCGGGCGCTAGTCCTGCCACCAGCCCGGCTGGAGGTCGGCCTCGGCCTGCTTGTCCTCCACGAAGGGGGCGCCGAAGGCGAGGTACTCGATGCCGTCGGGGCCGGCCTCGCAGTTGCGCATGGCCCCGGCCGGGATCCGCACCGCGTCGTACTCCTTGAGCTCGAGCACCTCGTCGTCGAGCTTGAGCCGCCCGCTGCCGCGGGTCACCACGTAGAGCTCCTCCTGCTCGGAGTGCGCGTGGCCGAAGGGCATCCGGAACCCGGGCTTCAGCCGCAGCAGCCCGGCACCCGACTGCTCGAGCCCGAGCTCGCTGCTCGCGAAGCGCGCCTCCATGTCGTCGGGAAAGCCGAAGTTCGGCGCCTGGTTCTCAACATCGTTGAGATTGATCTGTGTATAGCTGGGCATGGGATGGATTCTCCACGATGACCCGCCGCGGGAGCTACAGGGCTCGGAGCGCCGCGGTGAGCGCCGCCGACAACAGACCGCAGCCGATGATCGACTCGGTGCGCCAGTAGAGGAGGCCGCCCGCGGCGACGCCGGCGGTCTCCTCGCCGATCGCGAGCTGGTCCCCGTCCGCCAGCGCCTGCGTGGCCACCAGCGCCGCCAGCAGCGCGGGCGCCAGCAGCACCACGACGCTCGAGAACCAGTCGGGCAGGTCCCGGCCCCCCAGCGCGACGGGGCCCACCGCCTTCACGGCGGCGGTGGTGATCGCGACGCCCCCGATCACGATCGCAACCGTGCTCACTTGCCCCCCTCCGCCATCTCGGCGCGGGCCGAGGGCGTGAGCCCCACCAGTGCCGCCGCGCCGGCCACCAGCACGGGCACCCCCGCGGGCGCGATCGGCACCAGCGCCAGGGCGATCAGCCCGCCCAGCGCCGCGACCGCGCGGGCGCGGCTGGTGCGCGCCTCCGCCATCAGCAGCGCGAGGAAGAAGGCCGGGAAGAGCGCATCGAGCCCGAGCCGCTCGGGGTCGCCGATGAGGTCGGCGCTGAGCGCCCCGATCACCGTCCCGGTCTGCCAGGTGAGGAACTGCACCGAGCTCGCCCCGAACAGCATCCAGCGGTCGAACGTGCCGTCGCCGCGTGACGCCATCGCCCAGGAGGCGTCGACCACGGTCTGGCCCTGCAGGGCCCGCTTGAGCGGCGCCGCCGGGCAGCGACGGGCCGAGCGCCGCGCCCATCGCGAGGAAGCGGGAGTTCATGAGCGTGGCGGCGGAGATCGCGGCGCCGGCCCCGCCTCCCGCGGCCAGGATCGCCACGGCCGTGAACTGCGCCGAGCCCGCGAAGACGACCAGCGACATGAGGATCGCCTCGAAGCGCCGTGAAGCCCGCCTGCTGAGCCACGACGCCGAAGGAGACGGCCAGCATCCCGCCCGCGATGGCGAACGGCACGCCCGCGCGCACGCCCTCGCGGAAGCGCTGTGAACCGGGGTGCTCAGCGGGCATCCCGTGAGACTATTCACGGCTTGCGAAAGCGCCTCGGGACCGCTCTTGCCTCGATCGCCCTCCTTGCGGCCGGGCGCCCCCGCGCCGGCCACGGCAGCCGAGCCGCTGGCCACCTGCTTCTGGGAGGGGCCGGTGTCGATGAAGCGGCCGACCTCGCGCGGTTTCGACGGGCGTGGCTTCAACTTCCCCGAGGAGTCGGCCACCTACTGGCTCGCGCGCTTCCGCCTGCCGGCCGGCGCGCGGCTGCGCCTGCGAGGGCGCTACTCACACTCGCGCTACCAGTCGATCAACGCGTACTCCGAGGGCGAGCCCACCGACGCGCTCGCCGGACCTCCACACGGCCCGGACCCGGGCTCGGTGAACCCGTTCGTCGCCGGTAACCGGCGCGACCGCAACCGCCGCGCCTACACCGTCACCGTGCTCGACGAGGACCGGCCCTCCGCCCTGCGCGCGCCCAACACGCTCTATGCGCAGACCGGCAGCGGTGGCGCGATCGAGCTCTTCTACCGCGTATACGAGCCCGACCGGGGCCTCGACCTCGACGGCGGCACCGGGCTGCCCGAGCCCGAGCTGGTGCGGGCCGGCGGCGGCGTGGCCCGCGGCGGCGCGGCATGCGCCGCAGGTCAACGACCCCGACCGCTCGATCCCCCAGCAGACGATCGCCGCCGCCGCTGTGGCAGGCCGGCCGCAACGCGCCGGGCTGCGACGGCGCCACCAACCCGGCCTACGACCCGGTTCGCTGGGAGCGCTTCTTCAACATCGACTACGCCCAGCAGGCGGTGGTGCTGGACTGCACCGACCTGGGCCGCTCGCAGCGCCTGTCGTCGCCGCCCGAGGAGCGCGGGGGCTTCTACAGCAACCGCGACAACGCCTACATCTTCGCCCACCTATCCGCAAGTTCGGCCGCGTGCTGACCGTGCGCGGCAGGCTGCCCACCGTGCCGCGGACCTACGACGGGCAGCGGCGCATGGCGGCGAGCCAGCTGCGCTTCTGGTCGCTGTGCACGGGCGAGTCGCGGGTCACCGTCCGCACCCCCGACTGCGTGGCCGACCGCGAGCTGCCGGTCGACGCGGCGCGCCGCTTCACGGTGGTCGTGTCGCAGCGGCGAGGACCGCCCCGCCAACGCCACCGAGCGCTGCGGGGTGTCGCTGGATCGATTGGGGCGACCGCGGCGACGGCGCGGGCGACCCCGACTACGCGCGTGCTGATCCTGCGCAACATGCTGCCCGCGGCCGGCTTCGCCCAGGCCGTGCAGCGGGTGCGGCGCCCGGGCACCGAGCCGAGGTGATGGGCGACCACTTCCCGGCCACCACGTACGGCACGAGGGCCGGCTTCGAGCAACGCGGCTGCAGCTCCAGTGCGCTCAGGCTGGGGAAGCGCCTGCGGGTGCTGCGGCGCGGACGGCGCGTGCGCGTGCGCGTGTCCTGTAGGTCATACGAGGCGACCTGCTCGGGGCGACTTGCGATGCGGCGAGGCAGGCGACTGGTGGGGCGCGCACGCTTCAACCTGAGGTCGGGGCGCAGCGGCGCCGTGACCTTCCGGCTCTCGCGAAAGGGGCGGAAGCGGTTCCGCGGGGCACGGCGGGTGGCGGTGCGCGCGGCCGGCGCCACGCCGGCGGGCGTGCCGCTCTCGGCGCGCGTGCGCTACCGGTTGCGGCGGCGCTAGGCTCAGCGGCTGACTTGGTCTCCGACGTCCCCGCCGCAGCCCCCCCGTCGTTCGTGCTCGAGCGTGCCCGGGTGGCTCCCGCCGCCGCGCTGTTCGGCGGCCGCCGGCTGGCCATCGGGCTGCGCTTCCGCGCGCCCGCCCCACTCGACCTGAAGGTCCATGTGCGCACGCCGGGCGGGAAGGTGATGCGGCGCTGGCGGATTCGATCCGCGGCGCCCGGCTGGTGCGGCCGACCCTGGGACGGCCTCACGACCCGCGGGCGGGTGGCGCCGGACGCGCGCTATCGGGTGGTGGTCGGGCCGGTCGGAGGGCGCCTGCGCCGGGCCGGCTCGTTCGCGTGGCACGGCCACGTGTACCCCGTCCGCGGGCCACACTGGTTCCGCGGGCAGGTGGGCCTGTTCGGGGTGCCGCGCAACGGCGGCCGCACCCACGAGGGATTCGACATCAACGCCGCCTGCGGCACACCGGTGGTCGCTGCCCGCGCCGGCGTGGTGAAGGTGCGCCGCTACGACCCCGTCCTCTACGGCAACCTGGTGATCGTCCGCGGCCTGCGCGAGCGGCGGGACTACTGGTACGCCCACCTCGCGGCCCCGCTCGCGCACGCGCCGGCGCGCGCGTGCGCGCGGGCAGGTGCTTGGTGGCGTGGGCGCCACGGGCAACGCGCGCTCGGTGGGCTGTCATCTGCACTTCGAGACCCGCGGGCCGGGCGGCCCCTTCGATCCCCTGCCGGAGCTCTTGCAGTGGGACCGCTGGAGCTGATGAAGGTGGTCTCGATAGACACGGAGCGCGGCGAAGCCCGGGTGCAGATCCACCCCGCGCCGAAGCCGCGGGCGCGCTCGTGCTCGGCCACGGGGCGGGTGGAGGAGTCGACGCGCCAGATCTCGTGGCGGCCCGCGAGATCGCACAGGCGAGCGTGACGGTCGCGCTGGTCGAGCAGCCCTACCGGGTGGCGGGCCGGACGTTCGTCGCCTCCCGCCACACCGCCTGGACCAGGCCTGGGCCGAGCCGTGCTCGCCTCACCTGCGCGAGAACGAGCTATCCGGGACTCGATCTGATCACGTGGCGGTCGCTCGGCGGGCGCGCGCGTCGCGTGCCGCACCGCGCAGGAGGCCGGCGCCGCCGCGAGTGCTTTGCCTTGCGTTCCCGTTGCAGCCGCCGGCGCGCAAGGGACAGGGAACCGGGCCCAAGTCGGCTGGACGAGCTGCAGGCCGTAACGGTCCCGATGCTGATCGTGCAGGGGGAGGGCGACCAGTTCGGGATGCCGCCGGAGAGCGACGATTGGACGCTCGAGATCGTGGCCGGCAACCACGCGCTGAGGTCAGACCTGCCGAGGGTCGGCGCCGCGGTGAGGCCTGGCTGGGCGGCGTCCTCGGCTGAATCAACCGGCGCCCGGGAGGCCCCGGTGGGCGTACGCTGGCGACGTGCGTGCCACATCTATTCTGCGGGCTACCGCGCTCGCTGCCCTGGCGCTCGCCGCCATGGCCGCGGCCGCCTCCGCCGCCGAGCCCACGAAGAAGGCGCTCACCTTCGACGTCACCGTCGGGCCGAACGACGACACGCCCTGCACGGTCACCGCCGACCTCTACACGCCGCCGGCGCGTCGAAGACGCGACCCGTGCCGGCCGTCATGGGCACCAACGGCTTCGGCGGCAGCAAGTCGGACTTCGAGACGCTCGGCGCCCGCCTACGCCAGCGCGGCTACGCCTTCCTCGCCTACTCGGGGCTGGGCTTCGGCAACAGCGGCTGCAAGATCACGCTCGACGACCCCGACTGGGACGGCAAGGCCGGCAGCCAGCTCCTCTCGTTCCTCGGCGGCACCAAGGCCGCGAAGGACGGCACCAAGATCGACTACTCGTGCAAGGACGGCCCCGGCGATCCGCGCGTGGGCATGATCGGCGGCTCCTACGGCGGCCAGATCCAGTTCGCCATCGCCGGGCATCGACCGGCGCCTGGACACGATCGTCCCGCAGATCACCTGGAACGACCTCTCCTACTCGCTGGGCCCGAACAACACCGACTTCGAGCGTCGGCGTGACCTACCGCACGCCGGGCGTGGCCAAGCTCGACTGGCCGGTGCTGTTCTTCGCGCTGGGCGTCGGCCAGGGCTTCCAGCAGGCGGTCGCAGAACCAGGACCCCAGCCACCTCGGGCGCCTGCCCGAACTTCCCCGACCAGGTCTGCACGGTCGCTCGTGCGACCTCGCGTGCACGGGCTACCCGGACGACGCGACGCTCGCGCTCCTGCGCCACGCGTCGGTCACCTCGTACATGTCGAAGATCAGGATCCCGACGCTTCCTCGTCCAGGGCCAGAGCGACACCCTCTTCGACCTCCAGGAGGCGGTCGCCACCTACAAGGCCCTGCGCGCCCAGGGCACGCCGGTGAAGATGCTGTGGCGCTCCTCGGGCCACTCCGGCGGCGGCATCGAGGGCGAGAGCAGCTCGCACCAACCCGAGAGCGCCTACGAGAGCCGGCTGGCGCTCGAGTGGTTCGACTACTACCTGCGCGGCATCGGCGACCCGGCCGGCGCTCGACTTCTCGTTCCTGCGCGACTGGGTCGAGCTACAAGGGCGACGCCGCGCCGGCCGTCGGCGTCACGCCGCAGCTACCCGGCCGGGCCCGACGCAGACACGCTCTACCTGTCGGGCACCAACCCGCTCGGCCGGCCAGGGCGCGCGTCGAGGCCGGCAGCGCGAGCTTCGCGGCCGTCCCGGGCGCGTCCGGCTCGGGCGGCGGCGTTCGTCGAGTCGCCGGTGCCCGACGTGCCCGGCACCTCGGCCAGTACGACACCGCGCCGCTCGCCGAGACCACCGACGTCGTGGGCATCCCGGCTGCGGTCAACCTCGACGCGCCCGACCTTCGCGCAGCCCAGGCCGCGACCCGGCCACCAAGCTCGTGCTGTTCGCCAAGCTGCTCGACGTCGACGCCGCGGCGGCGCGACGCTGCCCCGCAACCTGCTCTCCGCGGTGCGCGTGGCGCGACGTCAACAAGCCGGTGGAGATCGAGCTGCCGGGCATCGTCCACCGGTTCGCCAAGGGCCACCGGATGCGGCTGGTGGTGGCCACCGCCAACGCGACGAACCGGGCAACACCGTCGCCGGCCCGGTCTCGATCGCCACCGACCCGCCGGCCCCGGGCACGCTGACGCTGCCGCGGGTGGGCGCCGCGCGTCTCCACGCTGCCCGGCCGCTGCCTTGCGCGCCGCTCGCCGATCGGCCCGCGCAACATCGGCCGCATCCGGCTGGCTACACCCGCAGCCGGCTGCTGCGCCGTGTTCGCGTCCAGCCCGAGCGCCGCACGGCGCGCACCTACCGCTACTGCGTGACCGGCCGCGCGGGCGTGGTGAGCGCCGTCTTCTCGAGCCGTTCGCGCCGGGCCCAGGTGCGGCTGGTGACCACCACCGCCCGCGGCCATGGCAACCGCCGCGTGCGGGTCCGCTCGAAGGCCGCGCGTTTCCGGCGCGCATACCCGCACCGCGCGCCGCGATCGCCCGCGGGCTTTACCGGGCCAGCCCGCGCAGCCCGCGCGTGTTCGGCATCCGCCGCGGCCGGGTGACCTTCATCGCGGTGGCGAACCGCATCGCTGCTGCGCAGCCGCCGCGCCCTGCGCCGCCAGCTGCGCCTGGCCGGCGCGCGCTAGGCGGCGTCAGCTCCTCGAGCCTGAGCGCCTCGCCGCAGCCCGAGCAGGCAACCACCGGCTCCGTGAGCTCGCCGCAGCGATCGTGGCGCATCTTCACGGGCGGGTCGGCGCCGCCCAGCATCCAGCGCACGCCCCAGGAGTGCATCGCCACGAGAACCATCGCCAGCTCCGCGCCCTTCTCGGTGAGCCGGTAGTCGTAGCGCACCGGGTTGTGCTGATACGGGATCCGCTCCACCACCTCGTGCTCGCGCAGCTTGGCCAAGCGCTGGGCGAGCACCTTCCGCGACACGCCGAGATCGCGCTGGAGCGCGTCGAAGCGGCTGGTCCCGGCAGCGATGTCGCGAACCACCAGCGGGGTCCACCACTCGCCGATCACGTCGAGCGTGCGAGCTATCGGGCAGTCCCACTCCTCGAAGGACGTTCGCGGCATGCCGTGAGCGTACAGGAGTGAGTTCCCGAAAGAAACTCACTGTGCGTACGGTCCCCGCCCCCATGCTCGACCGGATCGCGGACCTGACGTGGCGGCGGCCGAAGCTCGTGCTGGCGCGCGTCGGCGCCTTCATGGTCCTCGCGGC
Source organism: uncultured Thermoleophilaceae bacterium (assembly GCA_963825775.1). Lineage (GTDB taxonomy): Bacteria > Actinomycetota > Thermoleophilia > Solirubrobacterales > Thermoleophilaceae > JAAYBF01. The sequence continues at coordinate 201,842 of CAWGUV010000003.1, read as the reverse complement.
CGCGGTGGGCACGGCGTGGAGCACCACCTCAAGGCCGCCGGCTTCACCGACAGCGCTTCGGAGAGCGAGCGCGCGACCAAGCTCCTGCGCGAGTCGCTCGGCTACGACGCGAACCCCGGGATCTTCCTCGTGGTGCGCGACCCCGGCGGCGGGCGACTGCCGTCACGCGGCCGGACGTGCGCCGCGAGGTCGATCGGCTGAGCCGCGTGCTCGGCGAGACGAAGCACGTCGGCCGGGTGGTGAACCCGCTCGAGAACCCGCGCCGATCCGCCGCGCTGATCGCGCGTGACGGCCGCTCGGTGGTGATCTCCGGCCACCTCTCGACCCAGGACGTGGAGGACCAGGGCGGCGAGGCGGCGGAGGACGCCAAGGCGAGGCTGCGGCTGGGCGAGAGCAGCCTCGACGTGTCGATGGGCGGCTTCGCGCCCGGCTTCAACGAGGTGAACGACCAGACGCGCGAGGACCTCACCAACGCCGAGCTGATCGCCTTCCCCGCGCTCACCGTGCTCCTGCTGCTCGTGTTCCGCGGGGTGATCGCCGCCGCGATCCCGCTGCTGATGGGCGTGATCTCGATCCTCGGCACGTTCCTCGTGCTGCGCGTGATGTCGCTATTCGTCGACACCTCGGTCTTCGCCCTGAACATCGCCACCGCGCTCAGCCTCGGACTCGCCGTCGACTACGCGCTGCTGCTGGTGTCGCGCTACCGCGAGGAGATCGAGCGCGACGGCGCGACCCGAGAGGCGCACCGCCGGACCGTGATGACCGCCGGCCGGACCGCGCTGTTCTCGGGCTTCACCGTGGCGGCGGCCATGGCGGCGCTGATCCTGCTGCCCCAGCGCTTCCTCTACTCGGTCGGCGCGGCGGGCGCGGCGGTCGGGCTGCTCTCGGCGGCCACCGCGATCCTCGTGGTGCCGTCGATCCTGGCGCTGCTCGGCACCCGGATCAACAAGTGGTCGGTCCGCCGCGGCCCGTCGGTCTCCGACGAGTCCGGCGGCTGGTACCGGCTGGCGCGCGGGGTCATGCGCCGCCCGGTGGCGGTCGCGCTGGCCAGCTCGGCGCTGCTGCTCGCGGCGTCGGTGCCGCTGCTGTCCACGGTGCTCACCGGCCCGAGCGCGGAGGCCGTACCTCCCGGCCAGCCGTCGTTCGACGCGAACGAGTACGTGGAGCACCACTACCCGCGCGACATCAGCGAGGCGATCACCGTGACCGTGAACGGCCGCGCGAGCCGAGCCCAGCTCGCCGCGTTCAGCCGCCGGGTCGCGGCGATCGAGGGCATCCGCCGCGCCTCGCCGTTCGCTCGTGGCTCGGACGACGTCGCGTACGCCAACTTCGCCGCCGAGGGCCCCGCGCTCAGGCGCCCGGCGCAGGACGCCGTCGACGAGATCCGCTCGCTCCCGCCACCCGCCGGGCACGACGACGATGGTGTCCGGCAACACCGCGCGCTTCATCGATCAGAAGCAGAGCCTGCGCGACGACGTGCCGATGGTGGTCGGAGTGGTCGCGGCCACCACGCTGATCCTGCTGTTCATGCTCACCGGCTCGGTGCTGCTGCCGATCAAGGCGCTGCTGATGAACGCGCTCACCCTGGCGGCCACGCTGGGCATCGTGGTGCTGGCGTTCCAGGAGGGCTGGCTCGACAGCGTGTTCGACTACACCGGGCCGGCGGCCGTGGAGGTCACGAGCCTGGTGTTCCTGTTCGCGGTGATCTTCGGGCTGGCGACCGACTACGCCGTGCTCGTGATGGCGCGGATCAAGGAGCAGCACGACCTCGGCCAGCCGAACGAGGAGGCCGTGGCGATCGGGATCGGCCGCACCGGCCGGGTGATCACGGCCGCCGCGGTGATGATCGCCGTGGTGTTCCTCGCGTTCGCGGTGAGCCCGGTGTTCTTCATGAAGCAGATCGCCGTGGGCATGGCCGTGGGCGTGCTCATCGACGCGACGATCGTGCGGGCGCTGCTCGTGCCGTCGCTGATGCGGCTGCTGGGCGACCTGAACTGGTGGGCCCCGGCGCCGCTGCGGCGGTTGCACCGGCGGTGGGAGTCCAGGAGGGTTAAGGCCCCATTTGGGGCGCTGGCGTCCGTAACAGGAGTACGATTGACGGGACTCGACGATGAGCAGGATCCACGGGGGTGGGACCGTGCTCGTTCAGAAGGCCCATATGAAGCGATCCAATGGCACACCCCCGCCGGGCGATGTTCCTGACCCCCAGGATCTGAGCGCCGACGACCACAGGCTCAGCGACCACGACCATACGCTCAGCGATGACGACCAGACGCTGAGCGATCGCGATCAGACGCTGAGCGACCGCGATCAGGACGCCTCGGATGAGGACCAGGCGGCATCCGATCGAGAGCATGCGCGCGATGCCGGAGTCGCCGGGGCTCACGACCACGCGACAGCCATGCGGGCGGGAACGACGAAGGAGCGGCAGGAGGTCGGGCATCTGCGCGACGAAACCGCGAATCAACGCGACCAGTCGGCGCGCAAGCGCGACAGCCTCGCCGCCCAGCGCGATCGCGATGCTGAGACCGCCGACGAGCGAGCGACCGCGGTGGAGAAGGCGAACGCGCTCTCCGACAGGCACACCCTGCGCCTCGAGGAGCTAAGGGGCCGCGCGGCCGAGGGCCGCAAACGCGCAGCCGCGAACCGCGAGCGCGCGCAACGAGACCGCAGACTCGCCTCGCGCGACCGTGAGCTCGCAGCGCGCGACCGCGAGCAGGCAAGGCTCGACCGCGAACGCGCAGGCACCGACGAGCTGACCGGCGCGCGCCGGCGTGGCGTGGGAGTCGAGGAGCTGAGGCGTGAGATCGACCGTGCGCGCCGGGAGCACCAGGAGCTGGTGGTCGCATACGTGGACATAGACGGACTGAAGGCGGTGAACGACAGGCAGGGCCATGCGGCCGGTGATGAGCTACTGCGCGAGGTGGTGGAGGGTCTCAAGCGCCACATGCGCTCCTACGACCTGGTCGTGCGCCTCGGCGGCGACGAGTTCCTCTGCGTCCTGCCGGGCGTCGGAGTCGACGAGGTGCACCGGCGCCTACACGAGCTGGGCACCGAGCTCGCACTGGAGCCCGCACACGGATCACTGAGCACCGGCGTCTGTGAGCTAAGAGACGGCGAGCGCGCCGAGGACCTGATCGAGCGCGCCGATCGAAGCCTGATCGCCAGCCGCCGCGGCCGCTAGCGACAGAGACGCACGCGGCGAAACACGCGCCGCGACCGCCCGTCGGTGAGGAACGCACGGACACCCAGGCGCACGACCCTGCCCCCGCGCACGCGCGACGAGCGGACGCGGGCCGTGAAGGGGGAGCGGCGGTCGCGCTTCACCAGCCGGCGGTTGCCGCGAAAGTCGGCGCGCGTCACCCTGCGGCGATCCGCGCCGATCAGGCCGGCGCGGATGGGCAGCCGGGCGCAGCGGCGCCCGCGTGCGTCGCGTCCGCGCCGGTAGCGCAGGCGCAGGCCGATGCGCGGGCGCCCCTGTGCCCGCAGATAGGCGCGCGCCTGCGTGGTCACCGCGCGCTGGAGGTCGCCGAAGAGACCGTTCATGTCGACGATGTGCAGCCCCCACGTGGCGTCCGGGGACGGGTTGAGCCGGCGGGCGTTCCCGATCGGGCGGATCATCAGCACGTTCGCCCCGTTCGATGTCTCACAGCGACCGGTGTAGCGGTCGGCCGTGCGCAGCCACGGCGTGGGCGCCGAGGGCGGAGGGCCGCCGTAGGCCTGCGTGATCGACAGCGCGATGAACCCGGGCGGGAACGGCCTGCTGGGCAAGAGCGTCTCCACTGGCACCTGCCGGTTGGCGGCGAGCGAGGCCGGGTTGGTGCAGAGCACCTCGTAGCCCGGGCCGCCGGGGTTCCCGGTCACCGGGTCGGGGGCGGGTGGCGGCTTGCCGAAGCGCGGGCCATCCGGAGGGGTCTCGTTGAAGAGCGAGTAGGCGATCACGCAACCGGTCTGCGATCCCGCGCGACACGCCGGCACGTTCTGGAAGTCGCCGCCCTTCTGCTGTCCCCGCTTCACGAGCACGTTGCCGCCCAGCAGCAGCGCCGAGACGAGCTGCCTGCGCAGCGCCGGCTTGGGGTCGATCTCCGTCCGCAGGAGCCGGCGCAGATGGAACGTCCCCTGCGAGTGCCCGATGAGAACCACGCCCCGGCCGCCGTTGTAGCGCTTCATGTACTCGCGCCAGGCCTCGACCACGTCCGCGTAGGCAATCCGGCGGGACTCGGGCGTGGTGTATCTACCCTGCGCCAGCAGCGCGGGAACGGTGTTCTGCCGGTAGACGGGCGCGAACACACGGCACTGCTGGGAGAACCGCGCCGCCTGGAAGCGCACGATGCCCTCGATCTCGGGCTCCAGCGTCTTGGTCGCGTTCGGCCCCACCTGGTTGCTCACGGTCGGGTAGACGTAGAAGCAGTCGACGGGAGGATTCGCGGGGATCGGCGCCTGCACAACTCGCGAGCCGCCGCCGGGCTCGTACACGGTGGTGGTCAGGCTCTCCAGGCAGATGTCATTGGCCTGCCCCGGCTTGCAGGCCCACACCACGTCGGCCGCGGCGGGCGCGGCGGCGGGGCCCATGGCCACCCCCAGGGCAGCGATCGCCGGCAGCGCTGCGAGCAGCCTCACGCGGCGAAGATACTGCACCCTTGACGCCTATGGATTTCGACCTACAGGCCGCGAGAGCCTTCATGGCCGGCCACGCCCGGCTGCTCGACCGCCGGCGCTTCGAGCTGCTCGTGGAGGAGGCCAGGCCGGATGCGGCCCTCGCCGCCGTGGAGGCCTACCGCAACCCCGACGGCGGCTACAGCTGGGGCCTCGAGCCCGATCTGCGATCTCCGGAAAGCCAGCCCGCCGGCGCGCTGCACGCGTTCGAGGTGTTCGAGGACATCGCGCCCGCCACATCCCGTCGCGCCCTCGAGCTGTGCGACTGGCTCGACTCGGTGACGCTGCCCGACGGCGGGCTCCCGTTCGCGCTGCCCGTGAGCGACCCGGCGGGCTGCGCGCCGTTCTGGGCGTCCGCCGACCCGGAGAAGTCCTCCCTGCAGATCACCGCCTACGTCGCGGGCGTCGCCCACCGGGTGGCGGCCCACGACGCCGCCGTCGCCTCGCATCCCTGGCTGTCGCGGGCGGGAGATTTCTGCCTCGCGGCCATCGAGGCGATCGGCGAGCAGCCCTTCGCCATCGCCCTCTCGGCGTCGCTGCAGTTCCTCGACGCCGCGCACGACACCCGGCCGGAGGCGGCCGCGCTGCTGGAGGGACTCGGGAGCCTCATCCCCGCCGACGGGCTGCTCCCCGTGAAGGGCGGCAAGGAGGGCGAGGTGATCCGCCCGCTCGACTTCGCCCCCACCCCCGGTCGCCCGGTCCGGGCGCTGCTCGACCAGGAGACGATCGACGCCGAGCTACGGCGCCTGGCAAGCGAGCAGCGAGACGACGGCGGCTGGACGGTCGACTTCCAGAGCTATTCGCCCGCCGCCGAGCTCGAGTGGCGCGGGTATGCAACCGTCCGGGCCGTGTCGATCCTGCGCCTCGCATGAACGTCGAGATGTTCAACGTCGGCTGGGCCACCGTGCCGGCGGGGATCATCCGCGCCGGTGACGCCATGGAGGAGCCCCTCCGCTTCCCCGTTCCGGCCTTCCTCATCGAGACCGACACCGAGCGCATCCTCATCGACACCGGGCTGCATCCCGAGCGACTGGAAAGCGTCGGCCCCTTCGACCTGGAACAGGAGCTGAGCATCGCCGACCAGGTCGACCTGACCACGCTGACGAGAGTGGTGCTCACCCACCTGCACTTCGACCACGCAGCCGGGCTGTCGCTCATCCCGGCCACGGTGCCGATCGTGGTCCAGCGCTCCGAATGGGCCGCCGGGCACGACGACGCCGCGATCGAGCGCAACTTCTACGTCCCCGGCAACTACAGCGGCACCGACACGGCCTGTCGAGCTCGTCGACGGCGACCACGACCTTCTCGGCGACGGCTCAATCCTCCTGTTGCTCACCCCCGGCCATACGCCCGGGCACCAGTCGGTCCAGATCGGGAGCCTCGTGCTCGGCGCCGACGTCGTCCATTTCGCGAGCGGGCTTGACGACCATCGCTTCCCGGTCTTCGGCGAGGACCTGGCGGAGCAGGGCCGGTCCGCAGACCGCCTCAAGGCGCTCCGCGACGCCGGGCACACCGTCCTGCCCGGTCACGACGCCGAGGTCTTGCACCCGGGCCCGCTGACCGCGAAAGTAGCCCCATGAGCACCGGCTACGACGCGATCGTTCTCGGCACGGGCCCCGCCGGGGGTCACTGCGCGGGCCACCTGGCCGACGGCGGCCTGAAGGTGGCCGTCGTCGAGCGGGAGCTACTCGGGGGCGAGTGCGACTACTGGGCGTGCATGCCGTCCAAGACGCTGCTCCGCCCGGGCGAGGCCCTTCAGGGCGCCCGCGAGGCCCCGGGCGCGGCGGAGGCGGTGAGCGGCGAGATCCGCCCGGAGGGCGTCTTCGAGTGGCGGAACTTCATGGTCTCGGACTACGACGACTCCGGGAAGGGCGGCTGGTACGAGGACAAGGGCATCGACGTGCTCCGCGGCACCGGCAGCATCGCGGGGCCCGGACAGGTCTCGGTGGACGGGACTTCCTATGAGGTGAAGGACATCGTGATCTCCACGGGCTCCTACCCGTTCATCCCGCCGATCGAGGGCCTGGCCGACCTCGACGGCGTGTGGACGAACCGCGAGGTCACCGGTCTGACCGAGGTCCCGCGGCGGTTGCTCATCCTCGGCGGTGGCCCGGTGGGTGTGGAGATGTCCCAGATGGTGGTGCGCCTCGGGGGCGAGGCGGTGGTCATCGAAGGGGCCGACCGCCTGCTGCCGCGCGAGCCCGAGCCGCTCGGCAAGGCGCTGTCCGAGGCCCTGGCGGCCGACGGCGTCGAGCTCTGCTTCGGCCAGCACGCCTCGGCTGCACGCAAGTGAGGGCGACGAGTACGTGCTCGAGTTCCCGGACCGCGACGAGCTGCGGGGAGACAAGCTGCTGGTGGCCGCCGGGCGCCGCCCGCGGGTGGAGGACATCGGCCTGGACACCGTCGGCATCGAGCCCGGGAAGCAGGGCATCGAGGTTGACGCGCGCATGAACGCCGGCGACGGCATCTGGGCGATCGGCGACGTGACCGGCATCTGGCCGCTCACCTATGTAGGGAAGTACCAGGGCCGCGTGGCCGCGGCGAACATCCTCGGCGGGAAGCGCGAGGCGGACTACTCGGCGGTGCCACGGGTGGTGTTCACCGACCCGCAGGCCGCGTCGGTCGGCGAGGCCGAGGGCAAGCTGACCGCGACCGTCGAGATGGCGTCGGTGCCGCGCACGTACACCTACATGCGCAACTACGCGGACAGGCCGGACTTCATGACGCTCGTGTCGGACGGCGAGCGCATCACCGGGGCGCACGCGCTGGGGCCGGAGGCCGGCGAATGGCTCCAGCAGGCAACCCTGGCGATACGGGCGCGGGTACCGCTCGAGGTGATGGACGACGTGATCCAGCCGTTCCCGTCCTTCTCGGAAGCGTTTCTCAACACGGTTCTGGAGCTGAGGGCGAAGGCCGGGTAGGGTCGCCCGGCCCGCTCACCGACCGAAGGGAAACCCGATGCCGACCGTGATCGCCCACCATGACGTGAAGGACACCGAGCACTGGCTCGGGTCGGATAACCGCGAGAAGTTCTTCGGGGAGCTCGGCGTGACGGGAATCAGGGAGTTCGTGGACCCGGAGAACCCCTCGCGCGTGGCGGTGCTGATGGACGTGCCGGACATGGACGCGCTCGGAGCGGCGCTGCAGAGCGACGCCGCGGCGAACGCGATGAACGACGACGGCGTGCTGCCCGAGACGCTGGTGATGCTCGTCGAAGCGGAGCGGTAGGGCCGCTCAGCCTCCGGCCGCGCGCCACTCCCGGTCGATCTCGCGCAGCATCCCCGGGTACACGATCCAGTGCCGGAACGGCGTGATAGCCGCCATATAGGCCGTGCCGAGCAGACCGGCCGGCTTCACCAGGACGGCCATCTGGCCGCGGTACCCGCCGCTCTCGTCCGCCACCCAGCCGAGGTGCAGCACCCCGTGAACGGTCCGGTTGGCGATCTCCAGCGCCCACTCGTCCTCGGTCAGGTACAGCGGGCTGAACGGGAGATCGTCGGAGCCGGGAACCGACGGGGTCTCGCGCAGGTCGGGCGGCAATCGGTCACCTAGCGTCGGCACCCGCGAGCCGAGGCCGGTCTTCGGGGCGTCCCAGCCGAACAGGTCACCTAGCTTCCAGCGGATCGCGAACAGGGCGCGAACGGGTCCTGACGCACTCTTGCCCGGGTCGAACGAGGCCATCATCGCCACCAACCGGGGAAAGTCGTCGGGGCCGCCGGGCGTCGGGAGCGCCCACACGTCCTCGAGCCGGAAGTCCGACGTGACCTCGTGGATCCGCCATGGCCGGGAGGTGTGCGCCGGAGTGCGGGAGCCTCACTGCACCACTGCGGTCTCGGCCCGGGTGGCCACCACCACGCCGCTGTCGATCACCGACATCACCACTGTGTACGCGCCGGGCGCCGAATAGCGGTGCTGAACGGCCCGCCCGGCGCCACGGTTCGCGGCGCCCGAGGCCGGGTCCCCGAAGTCCCAGGCGAAGGACAGGGCCGCGTTTGGCAGGGTCGCGCTGAAGCTACCCACGCCGGTCCCGTCGCCGAACGAGCTCACGCTGGAGTTGAACAGCGGCCGGCTTGCCGCCCGAGGCGCGAACGGCCGGCTGTAGAGCCTCCGCACGCCACGCTTGTCGTCCGTGGTGAGGAAGGTGCGCCTCAGCCTCCGCGCGGTGCGCCCGCGGGCCGGGCAGCGGGCGCCCAGGCCGGAGACAACGCTCGCGCGCGCGTTCATCAGAGTGCAGCGGCGGTTCTCGTGGCCGAGACCGAGCGCATGCCCCAGCTCGTGCATCGCCGTGAAGTCGCGCAGTCGCCGGCTCCTGCAGCTGCGGACGACGTACACCCCGAGCGTCGTGAAGTCGAGGCCCGGATAGCCGGCTCCGGTTCCGCCCGCCACGCCCTCGCAACCGGTGCGCCCCGAGCCGCGACCCCCGGAGTAGCGGAACAGCACCCGCGCCTGCGCGCTCGGCGTGACCCTGAACCGCACCGGTAGCTTCGCGCGGTTCCAGAGCTTCACCGCGCGACGCACGGACTTGGTGTAGCGCGGCGCATCGCTGGCGACGTTGATGGTGCTCTGCGGCCAGCGCTCGCCGACGATCTTGTAGGCGTGCGCGTCGGGCGCCGCGGCCAGAGTGGCGAGTACAAGAGTGGCTATGGCGGTGGATCGCATCGGGGAGTACTGTGACATTCGTATGGACCGTCGTCTTACGTCGAGTCCACTGGCCCTGCTGTCCTTCCTCATCGGCCTCGCGCTGATGGCGCCGGCAGGCGCAAGCGCGTCGGACATCGTCTACGGCACCACCGCGACCTCGCTCGTTCGCTTCAACGCGACCACCCCGCAGACGATCGACGCCACACTGCCCCTTCAGGGCCTGCCCGCGGGCGTCACCATCGCGGGCCTCGATGAACGGCCGGAGAGCACGTCGCTGAACGCTCTCGGCAGCGATGGCCGCCTCTACCGCGTCGGCAAGACGACCGGCGTGGCCGAGCTGATCGCGGCGGGCAGCCTGGCCACTCCGCTCACAGGAGCGGTCGCGATGGACTTCAACCCCACCGTCAATCGCCTCCGAATCGTGACGAGCAACGACCACAACCTGCGCCAGAACCCGAACGACGGCGTGCAGGTCGACAGTGACGGGAACCCTGGGAACGGCCCCCAGCCCGACACGTCGCTCACCGCGGCAAGTCAGGTTGCCGGGATCGCCTACGACCGCAACAACCTGACGTCGACGCAGACGACGCTGTTCGGCATCGATGCCGGGACGAACTCGCTGGTCCTGATCGGCAGCATCGACGGATCGCCGAACTCGCCGAACGGAGGCATCGTCACCGCCGTCGGCCCGATCGGTCGCGACGTGACCCTGGACGCCGACCTCGACGTCGCTCGCGGCGGGACCTTGTACGCGTCATTGCCGTCGGCCGGGGCCGGGGCGCCGGTGCTGGCGCGCGTCAACGCGACCACGGGGGCCGCGACGGTGGTCGGCCCGATCGGCGCCCCGGTGAGGCACATCGCTGTGGCCGATCCTCCGCGGGTGATCTACGTTCACGGCGGCGGCACGCTCGTCGCGGTTCCGGGCGACGCGGCGGCGGCCGCAGCCACCGCTGTCGCGCTGCAGGTGCCGGGTGGCCAGACGATCGTCGGGCTCGACACCCGCCCGTCGACCGGGGAGCTGCTGGCCCTGAGCAGCACCGGCATCGTCTATCGCGTGAACCGCGCGAGCGGGGCGCTGACCGCGGTCGGCCAGCCGGGGGGAACGGGTCCGGCGGTGGCCGATGCGGGTTTCGACGTCAACCCGGCCAGCGACCGCCCCCGCATCACCACCGTCGCCGACCAGAATGTGAGCCTCAGGGTGTTCGAAACGCCGTTCGCGGCGACAACTCTGGTTGCGCTGACGTACTCAGGCAGCGATCCGAACTTCGGTCAGAACCCGAACGTCGTCGCGACGGCGTTCAACGCGCTCGCACCCGACGCGACGACGACCACGCTGTTCGGCATCGACGTGACATTCAACAACCTGGTCCGGGAGAGCCCTCCCGAAAGCGGCGTGCTGGAGACGCAGCGTGGCCTCGGTATCGACTTCTCACCCGCTGCGGCGTTCGACCTGCCCTCGACCGGGACCGCGGGTTACGCCGTGACCCGCATCGCGGGCGCCGGCAACGCACACCTCATCTGGACCGATACGCGTGGCCCTGGGTTTGTCAACCAGCAACCCACGGTCGACCTCGGCGAGCTGCGCGTAGGCGGCACCGGGTCAGCGACGTACAACAGCGTGGCGATCGCTCGCTACGGCGTCGCCTCGGTGCCTAGCACGGCCGTCGCGAACGAGGGTGAGGGTGTCGCGCGGGTGATCGTCGCCCGGGCCGGTGGCAACCGCGGAGCCGCGAACGTCGAGTACGACGTTACGACGGGGACGGCGACGGGCGCGGATCTCAACGTGGCCTCAGGCACGGCCACCTTCGAGGACGGCGAATCCACGGCGACGATCGCGGTGCCGATAACCAACGACGGTCAGATCGAGGGCGCGGAGGCGTTCACCATCACGCTCGCGCGGCCCGGTGGCGCGGTAACCCTGAACGAGGAAGAGCTCTCAACCCGCATCACGATCCTCAGCGACGACCCCGTCGCTCCGGGGCCCGGCCCGGCGCAGCCGAACCCAGCCCCGACGACCCCGCTGGTCCGCGACACGCTCCGCCCGGTGGGCCTGGCGGCTATCGCGGCCCAGCGACTGCGGGCGGTGCGCAGGTCCGGGCTGCGCCTGCGCCTGCTCGCCTCCGAGGCGCTCACGGCGAGGGTCGTCGCGGTCGTCGATCAGAAGACGCGCAGGCGCCTCCGTCTCAAGTCGACCACGCTGACGAAGCCGATCAGGGCCACGTTCACCGGTCCGCAGGCACGCAAGCTGCGGCTGCGCCTGACGGCCGCCGCCAAGCGCAGGCTCGCCAGAGCCCGCTCGGTGAAGCTCACGGTCCGAGCCACGCTGACCGACAGGGCCGGGAACGTCGCGACGGTGCGCGAGCGGGTCACGCTGCGGCGCTGACAACTAAAGGTCGGCCGTGGGCGCGTCGATTGGATGATCATGCACAGGGGAACCTCGATCGTCGAGCGGGGCGCGACGGCGGGCCAATCTCCCGAAGCCGCGCTGGGGTGGGCTATCCACGACAGCGCGGACGAGATCGCGGACAGCGTGCTCGCCCGGCTCGAGGTCGTCGGCCTGGATCGCCGCGATCCCGGCCCCCACGTGTTCGAGGCCATCGCTGAGACCGATCGGCTGGCCGCCCGCGTCCTGGGGCGCTGGCTGGCGACCGGCCAGGAGATCACGGCCGAGGAAGGCCGAGCGCTCTCGGCCCTGGGCGATTTCGTGGGTGAGGTCTGCCTGCCCGGACTGGTCAAGGCATACCTCGCATTTCGAGACGTCTCGAGCGAGCTGATCGAGCGTGAGTCCGATCGCATGGGAACTCCCGCGCACGTGCGTGACCAGGCGCTTTCGATGATGGCCGTCTGCACCGATGGCTGCCTGGTGACCATGTGTCGCCGCTTCGATGACGAGCGCATGCGCCTGGCGGGGGAGCTCGTGGCCGAGCAGGCCAAGCTCGAGCACCTGGCCTTGCACGATCCGCTCACCGGCCTGGCCAATCGAGCCCTCTTCAAGCAGGCGCTCGAGGCGGCGCTGTCGGCGCCGGCAAGCACCGGCGGCGTCGCGGTGCTGTTCGCCGACCTGGACAACTTCAAGTCCGTGAACGACACGTTGGGACACGACGCCGGGGACCGGCTGCTGATTGAAGTCGCCGACCGCCTGCACGGCGCGGTGCGCTCAAGCGACACCGTCGCGCGCCTCGGGGGTGACGAGTTTGTGATTCTGCGCGCCGGACTCAGCGACCCCGAGCGGGAACTGGATCCTCTGACCGAACGGATCGTTGCCGCCCTACGGCGCCCCTTCTCAATCGACGGTCACATCCTTCGCACCGCCGGCAGCGTCGGAGTTGCCCACACCAAGGGCGACACAACCGCCGAGGATCTGCTCGCCGAGGCCGACGCCGCGATGTACGCGGCCAAGCCGGGCGCCCGAAGAGCGTTGCATCCGCGGTAACGCCGTCTAGTCGACCAGAGAGACCACGGGGCGCACCTTGCCGGCCCGCGTGCGTGGCAGCTCATCCACGAACCGCACCTCGACACCCGCCTCGAACGCGCGTGTGAACTCCTCCTGCAGCCGGGTGCTCAGGCCCTCGCGCTCGCAGTCCTCCCGGACCACCAGGCTCACCTCGAAGCGCCCCCGCTCCACCTGCACGATCTGATAGCGCAGTACCTCGGACTTCTGACGGAGAAGCACCTTGGCGGTCTGGGGATGCAGCGACTCACCCGAGGGCCCTCGCAACCAGTCCGCGGTGCGGCCCTCCAGGAAGGAGAGCTTGGGCAGCTGGATCCCGCAGTTGCACGGGGGGAGCTCCCGAGCCACGTCGCCAAGGCGGTAGTTCAGGAGCACGGTCGCCCGATTCGTGAGGTCCGACGTGATCACCTGGCCGTCCTCGACCCGGGCCGGGCAGAAGTCGGCGTTCACATGGAAGCCGTCGTGGCGGCTGCACTCGAAGCCCACCTGCCCGCTCTCCACCGCCTGGTAGGTGCTCAGCACCTGGATCCCGTGCTCGGCCGCCCACGCCCTGCACTCGTCCGACATCGGATCGGCGGCATAGGTGACCGCCTTGGGCAGATGCCGCGGGCGCCCGGTGGCCGCCGCATGGGTGAGCATCGCGTCGACGTAGGAGCCGTACCCCGCGTACACGTCCGGCCGGAAGCTCTCCAGGCCATCGATATGGGCCGAGACCGGCTCGAACAGCGAGAACGCCCTGCGAGCACCCCGCAGCTCAGGCTTGAGCAGGCTGCTGGAGCGGAAGGCCTCGGCGAGGGTGATTCCCGAGCCGGCGGAGGGGCTGAACACGGCTTCGTTCCAGCGAAAGCTCCCCACCGCCCGGGCCAGGAGCGACCGCGAGCGCTGTGCGTGAATCGAGGTGTCGAGCACGGACCGCGCGTCACGCAGGACGCGCACGGGGCTGCCCGTGCTGCCGCCGGTGGCCAGCGTGACCCAACCCTTGCGCGAGACGCCCTGCGCCACGAATCGCTCGGGGTCGGCCTGAAGCTGATCGCGTTCGATCACCGGCAGTCGCGCCAGGTCGGCACCCGAGCGGATGTCGGCCGGAGAGAGACCCGCGCGGCGCATCGCCTCGCCGTAGAAGGGAACGTGCGCGTACGCGTAGCTCACGGCATCGCGAACCCGCCGAGCCTGGAGACGCGTGATCGCCGAGGCGGGCAGCTCCAGCACCCATCGCTGCAGTGGGGCGCGCAACATCACGCGCCCGGATGCGGCGAGGCTCATCTGGCCGTTGCTCGCAGGGCCACGAACGCGGCCATCTGCCGCGGTGCCCGCCGGCCGGCGGCTGCGTACGCGCCCAGAAGGCGATCCACCGCGCGATCGCTCCCGCCCAGCCGGCGAAGCAGCCGAACCGACGCGGTGGTGATCAGGCGGGGGCCGTGCACGATGTATGCGGCGCGGTCGCACTCGAAGCCCGCGCCGATGGCCAGCCGCTCGAGGTCGGGGAGCGAGACGGAGTCGTCCAGCGGAAACGGAACCAGGCCCAGCCGGGCGGCGGCCCTCAGGAGCGGGTCCCCGACGTTGGAGGCGTTGTCCCCCGTGATCACCAGCACGCCTCCCGGGCGCATCACTCGCCTCATCTCCTCGAGTGCCGCGGCCCGCGCGATCTGTGGCAGGTGGTCGAGCGTGGACGTGGAGACCACCGCATCCACCGAGCCGTCCTCGAGCGGCAGGTGACGCACGTCGGCCTGGATCAATGAGGTGTTCCCATTGCGCCGATCGAGGCCCTGCGCGCGCTCGACCACGCTCTGCGCCACATCGACTCCGTACGCATGCCCGGAGCGCTGCGCCAGCTCGAACAGCAGCTCGTCGCCCCCCATCCCCTCCTCCCACAGGTCCGTCTTGAGCACCGTTGCCGAGGCGAGATCCGGGAGCCAGCGGCCGAGCAGATCGAGGTGCGCGCGCCGTTTGGCCGCCGCCATTCGCGGATCGAGGTAGTTGCGGGCGCCCGGTGAGCTCGCCGCCTGGTTCCAGCTGTTGTCGGCGGGCGAGCGCGCCCAGCGGTTCGCCGCAAGCCCGGCGCGCTCGAACAGGCGCCTGCCGGAATCGGTCTCGGGGGACACGCGGACCCATCGCCGCCCGGCCACACTCACCATTCGCAACCGCGCCAGCACCGTCACCCCGGGGTGGGAGTCCGCCTTGGCGAGCAGCACCCGGTTGAACCCGTTGACGGCGCTCAGCATTCGCTTCACGCCCTCGTCCCGCGCCACGGCATGCATGTGCTCGACGGCCATCCGGTGCATGCCACGGTTGCGAAGGGCCGGGATCGTGACCGCCGCCTCGACCACGCGGTCGCCCTGCTCGATCGGAACGCTCAGGTCGCCGAACAGAACCCGCGGCGGCCCTGACCAGATCGCGCAGGCCACCCGGCCCTCCAGGTGGAAGAGCCACAGCTCGTAGCCGGCCTCGAATCTGCTCGCCAGTTCTTCCGCGCTGAATGCGGGGACCTCGGGCTCGCCAGAGCCGGAGAGCTCCGCCAACAACTCGGTCGCCCGGGGGTCGGGGGCACGCAGCCGCACCGCGTCCAGCCGCGGGTGGTGCACGCCCTGGTCCACCGCCATCTCGACCGCCAGCATGCGCGTGTATGAGAGCGCGCGGGGGAACGCACGCGAGACCACCAGCTCGACGACGCCGCCCATGCCGACCCGGCGGTGAAGCTCCCGCAAGTTGCGCAGCATCCCCGTCGCGCGGGCCGTGCGGCTGGATGCCACGTGATCCATCGCGGCATCACGGTACCGCCGAGCGCGCCCGAGAGGATTCGAACCCTCACCGCTGCATCCGTGGATCGTGCGTAGCGTCGGCGTATACGGGAGGGCAACCGCGATTGATGGCCGCGGGGCGCAGTTCGTAGTGCCAGGGTTCGTTGCCGTAGATCCGGCACAGTCCGTACTCGGCACCGCGCTCGGACAGCCACGCCGCGGCATTGACGGGCCCAATGTCGACCGCGTCCCCCGACACGTGAGCAGACCTGTTGGGGGCGGCCACCCATCGGGCAGCTTCCTCCTGTGAGCCGTATTTCGAGACCGCCTCGCGGAGTAGCTGTTCCTGGTACTCCGGGGAACGCCAGCCGCTATCCACGTGGAGCGCGACCCCGTCGTCCGCGGCATCGGTTGCGGCCTGGCCCAGGGCACCGAGCAGATCAGGGTCGAGGTTGGCGACACCGGGAATCCCGTCATCGAAGACCGTCGTGCCGTCGGGGACGGCACCGTCGGCCTCGCCAAGCCCACCACGGTGTTCGCCGCGGAGGAGGTCGACGAGTGGCGCGGCCGGCGAGGACGAGGATGGCGGCGACTGGTGACCGAAGGCTGCGGCGATCGCCGCGATGACGACCAGCAGGCCGGCGACACGGATCCAGCGAATCCGGATCCGATTCCGACCCGATAGTAGGTCGTCCTTCGTGCTGGTTGGCTGTAGGCCACGCGGCCATTGAAGGCAGCGCGCTGTTGCCAGCACGTATGTGGTTTTCGATATGCCGGCGATATGCGCCGGCCCTAGCATCGGGGGCATGCGCGTATTGATCGTTGAGGACGAGCCCTACATGGCGGAAGCGATCCGCGATGGGCTACGCCTGGAAGCGATCGCGGCCGATATCGCGGGCGACGGCGACACCGCTCTGGAGCTGCTGAGCGTCAACGCCTACGACATCGCGGTCCTCGACCGAGACATCCCCGGGCCCTCCGGTGACGAGGTTGCCAACCACATCGTCGCCTCCGGCAGCGGCGTGCCGATCCTCATGCTGACCGCCGCCGACCGTCTCGACGACAAGACCACCGGGTTCGAGCTCGGCGCCGACGACTACCTCACCAAGCCCTTCGAGCTCCAGGAGCTCGTGCTCCGGCTCAGAGCGCTCGACCGCAGGCGAGCCCACAACAGGCCGCCCGTGCAAGAGATCGCGGGTCTGCGCCTGGATCCGTTCCGCCGCGAGGTCCACCGCGACGGCCGCTACGTCGCGCTGACCAGGAAGCAGTTCGCGGTGCTCGAGGTTCTCGTCGCTGCCGAAGGCGGTGTCGTCAGTGCCGAAGAGCTACTGAACCAGGCATGGGATCAGAACGCGGACCCGTTCACCAACGCCGTGCGCATCACGATTTCGGCACTTCGCAAACGCCTCGGCGAACCCGAGATCATCGCCACGGTGACCGGCGTCGGCTACCGCATTGAGGGGGGAGACCGTGGATAGAGCACCGTGGGTTGAGCGTTCGCCTCAAGCTCACTCTCAGCTACGCCGGGTTCCTCACGGTCGCGGGCGCCGTGCTGCTCGCGGCCGTGTGGGTGGTCTTCGTGCGCGACCGGCCCGAGGTGTGGATCAGCCCCGACGGGCAGGATTTGGGCTGGCATCGCCTCGCGCGTGACTTCGCGCCGGCCGCGGCCGCTGTGCTCGTCTTCCTGCTGGCATTCGGTCTCGTGGGAGGGTGGTTTCTCGCCGGCCGCATGCTCTCCCCGCTGACCCGCATCACGGGGGCCACACGCATGGCCGCGAACGGGTCGCTCTCCCATCGGATCCAGTTGGAAGGCCGCAACGACGAGTTCCGCGAGCTCGCCGACAGCTTCGATGCCATGCTCGCAAGACTCGAGGCGCAGGTCGCCGAACAGCAGCGATTCGCAGCCAATGCCTCCCACGAACTGCGCACCCCGCTGGCGGTCACGCAGACACTTCTCGACGTGGCCCGCGACGATCCGAGCCGCGACAACGGCGAACTCGTCGACCGCCTCCACGCCGTCAACACCCGAGCGATCGACCTCACCGAAGCGTTGCTCCTGCTCAGCCGCGCCGACCAGCGGTCCTTCTCCCGAGAACACGTCGACCTGTCCCTCGTAGCGGAAGAAGCCACCGAGACGCTCCTCCCATTCGCAGAAAGAACGCGGCGTCACCATCGAGACCTCCGGCGACGTCGCCGCCACCATCGGCTCGAACGCGCTCCTGCTGCAGCTGAGCACGAACCTCGTGCACAACGCGATCGTCCACAATCTGCCTGAGCAGGGCAGCGTGTGGGTCACGACCAGCGTCGACCCCGACAGCGTGGCGCTCACGGTCGAGAACACCGGCGACCAGCTCACCCCACAGTTGGTTTCCACGCTTGGCGAGCCGTTTCAACGCGGCACCAAACGCATACGCGCCGACCACGGAGGTGTCGGCCTCGGCCTGGCACTCGTCAAGAGCATCACCGAGGCCCACGAAGGAACACTCGCGCTCACCCCCCGGGCCGCTGGGGGGCTCTGCGTCACGGTGCAACTCCCACGCGCCCGAGAGGATTCGAACCTCTGACCTTCGGTTCCGTAGACCGACGCTCTATCCAGCTGAGCTACGGGCGCAGCGATCGACAGGGTAGCCGCTTGTCAGGGCCGTCCCGGGTACGGTCCCGCCATGCCCACCTTCACGCTCGAGAAGACGATCGCCGCCCCGCCGTCGACGGTGTTCGAGGTACTGACCGACCACCGCGGCTACTCGGCGATCACCCCCATCCGCTCCTCGACGCTCGAGCGCGAGGGCGACCCGGCTCCCAACGGGGTGGGCGCGATCCGCGCGATGAAGACAGTCGGCCCTCCCATCCGCGAGGAAGTCGTGGAATACGTACCGGGCGAGCGGTTCGTCTACAAGATGCTCTCCGGCGCACCGCTGCGCGACCACGTGGGCACGGTTGTGCTCACCGAGCACACCGGCGGGACGCACGCGACCTACCGGATCGACACCACGCCCACGATCCCGCTGATCGGCCGCGCCGCGATGCCGATCGTGAAGATGAGCGTCAGGCAGCTATTCGACGGGGTTGCGACGGAATCGGAGCGCCGGGCCCGCGCTTGAACTCCAGCGCGCCGTCCTCGATCGGCGCTCGCTTGAACATCGGCACGTCGCGGATGTAGTTCTGGTAGAGCCGCCATGGAGCGTCGTCGCTCTGCTTGGGGAACTTGTCGATCGCGCGCAGCACGTAGCCCGAGTCGAGGTCGATGAACGGCCGGGTGGGCAGCTCCGGCTCGGGCCACATCGGCGTGACCTGGGAGTAGCCCTGCTCGTCCATGTGGCGGAGCAGCCGGCACACGTACTCGCAGGCGAGGTCGCACTTCAGCGTCCATGAGGCGTTCGTGTAGCCGATCGCCAGCGCGAGGTTGGGGATGCTGCTGAACATGATCCCCTTGTAGCCCACGGTCTCCGACGGCTCGAAGCTGCGCCCGTCGACCGTGACCTCCACCCCGCCGAGCGCCTGCACGTTCAGGCCGGTGGCGGTGACGATGATGTCCGCCTCGAGCTCGTCGCCCGATGTCAGCTCGATCCCCTTCTCGGTGAAGGTCTGGATCGTGTCGGTGACCACCGAGGCATCGCCGCGCTTGATGCTGCTGAACAGATCGCCGCCCGGCACGATGCACATGCGCTGGTCCCACGGGTTGTAGCGCGGGTTGAAGTGGGTGTCGACGTCGTAGTCCTTGGGCAGCTGCATCTGAGCGAGCTTGCGCAGCGCCTTGCGCACGAGCTTCGGCCAGCGCCGGCTGAGCTGGTAGGTGCCGATCGTGAGCAGCACGTTCTTCCACCGGATCATCGCGTAGGCGGCCTTCTTCGGCAGCACCTTGCGCATCAGGTCGGCGACCGGGTCATGCCCGGGCAGCGCCAGCACATAGCTGGGCGAGCGCTGGAGCATCGTGATGCTCTCCGTGTCCCGCGCCATCGCGGGGACCAGCGTGACGGCCGTCGCGCCGCTGCCGATCACCACCACCCGCTTGCCCGCGTACTCGAGGTCCTCGGGCCAGAACTGGGGGTGCACGATCTGCCCGCCGAAGCGCTCGATCCCCTCGAACTCGGGCGTGTAGCCCTCCTCGTAGCGGTAGTAGCCGGAACAGGAGAAGACGAAGCCGGCGGTGAGCGTCACGCGCTCGCCGTCGTGGTCGGCCTCCACGGTCCACTGAGCGTCGTCCGAGGACCACTCCATCGACACGACCTTGTGCCCGAACCGGATCTCCCGCTCCACGTCGTACTCGCGCGCGGCCTCCTTGACGTAGCTGAGGATGTCCGGCCCGTCGGCGATCGCCTTCGCGGCCTCCCAGGGCTTGAACGAATATCCGAGCGTGAACATGTCGGAATCCGAGCGGATGCCCGGGTACCGGAACAGGTCCCAGGTACCGCCGATGGACTCCCGCTGCTCCAGGATCGCGAAGGACTTCTCGGGCAGCTGCGTGCGGAGGTGACAGCCGGCGCCGATGCCGGACAGCCCGGCCCCGATGATCAAGACGTCTACGTGCTCAGAGGACATGGCCAGAGTAGGTTACACAAATGTAAGTTACTCGTGGGCCGCTATCGCCGAGGCCATCACTTCGGCGGCCGCCTCGTCGTCGAGGCCCCCATCCGTGAGGCGGCGCCAGGTCCAGAAGTCGAGCGCCAGCCGGATCAACGCCTTCAGGCGCTCCGCGCGGCGGCCGCGGGCGCGGAAGGCGGCCGCCAGGCCGTCGGCAAGCTCGGCCTGCGTGCGATCGATGTTCTGCTCCATGAACTCGTCGAGCTCCGGCACGGACGCGCGGTCGCTGAAGAGCTTGCCGAACATCGGCTCGGTCTCCCGGTACCAGCCGTAGAGGCCGGCGATCGCGGCACGAACCCGCTCGGCCGGGTCGTCCAGGGCGAGCGCACTGTCCAGGTCCGGCAGCGGATGCGAGGCGCCGTAGTGGGCGGCGCAGGCGGGAATCAGCTCGCTCAGGTCGGCGAAGTGGTTGTACACAGTCAGGCGCGTGACGTCGGCCCGGCGGGCGATCTCGGCCACGGTCGTGCGCGCGACGCCCTTCTCCTCGTGTAGCTCCGCGGCCGCCCTCGCGATCTGGTCGCGCGTCTCGCGCTGGCTCTCGGCGCGGGCCTTCAGCTCATATTTCCTAGTTTGGGTTGACACGGTGTTCACCCATGTTACTATACCCGCCGCTTCAATGAACACCATGTTTATCGAATAACCGAGAGGAGCCCCAAATGAAGAAGACCATCACCGCACTCACCGTCATCGCCTGCCTCGCCCTCGCGGGCCCAGCGGCGGCGGCCAAGACGACGACCTACAAGGGGAAGACCAGCGCCGGCCACCCGATCACCATCAAGACGAAGAACAAGAAGATCACGTACATCCTGGGAGGGGTCCGCATGAGCTGCATTCCGATCCAGGGCGGCGGCCGAACGTACGGTGGCTCCGACATCTTCGGCCTCCACAAGATCGCGTGGTCGCTCAAGCGCGACCACAGCCTCAGCGTCATGGGCAAGCCGGCCTTCCACTGGCGCGAGGTCACCCAGAAGCACGACCTCTTCCTGAAGCGGCGCGGCAAGGGCGGCGTAATAAGCGGCCGAATGCGCCTCCAGTACCAGTTCCTGATCTCGAAGTTCCCGATTGGAACGTTCTCGATCTACAGCTGCCTGGGCGGAGCCACGTTCAAGGCAAAAGCACGCCAGTAGTTAGCAGCAGGACGCTCGAGCCCGGAAAGCAAGCATGCCGAGGAAGAGGCCGCCGACGTGTGCGCACGCACACGAGGCGTGCCGATGACAAAGGCAGGCGAAGCTTTCCGGGCTCGAGACGGAGAGGGAGGGATTCGAACCCTCGATACGGTTCTAAGCCGCATACTCCCTTAGCAGGGGAGCGCCTTCAGCCACTCGGCCACCTCTCCAGGCACACTTCGGGAGAGTATGCCCAAGTTCGTCGCCGGGATCGTGATCACCATCGCCCTCCTGGCGGTTGTCGCGCAGCTCGCGATGCCGGCGTATTACGAGGGCCGGGTGGAGGACCGTCTCGAGAAGCAGGGCGGGTCGGCCGACGTATCGATCACCGCGTTCCCCGCCCTCACTCTGATCGGCGGGCGGGGCAAGGAACTGTCGGCGAAGGGCAAGGGGCTGCGGTTCGACATCGACGACCGCCGCGAGGATCCCTTTGGCCGCCTCGACGGCTTCGAGGAGGTGGACCTGCGCCTGACCGACACGGATGTCGGCGCGATCCACATGTCGGAGTTCGACCTGCGCCGCGACGGCCGCGACTCGGAGTACACGATGCGGGTGGAGGCCACGGCCACTCCGCGCGAGCTGGCGAGGCAGCTGGGCAACGCGGCGGGCGGCCCGCTCGGTGGCCTGGCGGGGTCGTTGGGAGCAGAGTTCCTCCCCGGGGCCAGTACCACCGAGGTGCCGCTGGAGATGACCGCCCGCGTGCGCAGTGAGGACGGCCGCGCCGAGGTGACCGACGCTAATGGCACGGTGGCGGGCGTCCCGGCCGGGCCGCTGGCCGAAATAGTGCTCGGAACGGTGCTGGACCGGTTGTAGAAGGCCCCTGGACCGGGGGATGAAATTGGTTGACCACCCCGAGCCGACCTGCCTCAATCCGTGAATGCCGCGGGCACTTCGCCAGGTGGTCGCCTTCGGGGGAGGCGGCTTCAGCATGGAGTCGGGGAACCCGCTCCTGGACGACTACGTGCTGTCGCTGGCGGGCAGCGACCGCCCAAAGGTGTGCTTCCTGCCGTCAGCGAGCGGCGACGCTGACCACTACATCGTCCGCTTCTACCGCGCGTTCGATTCGAACCGGTGCGAGCCGTCCCACATCTCCCTGTTTCGCCGCGACCACGGGCCGGCCGACTTCCGTGAGCACCTGCTTGCCCAGGACCTGATCTACGTGGGCGGCGGAAGCGTGCTGAGCCTGCTCGGCGTGTGGCACGCGCACGGGATCGACGAGGTGCTGCGCGAGGCGTATGAGGCGGGGGTGGTGCTCTGCGGCGTGAGCGCCGGCTCGCTGTGCTGGTTCGCCGAGGGAGTCACCGCCTTCCACGGCACCGCCCAGCCCTACAAGGGCCTCGGCCTGCTGCCGTGCAGCAACACCGTGCACTACGACGCCGAGCGGGGTCGTGGCGACGAGTACCGGCGCCAGCTGCTCGACGGCATGCGCGCCGGCTTCGCCGCCGAGGACGGCACGGCGCTGCACTTCGTGAACGAGCGGCTGCGGCGCACGGTGGCCTCGCGGCCCAAGGCGCGCGCGTTCCGGATGCGCGTGGCGGCCAACGGCCGCGTGGCGCGCAAGGCGCTGCGCTCGGTCTACCTGGGCGACGGGCTGGATATGGCCCCGCCGAACGCCGCGCCATCGCTGCGCGTCGCGTGAGCCGGCGGCGCATCCTCGCCCTCGGAGGCGGTGGCTTCACCGGCTCGGTCGAGGACTCGCCGCTCGACGAGTACGTGCTCACGCTCGCGGTGAGCGAGCGCCCGCGCGTATGCCTCATCCCCACGGCGAGCGGCGACCCGGAGGCCCAGATCGACCGTTTCTACAGAGCGTTTGAGCCGCAGGGCTGCGAGCTGTCGCACGTCTCGCTCTTCCGCCTCGGGTCGCATCCGATGGACCTGCGCGAGCATCTGCTCTCGCGCGACGTGATCTACGTGGGCGGCGGCAGCATGCTCAACCTGCTCGCGTTGTGGCGCGTGCACGGCGTCGACTCGCTGCTGGCCGAGGCATGGCAGAAGGGCGTGGCCCTGGTGGGCGTCAGCGCCGGCTGCATGTGCTGGTTCGAGGCGGGCATCACGCGCACACGCGGCGCGCCCGGCCCGGCGATCGGCCTGGGCCTGCTGCCGTTCACGATCTCGGTGCACGACGGCAGCGATCCCCGCCGCCGCGCGGAGTACCGCAAGCGCATCACCGAGGGCATGCCGGGCGGCTTCGCGGTGGAGGACGGCGTCGCCCTACTGTTCGGCGGGACCGATCTGGTCGAGGCGGTGTCGGCCCGCCCGCACGCCCGGGCCTACCGGGTGGAACTCGAGGGCTCGCAGCTGGTGGAGCGCGCGATCGAGCCGCGCCTGCTCAGCTCACAGGGAAGCGGCGCCCTGCCCGAGCCGGTCTCGATCAGCGAGTTCCGCGAGACCGCTCAGCGGCGCTCGAGGTCGAGCAGGAACTCCTTGCGTTCCAGCCCGCCGGTGTAGCCGCCCAGCTTGCCGCCGGCGCGCACCACGCGGTGGCACGGCACCACGACCGGCATGGGGTTGGAGCCGAGGCCGTTGCCCGCGGCCCGCACCGCCTTCGGGTTGCCCGCCTTCGCGGCGACCTCCCCGTAGGTGCTGACCTTGCCGTAGCGGATCTTGGCGGTGGCCTTGAGCACATCGCGGAAGAAGCCGTGCGTGAGCGTCCAGTCGATCGGCTGCTCGAACTTCTGGCGGCGGCCCTTGAAGTACTGGTCGAGCTCGCGCCGCAGCGGGTCGAGCCGGGAGGGCGCCTCGAGGATCCGGGGCGAGACCTGCTCGGCGATCGTGGCCAGCACCTCGTCCAGCGGCCGGTCCGGGTAGGCGAGCGTGATCAGGCCCTTCGGCGTGGTGACCGCGGTGAGCGGTCCCAGCGGGGAATCGACCTGGGCGTAGGTCACGTCGAGCAGGCCCTCGCGCTGGGCGCGGCGGACCAGCCGCTTCATCGCCGCTGGCGACGGGCCGGCGGCCGGGAGCCGGTGGGCCGCCTCCAAGATGTCGCGCTCCGTTCCGTTGTTCATGCGATCTCCTCTCTCAGCTTCTTCAATCCTTCGTGGACGCTTCGCCGGGCGGCCTCCTGCGAGCAATCGAGTGCGACCGCCACCTCCGCGTAGGAGAGGTCGGCCGCGCCGCGCAGGAACACGGCCATGCGTTGCTTCTCGGGCAGCTCGCGAACGCGCGCCCAGACCGGCTGGCCGTTCAGCGGCACCGCGGGCTCGCCGCCGTCGGCGACCTCGGGCGGCTCGGCCATCGGCAGAGGCCGCCGCGCGCGGGCTCGGTGCGCGTCAAGAGCCTTGCGCTGGGCGATCTTCATCAACCAGGCGCGCAGATTGCGGGCGTGCTCGAGCCGCGGGTAGGCGCGCAGAGCCGCGATGCACGCTTCCTGGAAGACGTCGTCCGCGTCGGTCGGCCCTACCGACGCGACCAGGAAGCGGTGCACGGCTGTCCCGTGCTCATCGAGCAAAGACTGAAACGGCGGAAGGCTCACTCTGAGTACTTAACGCGACCGGGCGGACTTCTGTGAGGCCGCGACTAGGCGTGGATGAAAACGGGCGTACCGAGCGGGATGTACTTGAGCATCCAGCGCGTGTCCTTCGGATCGGTGCGCATGCAGCCGAGGCTCACCTGCTTGCCGAGCCCGGCGAGGTTCTTCGTCGCGTGAACCGCGAGGCGATCGCCGCCCGGCCAGCCCGGGGGCAGCTTGGTCTGGTGGCCGGTGAGCGCGAGCACGCAGCAGCCGTAGGGCGAGCTCGGGTCTGAGACCTTCAGCTTGTCGGTCACCGCGAAGCGCCCCTTGGGCGTCTCGTGGTCGGGCCGGCCGATCCCGATCCGGACCCTTCGCATGTCCTCGCCGTCCTTGCGAAGGACGATGTGGCGCTTCGAGAGATCCACGTGCATCGACCAGGCCACGGTGCTCGCCGCCGCGACGTTGGCCTGGTGCATCCATGCGATCTCGCCATTGTCGAGCTCGGGCACCAGCACGGCGAGCCACGGGCCCCTGCGCTCAACCACGGAGAGAATGCGCGCCGACTTGAACTCCGTCCTGGCGCCGACCTTCACCTTGAACTTGCCGCCGGGCGAGTCCAGAAGCTTCACGGGCTTGCGCACGCGCACGATCGGATAGTGGTTGGCGATACGAGCGTCGGCCGGGAACGGGTCGGCGATCGCCTGCTCGTCAGGCTTGAAGATCTTGGTGCCGCCGGCCTCAGCCGGCTCGTCACCCGGCGAGTCGCCGTTGTCGCCGGTGAGCGCGGCGACCATGCCCGCGGGCGCGAGAACGGCGAGCGCGACCGCGAGGCCGGCCACCAGGCGCCTGACGCCGGTGCGGCGACGCGAGTCCTCGGGCTCGGCCTCGGGCACCCCGGCGAGCATGCCGAGAACGGGCTCGTGCGACTCCGACGAGTCGGGCTCGGCCGCCGGGGCAGGAGGCTCGTCCTGCAGCGCCCCGACCGGGCGGTGCCCGGTGGCAGCCGCCGGTGGCAGTGGCTCGGGTTCCGGGTCGGGATCGGGATCGGGCTTTGGCAGCGGCTCGGCCGCGGGCTCGGTGGCCACCTCGGGAGGCAACAGGTCCCAGGTCGGGGTCTCGAGCAGAAGCTTCAGCATGTGGCCGAGGTCCTCGCCACGCTGCACGCCGAGCGCAGCGGAAAGGTGCTCGACGGCCCCTGCCCGCTTACGGGCGATCTCCGGCGCGTCGACGCCGAACACGCTCGCCAGATCCTCGTCGGGCACACGCCGGCGCAGGGAGAGATCGAGCACCTCGCGGTCCCGGGCATCGAGGCCGGCTAGGGCTGTGGCTAGCTGTTCGCGTTCGATCATGGGCAGATGGGCGACTCGACCTCTTGAGGCGCAGCCTCAGGGTACTGGTCGCCCCTGCGGTAACTATCGGGTTCGGAGCGGGGACCTTGAGCGCCACAAGTCGTTTCGCGCTTCACGCCCCGGGTAGCCCCATCTCACTCAACTCAAGGAGGAGAGAGATGAGCACAGGATTGATCATCGCCCTGGTCGTGATCGCCATTGCGGTCATTGCTCTGCTGGTGATGGGATCGCGTAACGCGAAGGCCCGTCGCGACGACGCCCGCCGCGTGGAGGCGGGCGAGCACCGCGATGAGGCACGGATCGTGCAGGCGAGGGCGGATCAGCGTGCGGCGCAGGCCGAGGAGCAGGCGGCACTCGCAAGCCAGGAGCGCCGCCAGGCCGAGGAGCGCCACGCCGAGGCCGACCGGCTCGACCCTGACGCCGGACGGACGGCCTAGCTCATGGTCATCGGAGCCATCCTTGCCGTCTGCGTCCTACTGCTGGTGCTCGCGTTCGTGTTCCCGCGGCTTTCGCGCCACCCCGAGCGCGGGGTATCGAAGACGCTGGGAGTCGGCCAGCAAGCGGGCGGGGTCTTGCCGGGCTTCCTCGGCCGCTGGGCGCAGAAGTCGTTCGGCAAGTCGCGCGAGGCCACGAGCAGGAGCGCGTCCGCCGGCCGCAAGGGCCGGGCAAGCTGCCCGGCTAGCTACGCCTCCACGGCATACGCGCCCGGCTCGAGCTGAGCCGTCCTGCGGCGGTAGGTGTCCCACCGCCACGGCCACTGGTTCGGGTCGTTGCCGTCCTCGTCGACGTACCAGTTGGTGCAGCCGCTGTGCCACACGGTTCCGACCAGGGCGGCGCGGAGCTCGGCGTCGAACCGGTCGGCGGCCTCGGGGCGCAACTCGATCCGCCGGGCGTCGGCGCGGTCGAGCTCCCGTAGGGCCGCCAGCACGTGCCCCATTCCCGCCTCGATCGTGTAGATCACCGATCCCGTGCCGCCGTTCGTGTTCGGCCCGTAGAGCATGAACAGGTTGGGGAACCGGGGCATGGTCAGGCCCAGGTAGGCGCGCGGGGTCCGCGCCCATTCCTCCGCGACCGTGTGGCCTCCGGTGCCGGCGATCTCCATCGGCGCCACGAAGCCGTGCGACTTGAATCCCGTGGCCCACACCAGCACGTCGGCCTCGCGCTCGGACCCGTCCTCGGTCCGGATACCCGCCGGCGTGACCTCGGCGATCCGGTCGGTGACCAGCTCCACGTTGGGCATCGCCAGCGTGGGAAACCAGTCGTCGGTGAGCATGAGGCGCTTGCAGCCGAGCTCGTCGGTGGGCGTGACCTTGCGGCGCAGCTCGGGATCCTTGATCGCGGACTTGATCTGCCGGCGGCCGATTGCCTTGAACGGAGCGAGCAGCCACCGCTTGCGGGTCATCCCGACGGCCCCCAGCTCCATGAAGTAGAAGAGCGCCGCCCGGTCGAGGCGCTGGAGGATTGGGAAGCGCTCGAACAGGCGCTTGGTTCGTTCCTTGTAGGGGAAGTCCATCTTCGGCATCGTCCAGCCGGGGGAGCGCTGGTAGACATCGAGCTGCGCGACGGTGGGATGGATCGCCGGCACCGTCTGGATGGCGCTGCAACCGGTGCCCACCACCGCAACGCGCTTGTCCGCCAGCTCCACGTCGTGGCGCCACTCGGCCGTGTGGAACGACGGGCCCTCGAAGCTGTCGGCGCCCGGGATGGGCGGGAAGGCGGGGATCGAGAGCTGGCCACAGGCGGTGATCAGCACATCGGCCTCATGGGTCCCGTCGCTGGTCTCCAGCACCCATTTCGACTGCTCCTCGTCCCAGGTCGCCCGGGCCACGTCGGTGCCGGTGCGGAAGTTGTCGAAGACCCCATGGCGGCGCGCGACGTCCTCGAGATAGACCTGGATCTCTGCCTGGGGCGCGTAGCGGCGAGACCAGCGCGGGTTGGGCTCGAACGAGAACTCGTAGAAATGAGAGGCCACGTCGCACGCGGCGCCTGGATAGGTGTTGTGGTTCCACACGCCGCCCAGGCGCTCCCCGCGCTCGAACACCGTGACGTCGTTGTAGCCGGCCTTCTTGAGCATCACGGCGGCACCGACGCCGCCGAAGCCGCCGCCCACCACCGCGACCGAGCGAGAGTTCACGTGGAGCATCCTGGCATGAGTAGGAAGCGTTCGAAGCGCTCGGCAAACCCGGGCGCTGCGGCGACGAAATGTCCCGCCCCCGGCGCGACCAGCCGCTCGGCGTGAAGAGCGGCGGCCAGGGCGTCGCAGATGCGCTCGATCCCCGGCGTGTGATCACCCGAGCCCACCAGCGCCGGGACGGCGGCTTCGCGGATCGGGTCGAGGGCCGGACGGGCCTCGCCGGGAACCCGACCGCCGTGCGCGCGACGAACGCCGTTGGCCACCGGCTCGGGGAGCGGCCCATCATCGACCCCCGGGGCACCCGCCATGCGGAGAAACTCCCGCAGCGTGGCCGGATCGGCGTCGAGACCCTCGGTGAGCACCGCGTTCCCGATGCGCTCAAGACGCTCGACTTCCGGATCGCCCGACACCAGGTGGTAGAGCGGGGGCTCGATCAGGACGAGTGAGCGTACGTCCTCCGGCCGCTGGGCCGCCGCGATCAGGGTTCCCAGGACGCCATACGAGTGGGCGACGACATGCGGGCGCGAGCCGAGCAGCGGAAGGACGTCAGCGGCGTCGCGCTCGAAGTCCTGGCGCCCGTTCACGGGTGGCGGGCTTGGCGGGTAGCCGCGACGGTGGACCGCGGCGAGGGTCCAGCGGGCCCGCAGGGGCGCGAGTGCGCCCCAGGTGGCGTCCGGGCTCGCGCCTCCGTGCACCAGCAGGATCTCGGGGCCGCTTCCCTCGCGTGTTACCGAGACTCCGCTCACGGCGCGAGGGTAGAGCCAGCGGAGGGGGAGGGATTCGAACCCCCGGTCCGCTTGCACGGACTCTGGTTTTCAAGACCAGCGCATTCGACCACTCTGCCACCCCTCCAGGGTGCGGGAAGTATGGTCGCCCAATGCCCGAATCGCACGCCGCCACCATCAAAGACTTCTACGCCGCCTTCGCCCGCAAGGACGGTGATGCGATGGCCGCGGCCTACGCGCCCGACGTCCACTTCCGCGACCCGGCGTTCGGCGACCTCCACGGCGAGGAGCCCGGCGCGATGTGGCGGATGCTCACCGGACGGTCGGAGGACCTCGTGGTCGAGCTGGTCGAACACAACGACTCGAGCGCCCACTGGCTGGCGCACTACACGTTCAGCACCGGCCGCCACGTGGACAACGACGTTCGCGCGAGCTTCAGGTTCAACGACGAGGGCAAGATCAGCGAGCACCTCGACGACTTCGACTTCTATGCGTGGGCGCGCCAGGCGCTCGGTCCGGCCGGCCTGCTGCTGGGCTGGACGCCGATCATCAAGGGCGGCGTGCGCAAGAAGGCGAACGCTCAGCTCGACGAGTTCATGGGCCGCTAGGCCAGGTCGGCCGGGGCGGCGGCCCCGTCCACGGCGGACTCGGAGCACACCTCGACGCGGTTGCGGCCGTTGGCCTTGGCCGTGTAGAGGGCGCGGTCGGCCACTCGCACCAACTGCTCTGGCTCACCCGCCTCATCCGGCATGACGGCTACGCCGAAGCTCGCGGTCACACCTCCGGAAACGCCGGGCACGCTCATCCCCTCGATCGCGGCACGCAGCTTCTCGGCGATCACCAGGGCACCCGCGCGGTCTGTGGCCGGGAGAAGCGCGAGGAACTCCTCGCCTCCGTAGCGCCCGGCCACGTCGCTTTCGCGGACGCTGCTGGCCACGACGTCGCCGACCGCAGCCAGCACCTCATCGCCCTTGCTGTGGCCTTGAGTGTCGTTGATCCGCTTGAAGCGGTCCAGGTCGAACATGATCACTGCCAGCGGGCTGAGAGTGCGGCCTGCCTGGGCGGCCATACGCTTCACCGTCTCCTGAAGCGCGCGGTTGTTGGGCAACCCCGTGAGTGCATCGGTGGCGGCCCGGAGCTCCGCGATCGCAAGGTTGCGGAGGTTGGCGATGATCGGGGCCGACTCGCCGATGCTCTCGGACACGTACTCCACGTCCGCCGTACGCATGTTGCGCGGGTGCTGCACGAGCACCGAGCCGATCACCTCGCCGCCGACGAGGGATGGGACGCAGGTCACGTTGCCGCCGAGGGCGCCACAAACCTCGCAGGTGATGAGCTCCTCCTCGTCCGCCGTGCGGGAGTACGTCTTGCTACCACGGATGGCCATGCAGTCGTCCGGCCCGGCGCCGTCGAGCGCCGCGAGCAGCGCGGGATCCTCCACGGCCGAGCTTGCCTCGAGGCGGACCGCGCTGTTGTTGCGGTTGAGCACGGTGGCCACGCCGCCGGGCACCATCCGCTTGAGGTGGCGCTGGACGATCTGGTGGGCCTCACTCTCGGTGCGCGCCAGCTGCAACACCTCCACGAAGCTGGTGCGGTGTGTGCGCCTGTGGCCCTCGCGCCGCGCCCGACGTTCGAACAGCAGATAGCCCCCGCCGCCGAACCCGGCGCCAAGTCCCAAGATCAGCAGCACGGTGAGCACGCCCGCTCGGTCCTGGTTCTCGTGACGCTCCTCGCCGCGGTCGGCCTGAAGCTCGCGGTTGAACTTGCGAAAGCGCGTCAGCTCGGCATCGAGCCGCGCGGCGGCTCGGGGCGGAAGCGCCCGCGGGCCGTCTTCACCGACGGCGGCGATGAGCGGATCGGCTGTCGCGGTGAAGCGCCGCGCGGCTGCGGACTGGCCTGCGACGGCCTCCACCTCCTCCGGCTCACCGTCCTGAATGCCCCCGTTGCGGGCCTCGTACAGGAGTACCTCGAGCTGGCGGCGCCCCGACTCATAGCGGCGGAGGAAGCGCTTCTGCCCGGTGTTCACGTAGCCCGCCAGCCCGCTCTCCTGGTCGAGCATGGAAGTGAGCATGCGTTCGGCGGAGTCGAACTCGACGAACGCCAGGTCCGCCGCCGAGCGCTGGCGTTCTCCCGCAAGCCAAACCGACCCCGCCATCAGGGCGACGGCGACGATCAGGAGCAGACGGATTCGGTTGTGGCGCTCGACCTATTCGGTATCGGCCCTGCGCGGCGGGGACTTGAGCTACACCCGGTAGCGCAGGTAGACCACCCCGCCGCTGAAGCGGCGCTGGTCCAGCAGCTCGAGCCGGAGGCCGGGCGGAAGGGCCGCATTGCCCCCGCCGACCACCACCGGGTTGAGTAAGAGGTGGCACTCGTCCACCAGGCCCGCCGCCAGCGCCTGGGCGGCCAGGTTGGGGCCGCCCACGGAGATGTCGCGCTCCGCCGAGTCCTTCATCCCGCGGACGGCGTCGGGATCGAACTCCGGCTCGATCCTCGTCCGCGCGCTCGACGGCTCCTCCAGCGTCCGCGAGTAGACCACCTTGTCCGCCGCGCGCCAGATCTCCGCGAAGTCGCGCATCTCCGGCGCGGGGTCGTCCATGGTCTCCCACGCGACCAGCACGTCGTACATGCGCCGGCCGTAGAGGTGGGTGCCGATCTCCCGGGTGAGGTCGTTCACGAACGCGTGCACCTCCTCGTCCGGGGCGGCCCAGGCGAAGTTCCCGTGCTCGTCGGCCACGTAGCCGTCGAGCGACGCGATCGCGGCGTAGATCAGCCTTGCCACGGCTCCAGCCGCGCCGGCCCGCCGAACTCGGCGAGCACCTCGGGCAGCGCCACGCTGCCGTCCTCCTGCTGGCCGTTCTCCACCAGCGCGATGATCGTGCGCCCCACCGCCACGGCGGTGCCGTTGAGCGTGTGCACGTGCGCGGTGCCCTTGGCCTCCGGCGGGCGGAAGCGGATATCGAGGCGGCGCGCCTGGTAGTCGGTGGTGTTCGAGCACGAGGTGAGCTCGCGGTAGCGCTCCTGCCCGGGCAGCCACGCCTCGAGGTCATACTTCTTCGCCGCCGAGTTGCCCAGATCGTTCACCGCGATGTTCACCACCCGGTAGGGCAGCCCGAGCGCCTGCATCAGCTCCTCCTCGATCGCCAGGATGCGCTCGTGCTCGTCGCCAGAGTCCTCCGGGCGCACGAACGTGAACATCTCGACCTTGTCGAACTGGTGCACGCGGAAGAGACCGCGCGTGTCCTTGCCGGCCGCGCCGGCCTCGCGGCGAAAGCACGGCGAGAACCCGGCGTACCGAAGCGGCAGCTCCTCGAGGACCTCGCCCGCGTGGAGTGAGGCGAGCGGCACCTCGCTGGTGCCGGCGAGGTAGAGGTCGTCGTCGGGGACGCGGTAGATCTGCTGCTCGGTGTCGGGCAGAAAGCCGGTCCCGTAGAGAGCCTCCTCGCGCACCAACACCGGCGGTATGACGGGCTCGAAGCCCTTCTCGCCGAGCCGCTCCAGCGCCCAGCGCACCAGCGCCAGCTCCAGCAGGACGAGCGGGCCCTTGATGTAGGCGAAGCGCGAACCGGCCACGCGGGCGCCCGCCTCCAGGTCCACCAGTCCTCCGAGCAGCTCGAGGTGATCCCTGCCCGCCTTGCCGGCCTCGCCGACCTCGCGCAGGACGGTGTCCTCCGGGGCCGCATCCGGATCGGGGAGGTTGGGCAGAGTCGCCAGCAGGCCGTCGAGCTCCTCCTGCACCGCCTTGAGCTCCTTATCCAGGCCCTTCTCCCGGTCGCCGACCGCGCGGACCTCGGCGATTGCCTCCGACGCATCGCCGCCCTCGCGCTGGAGCTCGCCTATGCGCTTTGAGGCCGCGTTCTTGGACGCGCGCAGCTCCTCGAGCTCGGGCAGGATCTCGCGCCGGCGGGAGTCGAGCCCCAGCACCCTGTCCACGGCCTCATCGGAGCCGCGGCGCGCGAGCGCGGCCCGCGCCGCCTCGGGCTCCGCGCGAATCGCCTTGAGGTCGAGCACCTACTTGGAGCCGGCTTCGCGGCCCGAGTACTCCGCGAGGAACTCGGCCACCTTGTCCGCGTCATCCCCGACGACGATGTTCGCGGGCATGATCGCGCCCGAGAAGCCGCCGTTGCGGATCGCGAAGAGCGCGTCGTCCTTGTTGACCTTGCGCACGTTGAAGTTGGGGCCGTTCGTGCGCTCGCCGCCGGCGAGCTGCCCCTCGGGCTTGGACCCGTAGGCGTTCGCCGGCTTGAGCGTGTGGCAGCCGGAGCAGCGCTCGTTGAAGAGGGTCGCGCCGGCGCGCTCGGAGCCCTCGGGCTCGATCTCGCCGCCGCAGCCGGCGAACCCCGCGACGGCGATCGCCGCGATCGCGGTGCAAAACAGGCGCGAGGACGGGCGGGAGCGGCGCACGGGCGGGCATATTATCCGCCGCTCGTGCGGTCGCCGACTCTGACACTGGCCGCCCTCGCCGTCCTGTCGGGCTGCGGGGGTGACGACAAGCCCCTGCGCACCGCGACGGTCCCGGGCGCCTCACCCATCGTGATCGAGGCGGACGAGTACTCGTTCGACCCCGGCGACGTGATCGTGACCGGCGCGCCGGGCGAGCTGCGAATCACGCTCGACAACGTTGGCACCCTCGCGCACAACATCCACGTGCTCGACGGCGACCGTGACATCGGCGGCGTGCGCAGCTTCCCGCCGGGCGAGCAGCGCGACGCCACCGTGCGGGTGTCACCGGGCAAGTACCGGCTGGTGTGCACGGTGGGCGATCACGAGGAGCTGGGTATGAAGGGCGAGCTCGAGGTGAGGAAGTAAAGGACTGGCCGGAGTCGCGGCGAAAGACTCAGCGCCCCGGCGGCGGCCACGGCGTCCGCGCGAACTTATGTGCAGCGGGCGCCGGCATCGGCGGCGATACAGCGCCGGCGCCGGGGCGTTTTCTTTCTCAGGCCGTCGCCACGAGAGACTTCGTGAAGCGCAGCACGCTGCCGCCGTCCCCGCGCGTGAGCTGCACCTCGTCCATCACCAGCGAGATCAGCTCGAGGCCTCGGCCGCCCTCGCCCACGCGCTGCACCCAGTCGTCCGAGGATGGCACGCGCCCGGCGCTGTCGCGCACCTCGAACACGATCACGTCGCCCTCCTCGCGCACTCCCAGGTCGACCTGGTCCTCCGCCGAGCCGGAGCCGTGCAAGATGGCGTTCGTCACGGCCTCGCTCATGGCGAGCTTGACCTGAAAGCAGCCGTCCTCGTCGAGGCCCGCCAGCTGGGCGGCCTCCCCCGCCCACTCGCGAGCGTCCTTGAGCAGCGAGATGTCCGCGGAAATCCGCAGGTCGCGCTCGAATGTGGCTTCGCCTCCTGTCATGGCCCCTGCCGCGAATCGACGTAGTGTCAACTTCCCATCTCAAGCGGTTCTTGAACTAGCCGCCGGTCTGGTAAGCCCGCAATGACAACGTGAGTATGAGCAGTGCGCCGATGGTAAGCACGCCGATCTCGGCAAGCGCTACCCGCCGCGCAACGGCCACCTGCTCGGAGCGGTCCAGCGCGTCGACGTCCTCGATCTCCTCCAGCTCGCGCTGTGCGACGCCCACCCGCATCCCCTCCGCGAACAGCGTGATCACCAGCGGCGAGATCCCGTAAGCGACGTGCAGGCCGTCCGGGGCATTCTCCCCGCGCGCGAGAAGAATCAGTCCGAGCACCACCTGCACAGCCACCGCCCCCTGCGCCGCGCGGAGGAAGTACCAGAACCAGAGCGACACGTCCTTGCGCAGCCAGGCGACCGCGCCCCAGGCGCCGGCCAACCCGTTCGTGGCGAGCACGGCGATGCCGACCCACATGTGGACACCGCTCATGGACTGGTCCTAGAGCCCTTTCGCACTATGTAGCAAAGGCGCACAAGCGTGCGTTATACATCCGCCACCGTGCTGAAGAGCTACCTGCCGGCGCTCGTCTTCATCGTCCTGGGCCTTGGCGTGGGACTTGCGTTCACGATGCTCAACTCGCTCCTCGGCCCTAAGCGGCCCTCGAAGGTGAAGTCCGAGCCGTACGAGTCCGGCCTGCCCTCCGACGTGCGCAAGAGCTTCCGCTTCGGCGTGAGCTTCTACCTCGTGGCGATGCTGTTCATCCTGTTCGACATCGAGGTGGTCTTCCTCTACCCGATCGCCGTCCAGCTCGAGGCGTTTGGCACCTTCGCGCTCGTGGAGACCATCATCTTCGTGGTGCTGCTGCTGGTTGCGTTCGTGTTCGTCTGGAGAAGGGGTGCCCTGGAATGGAAGTGAAGCGCTCCAAGCCGGCCGACGACTTCCGCGTCAAGCAGATGCGCGCCCAGCAGATGCTGCGCGGGGACCTCGAGGACACCGATCTCGAGGAGTACGTGAAGGAGCGGCTCCTGATCACGAAGTTCGAGGACGCGCAGAACTGGGCTCGCAAGAACGCCATCTGGCCGCTCGGGTTCGGGCTGGCCTGCTG
The DNA here is from genome assembly GCA_963825775.1 of uncultured Thermoleophilaceae bacterium. GTDB lineage: Bacteria > Actinomycetota > Thermoleophilia > Solirubrobacterales > Thermoleophilaceae > JAAYBF01. The sequence goes on along the minus strand of CAWGUV010000003.1, from coordinate 166,494 downwards.
CGCGATCGAGATGATCACCGTGATCGGCTCGCCCCGCAACGACCTCTCGCGCTTCGGCGCCGAGGTGATCCGCTTCTCCCCGCGCCAGGCCGACATGCTGATCCTCTCCGGCCGCGTGTCGATCAAGATGGCGCCGATCATCCGCCGCATCTACGACCAGATGCTGGAGCCGAAGTGGGTGATCTCGATGGGCGCCTGCGCCTCGAGCGCGGGGATGTTCAACAACTACGCGCTGGTCGCGGGAGCCGACAAGTTCCTGCCGATCGACGTCTACGTACCCGGCTGCCCGCCCAGGCCGGAGGCGCTGATCTACGGAATCATGAAGCTGCAGGACAAGATCATGAAGGACCCCAGCCTGGGCTGGCGCGAGCGCTACGGGTCGGCCGGAACGGAAGAATCGGCGGGTTCGGACGTTGCCTGACGCGACCGGGCTAGAGCTGGTCGCCCAGCGGATCCGCGACAACCTCTCCGAGGAGGCCGTCGTGGACACCGACTTCTCGCACGGCCACGCGACGCTCGAGGTGAAGCCCGAGGCGATTCACGACGTGCTGGCCTGGCTGCGTGACCGCGACGACTCGCCCTACGGCTTCCTCGCCAGCCTCCACGGCTGCGACTACCTGCCGGAAGAACCCAGGATCGGAGTGCACTACCAGCTGCTCAGCCTGGAAAGAGCGGAGCGCCTGGGCGTGAAAACGCGCCTGTCGACTGACGACTGTCGACTGTCGACTGTCACGGACCTCTTTCCGACCGCGAACTTCCACGAGCGTGAGGTTTTCGACTTCTTCGGCGTCGAGTTCGAGGGCCACCCGAACATGACCCGGATCCTGATGCCCGAGGACTACGTGGGCCATCCGCAGCGGCGGGACTTCCCGATGGGCGGCGAGCCCGTCCTGTTCACCTTCAACGAGCACGAGCTTCCCCGCTGGTATGAGTGACGCCGACCTCGTCCCGATGGAGCGGGAGGACGAGCTCCTCACGATCAACCTCGGCCCGCACCACCCCGCCACGCACGGCGTGCTGCGGCTGCTCTGCCAGCTCGAGGGCGAGCACGTGCGCGACGTGCAGCCGATCATCGGCTACGTCCACACGGGCATCGAGAAGAGCTGCGAGGACCAGGAGTACTGGAAGGCGATCACGTTCGTCGAGCGGATGGACTACCTCGCCTACTACGCGAACTCGATGGCGTACTGCTCCGCCGTGGAGACGCTGCTCGACGAGGAGGTGCCGCCGCGCGCCCAGTGGCTGAGGGTGATCCACCTCGAGCTGAACCGGATCGCGAGCCATCTGTTCTGGCTGGCCACCGGCGCGCTGGACATCGGCGCGATCACGATGCTCTGGTGGGGCCTGCGCGAGCGCGATCTCATCCTCGACCTGTTCGAGATGTCCTCGGGCCAGCGGATCCACACGCGCTACTTCCAGGTGGGCGGCGTGATGGAGGACATCCCGCCCGGCTGGGAGGAGAAGTGCCGCGGCTTCCTCAAGGAGATGCCCACCCGCATCGACCAGTACGAGGCGCTGCTCGACCAGAACGAGATCTGGCTCCAGCGCACCAAGAACACGGGCATCGTCTCCCGGGAGAAGCTGCTCGAGCTGGGTGTGACCGGGCCGCTGCTGCGCGCCTCGGGTGAGCCGTGGGATCTGCGCAAGGCGATGCCCTACTCCGGCTACGAGAACTTCGACTTCCAGATCCCCGTCGGCAGCGTGGGCGACAACTACGACCGCTACCGCTGCCGGCTGGCCGAGATGCGCGAGTCGCTGAAGATCGTGGAGCAGGCGCTCGACGGTCTGCCCGAGGGGCCGTACATCACGACCAACCGAAAGGTCGCGCTGCCGCCGCGGCACGAGCTCGCCACCTCGATGGAGGCGCTCATCCACCACTTCAAGCTCGTCACCGAGGGCTTCCGCGTGCCGCCGGGCGAGGTCTACTCCGCGGTCGAGTCACCGCGCGGTGAGCTGGGCTGCTTCGTGGTGGCCAACGGCTCCGCCAAGCCCGCGCGCGTGCACATGCGCGATCCGTCGTTCACCAACCTCCAGGCGCTCAAGTACATGGGCGAGGGCTCGGTGATCGCGGACTTCATCGCGTCCATCGCCATGCTCGACCCGATCCTCGGGGGTATCGACCGATGACCGACCGGCGAACGGTTCCCGTCGGTTGGGATGAGGCCGTCGATTTGTGGAAGGACCCCGCCGTTGTGCCGGACAGCGCCGAGGTGACCATGCCCGCGTCGCTTCGGAGCGAGATCGAGGGGCACATGGCGAAGTACCCGTCCAAGCAGTCCGCGGCGCTGCCCGCCCTGGCCGCCGCGCAGAGAATGCACGGCTGGTGCTCGCCACTCGCGATCCTGCAGGTGGCCGCGGTGATGCAGGTCACGCCCGGCTACCTCTCCAGCGTCGCCACCTTCTACGACATGCTGCGCACCGAGCCGGTGGGCGAGCGCTACGTGTACGTGTGCACCAGCGTCGCGTGCCATCTGCGCAACGCCAAGCGCGTGTACGACGCCATCGCCGAGGAGGCCCGCGACCAGGAGCTCGAGGGCGTGGAGGTGCGCGAGTTCGAGTGCCTCGGCGCCTGCGACATGGCGCCGATGGCGTCCGTGGACGGTCGCTACGTGGGGCCGCTCACCGAGGACGACGCGCACGAGCTGGTGGCAGCCGTGAAGGAGAACCGCGAGGTGCTTCCGGGACGGGGACTGGTCGATGCCTGAGCTGAAGGTCCTCACCGCCACGATCGACGAGCCGGGCCTGAACACGATCGAGGTGTACGAGCGCCTGGGCGGCTACCGCTCCGCGCGCAAGGCGCTGTTCGAGATGGAGCCCGAGGACGTGGTGTCCGAGCTCGAGGCGTCGGGTCTGCGGGGCCGTGGCGGGGCGGGCTTCTCGATGGGCAAGAAGGCGGCCTTCATTCCCAAGGGCGCGATGGACAAGTACCTCTGCTGCAACGCCGACGAGTCCGAGCCCGGCACCTTCAAGGACCGGCTGCTGATGCAGAAGAACCCGCACCTGCTGGTGGAGGGCTGCATCATCGGCTCGATCGCCGCGGGCGCCAACCGCGCGTTCATCTTCATCCGCGGCGAGTACGAGGAGCAGGCCGACATCCTGGACGCCGCCGTGGCCGAGGCATACGAGAAGGGCTACCTGGGCGAGGGCATCTTCGACTCACGCACCCAGGTCGAGCTCGTGGTGCACCGCGGCCAGGGCGCGTACATCTGCGGCGAGGAGTCCGCGCTGCTCGACGCGCTCGAGGGCAAGCGAGGCAACCCGCGCCTCAAGCCGCCCTTCCCCGCCAACCAGGGCCTCTACCAGGGCCCCACTCTGATCAACAACGTGGAGACGCTGTGCTGCACCCCGGTGATCCTCGAGAAGGGCGCCGACTGGTTCAAGGCGATGGGCCAGGGCAACTCCACCGGCACCAAGCTCGTGTCGGTCTCGGGCAACGTGCGCAAGCCCGGCAACTACGAGATCGAGCTGGGCATCACCGGCCGCGAGATCGTGGAGGACCTCGCCGGCGGCACCCCGGAGGGCACCACGGTGAAGTGCTGGTTCCCCGGCGGGTCCTCGGCGCCCGTGCTGCTGGATGAGCACCTCGACCTTCCGTACACGTTCGAGGACATGGCGGAGGCGGGCTCGATGCTCGGCTCGGGAGCGATCATCGTGGTGGACTCGGAGCAGCCGATCGTGCCGCTGGCGCTGCGCCTGGCCGAGTTCTACCGCCACGAGTCCTGCGGCAAGTGCGTTCCGTGCCGGGAGGGCACGAACTGGACCGTGAAGATGCTCGAGCGGATGGACGAGGGCGAGGGCACGCCCATGGACATCCAGATCATGGCCGAGGTGCAGGAGAACATCATCGGCAACTGCCTCTGCGTGCTCGGCGACTCGATGGCGATGCCGATCCTCTCGATGGTCAAGTACTTCCGGCCGGAGTTCGAGGAGCACATGGAGCGCGCCCGCGAGGACGCCGACCGCGACGCCCTGGCTCTCTGATGGCGCGTCCCGAGATTCGCCAGATCACGTTCGAGATCGACGGCCGCGAGGTGGCCGCGCCCGAGGGAACGATGCTCGTGGACGCCGCCAAGCACGGCGACGTCGAGATCCCCTACTTCTGTTACGAGCGCAAGCTCGGCCCGCCGGTGGGCGCCTGCCGGATGTGCCTGGTGGAGATCGAGGGCATGCCCAAGCTGCAGACCTCCTGCTCCACGCCGGTGAAGGAGGGCATGGTGGTGAACACCACCTCCGACCGCGTGAAGCACGCGCAGGAGGCGGTCGTCGAGTTCCTGCTGATGAACCACCCGCTCGACTGCCCGGTGTGCGACAAGGGCGGCGAGTGCCCGCTGCAGGACATCTCCTACGGCTGGGGCGGTGGCAAGTCCGCTTCATCGAGCCCAAGCGCCACTTCCGCAAGCCGCTGGAGCTCTCCCCGCTCGTGGCGATCGACCGCGAGCGCTGCATCCTCTGCTACCGCTGCGTGCGCTTCTCCCAGGAGGTGGCCGAGGACTACCAGCTGGTGTTCCTCGAGCGCGGCGACCACACCTACGTGGGCACGCACGACGGCTCGCCCGTATGTCGGCCCCTTCAGCGGCAACATCGTGGAGCTGTGCCCGGTGGGCGCGCTCACCTCGTCGGCCTACCGCTTCCGCGCGCGCCCGTGGGACATCGAGGGCGCGGGCTCGGTCTGCACGCTGTGCCCGAGCCAGTGCAACGTGACCTTCACCGTGCGCGACGACGCGAAGGTCCTGCGCGTGCTCGCGCGCGAGAACGCCGAGGTCGACGACGGCTGGCTGTGCGACAAGGGCCGCTTCGGCTACCAGGCGATCCATTCGAAGGAGCGCCTGCGCGCGCCGATGGTCCGCGACGGCGGCGCCCTCCGCGAGGTTTCCTGGGAGCGCGCTCTCGACGAGGCCGCCGCCGCAGCTCGGCAAGGCGGGCGCGAAGGCCGCGGCCCTGGCGGGCGGCGCCACCACCAACGAGGAGGCGCTGCTGCTCCAGCACCTCATGCGCGCGGGCGCGGGCTCGCCGCACATCGACTCGCGCGCCGCCGGCGTGCTCGACCCCGAGCAGGCGCGCGTGCTGGCGCGCCCCGACCTGTCCGCCCGTGTGAGCGACATCGACCACGCCGACGCCGTGCTCGTGGTGGAGACCGAGCTGGTCGACGAGTCGCCCATCCTCGATCTGCGCGTGCGCAAGGCGGCCCGGCGCAACGGCGCCAAGGTCGTGACGCTCACCAGCCGCCCGGGCACGCTCGACCCCAACGCCGCGGCCTCCGTGCGATTCGCACCCGGGGCCGCCGAGGCCGCGCTGGCGGCGCTCGCCTCGTCGCTCGGCTCGGAGCGCATCGACGTGCCGCGGCTGGAGACGCGCGCCGGCGCCGAGCCGGGCGCGATCGCCGAGGCCGCCGACGTGCTGCGCGACGCCGGCGACGTGGTGATCCTCTGGGGCGAGCGCGCCTCGCACGGCGACCGCGGCCCGCAGACGGTTGAGGCGCTGCTCGCGGTGGCGCAGGCACTCGGCGTGGCGGGCAAGGAGGAGTCGGGGCTGATCGAGGTGCCCGCCGCCACCAACGCGCGCGGGCTGCGCGAGCTGGGCGTGCTGCCCAACCTGGGGCCCGGCCTGCAGGACGCCGAGGAGGCGGGCATGGGCGCCGCCGCGATCGGCCGCGCGCTGGCCGACGCCGAGCTCACCACGCTGCGTCCTGTGGAACACCGACCCGCTTGGAGAGCCACCCCGAGCGCGTCGATCTGGACGGCGGCGCTCGGGCCGGGCGACCTCGGTCATCGCCTGCGCGAGCTTCCTCACACCTGACGCTCGAGGAGAACGCCACCGTGGTCTTCCCCGCCGAGTCCAACGCCGAGAAGGAGGGCACCCTGACGCACCCGGACGGGCGGGTGCAGCGGGTGCGCCAGGCGATCGGCCGCCCCGGTGACGTGCAGCCCGGCTGGTGGGTCCTCACCGGGCTGGCAGACCGCATCGGCGCCGGGATGGATCCCCAGGGCGCGCCGGCGCTGTTCGAGGCCGTGAAGAAGGCGGCACCGTTCATGGAGGCGCTCACCCTTGAGGAGATAGGCGGGCGCGGCGCCCGCTGGCAGGATCGCCGATTCGGCGTCCAAGCTCCCCGCCGCCGAGCCGTCCGACGGTCAGCTGGAGCACCCGCCCGAGCTGCCCGAGGGGATGCGCCTCGGCGCGGCGCCCTCGCTGTGGGCCGGGCAGGTCACCGCGCACGCGCCCTCGCTGCGCTTCCTGGCCCCCGTCCAGCGCGCCGAGCTCGCGCCCACCGACGCCGAGCGGCTGGGCCTCGAGCAGGGGGACGACGTGATGGTCACCGCCGGTGACGAGAGCGTGCGCGCCTCGGTTGCGCTGCGCCAGGCCGTGAGCCCCGGCAGCGTGTTCCTCACCACGGGTACGGCGGAGGACAACGCCACCGCGCTGATGAACGGGGTGCCGCGCACGGTCGAGGTGCGCAAGGCGTGATCCTCGAGTCCACCCTCGTACTGATCCTCAAGGCGATCGTGATCTTCGCGTTCATCTTCGCCGTGGTGCCGCTGCTCACCGTGATGGAACGCAAGCTGCTCGGGCGCTTTCAGGCGCGCTACGGGCCCAACCGGGTCGGCCCATACGGCCTGATGCAGCCGCTGGCCGACGCCCTGAAGCTGCTGTCGAAGGAGCAGTCGCACCCCGCCACCGCCGTGCCGTGGATGATGGCGATCGCGCCGGTGATCATCGTGACGACCGCCGTCGCCACGCTGGCGATCATCCCGTTCGGGCCGCAGGGCGCCTGGGGCGGGGACCTCGGGCTGTACGGCATCGACGTACCGGTCGGCCTCCTCTACTTCTTCGCGTTCGGCTCGCTCGCGTTCTACGCGTTCGTGCTCGGCGGGTGGGCGTCGGGATCGAAGTACTCCTTCCTCGGCGCGATGCGCTCCGCCGCGCAGCTGATCTCCTACGAGGTGGCGATCGGACTGTCGCTGCTCGGGGTGGTGATGACCGCGGGGTCGATCTCGCTCGTGGACATCGTGGAGGCCCAGGGCTGCGGACGGCTCGGGCATCTGGTTCGTCGTGCCCCAGTTCGTGGGCTTCCTGATCTTCCTGGTGGCCGGGTTCGCCGAGGCGGGGCGCGCCCCGTTCGACCTGCCCGAGTCCGACTCCGAGCTGGTGGCGGGCTACAACACCGAGTTCGGCGGCATGCGCTTCGGCACGTTCCTGCTGGCCGAGTACATCGAGCTGATCACGATCTCCGGCGTGGCCACCGCCTGCTTCCTCGGCGGCTGGCACGGCCCCGGCCCGATCGAGCTGGCGCCGCTGTGGGTGCTGCTGAAGATCTTCTGCCTGCTGGTGTTCTTCATGTGGATCCGCGCGACCCTCCCGCGGCTTCGCTACGACCAGCTGATGAGCCTCGGCTGGAAGGTGCTGCTTCCGCTGGCAACGCTGAATGTCCTGGTAACCGCGATCCTGGTGGTGACGACTTGAGCGGCCCGCACACGCCCATCGACGACATCCTGCACGTGCCGCGCGGCCCCGAGCCGGGCGGGGTGGGCGGCGCCTACCGCGCCTTCGGCGCGACGCTGCGCGGCCTTCGCACCACGTTCGGCCGGCTGCTCGAGAAGCCGCCGGTGATCCAGTACCCCGAGGAGAAGACGCCCGTCTACCCGCGCTTCCGCGGGCGCCACAAGCTGCACCGGTTCGAGGACACCGGGCACGAGAAGTGCGTGGGCTGCTCGCTGTGCGCCGCGGCCTGCCCGGCGGAGTGCATTCGCGTGGTGGCGGCCGAGAACACGCCGGAGAACCAGGTGTCGGCCGGCGAGCGCTACGCGGCGGTGTACGAGATCAACATGACCCGCTGCATCTTCTGCGGCTACTGCGAGGTGGCGTGCCCGTTCGACGCGATCACGATGGGCAACGACTACGAGATGGCCGACTACGAGCGGTCGGACCTGATCTTCACCAAGGAGATGCTGCTCGCGGATCCCGTCGAACGGACCCCGCTGCGGCGCGAAGGCGAGTAGTGCTCTTCGAGCAGATCCTCTTCTTCGTAGCGGGCTTCGGCGCCATCGCCGGAGCGCTCGGCGTCGTGATGCTCCGCAACCCGTTCTACTCGGTGCTCTCGCTGGTCGGGCACCTGATCGCGCTCGCCGTGCTGTTCCTTCTGCTGCGCGCGGACTTCATCGCCGCCGCGCAGGTCGTGGTCTACGCCGGCGCGGTGATGGTGCTGTACGTGTTCGTCGTGGCCTACGTCGGCGGGTCCGACGAGCCGATGCGCGCCGAGGCGAGCGGCATGGCCGGCGTGTTCGGCCCGCTGTTCGCGGCGGCGATCTTCGTGGAGATCACCGTGGCGGTGGTGGGCTCGGGCCTGGGCGCCCTGGATACGCGCGGGCCTGACGTGGGCGCCGGGTTCGGCTCGCCTGCCGAGATCGGTGAGCTGCTGCTCACCAAGTTCCTGGTGCCCTTCGAAGTGGCCTCCTTCCTCCTCCTCATCGCCGCGGTGGGCGCGCTGGTGCTGGCACGGAAGCGCAAGGGCCTGGAGGAGGCCGAGGCCTGATGGACACCTCCTGGTTCGTGGTGCTGTCGGCCTTCATCTTCGCCATCGGCGCCGCCGGCGTGATGACGCGGCGCAGCCCGCTGGTGATTCTGCTCTGCCTGGAGCTGATGCTGAACGCCGGCAACCTCGCGCTGATCGCGTTCTCGCGGATGCTCGGCAACCACGACGGCCAGGTGTTCGCCCTGATCGTGATGGTGGTCGCCGCGTGTGAGGTCGTGGTGGGCCTCGGGATCATCGTCGCGATGTACCGGCGCCGGCTGCCCATAGACGTCGACGAGATGTCGGAACTCCGAGGATGAACGCCACCACCTACGGCTGGATCGTGCTGGGCTCGCCGCTGGTGGGCACCGCGCTGCTGGCGCTCGGATACAAGCGCCTGCCCGGCCGCACCGCGGGCTGGCTCGGCAGCCTCGCGATCGGCGTTTCGTTCCTCTCGGCCGTGGGAATGCTGTTCGCCCTCACCGACCGCGAGGAGGAGTCGCGCTCGCTGGTCGGCACGGCGTTCACCTACATCGACGTGGCGGGCGTGGAGGCCGACCTGGCGATCCTGGTCGACCCCCTGGCGGTGGTGATGTGCCTGGTGGTGTCGGGGGTCTCGTTCCTGATCCACCTCTACTCGGTGGCGTACATGGACTCCGACCGGGGATACGTGCGCTTCTTCGCGTACCTGAACTTCTTCGTGTTCTCGATGCTGCTGCTGGTCCTGGCGTCGAACTTCGTGCTGCTGATCGTGGGCTGGGCTTTCGTGGGCGCGGCCTCCTACCTGCTGATCAGCTTCTGGTACCGGCGCGACACCGCGACGGCGGCCGGCATCAAGGCGTTCGTGATCAACGTGATCGGCGACGTGGGCCTGGTGATCGGCGCCTTCCTGCTCTTCAACGGCACCGGTGCCCTGGACTACGCGGGCGTGTTCAGCGGCGCGGCCGAGGCGTTCGGGCGCAACGACGGCCAGCTGGTGGCTGCGTGCCTGATGATCCTCGTGGGCGCCTTCGCCAAGTCAGCACAGCTGCCGCTGCACACCTGGCTGCCCGACGCGATGGAGGGCCCCACCCCCGTCTCCGCGCTGATCCACGCGGCCACGATGGTCACCGCGGGCGTGTACCTGATCGCGCGCTGCCACCCCTTGTTCGAGCTGGCGCCGACCGCCGCGGACGTGGGGGCGATCATCGGCACAGCCACGCTGGTGTTCGCGGCCACGGTGGCGCTGGCGGTGACCGACCTCAAGCGGGTGATCGCCTACTCGACGATGTCGCAGATCGGGTACATGATCCTGGGCGTGTCGGTGGCCGCGTACGGCGCCGGGATGTTCCACCTGATGACCCACGCGTTCTTCAAGGCGCTGCTGTTCATGAGCGCCGGGTCGGTGATCGCCGCCGTGGGCGGCGCACAGTCGCTGGACCGGATGGGCGGTCTTCGCAAGGCCATGCCGTTCACGTTCGTGGTGTTCACGATCGGCGCGCTCGCGCTCGCCGGATTCCCGTTCTTCGCCGGGTTCTTCTCCAAGGACGAGATCCTGGCCTTCACGATCAACCGCGGCGGCGGCTACGTGGCGCTGGGCGTGCTCGGCTACTTCGCCGCGCTGCTCACGGCCTTCTACTCCTTCCGCATGGTGTTCCGGGTGTTCTTCGGGCCGCCCGTGCCCGAGGCGCGGGAGCTCGAGAAGGGGAACCTGGCCCACGGCGAGCACGCGAACCCGATGACCGGCGAGGAGGAGGACACCGACGTCGGCTTCCCCGGCAGCGAGCACCACATCGCCGAGCGCGAGTGGCCGATGAGAGCGGCCATGGCCCCGCTGGCATTGCTTGCGATCGCGGCGGGAGCGCTGGGGATCCCTGGCGTGACCGACACGTTCGAGCACTTCCTCGAGCCCACGTTCGCGGACTCCGAGCTGGCCCACAACCATCCCAGCGAGGGCGCCGAGTGGATCGGGCTCGCGGTGGGCGGCATCGTGGCCATCGCCGGGATCTTCGGCGCCTGGCTCTGGTTCATGGAGCGCCCGGACCTGCGGCTGGCATCGCGCGAGAAGTTCGCCGGCGTGATGCGCTTCCTCGTGAACAAGTGGTACTTCGACGAGCTGTTCGAACTCATCATCGTCCGCCCCTTCGCCCGGGCGGGGCAGTTCGGGCTCACCGTGGTTGAGAGCCGCTTCGTGCAGGGCGTGCTCGTGGGAGGCACCGTCGGATTGGTGCGCGTCGGCACCTCGGTCGCGCGCTCGATCCAGACCGGCGAGCTGCGCGGCTACGCCATGTTGCTGCTGATCGGCGTGAGCGGGATGCTTCTCTACTTCCTGGTGGTGTCGTCGTGACGATCCACCTGTCGATCGTGCTGTTCCTGCCGCTCGCGGCCGGCTTCGTCGCGGCGTTCCTGCCGGCGAGGCTCGGGCGCTGGCTGGTGGTGGCGGCAACCGTGGGCGTGCTCGGCTACGCGATCGCGCTGATCGCGGACTTCGACCGCGGCGTTACCGGGCTCCAGTACGTGACCGACGACAACTGGATCTCTGAGCTCGGCATCCGCTACCAGCTCGGCATCGATGGGCTGAACCTGTTCCTCGTGGCGCTCACCGCGCTGCTGTGGGTGCCGGCGACGATCTGGGCGGCGCTGCGCACGGCCGAGCGCCCCAAGCTGTTCCTGTTCCACATGGCGCTGGCGGAGACCGCCGTGCTCGGCGCCTTCATGGCGCAGGACCTGGCGCTGTTCGTCGTGTTCTTCGACCTGATGCTGGTGCCGTTCTACTTCCTGATCGGCGGCTGGGGCAAGGGCGACCGCGTGGCCGCCACCACCAAGTTCACGATCTACACGCTGGTGGGTTCGCTGCTGATGCTGGCCGGGGCCGTGGCGCTCGGGGTGCTGGCGGCCGACGGGGGCGACGTGTCGTTCTCGTTCGCCGTGCTCGCGGAGCGCCCGCTTGGCGAGGGCACCCAGCAGTGGATCTTCCTGCTGTTCGCGGCCGCGTTCGTGGTGAAGGCGCCTCTGTTCCCGCTGCACGGCTGGGTGGTGGACACCTACCGCTCGACGCCGGTGCCGGTGCTGGTGGTGCTCTCGGCCGTGCTGTCGAAGGTGGGCGTCTACGGCTTCCTGCGGATCGTGCTGCCGATCCTGCCCGACGCCGCCGAGCACTTCCAGGACCTGATGCTCGTGCTGGCGGTGTTCTCGATCCTGTACGGCTCGATCCTCGCCTTCTCCCAGGAGGAGCCGCGGCTGGTCGTGGCCTACTCGTCCATCGCCCAGCTGGGCTTCATCGTGCTCGGCATCTTCTCCCTGGACGAGAAGGGCGCCCAGGGCGCGCTGATGCAGATGGTGAACCACGGCCTGGTGGTCGCGCCGCTGTTCTTCATCATCGCGCTGCTCACCGCGCGGGCGAACGGATCGCCGTCGCTCGCGCAGATGGGCGGCATGGCCCTGCGCGCGCCCGTGCTCGCCGCCTTCTTCCTGATCGTCACGCTGGCCACGCTCGCGATGCCGGGCTCGCCCAACTTCATCGGGGAGATCCTGATCCTGTTCGGCGCCTTCGAGGACAAGTTCGTGTTCGGTGTGGTTGCCAGCGCCGGCGTCGCTGCTCGCGGCGGTCTACATGATCCGCGTGTTCCAGAAGTCGATGCACAACCGCAACGCGGAGGGCATCGAGGCGGCCGACATGGACGGCCTGGGCTTCGTGGCGATCGTGCCGGTGACGCTCGTGGTCGTGGCGCTCGGCGTGTACCCGCAGCTGGTGCTCGACCGCACGGGAGACGCGTTCAGCGAGCCGCGGCCGGTCGCCGCCCAACCGGCTCCTCAGGAGCTCCTGCCCGAGGGGGCCACTCCCGAGGGCGGGGCCGTGCCGCCCGGCGGCGAGCAGGAGATCAGCCCCGAGGAGCTCCAGCAGGTCCCGGAGGAGGCGCCGATGAGCCGCGCCAGGCCCCGAGATCGACTATCAGGGGCTGTCGCCGCTGTTCGCGACGATCGGCGGCACCGTGGCCGTCGTGATGGCCGGGCTGATCAGCGGCCGCTTCGCCCAGCGCGTGCTGGTCCCGTTCCTCACCGTGGCCGCGCTGCTCACCGCCATCGGCCTCACCATCGCCAATTGGGACGTCGGCGACTCGACGCCGATCATCGAGGGCGCGCTGGCCGTGGACACCCTGGCGCTGTTCATGGCGATGCTCTTCTACGTCGCCGGGCTGGCCACCGTCCTACTGTCGCTGCGGGCCGACGTGACCCATGGGGTCGGGTCGGGCGAGTACATGGCGCTGCTGCTCGGCTCGATCACCGGGATGGTGATCGTCGCGGGCGCGGAGAACCTCGTGACGCTGTTCGTGGGCTTCGAGCTGCTGTCGATCCCGCTCTACATCCTGTGCGCGTCGGAGCTGCGAAAGGCGCCCTCGCTGGAGGCGGGCCTGAAGTACCTGGTGGTGGGGTCGGTGGGCTCGGCAACGCTGCTCTACGGCCTCGCGCTGCTCTACGGCGCCACCGGGTCCACCGACTACTCCGCGATGTCCGAGGCGATCGGCGACACGGTCGGCCTCGGCGACCCGCTGCTGCTCACCGGCGTGGCGCTCGCCACGGTCGGACTGGCGTTCAAGGCCTCCGTCGCGCCCTTCCACCAGTGGACCCCCGACGTCTACCAGGGCGCCCCCACCCCGATCACGAGCTTCATGGCCGTGGCAACCAAGGCGGCGGCCTTCGCCATCGCGCTGCGCTTCTTCGACCTGGCGCTGCCGAGCCTCCAGGACGACTGGGGTCCCCCGCTCGCCGTGCTCGCCACCACCACGATCCTGGTGGGCAACGCCGGCGCGATCGCACAGCGCTCGCTGAAGCGAATGCTCGCCTGGTCGGGCGTCGCGCAAGCGGGCTATCTGCTGGCCGGCGTGGTGGTGGGCACCACGCTCGGCATTCAGGCGACCGCCTTCTACCTGGCCGCCTACCTGTTCATGAACGTCGCTGCGTTCGCCGTGGTGATCAGCCGCGAGCGCGTGTCCGAGCACGGCGACTCGATCGAATCGCTGCGCGACCTCGGCCGCGCCTCGCCGGTGCTGGCCTGGACGATGACGATCGCGATGCTTTCGCTCGCGGGCTTCCCGGCCACCGTGGGCTTCATCGGGAAGTTCTATTTGATCGACGCCGCGGTGGCCGGCGACTACGCGTGGCTGGGCGTGGTGATCGTGGTCGGGTCGATGATCTCCCTCGTCTACTACCTGCGCGTGATCGCGGTGATGTGGATGGGCCGGTTCGAGATCGAGCTGCCCACCGTGCCGCCGCGCCACGTCCGCCCGGCCAGCGGCTGGTCCCCCGAAGCCGACGCACGCGCGCAGCCGGAGGTCATGCTCGTCGCGCTGCTGGCCGCCGCGGCCACGCTTTTCTTCGGCATCGTGCCCTCGCCGCTGTTTGATCTCGCGCGAGATGTGGGCACGTCACTGTCGGGATTGCTCTGAACCGACTCGCCGTCACAGCCATCGTGGTCGCAGGCCTCGCGCTCGCCACGCCCGCACAGGCCGACTTCATCGCCACCGCCACCGACCCCGGCGGCGATGCGACGGACCCGAGTCCTGGCCGCGACATCACCGCGGTGGGACTGGGCTACAACCGCAAGGAGGGCTCGCTCGAGGGCTTCGTCCGCTTCCGCGGCTCCCCGGACGGAGTGCCGAGCTTCATCTCTCTGTTCGCCGGTCCCCGTACCGCCAACGGCTGCGAGGGCTATCCCGCCGCCGGATTCGGCTCCTACAGCGACGAGTTCGGCGCGAGCTGGGTGCGGCTCGACGCAGCCGGCCCCGCGGCCGCGCGCGGCGAGGCCGACAAGCGCGGCTTCGATTCCGCTGTCCAGACGTTCAAGGCGACCGACAAGGCGCTCGCGGGGCGCAACTGGAACTGCGTGGTGGCGGCCATCAACCAGCGGGGCAATCCGGCGAACATCTACGACTCCGCTGGGCCGATCGCGCTCGTCGGCCAGCCCGCGCTCTCGGTGGGGGTGCGTGGGCCTAAGCAGTTCCGGCGCAACCGCCGAGGGTTACTGAGCTTCACCCTGTCGAACACCGGCGACGGACCGGCGCGCGGGGTGAAGCTGCGTCTCGGGAAGGCGCGCGGGCTGAAGGTCTCGCCGCGCGCGAGTTCGCTGGGCACCATCGCACCCGGCAAGCGCAAGCGCTTCAGGATCGCGGTGCGCTTCTCCAACCGTGCGCGGACCCTCACCAAGCTCGCGGTGAGAGGTAGCTCGGGCAGGCTCGTGGCGCGCGGAACGCTGCGGTTGAAGGTGCGGCCGCTGCGCCGCAGCAGCGGCGGTGGAGGCGGCGGGAACGTCAGGCAACGCGGCGGAAGCTGCGTGCGCTACTCACCGGACCTGTCCGGAGAGACGGGCGGCTCGCTGATCCTCGTCCCCTGCTGAGCCGCCAGGATCTCCGCCACCACGGGCGGGAGGGCCGGATGGTCGGCCAGCGCGCGTACGTCGGCGGCATCGTCGAGGTCGCGCTCCATTCCCAGTAGCTCGACCCTTAGGCCCGTCGTCTCGCATCGCTGGAGCGTTCGCTCCAGCACCGCCGCCCCGTCCCAGTCGCCGCCCAGGTCGAACACGTCCGGCGCCGGGCGGGCCAGGCCCGCGATCCAGTAGCCGCCGTCGGGACCCGGCCCGAACACCATGTCCGCCCCTCCGCGCAGCACGGCCTCGGCCTCGCGCGCGTGCGCGCGCCTCAGAACCGGCATGTCGGTACCCACGACCAGCAGAGGCTGCGAGCGCTCGCGAAACACGTGCGCGGTGGCGCCGGCCAGGCGATCGCCGGGGTCACCCGCGGTAGCGGGGAATGCTGCGACCCCGTCCGCGAGGTGTGGCTCGAGCGCCTCGCGCGAGCCGCGGTACGCGAGGTACGCCGCACCGGGCGCCGCCTCGGCAGCCCAGCTCGTGGCCGCCTCGATCAGCGCACCTTGCAGTCGCGCGCATCCATCGGGCCCAAGCAGGGGCTCCAGGCGCCTCTTCACCGCGCCGGCGCGCGGGGCCTCGGCCATCACGACCACGGAGACGGCCATCAGAACAGCTCCGCCACCTCGACGATCACCGGCGTGATCACCAGGGCGGGCAGGAAGTTACCGACCTTCACGTCCTTGAGCTCGAGCAGCTTCAGCGAGATCCCGATGATCAGGATTCCGCCGGCGCTGGTCAGGGCATCGAGCGTCTCGCCGGTGAGGATGTCGTCGAACGCGCCCGCCCCGAGCGTGATGGCGCCCTGCACCACCAGCACCGTGATCGCCGCCAAGCCGACGCCCCAGCCCAGGCCGGCCGCCAGGGCGATCGACGCGAACCCGTCCAGCACCGACTTCGTGGCGAGCTGGGTGTATTCGTCGGTGAGCCCGTCCTCGATCGAGCCGAGCACGGTGAGCGGTCCGACGCAGAACAGGAGGCTCGCCGTGACGAACCCCTCGGACACCGTGGAATGCCCCTCGCCCGCCACCGCCCGCTGGATCCGGTCGCCCAATCGCTCCAGCCACCGCTCGATGCCGATCGCCTCGCCCACCAGCCCGCCGAGCAGCACGCCGCCGAGCACGTACAGCGGGTTGGTGTCGTTCCAGGCGAGTGCGCTGTCCACGCCGATCACCAGCGTCACCAGCCCTAGCCCCGCCATCACGCGCTGCTGGAGCCCCTCGGGCAGCCGCCGGCCCACGAGCGTCCCGATCAACGTGCCGGCAAGGACCGTGCCCACATTGATGAATGTCCCGGTCAAGCGGGATAGGCTCGCACGATGAGCGACAACCTGGCACGCATCCTCACCGAAGCCGCGGAGCAGAACGCCGACGGCATCGCCATCAAGCTCGACGACACCGAGGTGAGCTACGGCGCCCTCGGCGAGGGCAGCGCTCGCATGGCGGGCATCCTCAGGGAGAAGGGGATGCAGGTCGGCGACCGCGTGGGCGTGATGCTGCCGAACGTCCCCTACTTCCCGATCGCCTACTACGGCGTGCTGCGCGCCGGCGGCGTGGTCGTGCCGATGAACGTGCTCCTCAAGGGGCGCGAGGTGGGCTTCTACCTGGAGGACCCGGGCGCGAAGATCTGCATCGCCTGGGGCGATTTCGCCGAGGCCGCGGAGAAGGGCGCGGCGGACGCCGGCGCCGAGTGCATCCTGGTGAAGCCGGGCGAGTTCGAGCAGCTGCTGGGCGAGGCGGAGCCCGACCACGGGCTCGAGGATCGCGACGGGCAGGACACCGCGGTGATCCTCTACACGTCGGGCACCACCGGTAAGCCCAAGGGCGCCGAGCTGACCCACGACAACCTGTTCAAGAACTGCACCGTCGCGGCGTCGACGCTGGGCGAGATCACCGAGGACGACAAGCTGCTCGGCGCGCTGCCGCTGTTCCACAGCTTCGGGCAGACGTGCACGCTGAACGCCGGCATCTGCAACCGGGCGATGATCTCGATGATCCCGCGCTTCGACCCGGACAAGGCGCTGGAGATCATCGAGCGCGACGGCATCACGATCTTCCAGGGCGTGCCCACGATGTACAACGCGATGCTGGCCAGCGAGAAGGCCGACTCGGCCGACGTGTCCACGCTGCGCCTCTGCATGTCCGGCGGCTCCGCGATGCCCGAGGAGGTCATGCGGAAGTTCGAGGACAAGTTCGGCTGCAAGGTGCTCGAGGGCTACGGCCTCTCGGAGACCTCACCCGTCGCGTCGTTCAACCACCCCGACAAGGAGCGCAAGCCCGGATCGATCGGCACCCCGATCGACGGCGTGGAGATGAAGGTCGTGGACGACGACGGCAAGGAGGTCGAGCAGGGCGAGGTCGGCGAGATCCTGATCAAGGGCCACAACATCATGAAGGGCTACTGGAACCGCGAGGAGGCGACCGCCGAGGCGATCAAGGACGGCTGGTTCGCCTCCGGTGACATGGCCAAGATCGACGAGGACGGCTACTTCTTCATCGTCGACCGCAAGAAGGACCTGATCATCCGCGGCGGCTACAACGTCTACCCGCGCGAGATCGAGGAGGTGCTCTACGAGCACCCCGCCGTGCAGGAGGCGGCCGTGATCGGCATCCCCCACGACGAGCTCGGCGAGGAGGTGGGCGCGGCGATCGTGCTCAAGGAGGGCGAGGACGCCGACGCCGACGCGATCAAGCAGTACGTGAAGGACGAGGTGGCCGCGTACAAGTACCCGCGCCAGTTGTGGTTCATGGACGAGCTGCCCAAGGGCCCGACCGGCAAGATCCTCAAGCGCGAGATCGAGGCGCCGGCCGAAGTCAGTACTTGATCACGCTGCGAATCCCGTCCTGAGCCTCCATCAGCTCGAAGCCGCTGTTCACCTCGTCGAGCGTGAGCTCGTGTGAGATCAGCGGGTCCACGTCCAGCTCTCCCTTGAGGTAGAGGTCCACGAACTCGGGCACCTGGTCGCGACCCTTGCAGCCGCCGAACGAGGACCCGGCCACGCGCCGGCCGGTGATCAGGAAGCGCGGCACGATGTCCAGTGTCTCGCCCTTGCCGGCAACACCGGCCACCGTGCACAGCCCCCATCCCATGCGGGCGGACTCCACGGCCTGGCGCATCACGTCCACGAGGCCGGTGGCCTCGAAGGTGTAGTCGGCGCCGAAGCCATCCGTCATCTCGAGGATGCGGTCCACGGTGTCGTCGCCGCCCACGAACGTGTCGGTGGCGCCCTGCCCCTTCGCCAGCTCGAGGCGATCCTCGGACAGGTCCACGCACACGATCCGCTCGGCGCCCTGAAGCCGGGCGCCCGCCACGGCGCCGAGGCCGACCAGGCCGGCGCCGAATACCACGCACGTCGAGCCCTCCTCCACCTTGGCGGTGTTGATCGCCGCGCCCAGGCCGGTCGAAAGGCCGCAGGCGAACGGCGCCGCGTGCGTGGCCGGGGCGTCGGGGCTGACCACCGCCAGCGCGATCTCGGGGATCACGGCGTACTCGGCGAAGGTGGAGGTGCCCATGAAGTGCCGCATGCCCTCGCCGTCGAGGCTGAGGCGGGTGGTGCCGTCGGGCAGGTGGCCCTTGTTCTGCTCCTCGCGGATGGCGATGCAGAGGTTGGTCTTGGGGCTCACGCAGTGGATGCACTCGCCGCACTGCGGTGAGAAGAGGGTGACCACGCGGTCGCCCTCCTTCACCAGCGACGTGCCCTCCCCCAGCTTCTCCACGATGCCGCAGCCCTCGTGGCCGAGCACCGTGGGCGCGTAGCCGGACGGGTCCGCGCCGGACGCCGTGTACATGTCGGTGTGGCACACTCCGCACGCCTCGAGGCGCACCAGCACCTCGCCCTCCTTGGGCTCGGCCAGCTCCACCTCCTGCACCGCCAGTGGCTTGCCGAACTCCTCCAGTACCGCCGCGCGCATTCTCATGCGCCGATCGTAACCTGCGTGCTCAGGCCGGCGTAACGACCTCGCGGCGATGCTTCGCCTGACCGACTGCGGCCTCCAGCGCCTGGACGCAGACCGGGTCGAACTGGGTGCCGGAACACTCGCGCAGCTCGGCGATCGCCGCCTCCGTCGACCCGCCCTTGCGGTAGGGGCGGTCGGATGTCATCGCCTCGAAGGCGTCCGCGACGAAGATGATCCGAGATTCGAGCGGCAGCTCGTCCGCCGCCAACCCCATCGGATAACCGCGCCCGTCGAGCCGCTCGTGGTGGTGGAGGATCCAGGTGGCCTCCTCCTCGAGCCCGGCGGCGAGCACGATGTCGCGCCCGAGCGCGGGTGGGTCCTCATCACCTCGAACTCTTCCTCGTCGAGTGGGCCGGGCTTCTGGAGGATCGCGTCGGGGATGCCGATCTTGCCCACGTCGTGGAGCAGCCCGGCGAGCCGGAGCCGCGCCGAGCGCTTGGGGCCAAGCCCGAGCTGTTGTCGCGATCAGCACACACGTCTCGGCCACCGTCTCGCAGTGACTGCGGGTGTAGGAGTCCTTCGCGTCCACGGCCCGGGCGAGCGACGTGGCGAGAGTCTTCGTATGGCGGTCGCGCTCGTCGGGGTCGCCCTCCGCCGCTGGGCGCTCGAGGGCGTCGGTATAGATCACGGCCTTGCGCGCGGACACCTTGGCCTCGATCAGCGCCAGGTCGGCGGCGCGGATCAGCCCGTCCTTGCGCATGCCCGGTGCCAGCTGTGCGACCCCGGCCGAAACGGCGGGCGCGCTGCGCATGTACCCGCCCGCCACGACGGTCTGAAGCCGCTCGGAGAATGCGAAGCCGCTCCAGGCCGTGGCGCCACGCAGGATCACGGCGAACTCGTCGCCCCCCACCCGGTAGGCCTCGTCCCCCTTCCGCAAGAGCGACACGAGGCCGCGAGAAAACGCGGTCAGGCGACCGTCACCGGCCTGGTGGCCGAGCGTGTCGTTGGTGAGCTTGAGACCAACGAGGTCGAGCATGACCAGCGCCACCTGGGCGCGCTCGCTGACGATGGCGGCCAGGTCCTCGTGGAACGCGCGGTGGTTGCACAACCCGGTCAGGCTGTCCGAGAGCGCGGCTCCGCGCAGCGCCTCGTTGCGGCGGTTGAGCTGGCGGATCTCCCGGAAGCGCAGTGCACCCCGTACCGAGATCGCGAGCAGCGTGGCCGTGGCGAACAGCGCCGCGAGCAGCGGGATGCCGGCGACGTTTCCGTAGACGAGGACGCCGAGCGCCAGGGCGGCGAACAGGCCCGGCGCCATGTAGCCGCGCCAGCTGTCCCCCGCTTGCCTCTGAGCGGGAGTCCGCAGGTCGCGCCCAGGCCGCCCAGGCGATGAGGCACATCGTGAGCGGCCACGCCGCGTCGAGAAGCGTGCCCGGGACGTAGTCGCCGGCGGCACTCCGGTAGAGGTACACGGAGTCCGCCACCACCATCACGGTGAACGCAGCGCCGAGCAGCGCCAGCGGCCGGTCCGGCCTCCACCCGCTCAGCGCCAGCATCGTGACGATCATGGAGAGCATCAGGAGGTCTGCGAGCGGATAGGCGAGGTTCACGGCCACCCCCGCCGAGCTGCCTCCCTCCGTGGCATCCAGCACGGGCTGGAATACCACCGCGGAGCTGACCGCGGCGAGCGACAGCGCGCCGATCAGTCCGTCGAGCCAGAGGCTGCGCGAGAAGCTACGCAGACGGGTGCGCATGAAGAGGAGGAGGCCGACGTAGTAGGCGACGTACCCCGCGAGCCAGGGAGCGTCCGAGATCGACGGATAGGGAACCGGGTCCAGTTGCTCCACGTAGAGCCAGTACAGAAGCCACGCCGCGGTGCTGAGCCCGGTCGCGATCGCGAAGGCGAGCCACGGGGCCCCATCCCGTCGCCCGCGCGCGCCGCGCATCGCGCAGATCACCGCGCTTGCCGCGAAGATCCCCGCGAACAGGCTCTTCTCGAGCGCTTCCGGAGCGTCCGAACCCACCACGTTGCCCACGGCGCAGATGTAGGCGACGAGCGCCAGCCCGGCCAGCCAGCCGAGCACGGGCACCGCTTTGGGAAGGCGCGGCCCGCGCACCGCCGTCGGGTTGGTATTTGGCATGCCTATTCACCTATCGGCCATGCCAGGCCGGAGCTTCACTCCACAACGAGCCCGTGGCGCATGGTGTTCTCGGTCACCACGCGCGGCTCGGTGAACTGCAGGAGGTAGCCGGGGCCGCCCGCCTTCGCCCCGATGCCCGAGCGGCGGTTGCCGCCGAAGGGCTGGCGCGCCACCATCGCGCCGGTGATGCCGCGGTTCACGTAGAGGTTGCCGACCGGGGTCCGGGCGGCAACCGCCGCCACGGTGTCCGGGTTGCGGGAGAACAGGCCGCCGGTGAGCGCCACCGGCAGCGAGTCCACCACCTCGCACGCCGCCTCGACCGACTCCACGGGCTCCACCGTGAGCAGCGGGCCGAACACCTCCTCGCGCAGCACGCGCGCGCCCGTATCCAGTCCGCTCGCAAGCGTGGGCGGGCAGAACCAGCCGTCCTCCGGGAGCGCCCGCCTGAGCGGCGATCCGGCCCTTCGCCGCGGCCTCCGCCGCGTAGCCGCGCACGCGCTCCTGCGCGTCGGAGTCGATCACCGGCGGCACCTCGGTGGCGAAGCGCTCGGCCTGGCCCACGTCGAGCACCGCGACGGCGCCCGCCAGGCGCTCGACCAGCCCGTCGTGCACCGCCTCGTGGGCCAGCACCCGCGCGGCGGCCGAGCACTTCTGCCCGGCGAACCCGAACGCCGAGTGCACCACGGCGGGCACGACCTCGTCGAGGTCGGCGTCGGAGTCCACGATCACGCAGTTCTTGCCGCCCATCTCCGCCACCACGCGCTTCACGTGGCCCTGCCCCTCGGGAGTCTCCGCGGCCGACCTGATGATCTCCAGCCCCACGGCCGCCGAGCCGGTGAAGGCGATCGTGTGCACGCGCGGGATCGCGCACCAGCGCCGCCCCGGCGTCGCCGAAGCCGGGCAGCAGCGACAGCGCGTCCCGAGGCACGCCCGGCGCCGCGCAGCGCCTCCACCAGCATCAGCGCACACGCGGGCGACTGCTCGGCCGGCTTGAGCACCACGGCGTTGCCCGCGGCCAGCGCCGCCGCGGTCATGCCCGTGGCGATCGCGAGCGGGAAGTTCCACGGCGCGATCACGGCCGCCACGCCTCGCGGGGCGTGGCGCATCGTGTTGCGCTCCCCGGGCACCTGGAGCAGCGCCGGCCCCTCGTCGAGCTCCACCGCCGCTGCGCGCGTAGTACTCGAGGAAGTCGATCGCCTCGCAGGCGTCGGCGTCGGCCTCGGCCCAGGGCTTCGCGCACTCGCGCACCATCAGGGCGGCCAGCTCGAGCCGGCGCTCGCGCAGCGCGGCGGCCGCGCGGACGAGCACGGCGGCGCGATCGGCGGCCGGCGTGGTACGCCCACTCGGCGAAGCCCTCCGTCGCGCAGCGCCACGGCCTGAGCGGCGTCCTCGGCCGACGCTCGGCCGGCGGTCGCCACCACGCGCGAGGGATCGCCCGGGTCGGTCGACTCGAAGCCCTCCGCCGCGCCGTCCAGCAGCGGCACCGCGAGCGGCAGCCGCGCGTCCAGCTCGGCCAGCGCCGCCGTGAGCGAGTCGCGCACGGGCGCGCGGCGCAGCTCCAGCACCGGCTCGTTGGCGAAGGGCCTCACGGCGCGGCGAGCAGCTCCTCGACCGGCGCGCCCCGCTGCTGCTCTCCGAGGAACGAGTCGTTCGCCGTGTTCTCCAGCAGCCGCCGCACGAGGTACGCCATGCCCGCCACCAGATCGCCCACCGGGCAGTAGGCGCGCACGCGGTGCCCGCCGGAGGCCAGCGCCTCCTGCAGCTCGTCGCCCAGGCCGCGGAGGATCTGCAGCTCGAGGTCGCGGTCCTCGCCGCCGGTAGATCGGTTCCACGCGATCGCGTGGGCGACCGAGCGCAGGTTGTGCGAGGCGATCGCCACGCGGAAGAGGGGCCGGGCGTCGAGCAGCCGGCGGGTGAGCTCCTCGAAGTTGCGGTCCGACTCGGCCTTCACCTCGAACACCGGCGGCGACCAGCCGTGCTGGCGCGCCTCCACCACCTCGTGGTCCCAGTAGGCGCCCTTCACCAGCCGCACGGTGAGCGGCGGCCGGCGCGAGCTCGCCTGCGCCCACTCGATCAATCGGTCCAGCTGGGCGGGCGACTCGCGCAGGTAGGCCTGGAGCACCACGCCGGACGAGGGGCCGTCGCGGAACTCGGGCTCGTCGAGCAGCTCGTGCACCAGCTCCATCGTGGTCTCGAAGGCGTCGAGCGACTCCATGTCGATGTGCAGGTGGGCCTCGAGCTCCTTGGCGCGGCGAAGCAGCGGGCGCATGCGCGCAGCCGCGTCGTCGCGACCCTTCTCCGGGGCCTCGGGACGCATCAGCGGCGTGAGGGCGGACACCTTCACCGACAGGTTCACGCGCGGAAGCGGGCCGAACGAGTCGGCCTCCAGCCCCGGCCGGTCGGGCCACCTCGGCAGCGCGGCGGCGAGCGTCTCCAGCGCCTCCAGGCAGCGCGCGGCGTAGCGGTCGGCCTCCTCGCTGGTCACGGTGGCCTCGCCGAGCAGGTCGACCGAGGTCGCCGCGCCGCCGTCCCACAGCTCGCGCAGCACCTTCAGCGCCGCCTTCGGCGACTCGCCGACGATGAACCGGTGGGCCATATGGCGCACGCCGCCCGCGGCGGCCACGCCCAGGGCCTGGCGCCCGGCCCGCGAGCCCGAGGCCTTCATCGCCGCCTCGATCGGAGGCGGGCGGTCGCCCACCTCGCCGAGGTAGGCGCCCAGGTGGCGGGCGAGGTCGTCGAGCGAGCGCGTGGCCGGAGTCACGTCGACGAGGCGGAAGAGGGCGGCCCGCAGCTCGTCATCGCGCGAGGCCAGCTCCATCGCCTTCGCGTCCATGGCCTTCATTGGGTTGCGCGAGGCCTTCGGGAGCGCGGCGTGCAGCTCGCGGCCGATCTCGCCGATCCGCTGTTCGACATCCATGCGCCCCCAACGCTACTCCGCGGGGTTTCGAGTGTTCCATTGGATGTACCCGAGATTTTCCGGAGGTTCGATGACGTCCCTGACCAAGATGCGAACGCTGGCACTGAGCGCCGTCGCCGCTGTGGCGCTCACCAGCGCCGTGGCCGCCGAGGCCGGCAAGGGCAACAAGCAGCGCGTGAAGCTGGACGGCAACCAGACCACGCTGGCGCTATCCGCGCCGGTGAGCAAGGCACTGGCCGACAACGGTGTGACGATCGCGCCGCTCGGCAAGGCCACCGCCGGCGAGGCCGGCTCCCTGGTGCTGCCGATCACGGGCGGCCGCATCAACCCCACGAACCTGCGCGGCTTCGTGCGCCACGCCGGTGGCGTGAAGCTCACGAAGGGCGATCGCTCGCTGAGCCTGCGCCGGTTCACGATCGTGTCGACCAAGCGCGGGGCCTACCTGGCGCTGCATGTGAGGGCCCGCAGGCGCGGCCACGGGCGCAAGTTGGTGCTCGCGCGGCTGGCAGGCGTCCAGCGCGGTGAGGCCAACGGCGTGACCACCGTCACGGCGAACCTGCGGCTCACCAAGCGTGCGGCGAAGCTGATCCGAAACCGCTTCGGCGTCGCGGCAGCGCGAAAGGGCGCGCTGCTCGGCACCGTCAAGGTCGAGGCAAAGCCCAAGTCGTAACGAGCCCAGTCCAAGGATGGACTGCCAAGCGGGCGGCCTTCGGGCCGCCCGCTTGTGTTTCGGAGTGAGGGGTACGCAATCTCCATGCCGCAACCTGTCCTCGGACCCCTGCTGCGCTACGTAGGCGAGACCCGCGCGGTCGTCTGGGTCGAGACCGACGCCGCGTGTGAGGTCGACCGTGCTCGGCACGTCGCGGAACACCTTCTGCGTGGAGGGCCACCACTACGCGCTCGTCCGCGTCGAGGGCCTGAACTCGGGCGAAGCGCTACGAGTACGGCGTCGAGCTCGACGGCGAGAAGGCGTGGCCGCCCGCCGACTACGACTTCCCGCCGCCTCAGTTCCGCACCTACCCGAAGGAGGACGAGCTGAAGGTCGCCTTCGCCTCGTGCCGCGTGGCCGCGCCCAGCGAGCCGCCCTACACGCTCCCCAAGGACGAGGACGACCGCGGCCGGGAGCACGACGCGCTGCGGACGCTCGCCCTGGGTATGCGCGACGCCGCGCCCGAGACCTGGCCCGATCTGCTCCTGATGCTCGGCGACCAGGTCTACGCCGACGAGACCTCCCCCGAGACGAGGGAGTTCATCCGGTCGAACCGCGACACCAGCGAGCCGCCGGGCGAGATCGCGCTGACGTTCGAGGAGTACACGCGCCTCTACCGCGAGTCGTGGGGCGAGCCCGTGATCCGCTGGCTGCTGTCCACGGTCTCGACCGCGATGACCTTCGACGACCACGACGTGCACGACGACTGGAACACCTCCGAGGCATGGCTGGAGGAGATCCGCGCCACCGACTGGTGGGACGAGCACATCGTGGCCGGGCTGATGTCGTACTGGATCTACCAGCACGCCGGCAACCTGAGCCCGGACGAGCAGGACGAGGACGGGCTGCTGGACAAGGTGAGCGAGCAGGACGACGCCGGCGACCTGCTGCGCGAGTTCGCTCGCGGAGCCGACCGCGAGCGCGGCGGCAGCCGCTGGAGCTACTACCGCGACCTCGGCCGCACGCGGCTGGTGATGATCGACTCGCGAGCGGGGCGCGTGCTCGACGAGGGCAACCGGTCGATGCTCGACGACGAGGAGTGGAAGTGGGTCGAGGAGCACGCGTGCGGCGGCTTCGACCACCTGCTGATCGCGACGTCGCTGCCCTGGCTGCTGTCGCCCGCGATGCACCACCTCGAGGCCTGGAACGAGCGGGTCTGCGGCGGCGCGTGGGGCTCGGCCGCCGCACGCGCCGGGGAGAAGGTGCGCCAGGAGCTGGACCTCGAGCACTGGGGCGCCTTCAACGAGTCCTTCGAGCGGCTGGCCGAGATCCAGCGGTCGGTGGGCGCCGGCGAGCGCGGCGAGGCGCCCGCCAGCGATCCTCACGCTGTCGGGCGACGTCCATCACGCATATCTCAGCCACGTGGCCTACCCGCGTGACGCCGGGGTGCGCAGCGCGGTCTACCAGGCCGTGTGCTCGCCGCTGCGCAACCCGCTGGATGCCAGGGAGCGCCACGTCATCAACTTCATGGTCACCCGCCCGGCGCTGGCGCTGACCCGCGCGCTGTCGCGGGCCGCGGGGGTGCCCAACCCGTCCGTGCGCTGGCGCATGTGCGACGGCGGCCCGTGGTTCGACAACCAGGTCGGCACGCTGCACATCAGCGGCCGCGAGCTGACGGTGGAGCTGGAGAAGACGGTGGCGACGGAGCGACGGCGGCGCACGGCTCGAGACGGTGCTGGAGCACCGGGTCGCCTAGCCCGAGGGCAACGATGGGAGCACTCGGCGGGGTCATAGCCCCGGTGAGTGCTCCACAGACTTGCTCCACTGCCAGAACGGTAGGAGAGACACGTTGCGATGCCGCGCGTAGGCGAGTCGGTGCTCTCCAAGGTGGCTCAAAGCAGCTTCGCCCGCTTCACCGCGTCCGTGCCGAAGCGCTCCCGGACGCCGTCGACCGTCGCGTCGAGCACCTGGGGGTCGTGGCCGTCCACCGCCAGCTCGAGCTGCTCGCCGCCTTCGAGGCCGGAGATCGTGACGCCCAGCAGCGTGATCCCGCGCTTCTCGATCATCGGCATCGCGGCCGCCAGCAGCAGGCGCAGCGCGGCCAGCACGGCGCCCATCCGCGCCGTCGGCCGCGGCAGGGTGTGCGAGCGGGTGGCACGCGAGAAGTCGCTGAAGCGAAGCCGCAGGGTGACCGAGCGCCCGGCCGCGCCCTTGGCCCGCATCCGTCGGGTCACGCGGTCGACCAGCCCCACCAGCACGGCGTCGAGCTCGTCGGCCGATCGTCCCCTCCGCCCCAGCGCCGACTGCGCCCCGAACGAGCGCCGGCTCCGCCCGGCCCGCACGCGGCCGGCGGTCGCGGCCGAGGGCCATCGCGTGCACCCCCCGCCCGCCGGCGCGGCCGAGGATCTCGATCAGCTCGTCCTCGGAGCGCGCGGCCGCGTCGCCGACCGTCTCGATCCCCGCGGCGTTCAAGCGCTCGGCCGTGGCGGCGCCCACGCCCCACAGCTTGCGAACGCCGAGCGGGTGCAGGAAGTCGAGCTCCCCGCCGGCGGGCACGATCACCAGCCCGTCGGGCTTGGCCTCGTTGCTCGCCACCTTCGCGACGAGCTTCGAGCTCGCCACGCCCACCGAGAGCGGCAGCCCCACCTCCTCACGCACCCGCGCGCGCAGCCGCACGGCGATCTCCTCGGGCGTACCGCAGATCCGCTCGAGCCCGCGCACGTCGAGGAACGCCTCGTCCACCGACAGCTTCTCGACGATCGGCGAGGTGTCCGCGAACACGTCGAAAACGGCCCTGCTCGCCTCGGAGTACGCCTCGAAGCAGCACTCGACGACGACGAGGCCGGGACAGATCCGCCGGGCCTTGCCCGCGCTCATCGCCGAGCGCACGCCGCGGGCGCGCGCCTCGTAGCTGGCGGCCATCACCACCCCGGGGCCGACCGCGACCGGCCGGCCCCGCAGCTCCGGATCGTCTCGCTGCGCGACCGACGCGTAGAAGGCGTCGAGGTCGGCGTGGAGGATGGTCGCCGGACGTGGCACGAACACACGTTCGCATCGCGAGGCGGGCGGAGTGCAAGCCGGTGCCCGGTCTATATTGGCCGCCCGCCGTGATCTACCCCGTCGAGACCTTCACCGAAGCCGAGCGCGCCGCGCTCGAGCCCCATTTCACCAACCTCGACCGGCCCGTGTTCGCGCTGGTGAACCTGCCGGAGACCGTGAAGGGCGCCCTGTTCGCCCGCTACTCGCGCTACCAGGGCACGCTGCGGCGCCTCTACCTCGACGAGTTCGCGCAGGACGCGGAGGCCGGCGCCGCCAACGGCGTTCGACGGGCAGGAGGGCGAGCGCGCCCGCAAGCTCTACGAGCGCATCTTCCTCGGCTACGGCGACGACTCCGTGGCCCAGCTCGGCGGCGCGCACATCGCCTGCGAGTACGTGTCGAACGTGATGACCAAGCTGCTCCAGCGCGGCCGCCTGGCCGCCTACCTCGAGCAGTCCACGCGCTACATCCCCTACGACGGCGAGATGCCGGGCGGCGGCTACCGCTACTGGCGCGACGACTCGCTGGGCCCCGAGTACGGCGAGTCGATGGACTTCCTCTTCGACACCTACTCGGACGCGCTGCCGCGGGTGGAGGCCTGGGCGGCGGAGCGCTTCCCGCGCGCCGACGGGGAGCCCGAGGCGGCGCATGCGCGCTCGATCCGGGCGAAGGCGCTCGACCTGCTGCGCGGCCTGCTGCCGGCGGCCTCGCTCTCGCACATGGGGATCTTCGCCAGCGGCCAGGCCTACGAGCAGCTGCTGCTGCGCCTGTTCGCCTCGCCGCTGCCCGAGGCGCACGAGTTCGGCCGCATGATCCTCGCCGAGCTGAAGGCCGTGATGCCGAGCTTCGTGGCGCGCGTGGACCGCCCCGATCGCGGCGGCGAGTGGATCTACTACCTCGAGGAGCGCAGCGGCGGCCGCCGAGCGCTGGGCCGGCCGGCTCGGGCTCGGCCGCGCGCACGCCGAGGAGGACACCGGCCCCTCGGTGCGCCTGCTCTCCGCCGAGGGCTCGGAGGACGACCTGCTGGCCGCGCTGCTGTTCGAGGCGGCCGCCGCCCCCGAGGACGAGGCGCGCGCGGCGGTGCGAGCGCTGCCGCCCGACGAGCGCGCCCAGATGCTGGCGCGAGCTGGTGGGCGACCGGCGCAACCGCCGCCACCGGCCGGGCCGCGGCTTCGAGGCGCTGCGCTACCGCTTCGAGGTGGTGTCCGACTACGGCGCGTTCCGCGACCTCCAGCGCCACCGCATGCTCACGATCCAGTGGCAGACGCTCTCGCCCGACCTCGGTGCGGGCGTGCCGCACGAGCTCGACGAGGCCGGCGTCGGCGACGACTACCGCGCGGCGCTCGACCGCTCGGCCGCCGAGTACGCGCGGCTCGCGGAATCGGGGCAGCCGGAGCGTGGCGCCATACGCGCTCTGCCTGGGCTACCGCATCCGCTACGTGCTCGACATGAACGCCCGCGAGGCGATGCACCTGGTGGAGCTGCGCTCGGGCCGCGAAGGGCATCCGGGCTACCGCGCGGTGGCGCACGAGATCCACGCGCAGATCGCGGCGGTGCATCCCGCGGTGGCGGCGGCGATGACCTACGTGGACTCGGACACCGAGCCCCGTCTAGAGCGGATCCTCAGCGAGATCCGCACGCAGGCCCGCCGCACGCCGGTTGCCTAGAGACCGCAACTCTCTTCCCCTGAACGGTTACAGGGGCACCCACCCACCAAGGAGGATGCCCCTTGAATCAGCGTAGCAACAGATTCTGGCCGGTCTTGGCACTCGTCGCGTCGCTTTCGTGCGTGTTCGCGGCGGTCGCGGTGGCAGCCACGATCACCGGAACCCCCGGCAAGGACAAGCTTGTCGGCACCCCCGACGCGGACACGATCAACGCCCTCGCGGGCAACGACCGCGTGCGCGCCCTCGGCGGCGACGACCTCGTGAACGCCGGCAGGGGCCACGACCGCGTGCATGGCGGCGCCGGTGGCGACACCATCAACGGCGGCTTTGGCTTCGACCGCCTCTTCGGCGGCGACGACAACGACAAGGTCCGTGGCAACCAGGGCCGTGACCTGATCCGTGGCGGCAAGGGCAACGACGAGCTGCGCGGCGGCAGCGGCGGCCGTCCCGGCCGGCGCGCCGATCGCATCCACGGCAACGCCGGCAACGACACCGTGTTCGGTGGCCGTGGCGCGGACTTCATCACCGGAAACCTCGGTGACGACCTCCTGAACGGCAACGGTGGCCGCGACCGCATCTTCGGCGGTCCCGGGCAGGACACCATCAACGGCGGGCCCGGTGTGCTCGCCAGCCAGAAGAACCGCAAGCGCCAGAACCGCGGAAACCGCAGGGGCCGCTTCGGCGATCGCCTCCACGGCGGTGACGGCAACGACACGGTGAACGGCAACAACGGCCGCGACCTGATCTCCGGCGGCAAGGGCGACGACACGTCCACCGGCGGCGCGGGCAACGACCTGATCTTCGCCAACCTGGGCGCGGACAAGTCGTTCGGCGGCGACGGCAACGACGTGCTGTGGGCCCTGGCCCGCGGCGACGTCTCCGCCCCCGGCGATCCCGTCGGTGACGAGCTCACCGGCGGCAACGGCAACGACACGTTCCGCGTGCGGGACGGCGAGGCCGACAAGATCAGCTGCGGCGACGGCAACGACGTCGTGCACGCCGACCAGTACGACGTGATCGTGGACGCAACGCCCGACGAACGCGAACGGCTCGTGTGAGCGAGTCGTGCGCAACTCGACCCCCGACGCGGACTCGGAGGAGAGCAAGACGCAGTCCCCGAGGGAAGACGGCAAGGAGAAGTAAGCCTTCTCATCCGTCAGCAGTGAGCGAAGGGCCCCGGTTGGTCACCGGGGCCCTTCGTCGTTCTTGTGTAGGTTCGCGGGGTGAGCGCCCTCGACGGCATCAACGTCGCCCCGTCGATCCTCGCCGCCGACTTCGCCCGCCTGGGCTCCCAGGTGCAGGAGGTGATGGACGCCGGCGCGCGCGTGATCCACGTGGACGTGATGGACGGCCACTTCGTGCCGCCGATCACCATCGGCCCCCTGGCCGTCGAGGCGCTCGACCAGCAGGTGCACGACGCCGGCGGGTTCCTCGACGTGCACCTGATGATCGAGCAGCCCGAGCGCTGGATCGACGACTTCGCCTCGGCCGGCGCGGACTCGATCACCATCCACCGCGAGGCCACGGCTCACGTGAACTACGCGCTCAACGCGATCCGCGAGAAGGGCTGCGTGGCCGGCCTGGCGCTGAACCCGGGCACGCCGTTCGCCTCCAACGCGCTGAAGGGCTTCTACGACCTGCTGCTGTGCATGACGGTGAACCCCGGCTGGGGCGGCCAGCCCTACATCGCGGGCTCGGACGAGCGGATCGCGGGCCTCGCGAAGAACCTCCCGGATGGCGTCCCGCTGGAGGTCGACGGCGGCATCGACACCGACCACCGCCAAGGGCGCCGCGGCCGCGCGGAGCGACCCTGTTCGTGGCCGGCTCGTCGATCTTCGGCGCGCCCGACCCGGGCGAGGCATACCGAGCGCCGATCGCGGACGGCGGCTTGGGTAGCATCCCGCGCGGAGGTAGGCGTCAAGGGACCTTTTGGGAGGCGCCTAAGTGCACCGCAAGCTCGCCGTCCTCGCCGTTTTCGCCACGCTGTTCGCCGTACCGGCTGCCGCCTGGCGGACACGGCCTCGAGCGCCTGCTCGACCACCCGACCGTTGGCATCGCCCCGCAGACGCCCCCCTCGCCCGCATTCGTCTCCGGCGGCCGCGGCGCCAAGTGGGAGCCGATCGCGACCTTCGCCGACCGGCAACCCGCACACCGACCTCGACTTCTTCGACGCAGAACGGCAACACCTACGCCTCGGTCGGCACGCTCGGCATCGGGCCCGAACGGCGGCGGCCAGGAGATCTTCCAGCTCACCAACGGCAACAAGGTCGCCCCGCGCGCGGTGAAGTCCACCCGTCGGCCTCCTGCCTGAGCGACCCGTCTGCCGCGGCTCGGGCCTCCAGCACGACGTCGAGGCCGCGCCGAAGGGCAAGCACGATCCTCAACGCCGACGTGCTCGCACGCCGACCGGCGCGACACCCAGATCCTGCTCGACGCCACCGACGCGCCCGGCCGCTGCCACGACCAGGGCGCCCTCGGCATCGTCCGGCGCGCCGCAGGGCGGGCTCGAGATCATCGACGTGACCGACGTGAACAACCCGCCGCGATCGGCCTGACCAGCCACATCGGCGAGGCGCACACGGTCAACGTCGACCCGCGCCGGCCGCACATCGCCTACGCGGTCACCTCCGACTCGGTCGGCGTGGACGCCGCGGGCCGCGCGCACCAACGAGATGCCGACGAGCGGCGCCGGCACCAAGCTGCAACCTCGACGGCTTCGAGGTCGTGGACCTCTCCTCGTGCATGAACTTCCCGGCGGGCACCACGATCGCGGCGAAGCGCGCCCGCTGCCGGCCCGCAGGTCTACCGCTACCGCTATCCCGAGCACGCTGATGTCGCTCGGCCACACCAACAAGGGCACGATCTACGGCTGCCACGAGCTCGAGATCTACCCGAGCGACCGCATGACGTGCGCGAGCGGCCAGCGCGATGATCGCAGCTCGACCTGACGGGCGCGTTCGACAACCGCGGCACCACGTCGAACTTCCGTGACGACAAGCCGCGCGGCACGCCGCTCAACTGCAGCGTGCGCGACAGCTCCTCCGTGCCGCCGTTCACCACCGGCGCGATGATCACCGACTGCGTCGACGGCAAGGGCAGCGGGCACCGACGACCTCGACGTGGCGAGCTGGCTGGCCGCGGGCGCGCCGTCGCTGACCGGCGTGAAGTGGCTGGGCAGCGCCTTCCACATGGGCCGCGAGAGCGCCGACGGCGCCGCCACGCCCGGCGTTCGACTCCACCCAGGACATCGACTTCGACCACGAGGCCGAGCTCACGCACTCGGGCCGCTACGCGATCGCCACCGACGAGCGCGGCGGCGGCGTCCTGCCCCCCGGCGCCTCGTGCAGCCCGTCGACCGACATCACGATCGGCAACGGCGGCCTGCACGCCTACCGCGTGGACAAGCTGCTCAAGCGCCGTCCGACCTCCGCCACCGACGCGTTCACGCTCCTACGCGAAGAACTCCGAAGGGCGGCAAGGCGATCTACCGCGCCCGATCCGCACCAAGCCCCAGGCGGCGCTGTGCACCGCCCACGTGTTCCAGCAGATCCCGGGCCAGAACCGGATCTTCATGGGCTGGTACTCGCAGGGCACCCAGGTCGTCGACTTCGAGGAGAACGCCAACGGCACGCTGGACTTCAAGGAGGCCGGCTACTTCATCCCGGCGAACGCCGACCAGTGGGTCTCCCACATCTTCAAGGTGCAGCGCAACGCCAACGGCAGCTTCACCTACTTCGGCGCGGCCGGCGGACTTCGCCCTCGGCGACGGCGGGCGCAACACCGTCGAGGTCTACAAGGTGACCCTGCCGGCCCCGCCCGCGCCGCGCGGCAGCCAGTTCGGCCTCGGCGAGGGCTTCAGGCCGTCCACGTGCCTCGCCCGCAAGGTGCGAATTCGGCCGCAAGTACATCGGCCGCCTGCGCCTGGGCCAGTCCCGCGCGCGCACGGCGCGCCGCGCCCGGCCGCTGGGCAACATCAGCAAGCGCACGCGCGTCTACCGCTACTGCGTGAAGGGCGACCGCAAGGCCCGCGGGCTGGCGGCGTTCGACAAGAAGCGCAAGTCGCTGCGCCTGGCCGCCACCACCGCCAAGCGCCACAAGATCGCGCGGCCTGGGCAAGGGCAACAAGACCAGCCGCGTGCGGCGCAAGTTCCGCGGCCGCGTGCGCGTCGATCGGCAAGGGCCGTCTGCTCGTCCGCACGCAGGGCCGGCGCGGTCGTGTTCGGCTCCCGCAAGGGCAAGGTCACCTACGTCGCGCTGGTCGACCGACGCGTGGCGAAGAGCCGCCGTAAGACGCGCGCCGTTACCTGAAGCTTGCCAAGCTGCGCTGGGTGGACGACAGAAGGAAATGGGCCGTCTTCGCGGTCCTGCTCGCGGTGCTCGGCGGCGGAGTTGCCGTGGTCGCCCTGGCCGGCGGAGGCGATGACGACGGCGACGGTGGCCGCCTGACCGTCGAGCGAGCCCTCGTGCCGGGCACCCAGCAGCCCGAGGTGCTCGTGTCGGTGCAGCGCAAGCTGAACGTTGCCGGACACCGCGAAGGACGGCCGCACCGTCCGCCTGGTCTGCAGCGACGGGAAGGGCCGCACGGTGATCCAGGCGCGCGCCGACTGGCCGTTCCTGGAGGAGCCGAACTACCCCCTGCCGCACACCCACCAGCCGGCGACCGCGAGCAGGAGATAGCGCGAATCGCGGAGTGCCGGGTGACGGGCACGACCGTCACCCTGCGCGGCCGGATGCGCCTGCGTACCGACTGACGCTGAGCGGCTAGCGGCGCTTCTTGCGCTTGCGCTTGGGCCGCGGCTGGGTCTCGTCGGGCTCGGCGTCGCTCGGCGTTCGGGGGATCGACCTGCTCCATCGCCTTCGCCCGCACGTCGGCGGCCGACGGCCAGGGCACAGCCTCGACCTTCTCCCACGCCGGCCCCCGGCCTCCGGGCCAGCGGCCCAGGAACAGGAACCCGACGGCCAGCAGCCAGAACAGCTGCACGATCAGGGGACCCGAGAGAATCGGCAGCACGTAAAGGCCGCCGACGATCGCTCCGATGATGCCCATGAAGCGGCTGAGCAACCCCACCCGCATCGCGTTGATGTTGATCAGGACGAACGCGATGGCCAGCGCCAGGGTGCCCGCCGAGCCCACCGCCGCGGCGGCCACGCTGCGGTCCTCGAGCAGATCCTCGGCGCGCTTCTCGGTCTGCGGCCCCGATGCCAGAAACTCGTCCGCGATGTCGAGCCGGCTCAGGTCCGACAGCGGCCCCGCCACGGCCAGCAGGAGCGGGCCGAGCACCGCGATCACGAACGGCGATGACGGGGAAGCTCGGGCTTGCGCGCCTTCGTGGCGCTGTAGAGGTAGACGAGCACCGCGGCGAGGAAGAGGAAGCTCAGCGACTGGATGAACGCCGATGCGAGGAACGAGCCCGCGTTGTCGTCGATCGCGAGAAGGAACTCGCGCTCGTCGTCCGGCCGGTCGGCGAGAGCCACGGTCTGGCGCACGACGGTGCCGCCGATGATCAGCAATCCCGCGAGAAACGCCGAGATGGCGGCCGGCTTCGCGAAGCGGGCCTCCCAGCCCAACTGCTCCCTGGGGTCCACCGGCTAGCTGTCCGCGCCGGGGCGGATCGGTGTGGGCGGGGGCGGCTCGGTGCCCGTCCGGGTGCGCGGCGGGTAGTACTCGTGATCCTCCGGCTCGACGATCCGCGAGACGCGCTCGCCCACGGCCAGGACGAGGTCAAGCGCGGGGGCCGCGAGTCGGATCACGGACTCCACGCGCTCGCGCGTGCGTACCTGGTCTGGTGTCAGGGGCGCCATCGCCCGCGACTGTATCGTGCACCTGCGCGCCGAACGGCTCCGCCGCGCTACCGTTTCGCGCCGGACAGGGGAAGGGAGCATCCATGGATCGGGTGAGAACACTCGCGTTTGGAATCGCGGTTGCCGGCATGGCCCTGGCGGCCCCCGCCGCCGTGGCATCCCCCACTCAGGAGTCGATCATCCAGGACGACCCGATCCTGCTCAGCGCCACGAGCCAGGGCGAGGTCGACCGCGCATTCGAATCGTTCCGGGCGATCGGCGTCGACCGCGTGCGCGTCTCTCTGTTCTGGGACCACGTGGCGCCGCGCCGGCTGAGCCGAGAGAGGCCATCGTTCCCCAGCCCGGGCCCGTCCTGGCCGGGCTCCTACCCGCGCGGCAGCTGGACCCGTTACGACCGGATCGTGCTCGCGTCGCAGCGCACCGGCGTCGGCGTGCTCTTCACGGTCACCGGGCCCGCGCCGGTCTGGGCGACCCCCGGACGCCCGAAGACCGAAGGCATCCACCGGCCCAGCCCGAGCGAGTTCAGGGCCTTTGTGAAGGCCGCCGGCGTCCGCTATTCCGGCGCCTATCCCATCGACAGCGAGCCCCCGCCTCCGCCCAAGAACAAGCCGATCTCCATCGGGGGGATAACGCTGGGCGGCGAGAACGAGCCACCGCCGCCGACCCCGGGCAATCTGCCCCGCGTCGACCACTGGTCGGTGTGGAACGAGCCCAACTACCCGTCCTGGCTGAGCCCACAATGGCTGAACAACCGCCCGCGGCGCCCGGCGCAGATGGTGGCCGCGTCACCGCACCACTACCGGCGGCTCGTGGACGCCGCATGGTCGGCACTGAGCGCGAGCGGCCACGGGGGCGCCAAGGTCCTGATCGGCGAGACCGCGCCCCGCGGCGGCAAGAAGCCCACCCAACTCGGCAACGCGATGGCGCCGGCGGAGTTCGTCCGCGAGCTCTACTGCCTGAAGCGCAACTTCCGGCCGTACCGGGGCCGCGCCGCCCGGCTGCGCGGCTGCCCCGCCACCGCCCGGGCGCGCGGGCGGTTCCGCTCCGCGCACCCCGGCCTGTTCTCGGCCGGCGGCTACGCGCTCCATCCCTACAGCCTGGCCCGCCGCGGCTGGCGACTCCCAACCTGGCGCCATCCGATCCGCGACAACGTCCCGATCGCGAACCTGCGCTACATGACCCGCACGCTCGACCGCGCCACCTTCTACTGGGGGAACAGCCGGGGGCCGCTGCCGCTGTGGATCACCGAGTACGGCTACCAGACCTCGCCGCCCGACCCGTTCGCCGGCGTACGGCTCTCGCGCCAGGGGCCGCTGTCCTCCTGGGGCGAGTACCTCGCCTACAAGAACCCGCGCGTCGCCTCGATCGCGCAGTTCCTGCTCATCGACGACAAGCCCATCGACGGCCTGGCCGCGTCCCGCAAGGGCTGGATCACCTGGCAGTCGGGCCTGGTCACGCGCGACGGCCGCGCCAAGCCGGCGCTGGCGGAGTACAAGGCGCCGATCCACGTCCAGCGGCGGGGGAGATGGCTGCGGGTCTTCGGCGCGCTCCGCGAGGCGGCGAACGGGTCGAGGCTGTTCGCTCAGGTCCAGTTCGCACCCGACGGCGGGCAGTTCGCCAAGGTGAGCGACCACGAGGTGACGAACGTGCGCGGCTACCTGAGCACCAGAGTGGCCCGGCGTGGCAACGGCAGCGTGCGGATCGCCTGGTTCAACACGGCCACCGGGGCGTCAGCCACATCCCGGGCCGTGGCCGTCGAGTAGGCGATCTGGGGGCTCACGCCCAGCCCCCCGCGGTTCCAAGCCATGCCTATGATCAACGTATGTCCGAAAACCCCTTCGGCGACCTCTTCGGCGACCCGGACGAGCTGCGCCGGCGCATGGAAGAGCTCGGCGAGCAGATGCAAGGGGCCCAGAAAGTGGCCTGGGCCGACAACGCGATCAAGCTGGCCGTCGACATGACCGTCGCCAGCATCGGCCGCCTCAACCTCCAGGGCAACGCCGAGCAGCAGGCCGAAGATCCTGCGCACGGCCATGACCCGGCTGTTCCCGGAAGCGGTGGCGCTGGTCCGCGAAGCCCGCGAGGGCTTCGGTAGACGTTGGACGTGCCCAATCCGTACGGCAGCCCGCCCGACCGGTTTCAGCGCTCGACTAGCTTCACCTCGGCGGCACACGCTGTGCCGCCTGGCTGTACCAGCCGGAAACCGAGGGAGACGTTCCGTGCGTGGTGATGGGGCACGGCTTCAGCGGCGTGCGCGAGCAGCGGCTCGACGCCTACGCCGAGCGCTTCGCCGAGGCGGGCCTCGCCGCGCTTGTGTTCGACTACCGCCACTTCGGCGCCAGCGACGGCGAGCCGCGGCAGCTGCTGTCCATCGCCAGCCAGCTCGAGGACTGGACGGCCGCGATCGGCCACGCCCGCTCGCTCGACGGGATCGACCCGAAGCGCATCGCCCTGTGGGGCACATCCTTCAGCGGCGGCCACGTGGTGGCCACCGCGGCCGGCGACCCGAAGGTCGCCGCGGTCGTGTCGCAGGCGCCGTTCACCGACGGCCCCACCGCCCTTCTCGCGAACTCGCCGGCCGGGGTGATGCGGCTGACCGCCGGTGGGCTGCGCGACGGGCTCCCCGCTCTGCTCCGGCGGAAGCCCCACTACGTCCCCGCCGCCGGCCCTCCCGGCACGCTCGCGGCGATGACGGCGCCCGAGGCCGAACCCGGAATGGCCGCCATCGATCCGCCCGGAAGCACGTGGGAGAACCGCGTGGCGGGCCGGATCCTGCTCTTCGTGCGGGCCTACCGCCCCTACTCGAAGTTCTCGAAGCTGCGGATGCCCGTGCTCGTGCAGACCTGCGACGAGGACGCCACCACACCGCCCGGCCCGGCGGTCAAGGCGGCGGAGCGCTCACCCAACGCAGAGCTGATCCGCTATCCGATCGGCCACTTCGAGATCTACGTGGACCCGCAGTTCGAGACGCACGGTCGCGCGACCAGCTGGAGTTCCTCACGCGGAACCTCCTGGGGACACAGGTCGCGCCTTCTCGGCCTGCCGATCCTCCCGTCCCCGCGCGATGATCTCCTTGAAGCTGCGCACGCGGAAGATGAAGAACAGCGCCGCGAAGCCGACGCCGAAGGCAAACGCGCCGATGGCGATCTGCTGGCCGACCGAGTAGGCGGCCACCGTGGCGCCCGAGGCGGTGCCGGCGAACACCTTCACCAGCAGGGCCTGAGCGACGCCCGCGCCCTGAGGCGTGAACGGCACGGCGGCGGCCACGGCGTTCACCCCCAGCACCAGCAGCACGTTCTTCACCGAGCCGCCGACGTTGAACGCCTCGAGCAGGAACCAGAACGCCGTGAAGCGGAACAGCCAGCCCGCGAACTGCACCGCGAACACCTCGCGCAAGTAGCGCTCCCGGTCGAAGACGATCGTGAGGCCCTGGCGCACGCGCTCCCAGAACGCCTTCACCCGTGTGGACAGCTGCGCGAACGCGATCATCGACCCAACCCCCAGCGCCGTGACGAAGAACAGGGTGAACTTGGGGTGCGACGCCAGGTAGGAGAGGTCGAACGCGTTCAGATCGGCGAAGTCCGGCGGCTTGGGAAACACCCCCTGCGTGAACGCGAACGTGAGGATGAAGACCCCCATCGCCACGTCGAAGATGGCCTCCACCGCGAACGTGGCTCCCACGGCCGGATAGCTGGAGCGCGGCACGGAGGTCTTGGTGAGGAAGAACCGCACCACGTCGCCGCCGCGCGCGGGGATCACCGCGTTGAACCCGTACCCCGCGAAGTAGGCGCCCCAGACGTAGCGGAAGGGGAACGTTTCGTCGGGGTAGGCGGCGCGCAGGATGTTGTACGACGCGAGCGCCCGCAGCGTGAGGTAGATGCCGAATGCGAGCAGCGCGATGACCAGCGCGCCGAGCTTCACGTCGGCCAGGTTCGAGAAGAACGAGTCGACCGCGTCGAAGAACGAGTCGAACGACTCGCCGACCGCGGCGATCTCAGAGGGCGGCGAGGACCTGATCGTCGTGCGTCTTCGGGGATGCCTTCGGAATCACGTGGGCGACGGTACCGCTGCCATCGATGATGAATGTCGCGCGCTGGATGCCCATGAACTTCTTGCCGTACATCGACTTTTCGACCCATACGCCGTAGGCCTCGCTCACGGAGTGGTCCGGGTCCCCCACCAGCGTGAACTCCAGGCCGTACTTATCGGCGAACTTGCGCAGCTTCTTCGGCTCGTCCGGCGAGACGCCGACCACGGCCGCCCCGGCCGCCTCGTAGTCGGCGGCGCGATCGCGGATCCCGCATGCCTGGAGGGTGCAGCCGGGCGTGTCGGCCCTGGGGTAGAAGTAGAGAACGAGCGTCCGCCCGGCGAAATCCGCCAGCTTCACCTCGTCGCCGTCCTGGTTCGAGAGCGCGAACGGCGGGGCCTTGTCGCCAACCTCAGGCATCACTTCAGCAACCTAGACAACCGGCGGTCCTTGAGGACCCTTCCCCCGGTCTGCTCCTCCGGGCAGTAACACATCACGTAGTCCTTGAAGTGGATCGCCTCGATGGTCGTGCCGCAGCTCGGGCACGCCTCCCCGGCGCGGCGGTGGACCTGGAGCGGCATCGGCGCCTTGTCGGGCACCTTCTCGCCGACCACGTCCTCGTAGTGGTCGATCGCGCCCCGCAGAGTCGTGCCGATCGCGTCGGCGATCCGCTCCACCTCCTCCGGCTCGAGCTCAGAGCCCTTCTTGAACGGCGACAGCCGCGCGGTCCAGAGGATCTCGTCGACCCACGAGCGGCCGATGCCGGCGATCGTGCGCTGGTCGCGGAGCAGCGGATGCAGGTGGCGGGGCTGGTCGAGCAGGCCGGCGAGGTCGTCTGGCGGGGGCAGCGCATCGGGGCCGAGCGTTGCCATGGCCTCGTCGGCGTCGACCTCCGCCGCCGGGAGCAGCTTCGCCCACGCCCGCTGCTGGGTGCCGAACTCGCGCAGGCGCAGCTCGCGGCCGTCGTCGAGGCGGACGAGCAGGCGCGAGGCGCGGTCGCGCAGCGAGGCGCGGTCGTCCCAGAGCTGGAGGCGGCCGGCGGACATCAGGTGGATGAGCAGCGCCAGCTCGCCCAGCTCGACCACGAACATCTTCCCGCGCCGGCGGATCCCCTCCACGGTCGCTCCGGCGATGGCGTCCAGGGGCGGGTCGAACGTCTTCATCGTGACCATGCCCGGCGCCAGCGCGGATTCCACGCGCGCGCCAGCGGCTGCGGCGTTCAGGCGCCGGGCCGCAATCTCCACCTCGGGCAACTCCGGCATCGGCGCTAAGGCTAGGCGCCTCCGGATACGATCGTCGAATGCGCCGTGGGAGGACGATCGTCTGGCTCACCCTGCTCGCGATGCTGTGCGCGGCGCCCGCCGCCCACGCGCGTGACGTCGTGGTCAGGTCCTTCGACGGCACCCCGATCGTGGCCCATTTCTTCCCCGCCCAGGGCCTGACCGCCGGCAAGCGCGCCCCCACCGTCCTGGCGGGCCACGGGTACGGCATGACCGGGCAGACCGACCCGAACGCGAGCTCCGACACGATCTTCGGCCAGACCGGCGTCGGGCCGATCAGGCGCGCCGGCTACAACGTGCTCACCTGGGACGCGCGCGGGTTCGGCGGCTCGGGCGGCCAGGTGGAGGTCGACTCCAAGGACTTCGAGGGCCGCGACGTGCAGGCCCTGATCGACTTCGTGGCCAGGCAGCCCGAGGCGCAGCTCGACCGCCGCAACGACCCCCGGCTCGGCATGAGCGGCCCCAGCTACGGCGGCGGCATCCAGCTGGTCACGGCCGGCATCGACCGGCGCGTGGACGCCATCACGCCCACGATCGCCTGGAACTCGCTTCTCACCGCGCTCTACAAGGACGGGGCGGTGAAGCAGGGCTGGGGCACGCTGCTCGCGGGAGCCGGGCAGACCGCGGTGACGGGCGGCGTGACCAGCCCGGCGGGCCCGCAGACGGGGGGCCTCAACCCCCAGATCAACCAGGCCCTGGTGGAGGGTGCGGTCACGGGACGCTTCTCCGCCCAGACCGTGGCCTTCTTCCGCTCGCGCGCCACAGGACCGTTCGTGGAGAAGATCCGCGTGCCCACGCTGCTCCTGCAGGGCAGCGCCGACACCGTGTTCCCGCTCAGCGAGGCGATGCGCAACCACGCGATCCTCAAGCGCAACGGCGTGCCGGTGAAGATGATCTGGTTCTGCGGCGGCCACGGCATCTGCCTGGGCGGCGACGGCCCGGGGACCGTGCTCGAGAAGGCGGTCGTGAACTGGTTCGACCGCTACCTCAAGGGCAAGGACGTGAGGACGGGTCCGCCGTTCGTGTTCTTCCCGGACGCGGGCAAGGTCACCGCCGGCGCCACCTTCCCGCCCGTCCGCAAGGGCGCCATCTCGGCCACCGGCTCCGGCACCCTGGCGATCACCCCCTCGGCCGACGCGGGCGGCGGCGCGCTGATCGCCTCCCTGCCCAACGCGACGGCGTACAACCTCGACTTCCCGCCCGCACGCGCGGCCGCCGACGTGCTCGGCGAGCCACGGCTTCGGTTCACCTACAGCGGCAGCGCTGCGCCGGCACAGACGCACGTCTACGCCCAGATCGTGGACACCGCACGCAACCTCGTGCTGGGCAATGTGAGCACGCCCATCCCCGTCACGCTCGACGGCAGGACGCGCACGATCGAGCGCCCGCTCGAGCCCGTGGTGGCGCGTGCGGCGGCGGGCAAGCGCTACCGGCTCCAGATCGCCTCGGCCTCGACGCTCTACACGATCCAGCGAAGCTCGGGCGTCGTGAACTTCTCCAAGGTCGGGATCACCCTGCCGCTGGTCGACGCCAAGGCGCCACCCGTGCTGCGCCTGCGGGTCGGGCCCACGCGCGGCATGCGCCGGGCGCGCCGCGGGCGCCCCTTCAAAGTGCGGGTGCGCGCGCTGGACGACATGCTCACGGGCGTGCGGCTGATCGTGCGCGATCAGCTCAACCTCCGGGTCGGGTCGAGCAAGCCGTTCGCCCTCAGGTCCAAGACCCGCAAGCCCAGGATCAGGGTCACACGCCGCCTGCGCCCGGGGCGCTACCGGATCATCGCCACCGGGGAGAACGCCGAGGGCATTACCGTCCGCACCATCAAGCGATTGAGGATCAGAAAGCGGCGATGAAGATCGCCGTGGCCGCCGACGAGCGCACCGGCGTGGCCGAGGCGGTCGCCGAGGGGCTGCGCGAGCGAGGGCACGAGGTGATCCCCCACGGCGCGCTGTCGGACGCCGACCGCGACGATTGGGCCTGGGCCAGCGAGGCGGCGGCCCGCGACGTGGCGGAGGGCCGCGCCGACCAGGGCGTGGTGTGCTGCTGGACCGGAACCGGGGCCTCAATCGCGGCGAACAAGGTGTCCGGCATAAGGGCCGCGCTCTGCACGGACGCGGTCACGGCGGACGGCGCGCGGCGCTGGAACGACGCCAACGTGCTGGCGCTGTCACTGCGTTCAACCAGCGAGGCCGAGCTCACCGAGATCCTGGACGCATGGTTCGCCGGGAGGCCCAGCGACGAGCACGATGACGTGGCGAATATTCGGCACGTGGACGAGATCTCGTAGCAGGCGTCAGGCCTCAGGCATCAGGCATCAGGGCTTCAG
Source organism: uncultured Thermoleophilaceae bacterium (assembly GCA_963825775.1). GTDB lineage: Bacteria > Actinomycetota > Thermoleophilia > Solirubrobacterales > Thermoleophilaceae > JAAYBF01. Next base: position 123,852 of record CAWGUV010000003.1, on the reverse strand, counting down.
ACCAGCGCCGCGCCAAGCCGTTGAGCATCCTGCTGATCTCCTGCGCCTCGCCTCGCGCCCCTTCCGGGTAAGGGAGACCGCGGGCCGCCGCCAGCTCGAGCCAGTGTTCGAGCTCGAAGGCTGAGCCTCTCGCCACGTACAGCTGCCGACGACGGTCCCTGAAGGTGTCTCGCCCGTAAGCCTCGGCGATGTTCGCTCCGATCGAATCAGCCGCCCGAATCGTCTGCACGCCGCAGGTCCACAGGTCGACCTTCTCCCAGCGGCGCACGTCGGCGGCCACTGCCGTGGCCAGCGCGAAGGACCGCCGGTAGGCGTCAAGGGTCCGAAACGAACTCACGCTGGGTACAGGCTCCAACGCACCGAAGTTCGCCCCTGATGTCTGAGGCCTGAGGCCTGAGGCCTGAGGCCTTGACAAATAACTAAACGATCGGCTAATAATACAGCCCATGAGCACAACAAACGGCAGCATCAACAGCGAAGACGCAGCCCTCCAGGTCCTCCTCGACGCCGACATCGACAAGGTGATGGCCGGCTTGGACAGGATCGTCGAGGCCGCTCCCTCCTACGCCAAGCTGTTCTCCCGGTGGGAGAACCAGCAGTGGAACTCGGAGTCGTTCGACTTCTCCGAGGACAAGGCGCAGTGGGAGAGCGACGCGTTCAACGACGAGCAGAAGGCGTTCATCACCTGGTCGATGTCGTCGTTCTTCCTCGGGGAGGAGCGCGTGACCACCGAGCTGCTGCCGTTCGCGATCGCCGCGCCGTCGCACGAGGCGCGCGCCTTCCTGGCGACCCAGATCTCGGACGAGGCCAAGCACATGGTGTTCTTCGACCGCTTCTACCGCGACGTCTTCGGCGTGACCGCCGAAACCCTGTCGGAGAACGTGAACAGCCAGCGCAGCGTGATGAACGACGAGTACCGCGAGCTGTTCGACGGGATCCTCCACGCGTGCGCCGAGACGCTGCGCAAGGATCCGACCGACATGAACGCGCTGGTGCGCGGAGTCACGGTCTACATGGTCGTGATCGAGGGCACGCTGGCGCTCACGGGCGCCCGCTTCATGATCCGCTCGCTGAAGGAGATGGACCTCCTCCCCGGCTTCCGCCAGGGCTTCACCGCGGTGAACCGTGACGAATCTCGTCACGTGGGCTTCGGCGTGAAGTTCCTCGCCGACGCGATCAAGGAGGACGAGAGCTACAAGCAGACGATCCAGGACACGCTGACCGAGACCCTGCCGGTCGGCACCCTGGCCCTGGCGCCGCCGATGGTGGACGACCCGTACGACTTCGAGACGCCGTTCGGGTACACGTCGCAGGAGATCTACGCCTACGCCATGAAGTCGCTGTCGAAGAAGCTCGCCGCCATGGGCATGGAGCCCATCGGGGCGCCCGCTTGAGCGACACGGCTTCCGCAAGAGGACCCGGCCGGCCCTCCTCGGGCGCGCGCGAGCGCGTGCTCGAGGCGGGGCTCGAGGTGCTCAAGGCCGACGGCTACGCGGGCCTCACCACCGCGAAGGTGGCCGCCCGCTCGGGCCAGAACAAGGCGCTGATCTCCTACCACTTCGGGTCCAAGCAGGGCCTGGTGGCGGCGGTGGGCCACGAGGTGTCCGAGGCGATCACCGAGGAGCTGCTCGGCGGCATCGAGGATCGCAGCCACGTGGAGGGCATCGTGCGCGGCGCCGTGGAGGGGCTGGGGCGGCTGATGGATCGCGACGAGCGCCTGGCCCGGCTCTACTTCGACCTCACCGCGGTGTCCGTCGTGGAGCCCGAGGTGCGCAAGGTGATGAGCGAGATGAAGGCCGGCTGGCGGACTCTGCTCGCGACCGTGCTGGGCGACGCCGACGACGGCCCTCCGCCCAAGCGGGCGGAGTCGGGCGCGGTGTTCGTGCTCGCGGGCCTCGACGGCCTGGCGCTGGAGCGCCTGAGCACCGGCGAGACACCGGCTCTGGCGGCTGCGCAGACGATGTTCGTAAAGGCTGCGGCGGCCGCTCTCAGTCGCTAGCGTCGCCGTCGTGGACGAAGGCAAGGCTCGCGACCCGCGCTTCGACGGCCTCCGGATCGTCCTCGGCTTGGCCGGGGTGATGTGGGTCCTCGAGGTGATCGACCAGCTCGCGGACAACCGGCTCGACCAGTACGGCATCGAGCCCCGCGACGCCGACGGCCTGATCGGCGTCGCCGCCGCGCCCTTCCTGCACGGCGGCTTTGACCACCTGATCGGCAACACCGTGCCGTTCCTGCTGATGGGCTTCGTGATCGCGGCGCAGGGAGCCGCCCGGGTCGTCGCCGTGACGGTGATCGTCGGGCTGATCAGCGGCCTCGGGACGTGGTTGATCGCGCCTGAGCACACGATCCACATAGGCGCCAGCGGGATCGTGTTCGGCTACGCGAGCTATCTGATCAGCCGTGGCTTCTTCAACCGCAACGCGCTCGAGCTCGCGGTCGGAGCGATCGTGGCGGTGGTCTACGGCAGCGCGCTGCTCGGCGGGCTCGTACCTCAGGACGGCGTGTCCTGGCAGGGCCACTTCTTCGGCGCCGTGGGCGGCGTGGTCGCCGCCCGCACACTCTCGACGAGATCTACCGCCGAGGAACGGTGAACCGCTTGGAAATCGGCTTCGCGGCGTTGCCCTCGAGGTCGGTCACCTCGAGCCTCAGCCGGTAGCGCCCCGCCTTCAGGGCCCGCGGCTTGATCAGCACCGAGCGCGTGCCCTGGCGCAGGACCTTGGTCCGGATCGTCTTCACGGCCTTTCCTGCACGCGTGAGGCTGGCCCTTGCCCTGGCCTCCTCGGAGACCCTGAAGGACAACCGCACGCTCCTGCGGCCACGCCTGACCGACGTCCGCGTGACCACGGGGGCGACGGTGTCCTCGCCCACCTGCACCACGCCGCTCATCTGGTCGGGGTGGATCAGGCAGAGGTACCGGTAACGGCCGGGCACGGTGAAGGTGAACGCGTAGTTCTCGCCCGCCACCTTCGTGCCGGAGTCGAAGGCCGCCGGGGCGCCGCGGCGGCTGGTGATCGTGTGGCCGGGGCCGTCGATCAGGCGCCAGGTGACGGCCTCGCCGGGCTGCACCTTCACCCGAAACGGCTTGTAGCTGAAGTCCGCGACGTTCACGTTTGCCGGCGCCGCCTGCGCCGGCGCGACAGCCAGCAGGCCGAGCGAAGCGAGAAGACAGAACAAGCGACCACGTCGCATCTCCACGAACCGTAGCGGGATGGTGGAGAATGCCCGCGTGCGTGTCTCGGCCAAGGCGGACTACGCGGTGCGGGCAGCCGTCGAGCTTGCCACCGCAAAGAACGGCGACCTCGTCAAGGGCGAGCAGGTGGCCGAGGCTCAGGCGATCCCGATCAAGTTCCTCGAGAACATCCTCGTGGACCTGCGCCAGGCGGGAATCGTGAACAGCCGCCGCGGACCCGAGGGCGGCTATTGGCTCGCCCGACCGGCCGAGGAGGTCACAGTGGCCGACGTGATGCGCGCCGCGGAAGGACCCCTCGCCAGCGTTCGCGGCGAAAAGCCCGAGGATCTGGGCTACGCCGGCTCGGCCGAGGCGCTGCGCGACGTGTGGGTGGCGCTGCGCGCGGGCTTGCGCGACGTGCTGGAGCACGTGACGCTGGCCGACATCGCCGCGGGCAAGCTGCCGAAGGCGGTCACGGCACGAACTGGCGAGCCGGGGGCCTGGGAGCGGCGTTAGCGGTTTGAGGGGAATGGGCGTAGCCTGGGCCCATCCGCAGACATACCGCACGGGCCGCCGGGATGCTCGCGGCCCTGGTTGCGATCTGCGTCGGCGCATCGCCGGCGGTTGCCGCAACCACGGTGGGTAGTCCGCATCTCTCCACGCAGAGCGACGGCGACCTCTTCTGCGACTCCCCTCCATGCGTGATTGTGCTGGACAAGATCGACGGGGACGTCGTCGGGACGCCGAAGGGCGTGATCACGTCCTGGTCAGTACGCAAGGCGCTCGGCACGCTCCAACTCCGAGTCCTGCGCAACCGCCCGGGGGAGTTCGTGGCCGACGAGCTGCACGCCACCAACATCAATGTGTCTGACGAGGAAAACGGCAACGGCGACGACATCGTCCGGACCTTCGTAACGCATATGCGCGTCGAGGCCGGCGACTACATCGGTGCCGTCGCCGACTCTGGATCGAAGCTCGGCTACTTGGCCGGGTCTCCAGGCGATCAGAACTTCGAGGTCAATGCCGTGGACGCGGACGTGACCAGCACGAATCCCGAGACCACCTATGAACCCCTGATCTCCGCACGTGTCGAACCGGACGCCGACAACGACGGCTATGGGGACGAGAGCGAGGACGACTGCCCGTCGAGCGCCGCCACCCACGGGGCCTGCCTCGTAGTCGCCGATCCGGAATTCCCGCGGTTCGTCGCGAAGGTGTCCACCGCGGCGACGAGCAAGGTGGCGCTCGGGTCCAAGTCCGCCACGTTCAAGGGCGGCAAGGCCTACATAACGCTGAGGAACGCGAACGCCGTCCGCGTGAAGGGCAAGCTCAAGCTCAAGCTCGGCAAGAAGGTCGTCGGCTCGAAGGCCTACGCCCTCGCGGCCGGAGCCACGGGCACGATCAAGGTCAAGCTCGCCAAGGCCGCGCGCAAGCGCATCGCCAGGCGCGGCAAGGTGAAGCTGTCACTGGGCCTGACCGCGAAGGGGGCCACCGGCAAGACCTTCAAGACGGCGGCCAAGCTCACCGTGAAGGCTCCAAAGAAGGCCAAGAAGAAGAAGGCCAAGAAGAAAAAGCAGGGTGGCGGAGGAGGAGGCAGTTCCCTCGACGGCAAGTACGTCAAGGACTCCGGCGGCCCGAGCCTCCGCTTCACCGTTACCGGCGGCGGGCGCAAGATCGTGAACCTGACGGGCACCATCAGCGGCTACTGCTCGACCTACGTTCCGTTCGAGGGGGTCAGGAGCGAGTACCGGACGCTTTTCCCGGGAATGACGTCCCTCGCCGTCGCGGCCGACGGCACCTTCGCCGGCTCCCAGAAGCTCAGTGACACCACCACCGAGATCACCGAGGGCAAGCTCGCGGGCGGGATCGCCACGGGCAAGGTCAAGGTGACCAGCCCCGGGTGCATCTCGGGCGTCCAGAGCTTCAGGTCACGCCGCTCCGGCGGTTGAGCCGCTAGCCCGCAGCCGCGTTCGGGTCGAAGCTGCGCGCGGCGTCCTTGCGCAGGTACACGATCTGGCCCGACTCCAGCTCCAGCTCCTCCGCGCGCGTGCGCGTGGTCTGAACCCAGATCTGCTCACCGCCGCCCAGCGTGAGCTCCACCCGCACCTCGAAGCCGAGATAGACGACGCGCTCGATCTGCGCCTCCTGGGTGGAGCCGTTCGGTGAGGTGAAGATCTCGAAGTCGTGAGGGCGGACCAGCTCCTCGCCCAGCCGGTTGACCTCGCCGACGAAGCCCATCACGAACTCGTTCGACGGAGCCTCGTAGAGCTCGCGGGGAGCGCCCACCTGCTCGATCTTGCCCTGGTTCATCACCACGATCTGGTCGGAGATGTCCATCGCCTCCTCCTGATCATGGGTCACGAAGAGCGTGGTCACGTGCACCTCGTCGTGCAGCCGGCGCAGCCACTGGCGCAGCTCCTTGCGCACGGTGGCGTCGAGCGCGCCGAAGGGCTCGTCCAGCAGCAGCACCTTGGGCTCCACGGCGAGCGCCCGGGCGAGCGCCATGCGCTGGCGCTGGCCGCCGCTGAGCTGGGACGGATAACGGCCCTGGTAGCCGGCCAGCCCGACGATGCCAAGCAGCTCGTCCACGCGCTGCGTGATCTCGTCCTTCGGCCGCTTGCGGATCGAGAGGCCGAAGGCCACGTTGTCGCGCACAGTCATGTGCTTGAACGCCGCGTAGTGCTGGAACACGAACCCGATGCCGCGCTCCTGGGGCGGCACGCCGGTCACATCGTCCTCGCCGAGCATCACGGTGCCCACGTCCGGAGGCTCGAGCCCGGCGATGATGCGCAGCAACGTCGACTTGCCCGAGCCCGACGGTCCCAGCAGGGCGGTGAGCGAGCCGGGCTCCACGCGCACGCTCACGTCGTCGAGCGCCGCGAAGTCGCCGTACTTCTTGGATATGCCGGTGGCTGAGATCACGACAGCTCCTTACGGCGGTTCACCAGCACCATCCCCGCGAGCGTCACGAGGGCGATGAGGGCGAGAAGGGTAGAGGCTGCGTACGCGCCCGCGAGGTCGAAGTTCTGGAACCGCTTCTCAACGAGCAGCGTCAGCGTCTCGGTCTCGCCCGAGACCTTGCCCGACACCACGCTCACGGCGCCGAACTCGCCGATCGCACGGGCGGTCGACAGGACGATGCCGTACACCAGCCCCCACCGGATCGCGGGCAGCGTGATGCGCCAGAAGGCCTGCCAGCGCGACGCGCCCAGGGTGGCGGCGGCCTGCTCCTGGTCCTCGCCCACCTCGCGAAGCACGGGCGCGACCTCGCGAACGACGAACGGCAACGTGACGAAGATCGTGGCCAGGAGGATCCCCGGAAAGCTGAACAGGATCTGTATCCCGGCGTTCGTGAGCTCGTCGCCGAACCAGCCCTCTCGCCCGTACAGCAGGATCAGCGACAGGCCGACCACGACGGGCGAGACCGCGAACGGCAGGTCGATCAGCGCCTCGATCACCCTGCGGCCGGGGACCTTGCCCCGCACGAGCGCGAGCGCGGTGATCACGCCGAAGGCGGCGTTCAGGGGGACCGCCACCGCGGTGACCTTGATCGTGAGCCAGAAGGCGCTGATCGCGGCGGGCGTGGTGATGCTGTCCATCACCGAGGCCAGTCCCGGCTCGAAGGTCTTGTAGGCGATCACCACGACCGGGGCGATCAGCACCGCCCCGAGGTAGACCAGGGCGACGGCCCGCATGGTCAACCGGCCCATTCCGCGCCCCCCCCGCCCTCGACGAAGCGCAGCGCCACGAGCACCACGAGCGACAGCAGGAGCAGCACCACGGACACGCCGCGGCGCCGGTGATGTTGTCGGACTCGAGCTGCTTGTAGGCATAGACCGACGAGACCTGGGTGTCGAACGGCTTGTTCCCGGAGATCAGCACGATCGAGCCGAACTCGCCCACGGCGCGCGCGAACGCCAGCGCCGCGCCGGACACGATCGCCGGCATCAGGTTGGGCAGCACGATCCGCCTGAAGGTCGTGAGCTGGGAGGCGCCCAGCGAGTAGGCGGCCTGCTCCATCTCACGGTCCAGCTCGATCAGCACCGGCTGCACGGCCCGGATCACGAACGGCAGGGTGACGAACAGCATCGCCAGCAGCACGGCCTCCTTCTTGAACGCGATCGCGTCCCCATAGAGGGCGAGCAGGGTGAGGCCGGCGACGATCGTCGGCAGCGCGAAGGGCAGGTCGATGACCGCGTTCACGGCGCGCTTGCCGCGGAAGTCGTCGCGCACCAGCACCCAGGCGATCATGGTGCCCATCACGACGTTGATGGCGGTCACGAGCAGCGAGATGCCGAGCGTGAAGCGCAGAGCGGCCACCGCCTGGCGGCCGCTCACCGAGTTCCAGAACGACTCGAGCCCGTCCTGGAAGGAGCGGTCGATCACCGCGGCGAGCGGCAGCAGCACGATGATGCTCAGCCACAGCGTCGCGACACCGAGGCCGAGCGCGCCGACGCCGCCGAACCCGGAGGTCCGGCGGCGCGGGCGCTGCAGGGGTACGGACAGCCCGCTCACTGAGCGGTGGAAACCCCCGCGTCCTCCTCGATCTTTGCGATCGAGCCGTTCTCGGGATCGAACAGCTCCTTGTTCACCTTCGACCAGCCACCGAGGTCAGTGATCGTGCTGACCTTCGGCGGGTTCGGGAACTGATCCTTGGTCCGCTTCGGCGATCTCCGGGTCGACCGGGCGGTAGCCCCAGCCCACGAACTTCTCCTGACCCTCGGGCCCGAGCACGTAGTCGATGAACGCCTTCGCGCCCTGCGCTGCGTCCTTGGTCTGGGCGATGTTGATCTCGATCTCCACCGTGCTGTCCTCAGGACGCACGAGCTCGATCTCGTTCTCGCCCTTCTTGATGGCCGTCGTGGCCTCGTACTCGTATGAGAGCAGCACGTCGCCCTCGCCGCCCGTGAACGTCTGGAGCGCCTCGCGGCCCGACTTTGGCTGGACCGAGACGTTGTCCTTGATCAGCTTCTCGACGTAGTCCAGGCCGCCGTGCGCGTACGCGCCCAGCAGGTTCCACTTCGCGGCGCCAGATGTGAACGGGTTCGGCGTCACGACCTTCACGCCCGGCTTCACCAGGTCGTCCCAGGTCTTGATCTTCTTCGGGTTCCCCTTGCGGACGATGAAGGACACGATCGACTTGGACACCAGGCCCTTGGTCGACGTGGCGCTCCTTCCACCCCTTGTCCACGAGGCCGGCCTCAACCAGGCGCTCGGTGTCGGGCTCGATGGAGAACGAGACGACATCGGCCTTCAGGCCGCCCTCGACAGCGCGGCTCTGCTCGCCGGACGCGCCGAACGACGTCTTGAAGCCCACGGTCCTGCCGGCGGAGGTGTTCCTGAACGCGGGGATGATCTCGTCGTACACCACCTCCGGCGTCGAGTAGGCAACCAGCGAGACCGTGCTCTTCGCGCCCGCCGGCCCTGAGTCTGACTCCTCCTTGCTGTCCTCCGACCCGCCGCAACCGGCAACCACGAGGGCCACGAGGACTGCTGGCAGGGCACCGATGCGAATCCGGTTCATCAATACTCCCGAAAGTTGGTGGGGTTTAGAAGGTTTGGAACCCTAGCAAGACGATAGGGAAAGTGTGCCAGGCTGGTCTGGAAGGATGCGGCGCTTGGCCGAGATCGTCGACACCCCCACCGAGGCGGCGGAGCTCGAGCTCGCCCCGCTGATCGTCAGGGAGCCACTCGAGGCCTACCTCGACGCTCAGGAGCTCGGCTCGGGAAGGCTCGAGGCCGAGCGGATCGGCGATGGGCACTCGAACATCACCTACCTCGTGACTCGCGGGGACGCCCGCTTCGTTCTGCGCCGCCCCCCACGCCCGCCGCTTCCGCCGTCGGCCCACGACGTGCTGCGCGAGGCGCGGCTGCTCTCGGCCCTCGCCCCCACCCCCGCGCGCACCCCGCGGGTGCTGGCCGCGTGCGACGACGAGTCGATCCTCGGCGTGCCCTTCTACGTGATGGAGGAGGTGGTGGGCGACGTGATCACCAACGAAATCCCGCCCGCGCTCGACGACCCCGGCGAGCTGGCCCGCATCGGCGACGAGCTGGTGGACGCGCTCGTCGAGGTGCACGCGGTCGACTGGGAGGCGGCCGGCCTGGAGGGCTTCGGCAAGCCCACCGGCTACCTCGACCGCCAGCTGCGGCGCTTCAACGGGCTGTGGGAGCACAACAAGACGCGGGAGCTGCCGATCGTGGGCGAGGTGGCGGAGTGGCTGGAGGCCAACAAGCCCGAATCCGGGCCTGCGACGATCGTCCACGGCGACTACCGCCTGGGCAACACGATGGTCGCCTCCGACGCACCAGGGCGGCTGATCGCGATCTTCGACTGGGAGCTGGCCACGATCGGGGACCCGCTGGCCGACATCGCGTACCTCACGGTCACCTGGGCGCAGGCCGACGACCCTGAGGACACGTCGTTCAGCTCGCTTTCGGCGGCCACCCGGACGCCCGGATTCCCGACCCGCCAGCAGCTGATCGCGCGCTACGAGGAGCGCTCCGGCCGCCCGGTCGGCGCAGCTCCACTGGTACCAGGCGCTGGCGATGTGGAAGGCGGCCGTGTTCATGGAGGGCAACCTCAAGCGCTTCCTCGCCGGATCCACGGACGACGAGTACCTGGGCCTGTTCCAGGAGGGCGTCCCGATGCTGGCGGAGAAGGCACGCGAGATCGCGCACAGCGGATGAAGGGGCTGCTGGTCGACTTCGGCGGGGTGCTCACCACCAACGTCTTCGACTCCTTCCGCGATTTCTGCGTGAAGGAGGGGCTGGAGGCGGAGGCCTTTCTCGACCTGTTCCGGAACAACCCCGAGGCGCGCAAGGAGCTGCGTCGTGTGGAGACCGGGCAGATCACCGAGGACGAGTTCGGGGAGATCCTCGGGGAGATGCTGGGCGTGGAGGACCGCGTGGACCTCGTGAACCGCCTGTTCGCCGGCATGCGCGCGGACGTGCCGATGGTGGACGCCGTGCGCACGGCGAAGGCCGCGGGTATCCGCACCGGCCTGGTGTCGAACTCGATCGGCGCCGGGCGCTACGACCGCTCGCAGTTCCCTGAGATGTACGACGGCGTGGTGATCTCGGCCGAGGAGGGCATGCACAAGCCGCAACCCGAGATCTTCCTGCTGGGCGCCGAGCGGATCGGGCTGCCGCCGGAGGAATGCGTGTTCGTGGACGACCTGCGCGAGAACTGCGAGGGCGCGGAGGCGGTGGGCATGACCCCCGTGCTGCATCGCGGCGCGGACACCACGATTCCGCGGCTGGAGGAGCTGCTGGGGGTGGAGCTGCGTTGACGGACCGAGGGCGATGGCCACGGCGATCATCGATTCGAATCTCTACGTGACGCTCGGCACGGCCGATGAAGCTGGGCGGCCGTGGGTGTCGCCCGTCTACTACGCGGCGGACGGGTATCGCGACTTCTTCTGGATCTCGTCGCCGGAGACCACGCACTCGAGGAACATCGCCTCACGCCCGGAGATCAGCATGGTGGTGTTCGACTCTCAGCAGCCGGCGTACACGGGCGAGGCCGTGTACATGAACGCGGTCGCCGAGGAATTGTCGGGCGACGACATCGCGCGCGGCCTGGAGGTCTACCCGGGGCCGGCCGAGCGGGGCGGCGGCCAGGTGGAGCCGGCCGAGGTGCAGAGACCCTCCCCGTACCGGCTGTACCGCGCACGCGTGTCCGAGCACTCGATGCTGTGCCCGAGGGACGCCGGCCAACCATGCGCCGAGCACGGGCACGCGTTCGATCACCGGACCGCCGTGAGCCTGTAGGCCGCGTGCAGCTGATCCTCTGGGACATCGACGGAACGCTGGTGAGCACCGCCGGCCACGGGCGCTACGCGTTCTTCGAGGCGTTCGAGGCCGTGTTCGGGCGCCCCGTCGAGGACGACCCGCCCATTGCGATGGGCGGGCGCACCGACCATTCCATCGCGCTGGAGATCCTGGCCATGGGCGGCGTGGACGATCCCGACGACCACCTTCCGGCCATGTTCGAGGCGCTGCACGAGGCGCTGAAGGAGCGCGCCGATGCCATCGCCTCGGAGGGCGCGCCCCAGCCCGGCGTGCGCGAGGCGATCGCCGCCATCGACGAGCGCGGTGACGCGATCCAGTCGCTGCTCACCGGCAACATCGAGCCCAACGCCCACGTGAAGCTCGGCCGCCTTCGGGATCGACGAGCTGCTGGACATGGAGATCGGCGGCTACGGCTCCGACCACGGCGTCCGCGCCGAGCTGGTCGGCATCGCCCGGGAGAAGACCCGCGCCAAGCACGGCGTGGACGTGCCGCCCGGAGCGGATCACGCTGATCGGCGACACACCGCTGGACATCGAGGCCGCCCACGCCAACGGCGCCCGCGCGCTGGCGGTGGCCACCGGGCCCTACACGGTCGAGGAGCTGGAGCAGGCCGGGCCGGAGGCCGCGCTGGAGAACCTGAGCGACACCGCCGCGGTGCTCGCGGCGCTGGCCTAGCCCGCGGCGATCCCCGCCACGCCGCCCATCACCAGCACGATGCCCACCTGCTGGGACGGGCGCACCCGCTCGGACAGGATCGCCCGGGCGAGGAAGATCGTGACCACGGGATAGAGCGACGAGCACACCGACGCCACGCTCACGAGTCCCTCCGAGGCGGCCAGCGCGAACAGCCCGTTCGCTCCCAGGTCGAGCACGCCGATCGCGGCCACCGCGCCGAGGTGGGGCCTGGCGGCGCGCAGGTCGGGGCGCGTGACGAGCACCGCGCCCGCGAGCAGCGAAACGCTCACCAGCGCGCGCCGCGAACAGCGCCCACAGGATGCCGTCGTCGCTCGCGGAGTCCATTCCCAGGAGGAACAGCCCGAGCCCGCCGGCCGCAGCGAGCGCCAGGCCGGCGCCCACCGCCATCCTGCGCCCCGCCGCCCTCGGGCGCCTCCTCGCGCGCGACCAGCGCCACGCCGCCCAGCGCCAGCGCGATCCCGACGCCCTGGAGCGCGCCGAGGCTGTCGCCGGTGGCCACCCCCACGCCCACGGGGATCGCCGCGCCGAGCGCGGCGATCGGCGCCACCACGGCCATGGCGCCGATCGCCAGACCGCGGTAGAGGGCGCCGAGCCCGGCGACGCCGACGGCGCCCGCGCCGCCGGCGATGGCGAGGGTGGAGAGCTCAGGGGCGGGCTCGCCGCTGGCCGCGATCACCACCAGCGAGAACCAGCAGCGCCACGAACTGCGACACCCCGAGCACCGCGAGCAGATCGAGCTTGCGTGACTTGATGCCGCCGATGAAGTCGGCGAGGCCCCAGGAGGCGCTGGCGGCCAGCCCGAGCGCTACTGCGACCACTTCACGCTGCAACCCACGGGGTCGGTCTCGGCCGGATCCGGCGACGATCCCTCGAGCACGGCGTCGAGCGCCCCGCGCAGCCACTCCGCGCCGGCGGACGCGGTCCTCGTAGTCGCGATCCGGCGCGCCGCGGTAGCGCAGCACGCCGCCGGCGTCGAGCACGAACACGTCCGGGGTCTTCTTGGCGCCGAACGCCCGGGCCACCTCCTGGGTCTCGTCGCGCAGGTAGGGCGCCGGCCAGCCGCCGTCGCCCTCCACGCGCTGCTTCATCGCGTCGAAGGAGTCGCGCGGGTAGCGCTCGGCGTCGTTGGGATTGACCAGCAGCACCCGGGCGCGGCCGCGAGTAGTCGCGCGCCACGTCGAGCAGCCGGTCGTGCCACGCGATCGCGTACGGGCAGTGGTTGCAGGTGAAGACGACCGCTGTCACGCCGTCGGGCCCGTAGGACGAGCCGTCGGTAGCGGGCAGCTCGAAGGCGCTCCGCTGTGTCGCCGATGTTCATCTCACTCGCCTCCTCGATCGCCTGCTTGGATGTCCTGCCGATCGGGCACCGGCGAAGTCTGGCCGTCACGCGTGCGGTACACGCGGCAGGTCAGGCCCGCGGGCTCGCCCTCCTCCGGCGCCACCTCGACGCCGCCGACGCGGATCGTCGGCGAGCCGACGAAGCGCTCACGCTCGGCGTCGGCGTCGGTCTCGATCTCCCGCATCTCGATCGTCGACGGGATCGAGGCCCTGCGCGGTGAGCGCCTCCGCCAGCAGGTCGCGCGCCTTCTCGGTGGAGGGACATCCCTCCCACCAGAGCAGCTCGACCCGCGGCGCCGTCAACCCTCGGCGAGCTCGACCTTCTCGATCACAACCGGCTCCTCGGGCTGGTCGCCGGCGCCGGTGGGGAGGTTCTCGATCGTGTCGACCGCGTCCATACCCGACGTGACCTTGCCGAACACCGTGTGCTTGCCGTCCAGCCACGGCGCGGCCTCGGTGGTGACGATGAAGAACTGCGAGCCGTTGGTGTTCGGCCCCGCGTTTGCCATCGCCAGCGCGCCGCGCTCCACCTTGTGCTGGTTGAACTCGTCGTCGAACTTGTAGCCGGCGTCGCCGGTGCCGGTGCCGAGCGGGCAGCCGCCCTGGATCATGAAGTCCTTGATCACGCGGTGAAACGTGAGCCCGTCGTAGAAGCCGTCGGCTGACAGCTTCCGGAAGTTCTCCACGGTGTTGGGGGCGTCGGCGTCGAAGAACTCGACCTCGACCGGCCCGTGGTTGGTGTGCAGTGTTGCCTGACTCATCGTTTGGCTACCTCCAGCCGGAGCGTCACGCCCCGGACGTCGTTTCCGCTGACCTTCTCGATGACCTCCTCGGCCCGGTCGGCCGGGACCTCGACGAAGCTGAAGCGCTCGAGCACGCGCACGTTGCGCACGTCCTCGCCGTCGAGGTGGGAGTGGTCGACGATCGCGCCGACCACGTCCGCCGGCTCGAAGCCCTGCTTGCGGCCGGCGCCCATGAAGATCTTGGCCGTGCCGCCCTCCATGCCGCGGCGCGGCTTGGTGTGGCGGGGGCGGCGCGTCTCGCGCGGCTCGCTGGACTCGCGCTTGGACGGCGACTCGGCCTTGCCGTTGGCGGACCAGGGGCCGATCTCGGTCTTGGCGTGGCGCTCGATCGCCTCGAGGTCCGAGCGTTGCTTGGGCGTGATGAAGGTGATCGCGCGGCCGGTCTCGCCGGCGCGGCCCGTGCGCCCGATGCGGTGCACGTAGATGTCGGGCGAGTTCGGGATGTCGTAGTTCACGATGTGCGACACCCCGGCGATGTCGAGGCCGCGGGCGGCGACGTCGGTGGCCACGAGCAACCGCTCACGACCGCCCTTGAACGCGATCATCACGCCGTCGCGGGAGCCCTGGGACATGTCGCCGTGCAGCGTCTTCACGCGCAGGCCCTTGTCCCCCAGCCGGCGGGCCAGCCGGTCGACGCCGATCTTGGTGCGGGCGAAGATGATCGCCTGGGTGGGCGCCTCCGCCTGGATCACCTCGGCCAGCTTCTCCGGCTTGTCCTTGTCGCTCACCTCGACGTGGAACTGGGCGACGGTGTCGATCGTGAGAGTGGCGGCCTTGACCTTGATCGTCACGGGGTCGTACATGCGCTTCTCCGCGAGCTTCTTGATCTCCGGCGGCATGGTGGCCGAGAACAGGCAGGTCTGGCGGCCGCTGGGGCAACGCCCGAGGATGGTCTCCACGTCCTCGAGGAAGCCCAGGTCGAGCATCTCGTCGGCCTCGTCGAGCACCACGTAGCGAGCGGAGTCGAGGAAGAGGTGGTGGCGGCCGATCATGTCCATCACGCGGCCCACCGTTCCCACCACGACCTGCGCCTCGTTCTTGAGGCGGGATGCCTGCTCGCGAATGGGCGCCCCTCCGAAGATCGCGACGACCGAGATGCCCCGCCTCTCGCCGTAGGCCCGGAGCGCCTGGGTCACCTGGATGCACAGCTCGCGCGTGGGCGTGAGCACCAGCGCCTGGACCTCGGTGTCCTCGGCCTGGATGTACTCGAGCATGGGCAATCCGAACGCGGCCGTCTTGCCGGTTCCGGTCTGCGCCTGGCCGATCACATCCCTTCCCTCCAGCAGGAGGGGGATGGTCTGCTCCTGGATAGGCGTTGGCTCCTGGTAGCCCAGGTGCTCGAGGGCCTCGAGTACGGGAGCGGAGAGGCCCAGCTCTGCAAACGTCGTCATCGAGGCAATGAGGTTAGACGAGCTACCGCGGCACGGGCCGTGCCGCGGTGATCAGGCAGTGGGCCTTCTTGCTGACGTAGGTGCGTGCCCGCGCGGATCCGGCCCATCCGGCGCAGGGGGACCCACCTCATCGTCCCGTACTGGATCGCCGTAGGGCCGAGGTCCGCGCAGAACTCCGGCTTGGACAGCGTGATCCGGAATTTCCCGTTGTGCCCAGGGCACTTGCGCGGGTTGCAGCGGTCGCGGCGGGGGAACCTCAGGCGCCCGGTGCCCACGGCCTTCCTTCCGCCGAAGCTCTTCCACCGGATCCGCGAGATCGTGCCGAGCCCACCAAGCATGATCTTGCTCGGCTTGGACACCGTCTTCACTTCCTTGATCTGGAAGTAGACGCGGTAGCGGGTCCTCAGCTTGAGGCTCTCGCGGACGTACAGAGGGAAGCTGCCGGCCCACTCCCGTTCGGACGGCGGCTCGACGTGGTCGGGCTTGGGGCCGCAGGTCTCGGGGCCGTCGGCAACTGCGGTGAACGTGACCGCGTTGGCTCCCACCGAGATGGCCGTGATCCGGACGTCGCCGTTGCGGTCCCCCACCTTGGGAGTGACCACCTGCACGTTGATCGCCCCCGGCTCCAGCTCGACCGTGTTACGGGATTGCTTGGGCACGTTGCAGCCCTTCCCGTCGAAGAAAATGGTCCCCTTGTCGAAGAACCTGGCCGTAACCGAGTTCTTCTCGGTCAGCTTTGCCGCCACGGCGGACACGGGAAGGACGAGGGCGATACCGAATGCTGCGAGGCGCAGTGCCTCGCGGAGGGCCATGTCTGCACGGTACACCCGCTGGCTCCGCGCGGGGCGATTTGCGCCTCAGCGGCTCGGGTCCAGCAGCAGCTTGCCGGTGGTGCGCCTTCCCGCGATGTCTTCGTGCGCGCGCCGCACCTCGCTCATCGGATAGGTCTCACCCACCTGCGGTAGGAGCTCGCCGCGGGCGGCGCGATCGAACAGGTCGGCCAGCGCCGGTTCGACCATCTCCCGTCGCTCGAGGCAGTGGTAGAGCCAGAAGCCCACCACCGCGCGACTGGTCTTCAGCAGCGCGGCGTTCGAGACGCGCACCTTCTCCCGCGTGGAGTTGCCGTATGCGACCAATCTGCCGAACGGAGCGAGCGCCTGGAGGCTCTGCTCGAACAGCCTGCCGCCGGCGGTCTCGAGCACCACGTCGACCGGCCTGCCGCCGTTCGCATCGATCAGCGCCGCGGTGAGATCCTCGGCTTCGGGATCGACGGCCTGGTCAGCCCCAAGCTCGAGCGCCCGCGCACGGCGCTCCTCCGAACCCGCGGTGGCGATCACGCGGGCCGCGCCCATCGGCTTCGCGAGCTGGGTGGCGAGTCCGCCCACGCCGCCTGCGGCCGAGTGCACCACCACGCTCTCGCCCTCGGCGAGCTTCGCCGACGTCCGGAACAGGTGCCAGGCGGTGAGTCCCTGCACGAGCAGGGCCAGGGCGGCCTCGTCGGACAGGCCCTCGGGGATCGGGAAGACGCGCTCCGCCGGGACCACCGCCAGCTCGGCGTAGCCACCGGTGTCGAGCAGCGCCACCACACGCTCGCCGTCGACCATGCCCGCCACCTCGCCGCCTAGCACGAACGGCACCTCGCGCTCAGCAACGTATTGGCCCTCGCGCTGGTGGGTGTCGCCGAAGTTCACGCCGGCGCGCGTCACCTGCACCAGCACCTCGCCGTCGGCGGGTTGTGGGTCCGCCACCTCGGACACCGCCAGCACCTCGGGGCCGCCGAGCTCCTCGATCACCACCGCCTTCACCCCCGGCACGCTACCTTCGGGCGGGTGCGCCGGCTCATCCTGCTCACCGCCGCAATCTCGCTGCTGGGCGCCGAGACCGCCAGCGCCGCCAAGGTCTCGCGCGTCGCGTCGAACCTGCGAGTGCCGTGGGGGATCGACTTCCTGCCGGGCAAGAACGGCGACGCTCTGGTGGCCGAGCGCACCACGGGCCGGATCGTTCGGATCTCGCGCCCGGGCGGGCGAAAGCGCGTGGTAATGCGGATAGCCGGCGTGGACACCGGCGCCGGCGAGGGCGGGCTGCTCGGCCTGGCCGTGTCGCCCACGTACTCGCGGGACAAGCTCGTCTACGCCTACTTCACGAGCTCACGGGACAACCGCATCGTGCGCTTCCGGCTGGGCGGGCCGGTGAACCCTGTCCTCACCGGTATCCAGCGCGAGTTCGTGCACAACGGCGGGCGGTTGGAGTTCGGGCGCGACGGCAAGCTCTACGCCAGCGTCGGCGACGCCGGCGACACCTCGAACGCCCAGAACCGGGGCTCTCTCAACGGGAAGATCCTGCGGATGAACCCCAACGGCTCGGTGCCGGCGGACAATCCGTTCAAGGGCTCGCGCGTCTTCTCCCTCGGCCATCGCAACCCGCAGGGCCTGGCGTTCGACCGCTCCGGGCGGCTGTGGGCGCCCGAGTTCGGCCAGGACTCCTTCGACGAGGTGAACCTCATCCGCGCCGGGCGCAACTACGGCTGGCCCTCGGTGGAGGGCCGGGGCACAGGCGGCGGGCGCTTCGTCTCGCCGAAGGTGGTGTGGCGCACCGACCAGGCCTCCCCCAGCGGCGCCGCAATCCGCGGGCGCAACCTCTACGTGGCCGCGCTGCAGGGCGAGACCCTGTTCCGGATCCGGCTGAACGGCACGCGGGCGGGACGCCCCCGAGCGGTGCTGAGCACCCGCTACGGGCGCATACGCACCGTCGTCGTGGCCCCCGACCGTGCGCTGTGGGTGGCCACGTCGAACCGCGACGGGCGCGGCGATCCTCGGGGCGGGGACGACAGGATCCTTCGCCTCAAGTAATCCGTAGAGCGCTTGAGGGGGCTATAGCCCCGCTGAGTGCTCCACAGATGGCGAGAAGGCGCGACGAGGCCCCACCCGGATAACCTGCCGCCCCCTATGAGCCTCCTGGTAGTCGGATCGATCGCCTTCGACAGCGTCAAGACGCCCTTCGGCGAGCGCGAGCGCATGCTCGGCGGAGCGGCCGTGCACTTCTCGCTCGCGGCCAGCTTCTTCACCGACGTCCGCGTGGTGGGACCCGTGGGCGACGACTTCGGCGACGAGCAGTACGCGGTGCTGCACGGTCGCAACGTGAACACCGACGACGTCGAGCACGTGGAGGGCGGGAAGACCTTCTTCTGGCGCGCCCACTACGAGTACGACATGGCGATGGCGCACACGGACGACACCCAGCTCGGGGTCTTCGGTGAGTTCGAGCCGAAGCTGTCGGAGGCGTCGCAGAACGCCGAGAACCTCTTCCTGGCCAACATCCAGCCCGACGTGCAGCGAGGGGTGCGCGAGCAGTGCACCGGCGCGCGCTTCGCCGGCCTCGACTCGATGAACCTCTGGATCGAGACCGCACGCGACTCGCTTGTCCAGACGATCGGCGGCGTGGACCTGGTGTTCCTCAACGACGCCGAGATCCGCATGCTCACCGAGCAGCCCAACCTGGTGCGCGCCTCGCGGGAGATCATGGAGATGGGGCCGAAGGTGATCGTGGCCAAGCAGGGCGAGTACGGCGCCGCGCTGTTCACGTCCGAGGGCTTCTTCGCGCTGCCCGCCTTCCCACTGGAGACGGTGATGGATCCCACCGGCGCGGGCGACTCCTTCGCCGGTGGCTTCCTCGGCTACCTGTCCGCGCAGGAGGACTGGCAGGACGAGGCCACGCTGCGCCGCGCGATGACGTACGGCTCGGTCGTGGCGTCATTCAACGTCGAGGAGTTCGGCACCGAGCGGGTGTCACGACTGACCCGCGAGGAGATCGACGAGCGCTTCGATCAGTTCAGGCACATGACCGCGCTTGAAGCCGCGCCTGCCTGAGCGTACGCTCCTTCCGAGTGGAGCTGCCCACCTTCATCTGGATGTTCGTGATCCTGAAGATCCCGATCATCGCGGCGCTGTGGATCATCTGGTACGCGATCCAGGAGCCTGACCCGGCCGTGGACGAGGAGCGCCCCGGCGGCGGCTCGGACCGCGAGCCCGAGTCCGGGCCGCGCAGCCCTCGCCCACCGCGGCGTGGCCCTCACGCATCGCCCCCGCCGCCCGCGCCCGCGCGTGTGCGCGTCGCGAGGGGGCGGAAGCTCACTCACCGAAGCGGATAGCCGAGCCGGTCGTCCCCCGTGCGCCTTCGGCGCGCCACGTAGGTCGCGCAGGCGCGGTGAACCAGACCGCCTCCGCGTAGACGCACCGTGTTCTCCCGGGGATCGACCGCTCGGCCACAGGCGATGCATGTCGGCCGTGGCGTGCGGATCGCTCCGCTGAATCTGTCTACCAGGCTCGGCATCGCTGGTAACGATGTTCGGGCCCAGGGCACGCTGACATGTGACCGTTCCGTTAGCTTTCCGTGACGTGAATGCGTTCCACGTTCTGGGCGGCCTGCTGGCGATCTGGGCCCTGCTCGTGTCCTTCCTCGGCGTGACCCGCGAGAATTTCCCGGCCACCAAGACCTCGGAGCGGATCGTGGCCGCCATCTCCGTTGGGCTCGTTGTGGCCGCCATCAGCGCCGCGGTGATCACCTCCGCGAACGAGGACGAAGAAGAAGAGGAGGGCGGCGAGCACGCGGCCCTCGTGCTCACGCGCTGATCGCGTTGGCCATCGACGACGGCACCGCGATCCACTACACCGCCATCGAGCGCGGCACACCCGTATACGCATCGGACGAGACCCAGGTCGCGACGGTGCGCGAGGTGCTCGACAACTACCAGGAGCACATCTTCGACGGCCTGGTTGTGGACCTCGGCGGCGGCGACCACCGCTTCGTGGACGCGCCCGAGGTGGCCCGCACGGCCGAGCGCGGCGTGACGCTCACGATCGACCCGGCCGCGGTGCAGGAGCTGCCGCCGCCCGAGAAGGGCCCGCCGGTGTTCGCGCCGCGCGGCGGTGGACGGCTGTCGCGGATGCTGGGCGGCGGCTGGAAGAAGAAGTAGCTACTTCGTCTCGACGGTCTCGAGCACCTGATCACAGGCCATCTCGATGTCCGCCCGGCGCTTCGGCGTGCTCTGGCAGTTGATGAGGTACTCGACATCGCCGTCGAAGAGCGCGACGAGCCGCGACCGGCCCCCCTCGGCTGTGCGGATCCTCACGTCGTCGTACTCGACCGAGGGAAAGCCGCGGGTCTCGCCGGTCTTTCCCGCGGCGGAGCCCGGCGAGATCTGGCGGATGAGCGAATCGAGCTCGCGCTTGGCCTGATCGAGGTTGTCGTCGTCGATCGCGAGCCTGAGGTCGTAACGCTGGACGATGATCACGTCCTTCTTGGAGAACCCGAGGCCGGCGGTCGCCCTGGCGGCGCTGCCCGCGTCCGATTCGATGGTCACGTTCTTGGCCTCGTCCAGTTCCTCCGGGTACTCGAACGTGATGTCGAAGCCATCCTCGTCGAAGCTCGCGGTGCCGCCGTCCGACGAGCCGCACCCGGCGAGCGCGACCAAAGTGAGGAGCAGGGCGGCGCGCACGATGCGTCAGTATGCCCGCATGGCTGAGAACTCCCTGACGGTGACCGACAACAGGACCGGCGAGACGTTCGACGTGGAGATCACCGACGGCACGGTGAAGTCGATGGACTTCCGCCAGATGAAGGAGAACGAGGACGACTTCGGCCTCATGACGTACGACCCGGCGTACACCAACACCGCGTCCTGCCGGAGCGCGATCACCTACATCGACGGCGAGGCCGGCGTGCTGGAGCACCGCGGCATCCCGATCGAGGACCTCTGCGAGCACTCCAGCTATCTCGAGGTGGCCTACCTGCTGGTGCACGGCGAGCTGCCGACCAAGGACGCGCTCGACTACTGGGTGCACATGATCGTCCACCACACCTACGTGCACGAGAACATCAAGAACTCGATGGAGGCGTTCCGCTACGACGCCCACCCGATGTCGATGCTGCTCTCCACGGTCGGCGCGCTCTCCACCTTCTACCCCGCGGCCAAGGACCTGGAGAGCGAGAACGAGAAGTACATGGCCATCGTCCGGCTGATCGCGAAGATGCCCACGCTCGCGGCCTTCGCGTACCGCCACCAGCTCGGGCTGCCCTACGTCTACCCGGACAACGACCTCTGGTACACGGGCAACTTCCTCTCGATGCTCTACAAGATGACCGAGGTGAAGTACGAGCCCGACCCGCGGCTCGAGCGCGCCCTCGACGTGCTGTGGATCCTGCACGCCGACCACGAGCAGAACTGCTCGACGGCGGCGGTCCGCGCGGTGGGCTCCTCGCAGGTGGACCCGTTCTCGGCGACCGCGGCCGGCGTGGCGGCGCTCTACGGCCCGCTGCACGGCGGGGCCAACGAGGCCGTGCTCAAGATGCTCGAGCGCATCGGCACCGTCGACGAGATCCCGGATTTCCTCCAGGGCGTGAAGGACCGCAAGGAGAAGCTGATGGGCTTCGGCCACCGCGTCTACAAGAACTACGACCCGCGGGCGCGGATCATCAAGAAGCACGTGGACGAGGTGTTCGAGGTGATGGGCGTGGACAACCCCAAGCTCGAGGTGGCGATCGAGCTGGAGAAGCGGGCGCTCGACGACGAGTACTTCACCGAGCGCAAGCTCTACCCCAACGTCGACTTCTACTCAGGCCTCATCTACGAGGCCATGCGTATCCCGCCCGACATGTTCACGGTGATGTTCGCCATCCCGCGCACGGCCGGCTGGCTGGCGCAGTGGAAGGAGATGATCGAGGACCCGGAGACCAAGATCGCCCGCCCGCGGCAGGTCTACACCGGGGAGCGCGAGGCGAAGTACGTGCCGCTGGATCAGCGCTGACCGGGGATCACGAGGCGCATCCCTGGGCGGACCAGGTCGGGGTCGCCCGTGCCGATCGCTGCTGAGTTCGCGCGCCAGATCGCGTCGACAAGGGCCGCCACCGCGGCCGGCGAGGCCGCCCGGCCGAGCCGGGCGTGGGCGATCGACCACAGCGTGTCGCCCGGCCGGACCAGGTAGGCCACGCCGGGCGCAGGCGCGGGCGCGGGCCGAGGCGCGGTTGGCGTTGCCGCGGGGGCCGGCAGCTGCGGCGATACCGGTGCGGGTCGCGTGACCCGTGTCCCGCGCGGCGGAGCCTTCGTCGGCCGGGGCTTCGGAGGCGCTGGCGCTGCGGCGGGCGCTGGGGGAGCGGCCGCGGTAGGCGGGGGCGCAGGCTGCTCGACCGGCGCAGCGGGCGCCGCGGGAGGCGACGGCGCGGGCGGTGGCGTTGTGGCGGTGGGCGCGCCCCCGAGGAGCGCGGGATCCGTCGGCGGCGGCGGATCCGACGGGTCGATCGCATCCGCGGGATCGTCGGTGATCACGTCGGGAACATTCGGGTCTGGAATGTCCGATTCGACGGGCTCGTCCTCCACATCCGTCGGCAGCTCCGGCAACTCCTCCTCCGCGGCGGACGGGGCCTGCTGCGCGAGGGCCGCCGGCGCGGGCGCCAGCGCGCACCCGGCCGTCACTCCCGCGACCGCCAGGGCGGTGAGCCGCGGCGACACCAGCGGCGCTGCCGGCAGCCTGCCCGCGAGGCGCTCATGCCGGCACAGCGGGCACGCCGGGTCGAAGGGCAGGACCGCGTGGTCCCCGGACGCGTTCAGGTGTGTGCTCAGGCTCATGTGACCAGGGTCCCGATGCGCGCCGGTGACGCCCCCCTGAATCGAGGGGGGCGCTCGGTGGGGGCATCGGGACCCCGCTCCCAGAAGGTCAACCACAACCGAGGAGGACCGATGAGGGCACGACGAACACTGCTCGCGACAACCGCGGCGCTGGCTTGCATGGCGGTCAGCGCCGGCACGGCCTGGGCCGACTACAACTACTACGAGTCCGACGCGCTCACGTATTCGTCCGGGGACGGCAAGGCCCGGGCCAAGGGCCACATCAACTGGTACCACGGCGACTTCCCCCAGGGCTACATCCACCGTGGCGACTACGGCCACAACGCCAAGGTCTACGCCACCCGGCGCGTGGGGTGCATCTGGGCGAAGGTGAGCTACGGCTACCCGGCCGGCAGCCTCACGATCGGCTCGGGCGTCGGCGGCTCGATCAGCGGCGGCTCGTACGAGGGCAACGGCTACTACTCGAGCTGTCGTCGCAAGGGCAAGCGGCGCCCGAGGCGGCTCAGCCTCTACGGCGTCGGATACGCGAAGGCGCTGCTGAACTCATCGACGCTGGAGATCTGCACGTCGAAGAGCAAGCGTCAGGGCCCGCGGTTCTGCTCGTTCGAGAAGAACCACTACGGGGACTGAGCAAGACGCGAGTACCAGACCACGTCGAGCCCCCGCTGCTCCCAGCGGCGGGAGCCGGCGTAGGTCAGCCCCGCCTTCTCCATCACACGCCGGGAGGCGGCGTTGTCCGGGTGCGCGATCGAGATCACCTCGGGGCTTCCGATCTCGTGGAAGGCATAGCGCACCACCTCCAGCGCGCTTTCGGTGGCGTAGCCGCGCCCCCACACCCTACGGTCGTAGAGCCAGCCGACCTCGGTGTTGTCGGGATCGGGATCCCAATCCGGGTGGCGCTTGATGCCCGTGCGCCCGACGAACCGGCCCGACTCCTTCTCCTCCACCGCCCAGTGCCCGAACCCGTGCTGGAACCAGTGACCGCGCAGGTTCTGAACGTCGAAGGCCGCCTCGGCGTGAGTCACCGGCCGCGGGGGCAGCATGTACCGCATCACCTGGGCGTCGCCGCATATTCGCGCGTAGACGTTCACGTCCTCGTCGCGCCACATGCGCAGGATCAGACGGTCGGTCTCTAGATCCGGAATACCGGCACCAGCCGCTTCTCGTGCTCGGCATCGATGCTGGCGATCACCTCGACGTGCTCCTCGAGCCCCGAGCCGCGCAGCTTGGTGGCGAGCAGCTCGTCGACCTGGAAGATGCCCGCGGAGTTGTTCATGGCGATCTCGATCGTCACCGCGCGCTCGTCGCCCGCCTTGATCTCCACCTCGTCGATCGCCGCCGCGGACAGCGAGTGGATGTTCGGGCGACGGTTCTCGAACGGCACTCGTGAGCGTCCCTGGGCGAGGTCCAGTGCGTCGGCCACCCGCACGATCCCGGCCTCGACCGTGATCGGGTCGCCGCGGCGGCGGTGGCCGATGATCGCGTGCAGCGCCTCGGCCACGACCACCGTGCGCTCCGGCTCCTCGTACACGTCGGCGAGGAGGGCGGGCAGCCGCTCGGCGGCCAGGAACAGGCTGTAGGCCTCGTGGTCGGTGCGATGGATCGACATGCCGGTGTCGTGGAACATGCAGGCGGCCGCGATCACCACCTCGGCGTCGTGGTCGCGCATCAGGTGCTCGGTGACCATCGCCGACTCGACCCCGCGCTTGGTCAGCAGCCGGTACATCCGGAGCGCGATGTTCAGGACGATGCGCACGTGCACCCACGAGTGGTCGGACATCCCGAGCCGGTTGGCGAACACGTGCTGCATGTGCCACCAGGTGCGCAGGCGGTCGTCGGCGTTGGCGGCCTCGAGGAAGGCCTCGAGCCGGCGGTTGCCGCGCACCGGGCGCGTCGACCTTTGCCGCGGTGATCGCATCGCGTGGCGCCATCGGGCCCTCGGGTGGGGAGTTCGCTTCCAAGCGTTGGCAACATAACCGCATGCCCCGGCGATCCTCGTTCTCGCTGCGCGCCAGCCTGAAGCCGTTCGGCATCGGCGAGCAGCGTCCGAACAACTTCGGCGAGGTCACGCGCGCGATCTGGGAGAACCGCGACCAGGCCGGCTACGCCTGGCGGATCCTCAACGAGGGCGTCTGCGACGGCTGCGCTCTCGGCACGAAGGGGATGCGCGACTGGACGATCGACGGCGTGCATCTGTGCAACATCCGCCTGCGGCTGCTGCGGATGAACACGATGCCCGCGTTCGACCCGGCGCTGCTCGCCGATGCCGAGGTAGCTGCGCGGTCGCTCGAGCGCCGATCTGCGCGGGCTCGGGCGCCTGCCGGCTCCGATGGTCCGCCGCGCGGGCGACCCCGGGTTCACGCCGATCGAGTGGGACGAGGCGCTCGACCTCACGGCGGAGCGGATCCGAGCGGCTGGTCCCGAGCGGCTGGGCGCCTACCTCACGAGCCGCGGCACCGCCAACGAGACCTACTACGCCGCGCAGAAGGCGGTGCGGGCGATGGGCTCCAACTCGATCGACAACGCCGCGCGCGTGTGCCACTCGCCCAGCACGTTCGGACTCAAGGAGGCGGTCGGGGTCGGGGCCACGACGTGCTCCTACACCGACTGGCTGAAGAGCGACCTGATCGTGTTCATCGGCTCCAACGTGGCCAACAACCAGCCGGTCACCACCAAGTACCTCCACCACGCCAAGCGCGAGGGAGCGCGCGTCGCGGTGCTCAACCCCTACCGCGAGCCGGGCATGGAGCGCTACTGGATCCCGTCGATCCCCACCAGCGCGGTGTTCGGCACCAAGATCGCCGACGACTTCTTCTCGCTGAACGTTGGCGGCGACCTCGCCTTCCTCACCGGCGCGCTGCGGCACCTGGTGGACAACGGCTGGGTCGACCGGTCCTTCGTCGACGCCCACACGACGGGGTTCGCCGAGCTCGAGGCCGGTTTCGGCGAGCGAAGCTGGGAGGAGCTGGAGGCATCGGCCGGCGCCACCAGGGACGAGATGCTCGCCTTCGCACGGCTGATCGGGGAGGCCGAGCGCGGGGTGCTGGTGTGGTCGATGGGCGTGACCCAGCACGAACACGGCGAGGACAACGTGCGCGCCATCGTGAACCTGGGCCTGGCACGCGGCTGGGTGGGGCGCGAAGGGTGCGGGCTGATGCCCATCCGCGGACACTCCGGCGTGCAGGGCGGCGCCGAGATGGGCTGCTACTCCACCGCGCTGCCGGGCGGCCTTCCGGTCGACGAGGAACACGCGGCCGCCCTCGGCGAGCATTGGGGCTTCGAGGTCCCGGATGGGCCGGGGCGCACCGCGCCGGAGATGATCGACGCCGCGCACGCCGGCGACCTCGACGTGCTGATCTCGATCGGCGGCAACTTCCTCGAGGTGCTGCCGGATCCGGCGCACGTGCGCGAGGCGCTGGCCTCGGTCGCGCTGCGCGTGCACTACGACATCGTCCTGTCCAGCCAGATGCTGGTCGACCCGGCCGAGACCGTGCTGCTGCTGCCCGCCACCACCCGTTACGAGATCCCCGGCGGCGTGACCGAGACGAGCACGGAGCGGCGCGTGATCCTGAGCCCGGAGGTCGAAGGCCCGCGGGTGGAGGCGGCGCGCCCGGAATGGGCGGTGCTGCTCGACCTGGCGCGCCGCGTGCGCCCCGACCGCGCCGGTGCGCTCACCTACCCGGGGGGCACCGCCGAGCTGCGCGAGGAGATCGCCCGCGTGGTGCCGCTGTACTCGGGCATCGAGGACCTGACCGAGGGAGGCGACAGCTTCCAGTACGGCGGGGAGCGCTACCCCTCGGGCTCCGAGTTCCCCACCGCCGACGGCAAGGCGCGCTTCTCGGCCGTGATTCCACCGCCGCCCGAGGCGCCCGACGGGCTGTTCGCCGTGGCCACGCGGCGCGGCAAGCAGTTCAACTCGATGGTGCAGGAGCGCAAGGACTCGATCACCGGCGCGGGGCGCGACTCGGTGATGGTGAGCGCGCAGGACGCCGAGCGGCTGGGCGTGGCCGACGGCGACGCGGTCACGCTGCGCTCGGCGCACGGGGAGATGAGCGGGCGGGCGCTGATCGCACCGGTCGCCCCGGGTAGCCTGCAGGTCCACTGGCCCGAGGCGAACTCGCTGCTCGCGCGCGACGCGCGGTCCGAGGAGGCGGGCATCCCCGACTACAACACGCGCGCTGAATTGATTCCCTCGTGACAGAGCATTACGGCGACTGGCAGAACAACGTCTATCTGCAGGGGCTCGCGGGCGAGCCGCCCCCATTCCCGGTGGACTGGGGCGAGCTCGAGGCGCAGGCCGCGGCGCAGGTCGAGCCGGGCCCGCAGGGCTACGTGTGGGGCGGCGGCGGCTCGGGCGACACCATGCGGGCAAACCTCGAGGCCTTCCGCCAGCGTCGGCTCGTGCCGCGCCACCTGCGCGACACGAGCTCGCGCGACCTCTCCGTCGAGGTGCTGGGCACACGGCTGATAGCGCCCGTGCTGCTGGCGCCGATCGGCGTGCAGCAGATCCTCCACCCGGAGGGCGAGCTGGCCTCGGCGCGCGGGGCGGCCGCCGCCGGGCATCGGGCTCGTGGCGTCGACGGCGGCGTCCAATCCGATGGAGGCGGTGGCCGAGGCGCACGGCGAGCTCCGCGCTGGTTCCAGCTCTACTGGCCCAAGGACCCGGAGATGATGCGCTCGATGGTGGCGCGCGCCGAGGCCGCCGGCTACAGCGCCATCGTCGTCACGCTCGACAACATCCACCTCGGCTACCGGCCGGCGACCTGGCCACCGGCTTTCTTCCCTTCATCCGCGGCGTGGGCATCCAGCAGTTCACCGCCGACCCGGTCTTCCGAGCGCGGCTGGACAACCCGCCCGAGGACGACCCCGGCGCCGCGATCGGCGAGTTCCTGGCCGTGGTGAACGAGGTGATCACCTGGGACGACCTGCCCGACCTGCGGGCGGCAACCGACCTGCCGATCCTGCTCAAGGGCATGCTCGACCCCGACGACGCCAAGCGCGCCCGCGAGGCGGGCATGGA
Source organism: uncultured Thermoleophilaceae bacterium (assembly GCA_963825775.1). Classification (GTDB taxonomy): domain Bacteria; phylum Actinomycetota; class Thermoleophilia; order Solirubrobacterales; family Thermoleophilaceae; genus JAAYBF01. The sequence continues at coordinate 96,022 of CAWGUV010000003.1, read as the reverse complement.
CGGCGTGATCGTGTCCAACCACGGCGGGCGCCAGGTGGACGGCGCGATCGCGTCGCTCGACGCCCTGCCCGACGTCGCGGGCGAGGTCGGCGGCGAGCTGGCCGTGCTGTTCGACTCCGGCATCCGCAGCGGCTCCGACGCCGTCGAAGGCGCTGGCGCTCGGCGCCGAGGCGATCCTGCTCGGCCGCCCCTACCTCTGGGGCCTGGCGCTGGGCGGCGCGGAGGGCGTCGAGCACGTGCTGCGGCTGCTGCTGGCCGAGCTGGACCTGACGATGGCGCTGTGCGGGGCCAGCACGCCGGCGGAGCTCACGCCGGACCTGCTCCGGCACGCTCCGCGCTGACCAGCGCCGCCTGGTGCAACAGGCTCTCGGCCGCCGTCCCCTCGCCCCACATCTTCGACTGCGCCCGCTTGCCCCCGAGCTGGTAGCCGACGAACAGGTGCGGCGCGAGCGGATCCCACGAGCCCACGTCGCGCAGCCACTCCTTCCCGTCGTGCTCGAACAGGATCAGCCGTGAGATCGCGCGGCCCAGGAAGTGGCCGTCGTGGGTGGTCAGCTCCACCAACCCGAGCGGCCTGCCATCCGGTGGCACGGCCTCGATCTCCAGCGCGGCCACGTAGGCGTCGAGCTCCAGGCCCGCCCCGAGCACCCTGGTCGCCGTCACATACCCGCGGGTGAAGGCCGGCGTGCGGGAGGTCACTCGGGCGGCGACCTCGATCTCGAACGTCTGGTCCACCAACCCACCGGGGCGGACCGGTGTGAAGCGGCCCAGCTCCGACATGAAGTCCGGCCAGCGGCGGGGCCGCTCGAGTAGGTCGAGCACGCTCTCCGCCGACGGCACCCGGACCGGCTCGTAGGTCTCCCACGTCTGGTCCGCGGGGTCCTTGCGTGGCGGCGTGATCTCGCGCATCGTCCCGTCCACCAGGCGGCGGGCGGGGTCGTAGGACTCCAGGGCCAGCTTGTCGCCGAACACGATTCCCCAACCCCGGCGCTCGAGGTCGGTGTAGCCGGCCTCAAAGTCCTCGTCGAACAGGCGGGACGCGCCCGCCAGCAGCTGTTCGCGCGACAGCGTGCCCCGCATGCGGTCCTTGCCGAAGGCGCGGTGGAACTCTGGGAGGTCCCGGGCTCGCAGCCGCGCTCCGTGGCGATGCCACGCGGTGGTGAGGATCGTGAACGCCAGCCGCAGGCCCTCGATGTCGCGGTGCTCGGCCGGGCGCGCGTAATGGGCGGCGTTGAGGAAGTCCGTGACCCACGGCATGGCACCGGGTTCGGCGATCGACGTGCCCGCCATTCGCGCGGTGCGGAGGATCAGGGGGAGGCGCATGGCGACGAAGGTACCCTTGCCGCATGCTTCGCGACCCCCTCGTCGACGGCCACGGCCGGCGCGATCGAGGATCTGCGCGTGTCGGTCACCGACCGCTGCAACTTCCGCTGCCAGTACTGCATGCCCGCCGAGGGGCTGCCCTGGCTGGAGCGCGAGGAGGTGCTGTCGTTCGAGGAGATCGAGCGGCTGGTGGCGCTGCTCGGCGTCGATGGGCGTGCGCGACCTGCGCCTGACCGGCGGCGAGCCGCTGGTGCGCCGCGACTTCCCGCGGCTGGCCGCGATGCTCACCGCGATCGAGGACCTCGCGCGAGGTCTCGCTCACCACCAACGGCTACCTGCTCGAGCGCGACGCCGCCGCGCTCGCCGACGCCGGCATCAACCGCGTGAACGTCTCGATCGACTCCCTGCAGCGCGACCGCTTCTTCGCGATGACCCGGCGCGACGCGCTCCCCCAGGTGCTGCGCGGCCTCGACGCGGTGGCCGCGCAGGCCCGAGCTGCGCCCCGTGAAGGTGAACGCGGTCGCCATCCGCGGCTTCACCGAGCAGGAGGCGCTGCCGTTCGCCGAGTTCGCCCGCGAGCACGACTTCCAGGTGCGCTTCATCGAGTTCATGCCGCTCGACGGCGACCGCGCCTGGAGCGCGGATCAGGTGCTGACCGGCGAGGAGCTGCGACGCGATCATCCACGCCGCGCACCCGCTGGAGGAGCTTCCGCGCGAGCCCTCGGCCACGGCGCGCGTGTTCCGGTTCGCGGATGGCCGCGGCGAGATCGGCTTCATCAACCCGGTCTCCGAGCCGTTCTGCTCGGACTGCAACCGCATCCGGCTGACCGCCGACGGCCGCCTGCGCACCTGCCTCTTCTCGATCCACGAGACCGACCTGCGCGGCGCCGATGCGCGACGGGGCGGACGACGACGAGCTGGAGGCGATCGTGCGCGACGCCGTGTGGCAGAAGGAGCTCAAGCACCACGTGGGCGAGCCGGGCTTCCGCCAGCCGGCGCGCTCGATGAGCGCTATAGGCGGCTGACGCGGGTCGCCCGCCGCGACCTCGCCGGCCTCGCACCACGCGCATGTACATCCCGGGCCGCCCGGCCTTGGCGAACCGCTTCACGAACTTCGGGTCGCCCGCCTTCGTCGCCATCTTCTGGCAGGGCTGGCGCGGCTTGGTGACCTCGAGGGTCACGCCGCCGGCGGTGAGCCGATCGCCGGGGCGCAGACCGTTCACGTCCACGCCGCGCAGCGTGAGGTTCTCGCCGAAGAAGCCGGGGCCGAGCTCGCGGCCGAGCTCTGACTCCCACCACTCCACGTCCTCGATCGCGTAGGCGTACACCGCCTGGTCCTCGCCGCCGTGCACGCGCTTGTCCGCCTGCACGTCGCCCTCGAGGCCGAGCGCGCCGACGGCCACCGCGGCCCTCGACCGGCTCCTTGAAGATCCCGGTCAGCACCTCGCGCCCGGAGACCACGAGCGGTCGCAGCGAGCCGACGTTGACCGACACGATCTCCATTGCTCTGAGATTAGATGCAGGCGATGGCGAGCTACCGGATCACCGTGCGCAGCGGGGCGAAGGTGCGCAACGCGCGCGCCGACGACCTCGACGACGGCCCTGCGGGAGCTCGAGCGCAGGGGTCGCGAGCTGGAGGACGGAGCGTCGGTCACACCCTCGGCGGGGCGCTGGTGCGCAAGTTCGAGCCGGTGCAGCAGGTGGTCGGCCGGATCGAGCTGTCGGGACCCGGCGCGCGTGCGCGCTGGGGTGGACGTGCGCGGCGACGGGTCGGCCGAGGCGTTCACCGGCCGCTTGCGGCGCAAGCTGGTGGTGCAGCGCGCGGGCGAGTCGCCCTACGACGCCCTGCGCCGGGAGCTCTCCGGTGGCTGAGGGCTGGCGAGTCGAGCTCCCGCGCGGCGCCGAGCGGCCGTTCAAGGTGTTCGTGAACGGGGTCCCGCAGGAGGAGGGGAAGGACTTCGAGGTCGACGGGCGCGAGCTGGTGTTCGACCGGCCGCTCGAGAAGGAGAAGCTCACCTTCTGGCGCTGGACGGCGATCTTCCTCGCGCTGTTCGGCACCTATGGCAAGAACGACACGGTGGACGTGCAGTACATGGTCGGCGGCCGCTCGACCGTGGCGACCGGCCTGGACATCAAGCCTCCCGGCTAGCAGCACGGCTACCCTCTCGCGAATGCGGATCGACGAAATCCTGAGCGAGCGGCGGCCCGTCTTCTCGTTCGAGTTCTTCCCGCCGAAGACCGACGACGGGCAGGCCAACCTGCGCGCCACGCTCGACGCCCTCCGGGCCGACAACCCCGACTTCGTGTCGGTGACCTACGGCGCGCTTGGCTCCACGCGCGACCGCACGATCGACATCGTGAAGTGGATCAAGCAGGATCTCGGCATCGAGGCGATGGCGCACTTCACGTGCGTCGGCGCGACGCGCGAGGAGCTGGCCGAGACGCTGTCGGAGATCGAGGCGGCGGGTGTGGACAACGTGCTGGCGCTGCGCGGCGATCCCCCGGCGGGCGAGGAGGAGTGGACGCCCACGCCCGGCGGCCTCCTCTACTCCACCGAGCTGATCGAGCTGCTCGGCGAGCGGTTCGAGTTCGCCGTGGGCGCGGCGGCTTTCCCGGAGGTGCACCCCCAGGCCGAGAGCCCGGAGTCCGATCTCGACTTCCTCAAGGCCAAGCAGGACGCCGGGGCGACCTTCTTCATCACCCAGCTCTTCTACGACAACGAGTACTACTTCGACTTCATCGCCCGCGCGCGCGAGGCAGGCGTGACCGTGCCGATCATCCCGGGCATCATGCCGGTCACCTCCTTCCGCAACATCAAGCGGATCACCGAGCTGTGCAAGTCGGAGATCCCCGAGGCCTTCGAGCGGGAGCTCGAGGCCCGGGACGACGACGACGGCGCGGTGCAGGATCTCGGCGTGGCCTACGCCACCCTGCAATGTGTGGACCTCCTGGCGCGCGGGGCGCCCGGGATCCACTTCTACACGCTCAACCGATCCCCCGCGACGCGCGCGATCCTCGCCGCCCTGCGGGCGGCGCAGCCGTGGACGCGCGCCACGCAGCCGGTCTAGCGGCGCTGTCGCTCGCGCTCGCCCTGGCCGCCTGCGGCGGAGGAAGGGGAGCGGGCGCCCCTCAAGGTCGCCGGCCCGGCCGGGGCGCCGGCGATGGTTGTGCAGGACGACGCCGAGCTGCTGTTCGCGGGACCCGAGAACGCCGAGCGAGCGGTCGAGCTTCTGGACCGCTCGGGCGTGCGCGCCATCCGCGTGACCGCGAGCTGGAGCCAGCTCGCCCCCGACACCCGCTCCACCACGAAGCCCAAATTCGACACGGCCGACCCGGACTCGTATGTGCCCGAGAGGTGGAAGCTGATCGACCACGCGGTACGCATGGCCCGCGACCGCGACATGGCGGTGATCATGGACATCGCCTTCTGGGCGCCGGTGTGGGCCACCGACGGTGATGCCACGGAGCGCCCGAAGACCGGGATCGATGCCAAGGACTTCGCGGAGTTCGCCCGCGCGGTGGCGCGCCGCTACGCCGGTGACGTGGGCACCTTCACGCTCTGGAACGAGCCCAACCACCCAGGATTCCTACTGCCGCAGCGCAAGGGCGGGCGCAACGTGAGCCCGGGCATCTACCGGCGGATGGTGGCCGCGGCCTATCCGGCCGTGAAGGACGAAGCGCCGGACTCCGTGGTGCTCGTGGGCGGGCTCGCGGCGCATGGACGGAGCCGCGGCATCCCGCCACTCGAGTTCCTGCGCGACCTGGCCTGCGTGGACGGCCGCCTGCGCCCGGTCGCCACCGGCGACTGCGCGGCCTTCCAGCCGATCAAGGGCGACGGCTTCGCCCACCATCCTTACTCCACGCGCACGCGGCCCGGACGAGATCGAGCGCTCGGCCTCGCGGGACGACGTGCCGCTGGCCCGCCTCCCCAAGCTGATCGACGTGCTCGACCGCCTCGTCGCCGCCGGCCGCCTCGCGCCCAAGCTGCGCGACGTGTACGTGACCGAGTACGCCTACGAGTCGCGACCGCCGGACCCCGGCGCCCGGTTCTCACCGGACGGAGCCGCGCGGATGATGGCCTTCGGGGAAGCGCTGGCGGCACGCGAGGCGAGGGTGCGCACGTTCGCCCAGTTCATGGTGCGCGACCTGCCCGGCACGGGTGGCGGCGGGCAGCAGGTGGGCGCGCTGCCCGACTGGCAGTCGGGACTCCTGTTCACCGACCGCCGCCCGAAGCCGTACGCCGCGGTGCTCCCGGCGCCGCTGCACGCCGAGCGGGTGGATCCGCAGTTCGTGCGGCTGTGGGGTCGGGTGCGCCTGGGCGAGGGCCGCCGCCGGGTGCGAATCGAGGCATCCCGCGACGGGCGGACGTGGCGCGCGGTGGTCGACGGCCGCACCGATGGCCGCGGCATCGTGGAGGCCGAGGAGCCCGCGCGGCGGGGAACGAAGTTCAGCATCGGGAGGCGCGAGGCAGGGCGCTGGGTCTACGGCCCGGCCGTGGCGGCGCTCTAGGTCGCGCGCCAGCGCTCGGGGTCCTCGCCCTCGACCTTCTCCGCCTCGCCGCGCGAGCTCGAGGTGGCGCAGGTAGCAGAGGGTCTCCGACAGACCCCAGTTCACGAGCATCGGCGTGAGCTCCTCCACGCCCATCAGCTTCGGCACGATCTCGAACGGCGTGCGTGGCTCTTCGGCGATCGCGTCCGCGCACGCGCTCGATGCGCTCGCGCACCGCGCTCCGGTTCGCCTCCACCAGCCCGGGCAGGTCGCGCACCGGGCGGCCGTGTCCGGCCAGCACGAGGTCCGTGTCGAGCTCGCCCACGGTGTCGAGGCTGAAGCGAGGAACTCGCCCGCGGGATCGGGCGTGTAGCCGTAGTCGTAGTAGAGGGAGACGCGGCCGAGGATGTGGTCGCCGCTACAGCAGGAGCCTGCGCTCGGGCTGGTGGAGCACCACGTGGCGAGGGCGCGTGCCCGGGGGTCTCGTACACCTGCCACGCGCCGAGGTCGGTCTCCACCTCCACTCCGGGAAGCAGGTCGCGGTGGGGCTTCACCACCTCGGCGATCCCGACCCCTGCGCCCTTTCGCGCCTCGCGGTAGCGCTCCATCGCCTCGGCGGGCACGCCGGAGTGCAGCCCCACCTCGATCCTGCGCTCGAGCTGGCGGTCCGGATCCTTCGCCGCGCGGGTCATGTGCTCGTGGTTTGGATGCATCCACAGCTCGCAGCCCGATGCCTCGACGATCGGGCCCGCCTGCCCGTAGTGATCGGAATGGGCGTGGGTGCACACCAGCAGCCGCACGTGCTCGAGGCTCAGCCCCGCCTGGTCGAGCGCCAGCTCGAGCTGGCGCCAGCGAGCCGGGCTCGTGCATGCCGGTGTCCACCAGCACCACCCCGCTGCCGGCGGCGATCGCGTAGGCGTTCACGTGCGGCACGCCCGGCCACGGCAGCGGCAGGCGCAGGCGCCATACGCCCGGGCAGCACGCGGTCCGCGCGTGCCAGCTCGCGCTTTCGCCCGCTCATATCGAGCACGCCCGGATTGAGCATCCCGGCGGGATCGAGCTCTGCCTTGGCCGCCCGCAGCGCGGCGGCGAACGGCTCCGGGCGCTGGCTGGTCGTACCACGGCCGGTGGTCCCGGCCGACCGCGTGGTGGTGGGTGATGGTGCCGCCCGCGGCGATGATCGCCTCGCCCGCCGCGTCCTTCACCTCCTGCCACTGCGCAAGCTCGTCGCCGCGGCGGGCCGGGGCGAGCACCGTGAAGTAGGGCGCGGCGCCATCGGGGTAGGCGTGGGTCAGGCGGCACGTGACGCGACCCTCCCCCACGGCGGCCTGCGCGGACTCCCGCACGGACCGGACGAACCCCTCGAAGCGATCCCAGGTGATGGCCGTCTCGAACGTCTCTGCCAGCACGCCGGCGGCCACCATCGTGTCGCGCAGGTACGGCGCCTGGAGGAACGCGCTGCGCCACGAGCCCTCGGCGTCACCCCGGCCGAGCTGGGCTCGCCGGCCACGCCGCCGTGATCGGCGCACAGCTCCAGCGCCCGCGCCATCCACGCGTCGAGCGGGTGGTCGGCGGACTCGAAACCCAGCACGAGCACGGACTTGCCGGTGGCCGACGCGCCCGTGAGCGCCGCCTCGCCCTCGTCGAGCAGGCGGCAGTTCGACGGGTGAAGGCCGGACTGCGCCAGCGCCCGGGCCGCCGCTGCGCCCGCCGCGAAGTGCTCGAACTCCACCGCCGCCGATGCCTTGAACTCCGGTCGCTGCTGCACCCGCACCCACGCCTCCGTGATCACGCCGAGGATCCCCTCGGAGCCGATCAGCATCCGGTCGGGGCTCGGTCCCGCTCCCGAGCCGGGCAGCCGGCGGCTCTCCCAGCTGCCGGACGGCGTGATCGCGCGTACCGATTCCACCAGGTCGTCGATGTGCGTCCACAGCGTGGCGAAGTGCCCTCCGGCCCTGGTGGCGATCCAGCCGCCGAGCGTGGAGTACTCGAACGACTGCGGGTAGTGGCGCAGCGTGAGCCCGTGCTCCTTGAGCTGCTCCTCGAGCACCGGTCCGGTTGCGCCGGCCTGGATCCGCGCCGCCCGCGACGTGGCGTCCACCTCGAGTACCCGATCGAGCGAGCGCAGGTCGATCGTCACCACCGGCCCGTCGACGGTCGAGGCCTCCACCCCGCCGACGACGCTGGTCCCGCCGCCGAACGGGATCGCCGCGGCGCCGGCGTCCGCGCACCAGTCGAGTACCGCCTCTACCTCGGCCTCGGTCCGCGGGCTCGCGACCACGTCCGGCGGATGCGGGAACTCGCCCCGGAATCCCCGGACGATGTCCCGGTAGGCCTTGCCGAGCGCGCGCGAGCAGCGGTCGTAGGTGGTTGAGGAGCAGAGCTCCGAGAGAGCCGCCGGCGGCTCGACCCGCGGCGGGGGCAGCTCCACGTCCTCCAGCGCCACCGGCCGTCGATCTCGCCCTCGCCGAAGCCCAGGTGCGAGCGAATGCCCTCCGCGGCCGCCACGACCTCGTCGTGGGAGGGCTGCTGATCCTCGAATCCCCAGCCCCAGTGCTTGAGGCGCCGCTCGGCCATTGGACTGACTCTTTCACGGCGTGGACAATGGGCGGCATGCGGGTCATCGCCGCAGTCATCGGCGTCGTCGCGGCACTCGGCCTGTGTGTATGGGGCGGGACGCTGACCTACGACGCGATCGACTCACTCGCCGATGGCGCCCGCCGCGGAGAAACCCGGACGCCGATCCCGGGCGCCACGGACGTCGAGCTGGACGAGGGGAAGTACGTGGTGTTCTACGAGGTCGACGCGAGCACCGTGCTCGATGCCGACGACATCGTGGTGCCCTCGTTCGATCTGACGCATCCGCCGGGGAGGGGACGGGCCCCCGCTCGCTCTTGATGACTACGGCTCGGACTTCACGGTCGACAGCGGCGGTCGGGCGGCCAAGGCCGCCCTCACGGTCAAGGTGCCAGACGAGGGGCGATACCGGATCACGGCGAGGAGCGGCCCGGAACGCACCACCGATGCGGTGGTCCTCGGCAAACCGATCGCTCGCCGGATCCTCCGCCTGATCCTCGGCGTGATGGCGTTCATCGCGGGGCTGGGGCTGGGGCTCCTCGTGCTCGCCGTCGCCACGGGCCTGGCGATACGCGACCGGCGCGGCGCCTAGTCCGCTTTTCGCTGGTAGGTCAGGATCATGACCCCGTCGCCGACGACCTTCGAGTCGACGAGCTTGAGCGACTTCTTCGCGCCGGGGTGGCCGAAGAGCCGCTTGCCCGTGCCGAGGACGACCGGGAAGACCATTAGCCGCAGCTCATCGACGAGGTCGTGCTCGACGAGCCCCTGCGCCAGCTGGGCGCTGCCGTGGACGACGATGTCGCCGTCGACCCGGTCCTTGAGCGCCCGTGCCTCTTCGAAGGCGTCGCCGTCCAGGACCGTGGTGTTGTTCCACTCCGGATCGCGAAGTGTCTTCGAGATCACGTACTTGGGCATGGTGTTGAACTTGTCGGCGAAGCCCCCCTCCCTCGTCGGCCAGGCCTGGGCGAAGCCCTCGTAGGTCCGCCGCCCCAGCAACTGCGCTTCGGACGAGAGCGTCTCCTCCTCCTTGAAGCGCTCGCCCTCCTCCCCGCGGTCGAACTCGAACGACCAACCGTCGTGCTCGAAGCCCTCGCCCCCTCCGGGTGCCTCGATCACCCCGTCGATCGAGATGAACTCGGTTACAACGATCCTGGCCATGACTGTCTCCTTCGTGTCGGGCGCGGGACTCTCGCGTACGTCGCGCGCTCCGGCCATCCCAGGATTCTGGGGTCTTGGCGTTCGTGGATCAGGGGGCCCCGACCGGCAGCCGCTCGGCCCTCGCGGCGCCGCTGTCGGCGTCGATCTCCACCGTGTCCGCGAACCGAGGCTGGAAGCCGCCGTCCGTGTCGTAGAGCAGCCGCGCGATGCCGAAGGGCTGATCGTCAGCCAGGTTGCCCGTGCCACCACCTCCCGCGGAGCCGCCGTTGAGCTCCACCAGGTTTCGGTAGGCCTGCGCGAAGGCCAGGTGCGTGTGGCCCGTGAGCAGCACGAGTGGTTTCGCCGGCGGATTGCGGCGCAGCTCCTCGGCCGCGAACTCGGTCAGGCCCTGCTCGTGCGCCACCACCACATCGACCTTGCCGGCCAGCGGCCGCAGCCAGTCGGCGAACGCCGCGCGTTGGGCATCGGTGATCTCGGCGCCCCGATCGCGGTAGCGCTCGCTCTGCAGCCGCATGTTCGGGGACGGATAGCCCGCCATGCGCAGGCCCGCCACGCGGCGGACCCGGCGACCGAGAACGATCACGCCCGCGCGGCGCAGCCCGCTCACCAGCGTGTCCGAGTCGTGGTTGCCGGCCACGAACGCCACCGGGTCACCGGCACGCGCGACCCGGGCGGTGAGCGCCGCCTCGAAGGCGAACCGCGGTCGGTGAGGTCGCCTGCGAACACGAGCAGCCCGCCATCCGCGGCGCGCTCGAGCGCGGGCAGGGCCAGCAGGTTGTTGTGCAGGTCCGATGCGAGCGTGAGGCGGCCCAGACTCGAGGCCGGGCCGCGCTGACCGGGATCGGCGATCAGCCGCGCGAGACCAACCAGCTGGGCGTCGAGCTCCTCGGAGATCGTGCTCGCGGAGTCCTGGGCGTTGTCGATGGCGCGCAGCGCGGCCGGGATGTCCGGCCCGTTCGCGTAGTACTCGGGGTCGGCGAGCTCGCCCGCGGGGGGGCACGAGCACGTACAGAGCGAGCACGCAGAGCGCTGCCCCGGCCACCGCCACCGGCGCCAGCAGCCGCACCGGCGCCACCCGCCCGCGCAGGGCCAGCGCCATCAGCAGGCCCAGCGCCAGCGCCGCGACGCCCGCCACCGCCAGCATCCGAACCACCCAGTCCTCGATGGCGCCCTCCGCCTGCTTGCGCACCGCGTCGACGTCGGGGTCAGCGCCTCTCGCCAGCCTCTCGGCCTCCACCCGATCGACGGTGCGCAGGTCGAGCGACACCCGCGCCGGCACGTCCACGGCGCCCGGGAACCGGACACCCCAGTCCACCAGCGGCACGTAGAGATCCAGGGCTCCCTCGTGGTGTGCATCGGCGGAGACGCGTACCGTGCCGACGTCGAGCGTTCGATCGATCGACACCACGGCCAGCGCAGCCCACGCCGCCCCGGCGCAGGTGGCGAGCACAGCAAGGCTTGCAAGCACGCGACGAAGCACCGGCACCCAGAGTAGAGTTGGGCGTTGGCCCCGCGATGGCGACTCAGAGCACCACTGTCCAGATAGTCATGCCCTCAGTGGGCGAATCCATCACCGAAGGCACGGTGCTGGAATGGCTCAAGCAGGTCGGCGACACCGTCGCCGAGGGCGACGCCGTGGTCGAGATCTCCACCGACAAGGTGGACGGCGAGGTCTTCGCGCCCAGCGCAGGGGTGCTCACCAAGATCCTGGCCAAGGCCGACGAGACCGTGACCGTGGGCCAGGTGCTGGGCGAGATCGAGGCCGGCGAGCCGCCTGCCGACGAGCCGCCGGCGACCGACGAGCCTTCGCCCGAGCGGCGAGATCGTCGACGTGGCGATCCCGGAGATGGGCGATTCGGTGGCCGAGGGCACCATTCTCGAGTGGCTCGTGAAGCCGGGCGACAAGGTCGCCAAGGACGACCCGCTGGTCGAGGTCTCCACCGACAAGGTCGACGCGGAGCTGCCGTCGCCCGTGGCCGGCACGGTCGCCGAGCTGCTGGTCGAGCCGGATGAGACCGTCGCCGTGGGCACCGTGGTCTGCCGTATCGAGGCGGGCGACGGCGCCCCCGGCGCAGCAGCCCCGCCGGCCGACCGAAGAGCCGGCGAAGAAGGAAGCCGATCCCCGCCGGCAACGGCGACGGCAACGCCACGCCCGTCGCCGCCCGCATGGCCGCCGAGCCACGGGGTCGACCTTGAAAAGCTGAGCGGCAGCGGCGCCGCGCGGGCGCGTGACCAAGGCAGACGTGGAGGCGGCGCTGGAGGACAACGGCCAAGCCCGCCGCCGCCCCGGCCGGCGCCGAGCCGATCCGCGGGCCCCGCCGCCACCCTCGCCCGCTTCATGGACGAGAGCCGCTCGATCCCCACCGCCACCAGCTTCCGCACCCTCGCCGGTGGACGAGCTCGCGGCCCACCGCGCGCAGCTCAAGGCCGCGGGCAAGAAGCTCTCGTTCACCCACCTGATCGCCTGGGCGATCGTGCAGGCCATCGAGCGACATGCCTGTGATGGCGTACTCCTTCGCCGAGGTCGACGGCAAGCCCCACCGCGTGACCCCGGGCGCCGTGAGCCTCGGCCTGGCGGTGGACATGCAGCGCAAGGACGGATCGCGCTCGCTTGTGGTGCCGGTGATCAAGGACGCCTCCGAGATGGACTTCAGCGACTTCGTCGCGGCCTACGACGAGCTGGTGGTGGGCGCGCGCGACAACAAGCTGCAGCCCGACGCCTACGTGGGCGCCAACATCACGCTCACCAACCCGGGCGGCATCGGCACCGTGGCCTCGGTGCCGCGACTGATGCCCGGCCAGGGCACGATCGTGGCCACCGGCGCCATCGGCCTGCCCGCCGGCCTCGCCCAGGCCGACCCGGAGAAGATGAAGGAGCTGGGCGTGGCAAAGGTTATGACGATGACCTCGACCTACGACCACCGCGTGATCCAGGGAGCGGAGTCGGGCGCGTTCCTGAAGCGGATCGACGAGCTCCTGGCGGGCGAGGACGGCTTCTACGACGGGGTGTTCAGCGCGCTGGGTGTGGAGAGCGGGCGCCTACAGGCCGAGGCCGGCGGCGCGGCCGTCACCGCCGACGAGCCCGTGCCCGCCGCGGCCACGCCGGCCGCCACGGCCATGCCGGACGAGGCGCTGCTCCAAGCGGTGCAGGCCGCCACCTCGGTGGTGAAGGCGCACCGCATGCACGGCCACCTGGCCGCGCGGCTCGACCCGCTCGGCTCGCCCCCGCGCGGCGACCCCGCCCTGGACCCGGCCACGGTGAACCTCTCGCCCGAGCTGATGGCGCGCATTCCGGCGTCGGTGCTGCGCGTGGCCGTTCCGGGCGACACGTTCGCCGAGGCGCTGCCCCATCTGCACGACACCTACTGCGGGCACCATCGCCTACGAGATCGAGCACATCTCCGGCCACAACCGGCGCGTGTGGCTGCGCCAGGCGATCGAGTCCGGCGAGCACCGCAAGCCGCTCGAGGCGGACGAGAAGCGAGCGCTGCTGGAGCGCCTGTCGGAGGTCGAGGCGCTCGAGGGCTACCTGCACAAGGCGTTCCTCGGCAAGAAGCAGTTCTCGATCGAGGGCCTCGACGTGCTGGTGCCGATGCTCGACGAGACGATCGAGCTGTCGCGCCGGCAACGGCGCGCGCGAGCTGGTGCTCGGCATGGCCCACCGCGGCCGGCTGAACGTGCTGGCCCACACGGTGGGGCGCCCGTACGAGTCGATCCTCGTGGAGTTCGAGGGCGAGCAGACGCTCTCGGCCGACACCGCCGCGCCCGAGGGCGGCACCGGTGACGTGAAGTACCACTACGGCGCCTCGGGCAACTACGAGACGAAGGCCGGCAAGGGCGTGACGGTCACGCTCTCGCCCAACCCGAGCCACCTCGAGTTCGTGAACCCCGTGATCGAGGGCCGGGCGCGAGCCGATCAGACCAGCCGCAAGGGCCGCGAGATCACCCAGGACACGAGCCTGGTGGTGCCGGTGCTCATCCACGGCGACGCCGCGTTCCCGGGCCAGGGCATCGTGGCCGAGACGCTCAACCTCCAGGCGCTGCGCGGCTACTCCACCGGTGGCACCGTGCACATCATCGCCAACAACCAGCTGGGCTTCACCACCGACGAGCGCGACAGCCGCTCCACCCGCTACGCGTCGGACCTGGCCAAGGGCTTCGACATCCCGATCATCCACGTGAACGCCGACGACGTGGAGGCGTGCATCCACGCGGTGCGGCTGGCGGTGGCCTTCCGCAACGAGTTCGGCCGCGACGCCCTGATCGACCTGATCGGCTACCGCCGCTTCGGCCACAACGAGACCGACGAGCCCGCCTACACCCAGCCTGCGATGTACGACCACGATCAAGAAGCACCCGCCCGTCAGGGAGGTCTACGCAAAGAGCCTCGAGGAGGAGAGCGTGGTGTCCGCGGAGGACGCCAAGAAGCTGGCCGACGACGCCTACGCCAAGGTCTCCGACGCCCACGCGCACCTCAAGGAGACGATCGCCGGGCCGCCCGACACCGGTCAGCACGAGCTCGACCGCACGATGAGCCGCGAGCCCAAGACCACTCTGCCCGAGGACCTGCTGCGCTCGCTCAACGAGCAGCTCGCGAAGGTGCCCGACGGCTTCAACGTGCACCGCAAGCTCAAGCCGTTCCTGGAGAAGCGGCGCGAGGCCGAGAAGGTCGACTGGGCCCACGCGGAATCGCTGTCGTTCGCCTCGCTGCTGGCGCTCGGGGTGCCCATCCGGCTCACCGGCCAGGACACCGAGCGCGGCACGTTCAGCCAGCGCCACCTGGTGTTGCACGACGCCGAGTCCGGCGACCCGTACTGCCCGCTCCAGAACCTGCACAGCGCCGTGTCGCCCTTCGAGCTGCACAACAGCCCGCTGTCCGAGCAGGGCTGCCTCGGCTTCGAGTACGGCTACTCGGTGCAGGACTCCGACGTGCTGGTGCTGTGGGAGGCCCAGTTCGGCGACTTCGTGAACTCCGCGCAGGTGATCCTCGACCAGTTCCTCACATCGGGCCTGGCCAAGTGGGGCCTCACCTCCCGGCTCACGCTGCTGCTGCCACACGGCTACGAGGGCTCGGGCCCCGAGCACTCGTCAGCGCGGATCGAGCGCTTCCTCCAGGGCGCCGCCGAGGGCAACGTGCGCGTGGCCAACGTGACCACCCCGGCCCAGTACTTCCATCTGCTGCGCCGCCAGGCGCTGGTGTCCAAGGCGCGGCCGCTGGTGGTGATGACCCCGAAGAGCCTGCTGCGGCTTCCGGCCGCGTCGTCCACGATGGACGAGCTGGCGAACGGCGGGTTCCACAAGGTGATCGACGACCCGGCCGTCGAGAGTCGCGACAAGGTCACCAAGCTGGTGCTCTGCTCCGGGAAGGTCTACTACGACATCGCCGGCCACGAGGACCGCCCCGCCGCTGACCACATCGCCGTCGCGCGCGTGGAGATGCTCTACCCGTTCCCCGAGAACGAGCTGCGCGAGCTGATGGAGAGCTACCCGAACCTCGAGCGCGTTGTATGGGTCCAGGAGGAGCCGCGCAACATGGGCGCGCGCGCGTTCATGCGCAGGCGCATGGCGGCGATCCTGCCCGAGGACCTGCACTACTACTACGTGGGCCGCAAGCTACGTGCGGCGCAGAGCGAGGGCTACTCGGCGGCGCACCGCAAGGAGCAGGGGCGGATCGTGCGCGTGGCGCTCGATCTCGAGGACGACGCGCTGGAGCCGGACGCGTCGGCCGCTCGCCCGAAGCTGTAGGGAGAAGACAGGGAACGGATAGGGATTCCGCCCGATTTATCGGGGCCCGCCGAGTCGTAGCTTGGCTCCCATGGCGGGGGCCTACATAACAATCGCACTGATAACGCTGATGGCGCTGCCGGGCACCGCGCTCGGGGCTGAGCAGAAGCTCCAGGCCGGCGACAGCGCCACAAACGACCGGCTCGGGGAAGCGGTCGCCCTCGACGGCGACACGGCCGTCGTCGGCGCCTTCAACGAGGACACCGGGAGGGGCGCCGTCTACGTGTTCGCGCGCTTGGGAAACGTCTGGATGCAGACCGCCAAGCTCACCGCCTCCGACAGAGCCGAGAATGACCAGCTCGGCATCTCGGTGGCGATCGACGGCGACACGATCGTCGCCGGAGCCACCGGCGACGAAGCATCCCAGGGCTCGGCCTACACGTTCGCGCGCACCGGAGCAGCCACGCGTAGCGAGACCGCCAAGCTCAGGGCCTCCGATGGAGCCGCCGGCGAGCAGCTCGGCATCTCGGTGGCCATCGACGGCGACACGATCGTCGCCGGAGCCCGCTTCCACAACGTCGGCTCCAACGCCGGTCAAGGTTCGGCCTACACCTTCGCCCGCACGGGTCTCCCGGTGCGGACTGAGACGGGCACGCTGACCGCGTCCGACGGGGCCCCGGGAGACCACCTCGGCCGCTCGGTGGCGATCGACGGCGACACGATCGTGGCCGGCGCCCCCGAGGACAGTGTCGCCAACGCCGCAGAGGGCTCCGTTTACACGTTCGCGACCACCGGCACCCCGGCACGCACCCAGACCGCCAAGCTCACGGCGGCCGACAACACGGGCTTCGCGGACGACAACCTCGGCCGCTCGGTGGCGATCGACGGCGACACGATCGTGGCCGGCGCGCCGTTCGACAACCTTGGCGCGAATGGGGACCAGGGGTCGCTGCTCACGTTTGAGCGCGCCGGCGCGCCGACGCGGACCCAGACCGCCAGGCTGTACGCCTCCGACGGCACGGCTGAGGACCACCTCGGCTACTGGGTGGCCATCGACGGTGACGCGATCATCGCCGGCGCCCCGCAGGACGGCCCGCTCCAGGGCGCGGTCTACACATTCGCGCACGAGGGCGCCACGCCCCGCACCGAGACCGACAAGGTGACGGGCGCCGACGTGGCTGCGAACGACGCGTTCGGCAACTCCGTCGCGATCGACGGCGAGACGATCCTGGCAGGGGCTCCGGGCGACAACGTGTTGCGGGGTTCGGCGACCGTCTTCTTCCAGGAGACGGCGATCATTCCGCAGGACGAACAGCCCCCGCTGCGGCAGCCCTTCACAAGCGCCGACCGGACCGCCCCCTCCCTCACCCGCGCGCGGCTGTCACGTAAGCGGTTCCGCGTCAGTCGCCGCGGCACGGTGATCTCGTTCCGTCTCTCGGAGGCGGCGAGGGTCAGCGTCCGGATCGAGCGCAGGCTCAGGAACCGCCGGGGCAGGCGCCGCTACAAGCGGGCCGGCACCTTCACCCGCCGGGCCCGGGCCGGAGCCAACAGGACCAGGTTCTCCGGGCGGATCGGGCGCAGAAAGCTCAAGCCGGGCAGCTACCGGCTCACGCTCACCCCGACCGACGCCGCGGGCAACCGGGGCAAGCCGCGAAGGCTGAGCTTCGGGATCGTCAGGTAATCCCGTGGCGAGGATCCTGACAATCGCATTGCTCGCGCTACTGGCGCTGCCGGGCACCGCGTTCGCGCTCGAGCAGAAGCTCCTGGCCGGCGACGGCGCTCAGAGCGACACCCTCGGGAGCGCGGTCGCGCTCGAGGGCGACACCGCCGTCGTCGGCGCCTCCCGCGACAACGACGGAAGGGGCGCCGTGTACGTCTTCACGCGCGTCGGAAACCTGTGGAGGCAGACCGCCAAGCTCACCGCCTCCGATGGAGCCGTGGACGACGAGCTCGGCCGCGCGGTGGCGATTGACGGCGACACGATCGTCGCCGGCGCGCCCTACGACAACGCCTCCCAGGGTTCGGCCTACACGTTCACCCGCACCGGCGCAGCGACGCGGACCCAGACGGCCAAGCTCACCTCCGCGACGAGCATCGGCGGTGCGAACCTCGGCCTGTCGGTGGCGATCGACGGGGACACGATCGTCGCAGGCGCCCCCAGGGACAAGGTAGGGGCCAACGAGACGCAGGGCTCGGTCCACACGTTTGCTCGCGTGGGCCCTACCGCGCGCACCGAGACCGCCAGGCTGACGGCATCCGATGGGGCCCCATCGGATCTCCTCGGCGCCTGTGTCGCGATCGACGGCGACACCATCGTCGCCGGCGCGCCCGCGGACAGCGTCGCCAACGCGGGCGAGGGCTCCGCCTACACCTTCGCGAGCACCGGGGACTCGGCGCGCACCCAGACCGCCAAGCTCACCGCGGCCGACAACACGGGCTTCGCCGGCGACGGGCTCGGGACCTCGGTGGCCATCGACGGAGACACGATCGCGGCCGGAGCAGCTTTCGACAACCTTGGCGCCAACGAGGACCAGGGGTCGGTGCTCACGTTTGACCGCGCCGGCGCGGCGACACGGAGCCAGACCGCCCGGCTGAGGGCCTCCGACGGCGCGGAAGACGACCATCTCGGCTTCTCGGTGGCCATCGACGGAGACGCGATCATCGCCGGCGCCCCTCAGGACATCACCGGGGGCGAGGGCGCGGTCTACACCTTCACGCGCGGCGGCGATGCCTCCCGCACCGAGATCACGCAGATGACGGCCGCCACCGTGGCGGCCGGCGACCTGCTGGGCATCACGGCGGCGATCGACGGCGAGACAATCCTGGCGGGGGCCCCACGGGACGGCATCGATGGCAAAGCGAGCCAGGGCTCGGCCTCGGTGTTCTTCCAGGAAGCCCCAAGCGAACCGCCGGCTGAACAGCCACCGGTGGAGCAGCCGTTCACGAGCGCCGACCGGACCGGCCCTTCGCTCACCCGCGCGAGACTGTCGCGCAGGCGGTTCCGGGTGGGACGCAGCACGATCCTCTCCTTCCGCCTCTCAGAGGTGGCACGGATCAGCGTTCGAATCGAGCGCAGGCTCAGGAACCGCCGGGGCAGGCGCCGCTACAAGCGGGCCGGCACCTTCACCCGCCGTGCCCGAGCCGGGGCCAACAGGATCCGGTTCTCCGGGCGGATCGGGCGCAGGAAGCTCAAGCCGGGCAGCTACCGGCTCACGCTCACCCCGACCGACGCGGCGGGCAACCGGGGCAAGCCGCGACGGCTGAGCTTCCGGATCGTCAGGTGAAGCCGGCGCTGGGCCTGGTGTTGGTGGTCCTACTCGCCGGCTGCGGTGGCGAGGACGAGGACTTCGTCGCGGAGGTCGACGCGCTGTGCCAGGGTGCGAACCCGAAGCTGGCCTCGATCAACGCCGAGATCCTCCAGGCCAGGGACGACGCCCGTGCCGGGCGCGCGGCCCCGCAGGAGACCTTCGCAACATTCGAGGCGCTGCTCGAACGTGGGCGGGCGGTCAGCGATCGACTCGTGGTTCAGCTGCGGGGGATCGCTCCGCCCGCCGACGAGAAGGAGTTCCACACGGCGCTTGTGGCCTCCCTCGAAGCCGGCGCGGCCAACGTGCGCCGCCAGGCGAACGCCGCGCGCAGACAAGACGCCGCGAGGCTCCGCGAGCTATCCATCGAGGGCAGCCGGCTGAACGCGCGGTCCAAGGGCCTCGTCAAGGACCACGCCGGCTTCCGCCACTGCGGTCGCGCCTAGCGCTTCCTGCGCTTCGCCTTCGGCGGCTTGAGCGTGAGCTTGGCCGAGCTGGTTCTCGCGTTGCCGAGCCCGTCCTTCGCCGCGGCCGAGGCCGTGAGCCTCACGCTCTTCAGCCGCTTCAGCAGCGAGCGGTTCTTCCTCGACAGGGCGAGGGTGATGTTCGCCCGCTGACCCGCCTTCAGGGAGAACGACTTGCTCGCGAATGTGACCACGCGGCGCCTGGCCCTCTTGCCCTTCCTGCCCTTGTTCACATTCACCCGCTTCGAGCTCTTGAGCGTCAGCTTGCCCTTGCATCCGCCGGTCTCACCAACCGGGCAGACGACGGCGACCGTGAAGCGACCCTTCTTGCTCGCCCGGCGCGCCTTGTTGGAGACCGTCATCGCCGGCCCCTTCGTGTCGACCACGAAGCCCCGGCTCGCCGGGCTGGCATCGACGTTGCCGGGCCGGTCGATCGACCGCACCTGGAAGGTGTGCGCGCCGTCGGGCAGCGCGGGCGCGGCTCCACAGGCCCCGAACGCGGCCCCGTCGAAGCGGCACTGGAACTGGGCGCCGCCCTCCGTCGAGGCGAACGTGAACGACGGCGTCGTGTCGGTGATCGCCCCGCTGGGACCGCTCGTGATCGACGTGTCCGGGGCGATCAGCTCGAATGACTCGAGCGTGGTGGTGAGGTTGCGCGTGCCGTACACGTCGGTCTCGGCGTCGCCGTCCTGCGCGAGCAGGGACTCCGCCGTGTTGTAGAAGACGGTTGTGCGGTCGTCGGAGGAGCCGGCAAAGGATGCCGTGAAGCCTGCATTACCGGGCGTGACCTTCACCGCCTCGCCCTCTGCATTGCGCCCATAGGTATCCGAGCTCGAATCGGTGTCCGCTGCCGTGATCTTCTCGTCGGTCGTGAAGAGCACGCGCTCTCCATTCGGTGAGTAGCCGCGGAAGAACGGGGCCTCCGCTTCCTCGGCGCCGGCGTTCACCCGCTGGGAGATGAGGTCGCTGTTCACGCCGTTGTCCAGCTCGTAGAGATCGGTGAAGGTGTCGCCGTCGATGCCGGGCGCCAGGTTCTCGTTCGTGGTGTAGGCCACGTGGTCCCCCGCGTCGTCGCTCCCGGCGAAGTCGGCGTCGAAGTTCCCGTTCCCCGCCGAGACCTTGGTCGGCGTGGTCACATCGATCGAGTACACGTCCTGGTCGTCGTCGGGGTCCGTCGCGGGCGACCCGGCGTCGTCCTCGGTCTCGATGTACACCTCGTCGTCGGTCGGGGTGATCCCGGCGAAGTCCACGTCGAGGTCGTCGAAGTCATCCGATGCGTGCAGGGGCGTCTCCGTATCGACATCCTGTGTGTACACATCGATGTCGCTGCCATCCGCATCCCCGTCCAGGTAGTCGCCCGCCGTCTCGAACGCGACCAGGCCGCCGGCGCTGGCGCCGCCGAAGTCCATGTCGACGTTCTCGTCGGCACCCGGCTCGATGGTCACGAGCTGATCGGAGGCAAAGCGCCTGTACGCGTAGATGTCGCGCGCTGTGGCGTCGGTGTCCTCCGTCGCCAGCGCCTCGTCGGTTGAGAAGAACACGTCGTTGCCACCGGGGCTCTTGCCCTCATAGGACACCGCGAAGTTGCCGCTGCCGCCAGTGCCGTTCTGCTGCGATGGGCCACTCACGAAGCCCAGGCTCTGGTCGAACAGGTAGAGATCCCGCGCGCTCGGGTCAGTGTCGTTCGGGTGGAGCTTCTCGTTCGTCTGGAAGATGACGATGCCGTTCTCGAGCACCGTGTTCACCGTCGCGCCGAACGCCCCGTTGCCAAGAAACGGGGCGGGACCCTTGGAGGCGCGCTGCGTCACGCCGTCCTCATTGACGTAGACGTCCTGGGAGTTGTCCAGATCGTCGGCCGTCAGGCGCTCGGTGGTCGTGAAGACCACGCGGCTCGAGTTGTTGAACTGGGCCGTGCCGCCGTAGCTCACCTCGAAGTTGGCGTTGCCGCCCACCGGGCCGATCGATACGAGCCGCGTCACCCCGCCGGAGCGCTCGTAGACGTCGGCTTGCGAGTCGGTGTCCTGCGCGGTCATCCGCTCCTCGGTGGTGAAGATCACACGACTGCCGTCGTCGTCGCTGCCCCGGAACGCCATGGGCGCAGCCAGCGCGGTGGCCGGCGCGGCGAGAGCTAGGCCGGTAACGGCTGCGGTCAGGACCAGTCTGCGGATCGAAATCATCGGTGTCTCCCCTTTAGGTGGAACTTCCCCTGTCGCTTCCCCAACCGAGCCGACCGGTGGAACTTACGGCACCTGCCGAATTCGTCGCCGCGACTAGCGCTTGTCGGCCTGGCCCTTGGCCAGGTCGGCCGCGATCTCGTCGCCGCCCATTCGCCGCTGCATCTTCGCCGCGAACCCGGGCGCCACACCCGCCATCTTCGCGCCCCAGCGCACCGACAGCGGGGCCACGTCCACCTCCATCAGGTCGCGCTCGATGCCCTTCACGACCGCGGCCGCCACCTGGTCGGGCGTGCGCGTGCCGACCCCGCGCGGCAGCTCGGTTCCGCTCTCGTGGAACATGCCGGCGTCGCGGATGAAGCCGGGGAACACGGTGGTCACGCCCACGCCGGTTCCGTTCAGGTCGCCGTGCAGGCCGAGCGCCATCCCGCGCATGCCGAACTTGCTTGCGGAGTAGAGCGCGCTGCCCGCGTTGGCGGACTTGCCCGACAGCGATGAGATGAAAACGAGGTGGCCGGAGCCGCGCTCGACCATGGCTGGCGCGAGCGCGCGCGCGAGTTGCGTCGGGGCGCGCAGGTTCACATCGAGCGCGCGGTCGATGTGGCTCGGCTCGAAGTCGAGCAGCGCGCCGCTCGCCGGGAGCGCGGCGTTGGCCACGAGAATGTCCACCTGACCGGCGCGCCCGGGCAGCGCGGCCACGTCCTCCGCCTTGGCCAGATCGGCCGGGAGCGTCTCGATGCGATCGCCCAGCTCTTCGGCCAGCTCCTTCAGCACCTCCTCGCGCCGCGCCGTGGCGATCACGGTGACGCCACGCGCGTGCAGCGCCCGTGCGATCGCCAGCCCGATCCCTCCTGACGCCCCGGTGAGCAGCGCCCGCTTTCCCTCGAGTTCCATCAGGACTCGATCTGCTTCTTGTCCTTGCCCTGGCCGAGGCCGGAGCGATCCGCCACCGCCAACAGCCCGACCGAGGCCACCACGGCGGCCACGAAGCCGACGAAGTTGAGCTCCCAGATGTCGCCCGCGTTGATCGCGTTGGCGATCGTGCCACCGATCAGCGACCCGGCAATACCCAGGCCGAGGGTCCACAGGAACCCGATCTTCTGCTTGCCCGGCAGGATCAGCCGCGCCAGCAATCCGATGATGATGCCCGCCACTAGAAATCCGATCATGTGGCGGAGGCTATCCGCACGTCGATCGCGATCGCGCACAGGGCTAAGCGGGATTACCAAATTCGCGCAATCGGCAATACGCATCTAGGGTAAGAGTGCGTGCACGCTTGAGGTACGCCCTTCTACTGAGAGGCGCACCCCTTGTCGGCCCGTCGCTTTGCCCCCGCCACGTTGCTGCTGCTCACGGTCGGGCTCATGCTGTTGCCCGCCTCCGCGTCGGCCGAGCCTCCGAACTGCTACGGCCTTCCCAACAATCCGGGCAGCCCCGCCTTCCAGGCTCAGCCCGGGGAGGCCATCACGGCCGGATATTGCCTCACCCAGGACAGCGCTCCCGTCCAGGCGACGATCACGCAGCAGGGCGCCCACGGCACCGCGACCGTGGTGCACAACGGCACGAACCAGGTCGACCTGCTCTACACGGCCAACGCCGGCACAGCGGGGATGACGGATACCTTCAAGTTCAGGGGCACGAGCAACGGAGGCGAGCCCGACAGCGAGGTGACGCAGAGCGTCAACATCGTCGCGAACCACGCCGACCCGCCGGTGTGTCAGCACAACGGCCAGCAGCAATACACGCCCGGCGTCCCGAGAACCGCGGGGTCGTGCAGCGACCCCGACGCGGGGGACGTGCTCCACGTGGTGATCCCGCAGCAGGGAGCCCGGGGCACGGCGGCCGTCGTCAACAACAACACCGATCACCCGAGCGTGCGGTACACCGCGCAGGACAACCCGTACGGGGGCGGGGACTCGTTCACGTTCCACGCGACCGACAGCACCAACCTCCAGTCGAGCTGGGTCACGGTCTCCACGTTCAACAACGCCGGGACGCGTATAAACGCCGCGCCCACGTGCGATCTCTTCGATTCTCTTGGGAAGGGATGGGAAATGGTGATCGGAGGGTCGGTGAGCACAGGGCAGTGTCAGGACGATTTCGGAAATGTCCATCTCGAGATCACCAAGCAGGGGACCAAGGGCGTCGCGTCGGTCTCCCTCAACGACCGTCAGTTCGTCGCCGTCGTCTACGCCACGAGGGACCTTGGCCGGGACCAGTTCAAGGTGGTCGCCATCGATGAGCAGGGCCTGCGCTCGCCGGAGTACACGGTGAACACACTGACCATTCGTACCGGGCCAGGGGGCGGGATCCGGTACTTCTCGGGCAGTTCGAAGGCTGGGACCGTGAGGGTCGGCAAGAAGGGGTCATTCACCCTCAAGGCCAAGGTGAACTGCACGGGCACGGGCCCCAACTGCAAGGTCGCCAACGCGCTGAGCGCCAAGGTCGCGGCCGGCTCGGCCAAGACCATGAAGCTCGGCAGCTCGAAGTTCACGGTCAAGACGGGCAAGAAGGGCGCGATCAAGCTCAAGCTCACCAAGAAGGGGCTCAAGCTCCTCAAGCGCAAGCGGCAAGATCAAGGGCAAGATCAAGACCACGGTCAAGCGCGGCAAGACCGTCAAGACCAAGACGTTCAGCGTGACGCTGAAGGCACCGAAGTAGGCCTAGAAGCAGGAGGGTCCCTAGCGCGGGGGGTCACGCAAGTAGGATCGCGCCTGGCATGGGGTTCACATCCTTTACGCCTCCACCGTTCGACCTCGACGAGTGGAAGGCCAAGCCCCACCTAGAGCGGATCAAGCCGCTGGCGCAGGACTGGGCGGTGAACGGGTTCGGCACGCCCACGGTGGTCTACCTCCTCTACGTCGTGAAGCTGGTGGTGTTCTGCCTCGGCGCGCTGCTGGTGATCTCCACCACGCCCGGCATCGGCGGGCTCGGCGACTTCGGCGACTGGTGGAACGAGCCGATCGTGTTCCAGAAGCTCGTCGTCTGGACGTTGCTGTGGGAGTTCCTGGGCATCGGCTCGGGCTCGATGCCGCTCACGTTCCGCTTCTCCCCGATGATCGGCGGCTGCCTCTACTGGCTGCGCCCGGGCACCATCCGGCTGCCGCCATGGCCGGACAAGGTGCCGCTCACCGCGGGCAACCGCCGCACCGTTCTCGACGTCGCTCTCTACGCGGGCGTGCTTGCCTCGGGCGTCTACCTGCTGTTCTCCGACGGCCCGCTGCTCGACGACGCGCCCATCGCGATCCTGCTTGGGCTGCTCACGGCGCTCGGGCTGCGCGACAAGGTGCCGTTCCTCGCGGCCCGGCCCGAGGTCTACGGGTTCATGCTCCTGGTCGGCCTCTTCGGCCCCGAGAACTTCATCGTCGCGTGGCAGATCATCTTCTTCTGCATCTGGTGGGGCGCGGCGTCGTCGAAGCTCAACCGCCACTTCCCCTACGTGGTGTCGGTGATGATCTCCAACACCCCCTGGAACCCCTCGAGCAAGGCGAAGTCGAAGCTCTGGCGCAACCACCCCGAGGACGTGCGCCCCGGCCCGGTGGCCGCCTACTCGGCCCACCTGGGCACGGTGATCGAGTTCGGCCTACCGCTGGTGCTGATCCTGTCGGGCGGCGGGACGATCGGCACGATCGCAGTGGCCGGGATGGTGATCTTCCACGTGCACATCCTGTCCACGTTCCCGCTCGGTGTCCCGCTCGAGTGGAACATCTTCATGATCTTCGGCGTCCTGTTCCTGTTCGGGCACTACGGAGAGGTGCCGCTGTCCACGCTCGACGATCCGCTGCTGATCGCGATCCTGCTGGTGGGCGGAGTCGGCATCCCGGTGCTCGGCAACCTGCGCCCGGACCTCATCTCGTTCCTCCCGTCGATGCGCTACTACGCGGGCAACTGGGCCACCAGCCAGTGGCTGTTCCGCAAGGACGGCGCCGAGGACAAGTTCGACGAGCGCCTCGACAAGGTCGCGCCGGTGGTGGTCAAGCAGCTGGCCAATGTCTACGACGAGGAGCTGGCCGAGTTCATGCTCTACAAGGGCCTCGCCTTCCGAGCGATGCACTCGCACGGCCGGGCGCTGAACGGGCTGTTACCGCGTGCCGTCGACGACGTCGAGGCCTACCACATCCGCGAGGGCGAGTTCGTCGCGGGTGTGGCCATCGGCTGGAACTTCGGCGACGGCCATTTCCACGACGAGCGCCTGCTGGCGGTGATCCAGGAGCAGTGCGGGTTCGAGGAGGGCGAGGTGCGGCTGATCTACCTCGAGTCCCAGCCGGCGCACGTGCAGCGCCAGCAGTACCGCATCTACGACGCGGCCACCGGGCTCATCGAGGAGGGATGGGTAGAGGTCGCCGACATGGTCGAAAGCCATCCCTGGCTCGACGAGAGCGGGACCATCCCCGTGCACCAGTGAGCGACGCCGTCGTGGTGGGTGCCGGGCCGAACGGTCTGGCCTGCGCCGTCGCCCTGGCACGGGAGGGCGTGCAGGTCACGGTGCTCGAGGCCCAGGACGAGATCGGCGGCGGCACGAAGACCAGCGAGCTCACGGTGCCCGGCGTGCTGCACGACCACTGCTCGGCCGTGCACCCGATGGCGGTCGGATCCCCGTTCCTGCGCTCGCTGGACCTCGAGCGCCACGGCCTCGAGTGGATGTGGCCCGAGGTGGACCTCGCCCACCCGCTCGACGACGGCACCGCGGGGGTGATGTACCGCTCGTTCGACCAGACCGAGGAAGCGCTCGGCCCCGTGGACGGCCCGCGCTGGAGGGGCGTGTTCGGACGGCCCGCAAGCACCTTCGAGAGCCTGCTCGACGACATCCTGCAACCGGTCCTCCACGTGCCCAAGCATCCGCTGCGCCTGGTGCGCTTCGGCCTGCCCGCGGCGCTGCCCGCCAACGTGCTCGCACGGCGGTTCGCCACCCCGCAGGCGCGGGCGCTGTTCGGCGGCGTGGCGGCGCACTCGTTCAGCCGGCTGAACCGACCAATGAGCGCGTCGGTGGGCGTGGCGCTGATCACCGCCTGCCACGCCTTCGGATGGGCCGTGGCCCGCGGTGGGTCGCGCTCGATCACCGACGCCCTGGCGTCCGCGCTGCGCGAGCACGGCGGCACGATCGAGACGGGCAGCCCGGTCACGGAGATGCCGGAGGCCGACATCGTGGCCTTCGACACCTCACCCTCGATCCTCGCCGGCATCGCCGGCGACCGCCTGCCCGGACGCGTGGCGCGCGCTTCCGGCGCTACAAGCGGGGCCCCGGGGCGTACAAGGTGGACCTGGCCGTCGAGGGCGGAGTGCCGTGGGCCAACGAGGACTGCCGCAGGGCCGGCACCGTGCACATCGGTGGCACCTTCGAGGAGATCGCCGCCGCCGAGGCCGAGGTGAACAGCGGGCGTATGCCCGATCGGCCGTACCTGCTCGTGGCCCAGCAGTACCTGGCAGATCCGAGCCGCTCGGCCGGCGACGTGCATCCCGTGTGGGCGTACGCGCACGTGCCTCACGGGTACGACGGCGACGCCACCGAAACGGTGATCGGCCAGATCGAGCGGTTCGCCCCCGGGCTGCGCGACCGGATCGTGGGCACGTCCGTCCGGACCCCCGCCGACCTGGAGCGCGAGAACGCCAACTACACGGGCGGGGACATCGTGACCGGCGCCAACACGCCGGTCCAGGTGCTGATCAGGCCGCGGCTCGCGCTCGACCCCTACGCCACCGGCATCCCCGGAGTGTTCATCTGCTCGGCGGCCACGCCGCCCGGCGGCGGCGTCCACGGGATGAACGGCCACAACGCGGCGAGGTCGGCGCTGCGAGGGCTCAGGCGGTAGGCGCGCGCACGGCGTCCGGCGGGCACGTCACGGACACCCGGTACGAGACGCCGAAGGGCAGGGTGGCCACGGCCACCACGGTCACGTACACGCGAAGCCCGCCGGCGTTCTGAGCGTCCTCACCGAGTGCCGCCACGACCTCGCGGATCTGGAAGTACCCCCCGGAGCTGTGGGCTATCCCGGCCTGCATCGCGGCCGTTGCCTGGAACCGGACCTGCCCCTCCGCCCCGACCGCGTAACTGAGGCTGTCGGGCAGCCAGAAGGGCGCCTTGATCTGTGTGCGGGCTCCCCCGTGGATCGGGAGCCCGTCCAGCACCTCCGGCGGCCCGCCGTACCAGACGACGCCCGCGTAGTCCGTGCGGCGGCATGGATCGCCACTCACCGCATCCGTCGCGAGCAGGTCGATGCGCTCGGCGGGCACGACGACCGGGTGATCGGCGGCGATCTCGGCCGCCCTCGTCATGTCGCCGAACAGGCCCACGGTCATTCCTAACGCTATCCTCGACTGACCCCAGCGGGCGTAGTTCAGTTGGTTAGAACGCCGGCCTGTCACGCCGGAGGTCGCCGGTTCGAGTCCGGTCGCTCGCGTCTCGTCAGGCTGCAAACCTGCGCCTGGCTTTGTTTTCGCATCGAGACACGAGCGACTTGGTCGCTCTTCTCAACTGCCTACTCCGGCTCCACGATCTCGACCGCACCGAACCCGTCGAGCGGCCGGTCTACGAAGAAGATCTCCATCGTGATGTCGGGCTCGACGTGCGCCTGGCTCAGGAAGGCGAGGACCTTTCTCCCCGTCAGCTCCTCGATCGCGGTCTTGTAGCGGGTGGCCATTACGCGCTGGAAGTCCTCGCGCATGTCCACGACGCGATCGGGCTCCCCGCTGTCCATGATGGTCTGCTCGAGCGGGGTGAAGCCACTGCCTCGCATCACACAGACGATGATGTCGTCGAGCGCGTAGGTCTTCGCCTTCATCGGCCCACGGCCGTAGTGGTCGCGCAGAATGCCGACCACGGTTGTCGATATCTCGGCCAGTAGCTGGCCCCCCGACAGGGGTTCCGGCATACAAATCACCCCTTCAAAATCCGTACACACTCAAGGTTACCCAGGTTGGCGAGCAATCCCTGCAAGGTGGATTCGCGCCGATTTTGCCGCTAGCATTTTGCCTACAGCGACTCCTGAGGCTTGTCACCGACGACCGTGGGAGTTGCGCCTAGGCAGCGGAACGCGTTCACGGTCACACGTTGGCCGTCACGCCCTCGGTCCGTAACAAGCGGTCTGGCCAATCGGCCGGGGTAATGGAATGCAGCAGTTTCAGTCGGGTCATGGTGATGCCGCGGGCGACCCACTGACCGCGGGCGAATTCGGTCTCATCACGCGCGATCTCGCCCGGAGCACCGGGGCGGGCCAGGTGCTGCTCGCAGTCCGCGACGGGGAGGAGGGCACAGCCGACCTCGTCTCCGCCTGGAGCCACAACGGCAGCGACCCGAGACAGCCGCGCCCGGCTTCGGCCACGCGGCTTCGTTGGCCGCGTGCTCGAATCGGAGACGCCCGGCTCTCGAACCGATCGACTGCGTCGGACCCTGACCTTTGCGGTCGGCGCTCCGATCCACGACGCGGGCACCACGGCCTGGGTGCTCTCGGCGCGGCGTTCGCGTCCGTGCCTCCGGACAAGCGATACGCGCTCTGGGTGGTCGAGTCCTACGCCCGGCTGGCGGCGCTCTGCCTGCATGACCCCTGCGTGCTCGACGGGCTCCTCACCGCCGCGCGCCGCGACGCGCTCACCGGCTGCCTCAGCTACGGCGCCCTGCGTCACGAGTTGAACCGCGAGATCGCCCGGGCAGCCCGTCACGGGCGCGAGCCTGTCCTGCTGCTTCATCGACCTCGACCGCTTCAAGCAGGTGAACGACCACTACGGCCACCTCCACGGGAGCCGCGTGCTGGCCAACGTTGCCGGCGCGCTCGAGTCCGGCATGCGGGACGGGGACAGGCTGGGCCGCTACGGCGGTGACGAGTTCGTGGCCGTGCTCCCCGACACCAACGAGGCGTCCGCCCACGTGCTGGCCGAGCGGCTTCGCGCGAGCGCATCGTCGGCACCGCTCAGAAGGGCTCGAGCGCATCCATCGACGCCTCGA
This sequence comes from uncultured Thermoleophilaceae bacterium, assembly GCA_963825775.1. Classification (GTDB taxonomy): domain Bacteria; phylum Actinomycetota; class Thermoleophilia; order Solirubrobacterales; family Thermoleophilaceae; genus JAAYBF01. The sequence goes on along the minus strand of CAWGUV010000003.1, from coordinate 66,870 downwards.
TCGGGGTCGCTCAGTGGATCCCCGGCTCCATCGCGCGAGGAGATGCTGGCAGCCGCCGACGACGCCCTGCGTGAGGCAAAGGCCTCCGGCGGCGGCCGTCGTGATCAAGAGCGAGCGACCTTCCCAAACTGGACCGCCGTGGCAGCAGCGCGGCAGAAAACGGCGTGAGCGAGTCACCCCCACGCGCGGACTCCCTCCCCGCGCGATCGCTCACCCAGCACGACCGGCCCCCGCGCGGGGACCTCACTCGGGCGGCTTACGCGCCGCGTCCGAGTCCCGCGCGGGAGTGCCGGTCGTGAACCTTTATCGCCTCACTCGCTCTCGCCTTCGCCATTGCCCTCGCGCCGGCGCTCCCTCAGCGTCGTAAACACGAGCCACAGCAGGAACGCGAGCACGGGCACGAAGTAGGCCACCTGGACGAGCCAATGGCCCGCGTGTGCGAGAACGATCATCCGTTCGACTGCGCCAGCAGCCACAGCGCCAGGCTCGTGAAGCCCACCATCACCACGAGCATCCAGTACTGGGAGCGCACAGCCAGCTTCGGATCGTCGTAGAGGGCCAACGCGCGATCGTGGGCCAGGATCAGCGCGGCCACGTGGCCGAGCACGACGAAGGCCACCTGGTAGTACCAGGTGGTGGTGGCGCCGATCACGCCGTAGTTGATCGCCTCGCTGGCCGTACCGAAGAGGTCAGTCCCGTCCTCGCCGAGCGGGTTCGACGCCAGGAAGCCCAGCGGCGGCGTGGAGATGCGCACGATCGCCTGGCCCTGGTAGAGCAGCAGCGTGAGGTAGTGGGCAGCGGTGTAGGCAAGGGCGATCGGCACCAGCGAATGCACGAACGCGTCGCCGAGCCGGTGCGCCGAGATGTTGCCGCCCACGCTGCGCGCCCCCGCCACGCCGAGCCGGTAGAAGCCGTAGATGATCAGGATCGCCGCCACGAGGCCGATCAGGAACGTGCCCTCGAGCGCGCTGCTCCGGCGATAGGCCGATCGACTCGAAGAACTCCGCGATGTCCGGCGCCATGCCGGTCCACAGCGGCGCCTCGGCAACCCCGTCGAAGGTGACCGAGCCGATGATCACCGCCAGCAGCGGCACGGTGCCGGCGACCGGCTTGAGATCCGCCAGGCCCGACAGCGGGACGCGCAGGCCGAGCTTGTCGCCTCGCCGCACGACCGGCGAGATTCGGGAGAAGAGGTTGAAGTAGACGCTGAACGCCTCGCCCCGCTCGATCCAGCGATCGATTCCGTACAGGGCCATGGCCACGAACGTGGCCGCCGAGTACACGAGCGCCGCGATCGCGACGTTCTCCGGCTTGTCGCCGTTCGACGCGACCAGCTCCATCACGGCGAACGCGAAGATCCCCGCCGCCGCGGGCCAGTGGCCAATCCGCTCGGGATACTCCAGAGGGGCGGGCAACGGGCCGCGCGCGGCCGTCTGCGCGACCCAGGCCACCGCCCGGGCGAGGGCCCGCCACGGGTTGAACGCCTTGAAGATGTCGCCGAACAGCACGCTGAGCGGCACCAGTAAGAGCCAGAAGATCACGAACACGAAACTCGGCGCGAAGTTGTTCGTGGCCGTCTGCGACCCGGCCAGCCCGGCGTAGACGGTGAGGCCGAGCAGGAACACCCCCACCGCCCCGCACAGGATCTCGGCCGCGCGGCTCAGCAGTACGCGCGAGAGGCCGCTGGGCAGCGCCCGGAAGCCGCCGCCGTCCTGCAGGCGCGGCTGCGGCCACAGGATCGCGAGGCCCACGAACGAGACCACGAGCACCATCGCCGCGCCCCATCCGAACAGCCACTCGGGTATCGGCAGGTCGGTCCTGCCGACGATGCCGTGGGCGATCTCCACCATCAGCCGGGCTCGACCACCAGGTTGGCGATCTTCACCGCCGTGTCCTCGAGCTCGATCTCGAAGACGCCCTCAACGTCCGCCTTGAACCGAAAGCGAGCGGGGTTGCCCGGGGCGGCATCGCGCGCGATGTCGTAGCCGTGCAGGTGAATCTCGTGCTCCGCATCGGAGCTCACCAGCAGACGCACGGTGTCACCCTTCTTCACCTCCACCCGCTGCACTCCGCCCTCGGGCTTGCCGCCCTTCACCACGATCTCGTCCGCCGCCGGGGGCGGCGCCGCCGGCGCGGTGGCCGTCGGCTGCTCCTCGGTTGTCTGCGCGGGCGTGGTCTGCGCGGCCTGGCCGGCCGGGTCGTCGGCGTTCTCGTCGGTGTCGCCCGGGCTCAGAACCACGAACGCCACAACTGCCACTGCTATTGCCAGGGCCACGAGACCCAGGCGCGATCTGTTGCTCACCTCAGTACCTCCTGATTCGGAAGGGTCGGATCAGCAGCTCTGAGGAGGGCCGCGACCCGCGAGATGCAGGGCGAGCACGCGCTGGCGCCACGCGTCGCGGCACGAGGGCGCGGGAGCGCGGGCGGACGCGGCCTGGCGCGCCCCGCCGGCCGCGCGACGGCCGAGACCAGAGCGCAGGCTCCGGCGAGCGCGATCGCCACCAGCGCGCCGAGACCCACCGCAAGCGGCGCGGCAAGCAGGGCACCGGGCGTGAGCAGCGCGCCCTCCGCGAGCTCCTGGACCGAAAACACGGCCAGCAGCGCCACCACCGCTAGCGGCCAGGCGCTGCGGAACGGAAGCGTCGCCGGCTCGCCTCGCCGGCGCGCCAGGCGGGCGATCAGTTGAGCGGCCGCGAGCGCCACGAGCAATCCGGCCAGAGCGCCCGCATAAGGGATGTAGCCGTGCGAGGGCTCCTGGGCCGCGGGCGCAAGCGCCCAGCGCAACTCGTGCAGCGCCAGGGAGCACCCCGACAGCAGTGCCGAGATTCGGAGGACCCCGCTCACAGGCTGGGAGTATGGCAATGGAGGGGCCGTTCACATCCCGGTCACCTCCTGGTCACGCAACGGTGACGAGAACCCCTGCCCACAGGCCGAACCTGACTGTGAGATGGACGCACGGGGAACCGAGCTCCACTTCCACGCCCTCCACGGCGTGGATGACGGGCCGGCCACGCTGGACGAGAGCATCGAGCTGCTGCGCCTCGCCGCGCTCGACGGGACGGACACCGTGGTCGTCACGCCGCACGTCCGGGGCGACTTCGTGACCGACGTCCGCGACCTTCCCACGCGCGTGCGCGGGCTGAGCGCCGCCATCGCGGCCGAGGGCATCGCGCTCGATCTCCGGGTCGGCGGCGAGCTGGGGCACGACATGGTCGGCCGCCTCACACAGGACGAGCTGAACGTGATCGCGCAGGGCCCGGCAGAAGGCCGCTGGCTTCTGGTCGAGGCCCCATGGCAGCCGATGGGCGAGGACTTCCATGCCGCCACCGACGAGCTCCGCGACCGCGGCTTCGGCGTGTTGATCGCTCACCCCGAGCGCAGCGCGGACGCCGCCCTGGACGAGTCCGCGGGCCTACGACGCGAGCTCTCGGCCGGCTCGCTCGCTCAGGTGAACGCGCAGTCGATCACCGGCCAGCACGGCACCGATGCCCTGGTGGCGGCGGCCAGCCTGCTGCGCCAAGGGTTGATCAGCGTCGTGGCATCCGACGCCCACGGCCCGACCCGGCCGCCGCTACTGAGTGAGGTGCGCCGGCTGCTGGCCGATGACGGGTTCGACGTCGGCCTCTGCGACGGACTGACCGGCGGGCGGCCCCGCGGGCTCCTCGCTCGCGGCATCCCCGGCCGCGCTCTCGTCGCGTAGCTCGGGGTCGAAGCGGTAGCCCACGCCGAAGTGGGTGTGGATGTACTTCCAGCGGGGCGACGCGCCCTCGAGCTTCTGGCGCACCTTGCGGATGAAGACGTCGACGGAGCGATCGCCGTGGGCCATCGTGTAGCCCCACACCTGCTGGTAGATCTCCTCGCGCTGCAGCACCTTGCCCTCCGCGTGGGCGAGCAGCTGGATCACCTCGAACTCGCGCCGGGTGAGGTCCACGCTGCGGCCATCCGCGAACGCCTGGAACTGGTCGGCGCGGATCTCCAGGCCCCCGGCCACCACGGGCCCATCGTCGTTGCGGCCCGAGGCCTGCTTGCGCCGCCTGACCACGGCCTCCACGCGCGCGAGCACCTCCTCGGGATGGCAGGGCTTCGTCACCCAGTCGTCCGCCCCCATCCGCAGGCCGCGCACGCGCTGGGCGACGGTCGAGCGGCCGGTGACCACCACCACCCCCAGGCCCGGCATGGTCTCCGTGAGCTTCTCGAGGAAATCCCAGGCGTTGGGCCCGAGCAGCGCGAGATCCACCACCAGGGCGTTTACGCGCATGGCCACGAATTCCTCGACCCGCGGGGCGGCTTCGAGCCGGCGGTACTGCCAGCCCATTCCCTCCAGGCGGTTCACGAGGACGCGCACGAAACCTGAGTCGGAATCGAGCACGGCGAGCCTGATCGGTCCGTGATCGGTCGGGTTCACCTCAGGTCAGGATACGCCACGTAGCCGATGAAATTGCTCGTTTACAGCTTTTTCACAGGTCGGTCACGCGCACATAACGGGGTTTTGCGCCCCAGATGGCACCGTCGCGGCCATGAGCGCAGTCGAGGTGCATCCGGACGAATACCTGGCGCTGGCCGGCGGGCAGGCACTCAACCTGACGGCGCGTGAGCTGGACGTGCTCACCGCCCTGGTCGAGCGCGAGGGCCGGATCGTGAGCCGCGAGGAGCTGTATCGCACGGTCTGGGGCGAGCCCTACCGGAAGTCCGACCGCTCGGTGGACGTGTACGTGAGCAAGCTGCGCCTGAAGCTCGAAGAGGCGGTGCCGGACCAGCGCTTCATTCACACGCATTTCGGCTTTGGCTACCGCTTTCAGGCCCAATAGCGGGCTCTTTACATCCCTTTCACATGCCGGAGACAACTCCGCAACAGACTGGCCTCGACTCCCTGACAGGTTGGCCGCCATCCCATGAACCAACAGAGGAGAACAGCAATGACGAAGTGGCTCGCACTGGTTGCGGCAGCCGTCATGGCCCTCGGCGTTGTCGCCTGCGGCGATGACGACGACGATGGCGGCAACGGGGGTGGCGGCGGAGGCGGCGACCTCTCTGGCTCCATCAAGATCGACGGCTCGAGCACGGTGGGGCCCTTCGCCCAGGCCGCGGCCGAGAACTTCCAGGGGAGAACCCCGACGTGAAGGTGTCGGTGGGCACCTCGGGCACCGGCGGCGGCTTCGAGAAGTTCTGCGCCGGCGAGACCGACATCTCCGACGCCTCGCGTCCGATCAAGGACGACGAGGAGGTCCCGGTCTGCAAGAAGGCCGGCGTGAAGTACAAGGAGGTCCAGGTCGCCAACGACGGCATCGCGATCGTGACGAACAAGGCGATCGAGATCGACTGCATGACCACCGACGAGCTCAAGAAGCTCTGGAACCAGGGCTCGAAGGTCGCCAACTACAACGAGCTCAACCCGAAGTTCGCCGATGCCAAGGTCAGTCTGTTCGGACCCGGCACGGACTCCGGCACGTTCGACTTCTTCACCGACGAGATCAACGGTGAGGAGGGCGTCTCGCGCAAGGAGTACCAGCCCTCAGAGGACGACAACGTCCTCGTCCAGGGCGTCGAGGGCGACGAGGGCGGCCTCGGCTACTTCGGCTTCTCCTACTACGAGCAGAACCAGGACAAGCTGAACCTGGTCGGCGTGGACGGCGGAGACGGCTGCGTGAAGCCGAGCAACGAGACGATCCAGGACGGCACCTACAAGCCACTGGCGCGTCCTCTGTTCATGTACCCGAGCGAGAAGTCACTCGCCCGGCCTGAGGTGAAGGCGTTCATGGACTACGTGATCGCGAACCAGGCCACGATCGCCGAGGCAGCGCAGATCGTGCCGCTCACCGAAGAGCAGACGACCGAGGCCAAGAAGGCCCTGGAAGCCGCCGAGGCGGCAGCCGGCTAGTGGAAGCAGGAGTAACAGCTGGCGCCACCCCCACGTTGGGGGTGGCGCGCCGGCGCATCGGGGAGGACGTCATCAAGGGCGTCCTCCTCGTCGCCGCGCTGCTGTCGGTGCTCACCACCACGGGCATCGTCATCTCGCTGCTCACCGAGACCCTCACCTTCTTCAACTCGGTGAGCCTCTCGGACTTCCTGTTCGGGACCGAGTGGTCGCCGGTGATCAAGCCGGCCAGCTTCGGAGTCGTGCCGCTGGTGACCGGCACCTTCCTCGTGACCGGCATCGCGCTGCTGGTGGCGGTGCCGCTGGGCCTCGGCTCGGCGATCTACCTGAGTGAGTACGCGACGCCCCGCGTGCGCAAGACGCTGAAGCCCGCGCTCGAGCTGCTCGCCGGCGTGCCCACGATCGTGTTCGGCTACTTCGCCCTCACCTTCTTCACGCCGAGCGTGCTCAAGGACTTCGCGCACCTCGAGATCGGGGTGTTCAACGTGCTCTCGGCCGCGGTGATCATGGGCTTCATGGTCGTGCCGACGATCGCGTCGGTGTCCGAGGACGCGATGTCGGCGGTGCCCCAGTCGCTGCGTGAGGGGTCCTTCGGCCTCGGCGCCACCCGGCTTCAGACCTCGCTCCGCGTGGTCTTCCCCGCCGCCCTCTCGGGAATCGTGGCCTCGGTGGTGCTCGGCGCATCGCGGGCGGTCGGCGAGACGATGATCGTGCTGATCGCGGCCGGCCAGATCGCCCAGATCACGGCCGATCCGCGCGAGCCCGACTTCACGATGACGTCGTACATCGCCTCCGTGGCCAAGGGCGACCTGGCGACGGGGAGCATTCAGTACAAGACCGTGTTCGCCGTCGGGATGCTGCTGTTCCTGATCACGCTGCTCCTGAACGCGTTCTCGATTCGCTTCGTGCGCAAGTACCGGCAGGTGTACGAGTGAGCGCCGCCGCCCGCGTCGGTCAGCAGGATCGCCGCAGCAAGCTGCGAGAGGCGGGCTTCAAGGGCCTGCTGCTTGCGTGCCTTGGCATGTCGGTGCTGCTGCTCGGCGTGCTCCTGGTGGACGTCGGGCTCGACGGGGGTGGCTCGGTGGATATCGCGTTCATCACCGACTACCCGTCGTCCGTTGCCAACAACGCCGGCGTCCGCGCGGCGCTGCTCGGCACGATCTGGTTGATGGGGGTCGTCACGGTCTTCATCGTCCCGGTGGGCGTCGCCACGGCCGTCTACCTGGAGGAATACGCGGACCGCGAGCGCTGGTGGAACCGCGTGATCGAGGTGAACATCCAGAACCTCGCGGCAGTGCCCTCGATCGTCTACGGAATCCTCGGGCTCGCCTTCCTCGTGCGCGGCCCGCTGGACCTGGGCAACGTGGTGGTCGCGGCCGGGCTCACGCTCGGTCTGCTCGTGCTTCCGGTGGTGATCATCGCCGGCCGCGAGGCCATCCGCGCGGTGCCGCCGTCGATCCGCGAGGGCTCGATGGCGCTCGGCGCCACCCAGTGGCAGACGATATGGCGCCAGGTGCTGCCGGCCGCCATCCCCGGGATCGCCACCGGCGTGATCCTCGCCCTCTCGCGCGCGATCGGTGAGACCGCGCCACTGATCGTGGTCGGAGCCGCGACCTTCGTCGCCTTCGACCCGGACCTCTTCTCCCAGTTCACGGCGCTGCCGATCCAGATTTTCGACTGGATCTCGCGGCCCTCCAACGACGTAAACGATTTCGCCTCGCTGGCGGCCGGAGGAATCATCGTCCTGATGCTCCTCCTGCTGTCGATGAACGCGGTGGCGATCTGGCTACGCAATCGCTACGAGCAGAAGTGGTGAGGTGACCAAAGGTGGCTGAGCAGATGACGGAGCAACGCAAGGAACGCGAGCAGGAGATCACGACGCCGGTGGATGTCGGCGCAACCGCGCTGGCGGGAGCCCCGCCCCGCGAGAAGGGCCCGCGCGAGACGATCTTCGGGATCGACGGCGTGGGGGTGGCCTACAACGGCAACCCGGCAGTGCGCGACATCACGTTCGACATCAACGTGAACGAGATCACCGCACTGATCGGCCCGTCCGGCTGCGGCAAGAGCACCCTGATTCGCTGCCTCAACCGGATGAACGACCTGATCCCGGGCGCCGAGGTGACCGGAAAGCTCACCTACCACGGGCAGGACCTGTACGGATCGACCGTGGACGCCGTGGAGGTGCGCAAACGGATCGGCATGGTGTTCCAGAAGCCCAACCCGTTCCCCAAGTCGATCTACGAGAACATCGCATTCGGCCCACGGGTGCTCGGCATGAAGGGCGACATGGACGAGATGGTGGAGTCCGCGCTGCGGCGGGGAGCCCTCTGGGACGAGGTCAAGGATCGCCTGAAGACCAATGCGTTCGGCATGTCCGGCGGCCAGCAGCAGCGCCTGTGCATCGCCCGGGCGCTGGCCACCGACCCCGACGTGATCCTCATGGACGAGCCGTGCTCGGCGCTTGACCCGATCTCGACGGGAAAGATCGAGGACCTCATGCTCGAGCTGCGCGAGAACTACTCGATCGTGATCGTCACGCACAACATGCAGCAGGCCGCGCGCGTGTCGGACATGACCGCGTTCTTCACGGTCGAGCTCGATGAGGACGGCAAGCAGCGCACCGGCCGCATGGTGGAGTACGACGACACGGAGAAGGTGTTCACCAACCCCGGCGACGAGCGTACGGAGGCCTACGTGACGGGCAAGGTCGGCTGATGCCCGACACCACCAGAGTCCAGTTCCAGGAGGAGCTCGCGGAACTCGAGCGCCAGGCGCTCGGCGGCCTCGACATGGTCGAGAAGGCGCTCGCCCGGGCGATCGAAACGGTCGAGCAGCGCGACGTCGAGCTGGCGAGCATCGTGATCGCCGACGACGACCGCATCGACGGCCGGTACCTCGAGGTGCACCAGGGGATTCTCTCCCTGCTCGCGCTTCAGGCACCGGTGGCGGGTGACCTACGCGTAGTCGCCGCGCTGCTTCACCTCATCAGCCACGTGGAGCGGATGGGCGACCAGTGCGTGAACATCGCCAAGATGGTGCCGCTCGCCGGCCACGAGCCGCCGGTGGACGAGGAGCTGCTGGGCAACCTGATCCGCATGGGCGAGCTGGCTCGGACGCTGGTGGTCCAGTGCAAGCAGGCATTCGAGCGCCGCGACGCCGGCATGGCCGAGGATCTTGTGCGCCAGGACGACGAGATCGACCGGCTCAATCGCGCCACCTTCGCCCGCGCCATCGAGATCGGCGACGACCCGGACGTGCGCGAATGGGCGATGCACATGATGCTGGTGGCACGCTGCCTCGAGCGGATCGGCGACAACGCCGTGGACATCGGCGAGCAGACCGCCTTCGTGGTGACCGGCCTGTTCCGCGAGTTCGAGGACGCGTCGCACCCCGAGCTGGCTCCGGGGAACCCCGCGTAGTGGCTCTGCTCGAGCTGTTCAGGGAGGGCGCGGCCAACGCCGAGACGGCCACCAGCACCCTCGACCGCCTCATGCGCAATTGGCCCGACGAGTCGGACCTGCGCGGCGAGATCAAGCGGCTCGAGGAGGAGGGTGACCGCATCACCCACGACATCCTCCATCAGCTCAACAGCACCACGATGACGCCGCTCGACCGCGAGGACATCCACGGGCTGGCGGCCGCGCTGGACGACGTGGTCGACTACACCGAGGAGGCCTCCGACGTGCTCGGCCTCTACAAGATCGAGGCGCCGATGGAGCAGGCCGTGGAGCTGACCGGCGTGCTGCGCGACGCCGGCCGCGAGCTGGCGGTGGCGATCGGCAAGATCGACAAGCTGGGCGAGATGTCGCCGCACCTGATCGAGGTCGACCGACTCGAGGACGAGGGCGACCGCATCAGCCGCCAGGCGATCGTTTCGCTCTTCTCGGGGGGCATCGACCCCATGGTGGTGATCCGATGGAAGGACGTGTTCGAGCGCCTGGAACAGGCGATCGACGCCTGCGAGCGTGTGTCCCATGTGCTCGAAGGCATTGTGGTCAAGCAGGCCTAGTCATACCCTCACTGGCCGGTGATCTGCGGTTGCATCGACATCGGCAGCAACACCACGCGCCTGCTCGTGGCCGAGGCCGAGCGCGGCTCGCTGCGCGAGCTGATGACGGAGCGGGCCTTCACCCGCATCGGCAAGGCGGCGCGCAAGGACGGCGTGATCCCGCCCGCGAAGATCGAGGAGACCGTGGAGGTGGTGCTGCGCCAGGCGCGCGCGGCGCGCGAGCTCGGGGCCACGGAGATCGTGGCGGTGGCCACCGCCGCCATCCGCACCGCCTCGAACGCGCGCGAGCTGTGCGACGCAGTGGAGGAGGCCATCGGCCAGCCGCTGCAGATCCTGCCCGGAGAGGAGGAGGCGCGGCTGTCGTTCGTAGGCGCGGCCCGCACTCTGGCCACTCCCCCGGAGGGCACGATGGCCGTCGTCGACGTGGGCGGCGGCTCGACCGAGATCGCGATCGGCTCGCCGGACGGGAGCGTGGACTGGTCGGAGTCCTTCCGGATCGGTTCGGGGTTCCTGGCCGACAGCTACCTGCGCTCGGACCCACCGTCCATCGGCGAGCTCCAGGCGGTGCGCGACCACGTGACCGGCGTGTTCGAGGGCCTCGTGACTCCCCCCGCCGAGACGGCGGTGGCGGTGGGCGGCACCGCCACCTCGCTTCGCCGCCTGGTGGGCGCCGAGCTGGCTCACGAGACGCTCGAGCGGGGCGTGCGCGTGCTCTCGCTCACGCCGATCGACGAGGTGGCACAGCGCTTCGAGCTCGATCCCGAGCGGGTGCGGCTCCTGCCGGCCGGGATCCTGGTGCTGGAGGCGATCTCCGATCAGCTCGGCCTGCCGCTGCGGATCGCACGCGGCGGGCTGCGCGAGGGCGTGATCCTCGAGCTCGTGGAGGCGGCGGCCTGATGGCGAAGGCCAGGCGCATCCCGGACCTGGTGGCCTCGACCCGCTTCGGCGAGGCCGCTGCCCTGACGGTCGAGGTCCGCGCAGCCGAGGTGTTCGCGCACGCCGAGGGCGTGCTCGACGTCTCCGACATCGAGCGTGTGCACGACATGCGCGTGGCCACCCGCCGCCTGCGCGCGGCGATGGAGGTGTTCGCGACGTGCTTCCCCGCAAAGGAGCACAAGCGGCTGCTGAAGGAGGTCAAGCGACTCGCCGACGCACTGGGCGAGCGGCGCGACCCCGACGTGGCGCTCGAGGAGCTCGATCAGATCGGCGCCGAGGTGGGCCGCGAACGTGGCTTGCGATCGCTGATGACGGAGCTCCGCGGCGAGCAGGAGCGGGCGAACAAGATTCTGGCCGCGGCGCTGGAGCGAGTGCTCGACGAGCGGCTCGCGGAGCGGCTGGCCGAACTGGCGCAGAAGGCGCGCGCATGAAGGCGCGCAAGGTCAAGGGCCTCGACCCCGACGGCACGCTGGCGGAGAACGCGGAGCGGATCGTTGCGGTGCGCCTGGAGGAGCTGCACTCCTTCAGCCCGGCCGTGCTGGACCCCGCGGAGGTGGAGGCGCTGCACGACATGCGGATCGCGGCCAAGCGCCTGCGCTACGTGCTCGAGCTGAGCAGGCCCGCGCTTGCGCCCGAGGCGGCAAAGCAGGCGCGCACGGCCAAGAAGCTTCAGGACCTGCTGGGGCAGATCCACGACTGCGACGAGATGCTCCCCCGCGTGCGTGAACACGAGGCGGTGGGCGCGGCCGGCCACCTCGCGGCACGCAGGGAGACGCTGCACGCGAAGTTCCGCAAGACCTGGCGGCGGTTGCAGGAGAGCGGAGAGCTCAGCCGGCCGCCAGCGCCTGCAGATCCGACGGCCGGAGCAGCACCTTGAGCTCGCCGCGATCCACGGCCGCCAGGCCCGCCTTCTTCATCCGCACCTGCGCGCCCGTCATGCGGTGCAGCGCCAGCGAGAAGTCGGGCTCGTGGCCCACCAGCATCACGTGGTCGCCCAGGCCGTCAGCCACCTCGCGCGGGTCGAACGGCCCACCCGCCAGGCGCTCGTCCTCGCGCACTTCGACGCCCAGCTGCTCGCAGGCGAGCCGGGCGGTGTCCAGGGCGCGCACCTTCGGGCTGCTCACGCACGCGTCGAGCCGCACCCCGAGGGCCTCGAGCGCGGCGCCGGCGACCCGCGACTGCTCCTCGCCCTTTGCGGTGAGACGCCGGTCCGCGTCCGGCGTCCCGTCCTCGGCCTCCGCATGTCGCAGCATCCAGATCACGATCGGGGAACATAGACCGTGATGGAACCCGGCACCGATGTTGTGAACGAGCCGGAGGCAACGCCGGACCTCGACTCCACCGAGCTGTACGCCAACCGCGAGCTGTCGTGGCTGGACTTCAACGACCGCGTGCTCCAGCTCGCCGAGGACCCGGAGACCCCGCTGATGGAGCGGGTGAAGTTCCTGGCCATCTACACCTCGAACCTCGACGAGTTCTTCATGGTGCGGGTGGCCGGGCTCCACGACCAGGTGGACGCCGGGATCGACGCCCGCAAGGCCGACGGCCTCTCCCCCTCGGAGACGATCGAGCGGATCGCCGAGCACACCCGCGAGCTTGGCGCCCGCCAGTCGCGCCAGTGGGACGAGGAGGTGCGCCCCGCGCTGGCGGAGCACGGCATTCGCGTGCTCACGATGGACCAGTGCTCACCGGACGAGCTCGAGCGCGCCGACCGCCTCTTCCACGAGCAGATCTTTCCCGTCGCTCACCCCGCTCGCCGTGGGGCCCGGGCGGCCGTTCCCCTACATCTCGAACCTCTCCCTGAGCATCGGCGTCTGGGTGCGCGACCCGGTGACCGACATGGAGCTGTTCGCGCGCGTGAAGGTGCCCAAGGAGGTGCTCCCGCGCTTCATCGACCTGGGCGAGAACACGTTCGTGCCGCTCGAGGCCGTGATCGCGCGCCACCTCGAGGCGCTGTTCCCCGGGATGGAGCTGCTGCGCCACACCTTCTTCCGGGTCGCCCGCGACGCGGACTTCGAGGTCTCCGATGAGGCCGACGACCTGCTCCGCGCGGTGGAGAACGAGCTGCGCCAGCGGCGCTTCGGCGAGGTGGTGCGCCTGGAGGTGGACGCCTCGATCGACCGCGATCTGCGCGAGTTCCTGATCGAGCAGCTCGAGATCCAGGAGAGCGAGGTCGTCGACGTCGAGGGCCTGCTCGACATGACCGACCTGTGGCAGATCCATCGTCTCGAGGGCTTCAGCGAGCTGCGCGAGCGCTCGTGGACCCCGGTCAGCGCGCCACCGTTCTCGCACGCACGAGGGCAAGCCTGACGTGTTCGCGGCCATGCGGGCGGGCGACATCCTGGTGCACCACCCCTACGACTCGTTCGCCGGCAGCGTGGAGCGGCTCGTCGAGCAGGCCGTGAACGACCCGAACGTGCTCGCGATCAAGATGACCGTGTACCGCACGTCCGACGACTCGGCGCTGGTGCCGCTGCTGATCGAGGCGGCCGAGCGGGGCAAGCAGGCCGTGTGCCTGGTGGAGCTGAAGGCTCGCTTCGACGAGCGCCGCAACATCGGCTGGGCGAGATCGCTGGAAGAGGCGGGCGCTCATGTGGTGCACGGGCTGCCGGGGCTGAAGACCCACGCCAAGGCGCTGCTGATCGTCCGGCGCGAGGGCGCGGGCGTGCGCCACTACGTGCACGTCGGGACGGGCAACTACCACGCCAAGACGGCGCGCCTCTACGAGGACTTCGGGCTGTTCACCTGCAACCTCGCCATCGCCGCCGACGTCGCCACGCTCTTCAACACGCTCACCGGCGCGGCGCGGCCGCCCGGCTATCAGAAGGCGCTCGTGGCGCCCGAGCGCATGCGCGACGGGCTGCTCGCGGAGATCGAGCGGACCGTCGAGGCGCATCGCCAGGGCCAGGACGCGCGCATCGTCCTCAAGATGAACTCACTCGTGGACCGGCGCTGCATCCGGGCCCTCTACGAGGCGTCGCAGGCGGGCGTGCGGGTCGACATCAACGTGCGCGGCATCTCGTGCCTGAAGGCGGGCGTCCCGGGCGTGAGCGAGAACATCCGCGTGGTCTCGATCGTCGGGCGCTTCCTGGAGCACGCGCGCGTCTACGGCTTCCGCCGCGGCGACGAGCGCCGCTACTACATCGGCTCCGCCGACCTGATGCCGCGCAACCTCGACACGCGCGTGGAGCTGCTGACTCCCGTCGAGGAGCCGGCTCTGCGCGCCGAGCTGGAGGACACGCTGAAGCGCTGCTTCGCCGACGACACCTTCGCCTGGGACCTGCGCCCGGACGGCTCCTGGGAACGCCTCACCGGAGGCACTCGCTCCGTGCACCGCGAGCTGATGGAGCGGGCGACGGAGCGGGCCGCCTCAGAGTAGGGCGCCGACCCCCGCCTCCAGGTCCAGCAGCCTGCGCTTGCGGTCAAGCCCGCCGCCGAAGCCCGTGAGCGACCCGTCCGCGCCGATCACCCGGTGGCAGGGCACGATCACCGGCAGCGGGTTTCTCCCGTTGGCCGCGCCCACGGCGCGTGCCTTGGTGGGATCGCCCACGCGCGTCGCCAGCTCGCCGTAGCTGATGGTCTCGCCGTACGGGATCTTCGCCAGCTCCCTCCACACCCTCAGCTGGAACTCCGACCCAGCGGGCGCAAGGGGCAGGTCGAACTCGTGCAGCTCGCCCGCGAAGTAGGCCTCGAGCTGGCGGCGGGCCTCATCGAGCGGAGGCGTGTCGTCGCGGTGCTCGGGGAGGTTTTCGTCCTCCATCCAGACGCTGGTGAGCGCGCCGTTCTCCGCGTGCAGTGTCAGGGGTCCTATCGGGGTGGGGAAGGTTGTGTGCATGTAGGTCTAACGCTCGCGGGGCCGGACCTGTGAGGTCAGGCCGAGCCGTCTCTTCAGGGCGATCACCCGGGCTGCCGCCCTCTGCACTTTGGCACGGAAGGCGGCGTCCGTTCGCGCCCTGCGAAGCAGCCGGGGCTGGATCTCGTTCCAGCTCCCCGAGCCGGTCATGAGGATCAGGTCGGTCCCCGCGTCGATCGAGCGCTCGGCGGCCTCGGCGATGCCCGATCGGGCCAGCACGGCGTCGGCCTCGATGCTGTCGGTGACTATCGCGCCGTTGAAGCCCAGCTCGCCGCGGAGCAGGTCCGTGAGGATCGATTTGGACTGAGATGCGATGTCGTTGTCGTCGAGCGCCGTGTAGAGGGCGTGGGAGCTCATGACCAGCGGCACGTCCTCCTCGATCGCCGCTTTGAACGGCTCGAGCTCGCCGTTCAGCTCCCGGCGGGAGGCCTCGAGGGTGACCGGCTCGTCGTCGGTGTTCGCGCCGGCGCGGCCCAGGCCTGGGAAGTGCTTCGCGGTCGCGGCAACGCGGCTTCCGTATGCATTGACCGCCGCCCCGACCAGTCGGCTCACCTGGTCCGCATCGCCGGGGTAGGCGCGGCCGGCCATCACCGATCCGATGCCGCTGCCGATGTCGGCCACGGGCGCGAGGTTCACGTTGATGCCGTACGACCTGAGCGCCCTCGCGGCCGCTCTTGCATGGCCCGCCGCCGCGGCTGGGCTGGTGAGGGAGCCCTGCGACTGTTCCGGCGCCGCAAAGGGCGCGCTGCGGATCTGGCCGCCCTCCTGGTCGGTGGCGATGAGCGCGCCCCTGCCGGCCGCCCGCTGCACTCCCTCAGTGATTCCTTTCAGCGTCTGCGCGTCCGGGCCGTTCTTGGCGAACAGGATCACGCCGGTGCCCTGACCGGAGCGCAGGCGGCGCGCGATGTAGTCCGGGACGGTGGTGCCGTCGAAGCTCATTACGAGGAGCTGGCCGACGGCCTGCTCGATCGGGAGCTGGGGCGCCGGCGTGGCCGCGTCGCGCTCCTTCGCTGCCTTCGGTTCGGGCTCGGAGTCGTCGCTGTCGGCACCGAGGATGAAGCCGACGGTGACCGCGATCAGCGCCAGCACCGCGATGGCGCCGAGGCGGCGGCGGCGGATCTGTGGAGCACTCGGCGTTGCCATAGCCCCGGTGAGTGCTCTACCGATCCGTCAGAGGCGGCGGATGCCGGCCTCGGCGACGCCCGTCTCGAGCGCTTCGAGCCCGAATCCGTCGACGGGGCCGAGCGCTCCAACGCCGTTCAGCCCGCCGTTCGCGGCGCGCTCCGCGCCCCAGGCGAGGATGTCGCCCGTGAAGCTGTAGCCGTCCACACCCGTGAGGTGTGCCTCCGCGAGCTTGTTGCCGCCCGCGTCGAAGCCCTCGGCCACGATGTGGGAGCCGCTGCGGGCGCGCTCCTCGGCGTCGGGCCCGCCGGTCGAGCCCTTCACGAAGCGGTCGGTGGCCGCGCCGAGCACCTTCTCCACCCCCGGCACCTTCACCGCGACCGAGCCGACGAGGGAGCTGGCCTGCATCGCGCGTGAGGCCGAGCCGAACCAGCCGAGGTAGGCGTTCACCTCTCGCAGCCCCGGATGGAAGCGGGGCAGCGTGAAGTGCTCGGAGCTGCCCACGGTCACACCCGGGCGATCCTTGTTGCGCAGGCGGAAGGTGCGGTAGCGGGCCGCTCCGCGCTCGGTTTTGATCTTGCCGTCCCGCCAGCCGAAGCTCGGCGCGTTGATCACGCCCGCCAGTGAAGACTTGGTGCCGCCGCTCATGCCGCCCACGCCGCCGCCCGTGGCGTAGTAGCCGATGTCCACGCGAGTGGCGGCGCCGCCGGACGCGCGCAGAGCGCAGCGCGCCCGCCAGGTTGCCGGGCACCCAGTCGTATCCGAAGGCCGTGAGCATGCCGATCCCCGCCGACTCCGCGCGCGGGCCGTAGCGCTCGAACACCTCGCGGATGAAGGGCGGCTCGCCCGTCGAGTCGATGTAGTGCGCGCCCTTGGCAATCGCGGCCTCGGCCGCGGGGCCGCCCCACTTCACGAACGGCCCCACCGTGGCCACGAGCACGTCGCCCTGCTCGACGAGGGCGGTGACCGTCTCGGGCCGGGACACGTCGGCCACCTGCACATCGAGGTCGCCGCCCAGCTCGCCCGCCAGCTCGGCCAGCTTGGCCGCGTTGCGCGCCGCGAGCACCGGTCGCTGCCCGCGCCGCACGAGGGCCTGCGCCGTGAGCGTGCCCGTGTATCCGGTCGCCCCGAAGACGACTATGCGGCCGGCCATGGGACGGGCCGGTTAGCCCTTCGCGCGTGCCTCGGCGGCTGCGCGGATCTTCTCGGCCGCGCTCGGCACGGCCTTCTCGAGGCGGCGCATGTCCCACTGGTCGAGGGTGATCAGGCGCACGGGCGACGTGGCCACCACCGTGGCGTTGCGCTTGTCGTCACCGAGAAGGCCGACCTCGCCGAAGAAGTCACCGGCGCCGAGTTCGGCGAGCTTCTCATCGCCGCGGCGCACTTCGGCCGTGCCCTCCTCGATCGCCATGAACTCATAGGCGTAGTCGCCCTCGTCCACGAGGTGCTTGCCCTCGGACACCGACACCTCGCTCACGAACGGCGCGATCTTCTCCAGGTCCTCGTCAGAGACCGATTCGAACAGCGGAAGCGACTTAAGGCGGCTGGTGTCCAACCCTCTCTCCTCACACGCGTAGAGACTGTTGGGCGAGAATCTAACCCACCTGCCCCGGCCGGGGGACTGATCCGCCTCTGAGGTCCATTCCGTAGATAACTGCGATGCCCCGGACTCGCACCCTCACAGCTGCCTTCGCGGCGGCCCGTCTGGCCTTCGGCGCCGGGCTTCTGGCCGTGCCGGAGCGCGTTGCGAAGGGCTGGATCGGCTCCGACGCCGAGAGCGAGCCCGTGAAGATCGTGACCCGTGGCCTGGGCGCGCGCGACATCGCGCTTTCCGCCGGGCTGCTCGCCTTCCTCGACGAGAAGGACACGCTCGCCGCCCTGCTGGCGTTCACCGTGCTCTGCGACCTCTGCGACGTGGTGTCCACGCTGGCCGCGCCCGCGGACTCGCTGCCTCCGAACGCGCGCTGGGGCACCGTGGCGATGGCAGGCGGCGCCGCTGCCGCCGGAACCGCTCTTGCCGTGGCGGTGAAGCGATGAGGATCGCCATCGTCGGAACCGGCGTCTCCGGCCTCGTGGCGGCTCACAGGCTGCATCCCGCGCACGACATCGCGGTCTACGAGGCGAACGACTACGTGGGCGGCCACACCAACACGGTGCGCGTGGACCTCGCCGAGGAAACCCAGTGGGTCGACACC
Source organism: uncultured Thermoleophilaceae bacterium (assembly GCA_963825775.1). Taxonomy (GTDB): domain Bacteria; phylum Actinomycetota; class Thermoleophilia; order Solirubrobacterales; family Thermoleophilaceae; genus JAAYBF01. Next base: position 48,877 of record CAWGUV010000003.1, on the reverse strand, counting down.
GGCTTCATCGTGCTCAACGACCGCAACTACCCGAACTTCGAGCCACTGCTGGCCGAGCTGGGCGTGGCCACCCAGCCGTCGCACATGAGCTTCTCGGTGAGCGACGGCGGCGGGTTCGAGTACGCCGGCACGCCGCGCGGGCTGTTCGCCAAGCCGGGTCACGTGGCGGATCCGCGCTTCCTGCGGATGATCCGCGACCTCGTGCGGTTCAACCGCGAGGCGGCCGGCCTGCTGGACCTCGCCCCGGGAGCCGGCCCATCGCTGCGCGAGTTCCTCGACCAGGGTGGGTACTCCGACTGGTTCGTGCAGCGGCTGATCGTGCCCCAGGCCTCCGCCGTGTGGTCGGCCGAGCCCGAGCAGATGTGGACGTTCCCCGCGGCCTTCCTCGCCCGCTTCTTCCACAACCACGGGATGCTCGGCTTCCGCGACCGGCCGCAGTGGCGCACCGTGACCGGCGGGTCGCGCCGGTACGTGGAGGAGATCACGCGTCCCTTCGCCGACCGGATCAGGCTGAACGCGCCGGTGCGGGCGATCACCCGGCACGACCACGGCGTGGAGGTGGCGGCCCACGGGTGCGAGACCGAGCTCTTCGACGAGGTGGTAATCGCCACCCACTCCGACCAGGCACTGGCCATGCTCACCGACCCGAGCGAGGCCGAGCGCGAGGTGCTCGGCGCGATCTCCTATCAGCCCAACGAAGCCGTGCTGCACACCGACGAGAGCATGCTGCCGCGCCGCCGGGCCGCCTGGGCGAGCTGGAACTTCCACCTCACCGACCCACCCAGCGAGCGCACGGCGCTCACCTACTGGATGAACAACCTGCAGCGCCTCGAGTCGGAGACGAACTTCTGCGTGTCGCTGAACCTGACCGACCGCATCGATCCCGTGAAGGTGATCCGAACGATCCAGTACTCCCACCCGGTGTTCACCCCGGACGGCGTGGCGGCACAGAGGCGGCATGGCGAGATCTCCGGCGTGGATCGCACCCACTACTGCGGCGCCTACTGGCGCTGGGGCTTCCACGAGGACGGCGTGGTGAGCGCGATGAACGCGCTGCGCGGCGTCGGCGTTTCGGAGAGGGCCCTGGCGGCATGAGCTCCTCCGCCATCTACGACGGCTGGGTGCGCCACCGCCGCCACACTCCGGTGGAGCACTCCTTCACCTACCGGCACGCGATGCTGCTGCTCGACCTCGACGAGCTGCCCGGCGTGCTGGACGGCCATCCGTTGTACTCGGCATCGCGCCGCGCGCCCGTCCGGTTCAGGCGCGAGGACTACCTGGGCGACCCGGCGCGGCCGCTGGCGGACTGCGTGCGCGAGCTGGTCGAGGAGCGGACGGGCGAGCGCCCGAGCGGGCCGGTGCGCCTGCTCACCACGCTGCGCACCTTCGGGCACAACTTCAACCCGGTCTGCTTCTACTACTGCTTCGCCGCGGACGGTGAGCATGTGGAGGCGGTGGTGGCGCAGGTGACCAACACCCCGTGGGGTGAGTCGCACTCCTACGTGCTGCGCCGGGACGGGGCGAACCTGGTGATGCGCGACACCATGGACAAGGCGTTCCACGTGTCGCCGTTCATCGGCATGGACAACCACTACGACTGGCGCGTGACCGAGCCCAACGGCCAGCTGCTGGTGCACATCGACGAGCGCGACGACGGCGGCTCCCAGGTGTTCGACGCCACCCTGTCGCTGCAGCGGCGCGAGCTGTCGCGGTCGAGGATGACGCGGCTGCTCCTGCGCTTTCCGGCGACCTCGCTGCGCGTGATGTTCCTCATCTACTGGAACGCGCTGCGGCTGAAGCTCAAGGGCGCGCCGTACTTCCGCCACCCGGAGCGTGCGGGATGACCGACCAGCTCGCCCGCCGCTTCATCTTCCGCCTGTTCTCGCAGATCAAGAACGAGCGGATCGAGATCGCCGAGCACGGCCACCGGTTCGCGTTCGGGCCCGAGAGCGCCGAGCTGAGCGCGCGCATCAACGTGCACTCCCGCCTCGCCTACCGTCAGCTGCTGCGCGGGTCCAACGGACTGGCGGAGACCTACATGGACGGCCTGTGGGACGTGGACGACGCGGTGACGCTGATTCGGATCGCCGCGCGCAACATGCGCGGCATGGATCGCTGGCGCGACGCCTGGCACCCAGTGCTGCACGCCGGCCAGCGCCTGGCGCGGATGGTGCCTCGCAACGATCACGCGGGGGCGAGGGAGAACATCGCCGCCCACTACGACTTGGGCAACCAGCTCTTCTCGCTCTTCCTCGACTCGTCGATGATGTACTCCTGCGCCTACTTCGACTCGCCTCAGGCGACCTTGGAGGAGGCCCAGCAGGCGAAGCTCGACCGCGTGGTTGACGCGCTGGAGCTCGGGCCGGATGACCACCTGCTGGAGATCGGCACCGGCTGGGGGGCGATGGCGGTTCACGCCGCGCAGCGCAGCGGCTGCCGGGTGACCACCACCACGATCTCGCGCGAGCAGCACGACTTCGCGCTCGAGCGGGTGCAGGACGCCGGCCTATCCGATCGCGTGACGGTGCTGCTCGAGGACTACCGCGACCTCACCGGCACCTACTCCAAGCTCGTCTCCATCGAGATGATCGAGGCGGTTGGCTGGCAGTACTTCCCCACCTACTTCCGGCGCTGCTCGGAGCTGCTCGAGCCCGACGGGCTGATGTTCCTCCAGGCGATCACGATCGACGACCGCGCCTACGAGGTCGAGAAGGCCTCCAAGAGCTTCATCAACACCCACATCTTTCCCGGCGGCTGCCTCCCCTCGCTCGAGGTGATCCACCGCTGCATCGCCGGCGAGACCGACCTGCGCACCGTGCGACTCGACGACATCACCGAGCACTACGGCGAGACGCTGCGCCACTGGCGCGAGAACTTCATCGCCAGCGCCAAGCTCGCCGAGGAGCTGGGATACGACCGTCGCTTCCGGCGCATGTGGGAGCTGTACCTCGCCTACGTGGAGGCCGGCTTCCGCGAGGCCCGCATCGGAAACGTGCAGATGGTGATGGCCAAGCCCGAGTTCCGCGGGTCGCTAGGAACGCGGCGTGCGGCTGAACATGCGGTCGGAGATGCGATCCATCAGGAAGCCGGGGCCCCGGCTGGCTAGCTTCGCGATCGCGGTCTTGCCCCCCGGCCCGAGCACCGTGCGGTCGTCGCGGATCGCGTTCACCACCTTGGCCGCCCACTCCTCGGGCCGCTGCTTCTGCCAGTCCGATGTGTCGAGGTACCTGCCGTAGACCTCCTCGGTGGCGTCGAGCATGTCGGTCTCCACGCCCGGGGTCACGAGATGCAGGGTGGTGACGCCCGTGTCCTTCAGCTCGCGCCGCAGCGACTCGGTGAATGCCACCACGCCCGCCTTCGACGCCGCGTAGGTGGTGGCGGCGGGGAAGTACGCATAGCCGGAGACGCTGGCGTTGTTCACCACCTTGCCCGAACCGCGCTCGATCATCCCCGGCAGCACGGCCTGGGTCAGATGAATGACGGCGGTGAGGTTCGCCTGAATCATCGCGTAGATCTCGCCGATGTCCTGCTCCTCGAGCAGGCCGCCGGTCATGAGCCCCGCGTTGTTCACGATCAGGTCGATCTCCGAGGACAGGTCGCCGAGGCCATAGACGCTCTCGTGGATCGCCTCGCGCGACGCCAGGTCGATCTTCACCGGGCGCACCTCCTTCGCGCGCATCACCGCCGGCGGCTCGAACTTCTCCGGGGAGCGCATGCCGGCGAGCAGCAGCCCGAGCGGCTCGCGCGCAAGCGCATCGAGGATCGCTTTGCCGATGCCACGGTTGGACCCGGTCACCAGCGCGGTGCGTCCGGTCAGATCCATCCGCCAAAGTGTGCCGTATAGCTCGCATGGCCTTCCTCGAATACGACCGCGCCGGGACGGGTCCGCCCCTGGTGCTCATCCACCCCCTCGGCGCCGACCGTGGGGTGTGGCACCCCGTGTTGCCGTTCCTGACCGACCACCACGACTGCATCGCGGTGGACATGCCCGGCTTCGGCGAGTCGCCCGAGCTGCCCGAGAGCCGGCGAGCCACCGCCGGCGAGCTCGCCGCGACGATCGGCGCCACCCTCGAGGACATCGGGGTTGCACGCGCGCACGTGGCCGGCCTCTCTCTAGGTGGCTGGGTGGCGCTCGAGTTCGCCAAGACCGATCGCTGCCTCAGCGTGACCGGGCTATGCACGGCGGGCTTCTGGCGCCGCGTCCTCGGCCCGCGGTCGGAGGTGGCGCGTAGGACGGCCCGACGTGTTCTTCCGTTCGCCAGGCCGCTGCTACGCACCCGCCGCGGCCGCCGCCTGGCGCTGGGCGGGCCGATGGCCCATCCCGAGCGGGTGCCCCCGGCGGACGCCTACCGCCTCTTTCGCGCGTACGCCACCGCTCCCGGCTTCGACCGCGCCAACCAGGAGATGCGCAAGGCGCTGTTCGAGGGGTTCGAGGAGATCCGCGTGCCGATCGCGCTGGCGTGGGCCGAGCGCGACCGCTCCGTCTACCCGCCCGAGTCGTTGCCTTCGCGAGTGCGCACGGAGGTGCTGCGCGACTGCGGCCACGTTCCCACGTGGGACGACCCCGAGCAGGTGGCCGGGGTGATCCTGCGCACCACGGGCGAAGCGGTGCCACAATCACCCTTGCGATGGGAGGTCGCTCGGGAGTCCTGACGGTTCTGGCCGGAGCGGCGTGCGCCGCGGCGGTTGCCCTTGCCACGCCCGCGCCCGCCCCCGCCCAGGAGGCGCCCTTCCTCGACTGGAACCCACTGCTGCCGGGGTTCGCCACGCCCTACCACCCGAGTCGCGAGCGCGACTGCGTGGACGGCAGCAACGCCTGCATCGAGGACACGCTGACCGAGATGTACCGGCGCTTCGACCGCCGCTACGCCACCTGCGACCACAACTCCGCGTTCGGGATCACCTACATCCGCGTGACCGAGGCGATCCGGCGCACCGTGCTGAAGAACGACCTCTACGCCGAGCCGAAGTACCTCAACCACGAGGACAAGGTGTTCGCGCGGATGTACTTCCGGGCGTTCGACGCCTGGGCGCGGGGCGACCGCGCCAAGGTGCCGCCGGCCTGGCAGGAGGCGCTGGACGCCGGGCGCAACCGATCGGTGAGCGGCCAGGGCAATCTGCTGATGTCGATGAACGCGCACATCAACCGCGACATGCCGTTCCTGCTCGAGGCACTGGGCCTGACCGATCCGAAGGGCAACACCCGCAAGCCCGACCACGACCGCGGCAACCGCGTGCTCCACCCGTTGTACGACGACGTACTCAGGGAGCTGGCCGCGCGTTACGACTCGACCGTCGACGACATCGACGCGCCCGGCACCCTTTACGACGACGCGGCGATCTTCCAGACCCTCCAGGGCTGGCGCGAGGGGGTGTGGCGCAACGCGGAGCTGCTCGCCGCCGCGGACACGATCCAGCAGCGCCGCGCCGCCGCCGAGTTCATCGAGAACTACGCGCTGGCTCAGGCCCAGCTGATCAAGGCCGGCACCACCATCTCCGACAGCTCGGCGCGTGACGCCCAGTGCGCGGCCTACCGGCGCACGCATCGCGAGCACGGCGGGCAGGCCGTGGCGCGTATCGGCAAGCGCGGGATGCGGGCCCGGCGAAAGGGCACGGTGCGCATCCGGGTCGCCTGCCCGGAGCCGGTGCGCGACTGCTCGGGGACGCTCGCCGTCACCCGCCGCGGGCGCCGGCTGGCACGGGTCGCCCGCGTCGCCCTGCGCGCGGGAGCGAGCAAGGTGCTGACCGTCCGCCTGACCAAGCGCGCTCGGCAGCTGCTGGCGCAGCGTGGGCGGCTGGTGGTCCGCCTGACGGCGCAATCGCCGTCGCCGTGGGGCACCACCAGGGCGGCAGTGGCGCGCGGACGCCTGAAGCGCCCGCGCTAGTCCGGCTCGGGCCTGAAGAGGTGAGCGAGCGCGGGCCGGAGCTCGCCCGGCTCGTCCTCGGACCGGCTGACCTCGAGGCGCTCCAGGCGCCGCTCGATGGCCGCGAGCCGGCCGTCGATCTCACCCAGAGCCGGCTCACGCATCGGCAGGTCCGCCTCCCCGACGGGGCGCGGCCCGGGATGCATCCTCACTCGCGCGCGCTCGATCGCGTACCTGGTCACGCGCCAGCGACCGTCGACCTGGCGCGCCTCCAACTCGCCCTCCTCGATCATCGTCCGCACGGCGGGCGGCGGTAGGTCGAGCAGCGCTGCTGTCTCAGGGATGCCGAAGGCTTCCATCGGTGCGGTTTTCGCGCTATGAGGCCGCGACCCTGCCGCCCGGATGCCCGATCCCGGTTTCGGGTGTAGCTTGGCCGGGTGAGAGGACTCGCCCTGGTCCTGGCGGGGGTGGCCATGGCGGCCCCGGCGATCGCGGCGCCCGAGAGGGCGGTGGCCGCGGGCAAGCCGCACGTGGTGATGCTCGTGTTCGACGAGTTCCCCGCGGACTCGCTGCTCGGGCCGGGCGGGCGCATCGACTCCGGGCGGTTCCCGAACCTCGCCAGGCTGGCCGGCGATTCCACCTGGTATCCGAACGCGACCACGGTCGCGGACTGGACCGTTCGCGCGGTGCCGGCGATCCTCGACGGCCGCTGGCCGCGCAAGAACGAGACCGAGTTCGTGCGCGATCACCGCAGGAACATCTTCCGGCTTCTCTCCCGGCGGGGTTACCGGCTGCACTCCACCGAGGAGATCACGTCGCTCTGCAATACCGACGGGTGCCAGCAGCTGCTGGGGAGGGGCTTCGACGCGCTGGTCGCGGCGGGCCGCTTCGAGCGGCTGCGCCAGACGTTCCGATCGATCCAGCGGGGCCGCCCCACGTTCACCTTCCACCACTCGCTCCTGCCCCACCACCCCTGGGTCTACCTGCCCTCGGGCCGCCTGAGCCTGGCCGACGACCCCGCCTGGGCCAACTGGCTCACCGGGCCCGGCGGGTTCTCGCACCAGTTTCTCACCCGGCACTCCGAGCAGCGCCATCTCCTCCAGCTCGGGGCGGTCGACCGCGCAATCGGAGAGCTCATCGCACGGCTGCGCAAGACGCGCCTCTACGACAAGACGCTCGTGGTCATCACGGCCGACCACGGCATCGCCTTCGAGCCCGGCCTCACCGACCGGCGGCGCGTGACCTCGCAGCTGGTCGACCGCATCGCACCCGTCCCGCTGATCATCAAGCGCCCGGGGCAGCGCCGCGGAGCGGTCGACCGCTCCTATGTCCGGTCGGTGGACATCATGCCGACCATGGCCCGGCTCCTGGGGATCCGCATCCCGTGGCGGCTGGACGGGCGGGCGGCCTCGAGTCGAACGGTGCGGGCACGCCGACGCGTGAGGATGGTAATCCGCGGCTTCGCGGGGCACGTCGAGATGGGCGCCGCGGAGTTCGAGCGCCGCCGCTCCGCGCACACGGCCCGGCGGCTGCGGACGTTCGGCTGGGGTTCGTGGCCGTCCATCTACCGCATCGGCCCGCACGCGGAACTTCTGGGGCGACGGACCTCCGAGCTGGCGGTCGCAGCGCCAGGCGGCGTTACTGCCGCGTTCAGGTGGCCGGAGCGCTACGGCGCGGTCACGCCCCGCTCGGGCTTCGTCCCGAGCGTCGTGGCCGGGGATGTGCTCGGAGGCGGGGACGGCGTACGGGACCTCGCCGTGGCGGTGAACTCACGAATTGAGGCCGTCGGTCGCAGCGCCCGTGCGCCGGGCGAGCTGTTCTCGATGATGGTCCCGGAGCCCAGCCTGCGCCCGGGCCGCAACGAGATCGAGGTGTTCGAGGTGAGGAGCGGGCCCTCCGGGACGCTGCTCGTGCCGCTCGGCCGCGCGCCCTGACTAGGATCGCGGAGAATAGAATCGCGCGCCGTGCCGTTCACGCTCAGGAACCTCAAGGAGGATCTGGAGGACGTCGGGTCCAACTTCGACGGCGCGCCGGACCTGGAGTTCCGCCTCGCGACCAAGGCGCTCGAGCTCGAGCAGTCCGGCCTCGGCTACCAGCGCATCCCGCCCGGCTATCGCTTCCCGTACGGCCACACGCATGAGCAGCAGGAGGAGCTGTACGTGGTCGTGGGCGGGAGCGGGCGGATGAAGCTCGACGACGAGGTCGTCGAGGTCAAGAAGTGGGATGTGGTGCGCGTCCCGCCCGGTACGTGGCGAGGCTACGAGGCCGGGCCGGAGGGCCTCGAGATCCTCGTCGTCGGTGCACCCAATCTCGGCGACGATCCGCGCGACGACGTGGAGGGCCGGCGCGACTGGTGGGCTGACTAGCCTGCGCCACCTGACGGCCATCGTGGTGTTGCCGGGGAGCGTGACGGTTGCTCGTTCCGTGGCTCATCCTCCGCAACGAGGCGCCATTTGCCTCCGGCAGCCTTCGGGTGCTGCTTGGCGCCATCGGGGCGTCGATCCTGATCGCCGGCTTTGTCCTGTGGCTCTGGACCGTCCGGCTGTTCGCGTCGATCGGTGACGGCACGCTCGCGCCGTGGGATCCGACACGCAACCTCGTCGCAGTTGGGCCATACCGCCATGTGCGGAAACCCCATGATCAGCGGCGTCTTCGGCATCTTGCTCGGCGAGGCCCTCTTGTTCGCATCGGCCGGCCTGCTGATCTGGGCCGCCGCCTTCCTGGTGATCAACACGGTCTATTTCGCGCTCATCGAGGAGCCGGGGCTCGAGGCTCGGTTCGGGGAGCCGTACCGCGAATACAAACGCTCCACTCCGCGCTGGCTGCCGCGAAGTGGCTCGGCTGCTTCTTGAAGATGGGCAGTGCCCGGCTCGAACGGGCGACCTCTCGCTTGTAAGGCGAGCGCTCTACCAACTGAGCTAACCGCCCGGGGCCGACGAGCGTAGCGGTCCCTAGAATCACGCCGCGTGGATCAGCGGCTCTTCTGGCGTTCTCTCGTGGTTCAGGCGGCCAGCGTCGGCCTGCTCTTCCTCGTGCTCGCCCTTGCGCTGGACAAGGACTTCTTCGAGGACTACGGCTGGGTCGTCGGCCCGATCGCCTGGGCGGGCTGCTCGCTGCTCACCGGCCGCATCCTCTCCCTGCCGGCCGGCCTGGTGCTGTTCGCGGCGCTCGCCGGCGGCGTCGCTGGATTCCTCGTCGGCCTGGTGGCGGGCCACATCGTGGGCCTCGTGATTTCGCTGCTGGTGTTCGCGGCGTCGTGCGGGGGCTATGACGCCGAGCGGGACGCGGCAGCTGCCTAGTACTTTCCGGCGCGGCCCCTCGTCTAGTGGTGAAGACCCCGGCTTTTCAAGCCGGTAACGGGAGTTCGATTCTCCCCGGGGGCTATGCCGCGGCCATGCGGGCCAATCTGCTGACCTAAGCTTCCCCCGCCCCCGTAGCTTCAGTGGCTAGAGCGAGCCGCCTTTTAATCGCGCGAGATCGCGCGGTTCGATTCCCGACCGGGGGCATCTCCCCGAGCGCCCCAGCGCCCGCCCTAAGCCGCCAGCGACCCCAGCGGCTTCAGCTCGTGGCTACCGCAGTTCCCGCAGCGGCCCGATCCCTCGACCTCGGGCAACGCGAACGCGTGCGCGCTGCAGACGAGGCACTCGCAGCGCACCTCGCCCGGCTCTGGGCCGAAACGGCGCCAGCGCGGCGCCGGTGTGTACTCCGCCTCCAACAGGTCCCGCGGCATGGCCGAGACGTGATGCATCGCATCCTCCCTCTGTGTCTCGCCGTCCTGGCGCTCACCCCATGGTCCTTCGATGGGCATTTACCCACGCGCGCGAGGACGTCCTGCTCGAAAGGGCGCAAATTGCGCCGAAATGCACGGACTCAGTGGCGGAAATGCCGGCGAGAGGTGAAGACCATCGCGACGCCTGCAGCGTCGCATGCATCTACGACCTCCAAATCGCGCTGCGATCCGCCCGGCTGGATGATCGTGCGCACGCCGGCGTCGATCGCCACCTGGGGGCCGTCGGCAAAGGGGAAGAAGGCGTCGGAGGCCATGACGGCGGCGTCCAGCGGGATGTCCGCGGCGGCGGCCTTCTCGACGGCGATCCGCACCGAGTCGACACGGCTCATCTGCCCGGCCCCGATGCCCGCCGTGCCGAGGTCGCGCGAGAGCACGATCGCGTTCGAGCGCACGTGCTTGCACACGCGCCAGGCGAACATCATCTCGCCCCACTCGGCCTCGGTCGGCTTGCGCTCGGTGACCACCTGCATCTCCTCGCGGGTCTCCGGACCGAGATCGCGATCCTGGATCAGCATGCCGCCGCGCACGCGCTTCAGGTCCTGCTCGGTGACCGACGGAGTGCGCCGCTCGGAGTCCTCGAGGATGCGCAGGTTCTCCTTGCTCTGCAGCAGCTCGAGGGCGTCCTCGTCGTAGCCGGGTGCGAACACCAGCTCCACGAACATCGCGTTGAGCTTCTCCGCCAACGACTTGTCGACCCGGCGGTTGAAGCACATGACCCCGCCGAACGCGCTCATGCTGTCGGTGGCCAGGGCGCGTGCGAACGCCTCGTCGACGGTCGCCCCCACCGCACAGCCGCACGGATTGTTGTGCTTCACGATCACCGCGGCGGGCACCTCGAACTCGTCGGTCAGACGCCGGCCCGAATCGAGGTCGAGCAGGTTGTTGAACGACAGCTCCCGGCCGTGCAGCTTCGCCACCATCGAGAGCAGGTGGGTGCGCGCCCCGGCCTGCTGGTAGTACGCGGCCCGCTGGTGGGGGTTCTCGCCGTAGGCGAGGTCGAGCACCTTCTCGTAGGCGCGGGTGTCCTGTACGGGGAAGTCCTCCTCGCGCTCGGCGAACCAGCGCGAGATCGATGCGTCGTAGCGCGCGGTGTAGGAGAACGCCTCCAGCGCCAGCGCCTCACGGGTGCGCGCCTCCAGCAGCCCGCCCGAGCCGCCGAGCTCGGACAGCACCGCGTCGTAGCTCTCGGGCGACGTGACCACGGCCGCGAACGGATGGTTCTTGGCGGCCGCGCGGATCAGCGTCGGGCCGCCGATGTCGATGTTCTCGAGGACCTCCTCCTCGCTCACGCCGCGTTTGCCGGCCACGCGCTCGAACGGATACAGGTTCACGCACACCAGGTCGATCGGCTCGATCTCCTGCTCGCCGAGGGTGGCGATGTGCGCGGGATCGGACCGCACCGCCAGCAGCCCCGCGTAGATGCGCGGGTTCAGCGTCTTGACCCGGCCGTTGAGGATCTCCGGGAAGCCCGTGTAGTCCTCGACCGACCGGGTCTCGATTCCGGCGTCCGCGAGCTCCTTGGCCGTGCCGCCCGTGGAGATGATCTCCACCCCGAGGTCGAGAAGGCCGCGCGCGAAGTCGACCAGCCCCCGCTTGTCCGACACCGAGAGCAGCGCGCGCTGCACTCGCACCTCCGCGGGGGCGGTGACGCCCGCGCCCTCAGCCGTCGCCATCGATCCTCACGATCCTCGGGTTGTGGTCGTCGCGGGACACCGCGCCGGCCGCGATGAGGCCAACGGCCCGCGGGAGCAGGCGGTGCTCGATCTCGTGGACGCGCTGCTCGATCGCCTCGATGTCGCGAGGATATGGAAGCTCGAAGGACTCCTGCAACAGGACCGGCCCGCTGTCCACCCCTTCATCCACGAAATGGACGGTCACACCCATCACCTGGACGCCGTACTCCACCGCCTGCTCGATCGCCCGGATGCCCGGGAACGCCGGCAGCAGCGACGGATGCACGTTGATGATGCGGCCCTCGAAGCGCCTGATGAATACGGAGCCGAGCAGCTCCATGAAGCCCGCGAGCACGACCAGGTCGACCTCGCGCTCGGCAAGCCAGTCGCGCGAGCTGCGCGTCCCTGGCGTCGCGGTCCGGAGCCGCCCGCGAAGACCCCGTCTCGATTCCCGCGCCCGCCGCCCGCTCGAGCCCGCGGGCCTCGGCTCGGTTGGACGCCACGCACACGACCTCGACGGCGTCACGGCCGTGCACCGTGTCGAGGATCGCCTGCAGGTTGCTGCCCTCGCCCGAGACGAGGACGGCCACGCGGAAGGACGACACTACGCCGCCTGCAGCACCGGGTAGGGCCCACCCGAGGTTCTGATCACACCGGCCTCGATCAACTCGTCCACGCGCGCGAGTATGTCGGCTCGGCGCATCTGGGCGGAGGTCCCGTACGCGGGCAGGCCGTTGTATGAGTTGCGCTCGATCTTCTTGGTGCGGGCTCCGTGGATGATCTCCGCGCACGTGGTGCGCCCCACGGCGGGCCGCGCGGAGCGCGCCACCGACACGATTGCGTCGTCGAGGTCGGCGACCGCCTCCAGCGACGGTGGCGGCAGCTCGGGCGCCAGGCCGCCGTCGCAGACGTCGCAGCAGGCGGCGCCGTCGGGCCGCTCGGCCGGATCGGCGTTGTCGCCGAAGTGGCGCAGGATCGCCCGGCGGCGGCAATCCGTTTCCTCTCCACGTACGCCCAGATCTCCCGGTACTGGCGCCAGCGCGAGCGCGCGCCGTCCTCCACCGAGGCACGGCAGGCCACGGCCGCCCTCTGGTCGAAGCCCCGCTCGGACAGCCGGCCGGCCACGCGGTCGGGCGACGACGGCGAGGGCAGGATGACCTGCGCCCGAGCGAGGTGCCCGAGCAATGCGCGCAGGCGGTCGCTGCCGCCGCCCACCAGCCGCGCGAGCTCCGCGCGCGTCCAGCGCGTAGCGGCCGTCGCCGTCGGCCGCCGCGATGAGCCTGGCGGCAAGCGCCGCGGGCAACTCCGGATCGACCTCCTCGCGCTTGATGAAGTGCACGTGCAGCGCCTTGTCGCGGTTCTCCGCGAGCAGCAGCGCCCGGGCCGGGAGGCCGTCGCGGCCCGCGCGGCCCGCCTCCTGGTAGTAGGCCTCCAGCGAGGAAGGCGTGCCGGCGTGCACCACCGTCCTGACGTTGGGCTTGTCGACGCCCATCCCGAAGGCGTTGGTGGCGACGATCACCCGCACGTCGTCGGCCAGGAACCGCCGCTGGACCGAGGATCGCGTCTGACGGTCGAGACCCGCGTGGTAGGCGGCCGCCTCCTCCCCCAGGTCGCGGGTGAGTGACTCGGCGATCTCCTCCGCGCCCGCGCGCGTGCCCGAGTAGACGATGGCCGGCAGCGAGTCCGGCCGGCGCAGGGCCTCCGTGATCAGCGGCTGCTTCTCGTGCGGCGCGGGGCGCACGACCGCAAACGAGACGTTCGGCCGGTCGAAGCCGGTCGACACCCGCAGCGCCTCGCGCAGCCCGAGCCGGCGCGCGATGTCGAGCGCCACCCGCGGCGTGGCGGTGGCCGTGGACGCGACGATGGCGGCCGCGCCCACGTGGCGGGCGGCGTCGGCGAGGCGGAAGTAGTCGGGCCGGAAGTCGTGCCCCCACTGCGAGACGCAGTGCGCCTCGTCGACCACGAACAGCCCGACGCGCACCTGCTCCATGCGCGCGACGAACCCCGGCGAGGAGAACCGCTCGGGCGCCACGTAGAGCAGTCGCAGCTCGCCCGCCAGCGCCCGCTCGATCACGGCCGCGTTCGCCGCCGTGTCCTGCTGCGCGTTGACCAGAGCCACGGAGTCGCCATGGCCACCGGCGTTCAGCGCGTCGACCTGATCCTGCATGAGCGCCACCAGCGGCGACACGACCACCGTGAGGTCGTCCCTCATCAGGGCGGGCAGCTGGTAGCAGAGCGACTTGCCCGAGCCGGTGGGCATGACCACCAGCACGTCGCGATCGGCGAGCGCGGCGGTGCAGGCCTCGAGCTGCCCGGGGCGGAAGCGGTCGAAGCCGAAATTGGCCTTCAGTGAGGCGTGGAGATCCATCGGGCTCGACAGTACCGGCGCACCCGGAAGTCGCTGGCACGCTGTTGCGAAGTTGGTGCGAGCGGTGACGAAGAAGGCGCTAGGTGCGGACTACGGCGAGGTCTTCGAGCGCGAACTTGCCGTTCGCGGTGTCGGTGCGCTCCAGCGGGTACTCGCCGGAGAAGCAGGCGTCGCAGTGGGTGGCGCGCTCGCCGCGGATGGCCTCGTATACGCCCTCCAGCGAGAGGTAGGCGATGGAGTCTGCCCCCCAGCTCCTCGGCGATCTCGTCGACGGTCCGGCCGTGGGCCACCATCTCCTGCTTGGTCGACATGTCGATGCCGTAGTGGCAGGGATACCGGATCGGCGGCGCCGAGATGCGCATGTGCACCTCGCGCGCGCCGGCGTCGCGGAGCATCCCCACGATCTGGCGGGTGGTGTTGCCGCGCACGATCGAGTCGTCCACCACCACGAGCCGCTTGCCCTCCACGACCTCACGCAGCGGGTTGAACTTCATCCGCAGGCCGTGCTTGCGCAGCTCCTGGCCGGGCTGGATGAACGTGCGCGCCACGTAGCGGTTCTTGATCAGGCCATCGTCGCGCGGAAGGCCCGATGCCTTCGCGTAGCCCGCGGCGGCCGGGTTGCCCGAGTCCGGCACGGCGATCACCACGTCGGCCTCCACCGGCGCCTCGCGCCAGAGGATCTCGCCCATCTTGCGCCGCGACACCTGCGTGCGGTTGCCCTCGAGGATGGAGTCGGGGCGGGCGAAGTAGATGTGCTCGAAGACGCAGAAGGCCTTGCGCGGCGAGTCGACCACCTGCTTGGCGGTGATCCCCTTGTCGCCGATCGAGATCATCTCCCCCGGTGAGATCTCGCGCATGAGCTCCGCGCCGATGATGTCGAAGGCGCAGCTCTCGGACGCCACGCAGTAGCGGTCGCCGATCCGGCCGAGCGAGAGGGGCCGCAGGCCGGCGCCGTCGCGGAACGCGATCACCTTCTCCTGGGTCATGACCACGGTGGAGAACGCGCCCTGCAGGCGCGGCATCACGTCGACGAGCGCCTCCTCGATCGTGTCCGCCTCGTGCGTGGAGAGCAGCGCGGCGATGATCTCCGAGTCGGAGGTCGAGCGGAACTCCACGCCCTTGTCGGTGAGCTCTGAGTGCAGCTCGACGGCGTTGATGAGGTTGCCGTTGTGGGCGAGCGCCACCTGGCGGCGGTCGGAGCGGTAGACCGGCTGCGCGTTCTCCCACGCCGACGAGCCCGTGGTGGAGTAGCGCACGTGGCCGAGGGCCATCGAGCCGGTGAGCGCCTTGAGCTTCTGCTCGTCGAAGACCTGGTTGACCAGCCCGAGGTCGCGCACGGTCATGATGTGACCGCCCTCGCAGACGGCGATGCCCGCCGACTCCTGGCCCCGGTGCTGGAGCGCGAAGAGCGCGAAGTAGGCAAGGCGCGACACCTCGGACTCCGGCGCGTATACGCCGAAGACGCCACATTCGTCGCGCGGGCCGTCGCGATCTGGGATGGGGTCGTTCATGAAGAGTGACGCGGCCCTTCGAGGGTACCAGCGGGTGTGGCGGTCGCCGGGTGGAACGGTTTCTGGTTGGGTGACCGCAACGCCCGTTTCTACCAGGGAGGTTGTGAACGATGCGCATCAAGCTCGGCAGGCCCTCGCCCGCGTTGGTGATCGCCTGCATATCGCTGTTTGTCGCCCTTGGCGGCGTCGGCTACGCCGCCGCCACAGGCTCGATCGACGGCCGCGAGATCAAGAACAACTCCGTCGCGAGCAAAGACATCAAGAACAGCTCGATCGTCACCGGGGACGTGAGGAACTCCACGCTCAGGGGTTCCGACATGAGGAACAACTCCGTCACGGGATCCGACGTGGACGAGAGCTCTCTCGGCAAGGTCGGGTCGGCGACCCAGGCGGACAACGCGGCGACCGCGGCCAACGCAACGAACGCGACCGCCGCCGGCAATGCGAACACGGTCGGCGGTCAGCGCGGTAGTTCCGTTCCTCTACCGGCAGGCCAGCACCACCGCCGACACGACGCTCGCCTCGGTCGGCGGGATGCGACTTGAGGCCTCGCTGCCAGGGCGGTGACAACAACCTGCGTGCTACAACGAGTCTGGCGACCTTGCCGAGATCAAGTACGAGAACGTTGCGAACAAGGCGGTCGCCAACGGCGCCTTCGAGTGACGCGGCCAGCGGTACAGACGATCAAACGACCGGGCAGGCCGGCCTCTCGAACGCCGCCACCGGCAGGCCGGTGCGGGTCCTGTACACGCTGATCAAGCCGTCGGCACCTTCGACTGCTCCATGAGCGGGTTCGTGATCGGGTAAGCCCAGGCGCACCCAAGTCGGACCGGCGGCGCCTCCGGGGCGTCCGCCGTGGTTCCGGGCTTGTTTCTCCCACGGTCTCGGCGTCAGCGCTCAGGCGAACGCGGCGGCCAGCGAGCCGTGCGCGGCACGCAGGTCGTCGAGCGAGACCTCGAGCGAGTCGCCGCCGCGCAGCGCCTCGCCGCCGACCGTGCCGAACACCGTGAGCGGCGTGCTCTCGCCGAGGCGCTCTATCGCCTCGGCCGAGCCCGAGACCACGAAGCCGGCGCCGGGGCACTCGCCGAACAGCCACAGCAACGGATCCTCGTCGGGCACCTCGATCAGCTCGGCGCCGAGCCCACCCGCCAGGCAGGACTCGGCGACGGCCGTCAGGAAGCCGCCCTCGGCCACGTCGTGTGCGGAAGCGAGGTCGCCCGCGCGCACCGCGTCGCGCACCGCCTCCTGAGCGGCCCGCGCCTTGGCGAGGTCGCGCTCCGGCAGCTCGGTGGGCAGTTCCTCGCCGCGCAGCTTCGCGAGCTCGCTCCCCGGGAGGTGCGGGTCGAACTCGCCCGCGAAGGCGATCGTGTCGCCCTCGTTCTGGAACCCGGTCGGCGCCGTCTGCCCCGCGTCGGGCAGCGCGCCCACCATCCCTACGACCGGGGTCGGGTAGATGGGGCCGTCGCCAGACTCGTTGTAGAGCGACACGTTGCCGCCCACGACCGGCACGCCGAGCGCCTCCAGCGCATCCGTCATCCCGGCCACCGAGCGCTCCAGCTGCCACGCCACGTGCGGCTTCTCGGGGTTGCCGAAGTTCAGGCAGTTGGTGAGGCCCAGCGGCTCCGCGCCCACGCAGGCGAGGTTGGCGGCGCACTCCAGCACCGCCTCGATGGTGCCCCAGTAGGGATCGCACGCCACGCGGCGGCCGTTGCCGTCGATCGAGACCGCGATGGCGCCCTCGGCACCGTCGTGGGCGAGCTGCAGCACCGCGGCGTCCGCCTGCTCGGGCCGGCGCACGGTGCGCGACTGCACCACCGCGTCGTACTGCTCGAACAGCGACCGGCGTGAGCTGATGTTGGACGAGCCCAGGAGCGCCAGCAGCACCTCTCGCCGGGTCCTCGGTGGACAGCGAGCCCTCGGGCGCCGGGTAGATCTGCGCCGACGGCTCGGCCGGCTCGAGGTCATAGAGCGGGCAGTCGTCGACGAGCGCCTCCACGGGCATGTCGCCCACCACCTCGTCGCCGTCCAGCACGCGCAGTCTGCGCGACTCCGTGACCTGGCCGATGGCGGTCGAGCGCACCTCCCAGCGGTCGCACACCTCCTGCAGCTCCGCGAGCTTGCCGGGCTCCACCACGCACAGCATCCGCTCCTGTGACTCCGAGATCATGATCTCGAACGGCTCCATGTCGTCCTCGCGCAGCGGCACCTTGGACACGTCGATGTCGAGGCCGACCTCGCCCTTCGACGCCATCTCCGACGAGGACGACGACAGGCCGGCCGCGCCCAGGTCCTGCAGCGAGGCGAGCGTGCCGCGCTCGAGCAGCTCGAGGCAGCACTCCATCACCCGCTTCTCCTCGAACGGGTCGCCGATCTGCACCGACGGGCGCTTGGACGCGTCGTCGTCGTCGAGCTCTGCCGACGCCAGCACCGACGCCCCGCCGATGCCGTCGCGGCCCGTCCGCGCGCCCATCAGCACCAGCACGTTGCCCACCCCGGCGGCCGCGCTGCGAATCAGGCGATCCTCGCGCGCGATGCCCAGGCACATCGCGTTCACCAGGCAGTTCTGCTCGTAGGGCCCTCGAAGTAGACCTCGCCGCCCACCGTCGGCACGCCGATCGAGTTGCCGTAGTGGCCGATGCCGGACACGGCGCCGTCGAGCAGGAAGCGCGAGCGGGTGGAGTCGAGCTCGCCGAACCGCAGCGAGTCGAGCACGGCGATCGGCCTGGCGCCGACCGCGAACACGTCGCGCAGAATGCCGCCGACGCCGGTGGCGGCGCCCTGGAACGGCTCCACGGCGCTGGGGTGGTTGTGGGACTCGACCTTGAACGCGATCGCCAGCCCGTCCCCGACCGACACGGCGCCCGCGTTCTCGCCCGGCCCCATCAGCAGGTGCGGCCCCTCGGTGGGCAGCCGGCCCAGGAGCTTCTTGGAGTGCTTGTAGGCGCAGTGCTCCGACCACATCAGCGAGAACACAGCCAGCTCCAGGCCGTTGGGCTCGCGGCCGAGCTTCTCGGCGATCAGCTCGAACTCGGAGTCGGTGAGGCCGAGCTCGCGGTGAGTGGCGGTGGTGGTCACGCGCCGCGACGAGCTCGTCCACGTGCGCGACGAGCGACTCGAACAGGCAGGCGCCGTCGGACGAGCCGGTGAGCGGGTCCACGGCGTGCTCGGGGTGAGGCATCAGGCCCATCACGTTCTTGGCGCGGTTGCAGACCGCGGCGATGTCGAGCGCCGAGCCGTTGGGGTTCTGGCCCTCCGCGTAGCGAAGGATGATCTGCCCGTGGGCGTCCAGCTCGGTCAGCGCCTCGTCCGGCGCGTAGTAGCGGCCAGTGGTGTGCTTGACCGGGATCGAGAGGGTGTCGCCCCCCTCGCAGGCGCGGCTGAACGGCGTGGAGGCGTTCACCACGTCCAGCTCCACCTGGCGGAAGACGAATCGCCGGCCCGCGTTGGGCAGCAGCGCGCCGGGCAGCAGCCCGGCCTCGCACAGAACCTGGAAGCCGTTGCAGATGCCCAGCACCGGGCCACCGTCGAGCGCGAACGCGCTGACCGACTCCATCACCGGGGAGAAGCGGGCGATCGCCCCCACCCGCAGGTAGTCGCCATAGGAGAAGCCGCCGGGGATCACGATGGCGTCGACTCCCTTCAGCTCGCTATCGCCGTGCCAGAGCAGCTCGGCGTCGGCGTAGCGGCGGCAGGCCATGAGCGCGTCGAGCTCGTCGCAGCTGCCAGGGAAGCGGACGACGCCGAACCTCATTCGACCACCAGCACTTCGTAATCCTCGATCAACGGATTTGCGAGCAGGCGCTCGCACATCTCGTGCACGCGGTCGGTCTCACCCACCTCGAGCTCCACCATCCGCCCGATCCGCACGTTCTCCACGCCTTCGAACCCGAGCGCGGGCAGAGCGCGCTCCACCGCCTGGCCCTGGGGGTCGAGGATGCCCTCCTTGGGGCGGATGAGGACCCGCGCCTTCACACGCCCGACCGCTCGAGCCAGGCGCTGAATGGCTCGCCAGTGATCCGCTCGTACGCGTCCACGTACAGCTCACGCGTGCGCGCGATCACGTCTCCGGGCAGCGGCGGCGCGGGCGGGGCCTTGTCCCAGCCCGACTGCGTGGCCCAGTCGCGCACGTACTGCTTGTCGAAGCTCGGCTGGCCGCGCCCGGGCTCGTAGCCGTCGGCGGGCCAGAAGCGCGACGAGTCCGGGGTGAGCACCTCGTCGCCGAGCACGATCGTGCCGTCGGGACGGCGGCCGAACTCGAACTTGGTGTCGGCCAGGATGATCCCGCGCTCGCGCGCGTGCTCGGCCGCGTGGGTGTAGACGGTCGATCGACAGGCGGCGAAGCTCCTCGAGCAGCGGGCGGTCGCCCACGATCTCGGCGGCCCGATCGAAGTCCACGTTCTCGTCGTGATCGCCCACGTCGGCCTTGGTGGCCGGCGTGAAGATCGGCTCGGGGAGCTGCTCGGACTCCTCGAGGCCCTCGGGCAGCGCGATGCCGCAGATCTCGCCGCTTCGCTGGTAGTCCTTCCAGCCCGATCCGGTGATGTAGCCGCGAACCACGCACTCCACCGGCACCATCTCCAGCTTCTCGACCAGCACGCCGCGGCCCGCGCACCTCGTCCGGGACATCGGTGAACGAGACGACGTGGTTGGGGCAGATGTCGCCCGTGCGGTCGAACCAGAACGCCGACATGCCCGTGAGCACCTTGCCCTTGTCGGGAATCGGCGTCGGATGCACCACGTCATAGGTGGAGATGCGATCGGACGCGACCAGCAGCAGGCGATCCTCGCCCACGGCGTAGATATCGCGGACCTTGCCCTGCGCGAGCAGGTCCAGATGGTCGAGCGCGGCGGCTTCGCTCACCTAGGCAACGCTACCAACCGCCCCCGCCGCACTCTCCGCCGCTACTCGGCCCTCGCGGCCTCGATCGACCAGATCGTGATCCGGGCCTGGCGCCCGCGTACCTCGAAGTCGTCCACGTGCACGAGGTCGCTCGACCGTGCGGGTGAGCATCCCCTTGGTCGAGTCGGCGACGAATACCGCCCACCCCGAGTTCTTGGTCATCCCCTCGAGCCGTGACGCGGTGTTGGTGGCGTCTCCGATCGTCGTGTACTCCATCCGCCGCTCAGAGCCCACGTTGCCGGCCATCACCGTGCCGCTGTTCAGCCCGATCCCTATGCGGAACCCGTCGTGAAGCCCGGCCTCCCGCACGTCAGCGTTGAACGCCTCCAGCGCTGGGCCGACCATCTCGCGCGCGGCGGCGAGCGCGCGGTCGGCGTGGTCGGGCTGATCCAGCGGCGCTCCGAAGACGGCCATGATCCCGTCGCCCATGTAGGAGATGAGCGCCCCCTCGTGCCGGTCAACCACGTCGCTCATGATCGTGAGATAGCGGTTGAGCACGTCGATGACCTCGTTTGGAGCGCGCGTCTCGGAAAACGTGGTGAAGCCGCGCACGTCGCTGAAGAGGACCGTCACCACGCGACTCTCGCCGCCCAGGCGCAGGTCCTCGTCCGCGTTGGCGAGCACCTCGCCGACCACCGCCTCCGGGACGAAGCGCGAGAACAGGTCCTTCACGCGCTCGCGCTCGAACGCGCCCACCGCCACGGACACCGCCAGCGCCCCGACCACGCCGAGCACCAGTGACGCCAGCGGATAGAGGAACGAGACGATCGCGCCACTGTTGAACGCGAACTGCACCGCGAGCGCGAACAGCGCGGCCCCGGCGATGCCGGCGAGTGCGGCGCGCACCGGGCCCCAGCGGATCGCCACCGCGGGACCAACCAGGCCGAGCAGGCCGATGAGCAGGACGTTCACGACCCCGGGGACCTCGTCGAGGGGGAAGCCGGCGAGCGCGGTGGCTGCCGAGTTGGCCTGAATCTCCGCGCCGGCCATCAGGTCCTCGCCCGAGGAGGAGGTGGGATGCAGGTCCTGCAGCGAGGGCGCCACCGGCCCCACCACCACGATCTTGCCGCGCAGCTCGGCCGCCGGCACCTTGCCGTCGATCAGGCGCGAGAAGGAGAAGGTCTTCACGGTTCGCGGCCCGCCCGCGTAGTCGACCCAGGCGGTCTGGTTCTCGGCGCCGAAGTGCTCCAGGCCGACCGACCGCCCGCTGAAGCGCTCCGCGGCTCTCACCCCCAGCGTCTTCAACCCGCGGTCGTCGTGGTACATGCGCCGGAGCACGCCGCCCGGATCGTTGGGAAAGGCGCCGCTGGCGGCCTCGGCGTCGTACTCGGCCAGCACGTCGTCGCCGCCCAGCACGCCGGTCGACCCGTCCTTGGCGACCTCCTCGGTGCCCAGCAGCACGTTCTTCGCGCGCCCGACCGCCTCGATCAGCGCGTTGTCCTCCTCGGGGTCCTCGCTCGGCTCGGTGAACTGCACGTCATAGGCGATCACCTTCGCTCCGGCCGCGCGCAGGCGATCGATCGCCTTGGCGTGCAGGGTTCGCGGGAAGGGCCAGCGCACGCCGAGCTCGCCGAAGGAGACGTCGTCGATCGCGATCACGACCACGTCCTCGGGCGCGTCCTGCTCCCCGCGGATGGAGAAGCGCGTGTCCACCGTGTCCAGCTCGGAGTCGTGGAGCACGTCCGTCGCGTAGGCGACGAAGACGATCCCGGTGAGCGTGATCGCTGTGACCGCGAACATGAGAAAGCGCAGCCGGCGCCGTGACCTCATGGGCCGCTTCCCTCCGCGCGCGACGGCAGCCTGCGAGTCGCCGGCCAGGCGGGTGTCCGCGACCTCGCGGGCGGTGTGGCTGCTGCGCGCCTGGCCGGTGACGGCGCCCAGGAACTCGTCGCGGGTGAGCGCGAGCAGCTGGGTTTCGCGGGTTGCCGTGACCGTCGCCGTCCGCAGGCAGTCCTTGAGCAGCGCGATCTCACCGAACGACTCGCCGGCGATCTCTGTGCGCACGAGCGCGCCGTTCACGAATACCTGAACCTCGCCACTGTCGATCAGGTAGAAGCGATCGCCGCTCTCCCCCTGTCTGCACAGGTCGTCTCCGGCGGCGGCCGTGACCGGCGTGAGGTCGTGGGCCACGCGCTCCAGGGTGGCTATTGGGAGCGACGCGAAGATCGAGCTGCCGCGCAGCAGCTCGTACCGGCGCTCGGGCACCGGCCTGGCGGCCTCGAAGCCGCGCAGCGCGCCCCACAACGCGATCACGATCAGCGGGAGGAAGGCGCCGGTGGCCACCAGTGCACCCTCGATGCCGAACAGGGTCACCAGGACGGGGGCCGCGATCGAGCCGAGGGCCATGCCCCCGAGCCGCAGCGTCTCCTGGAGGCCGAAGACTCGGCCCAGCACCTCGTCCGACGCGAGCCGCTGGAGGAGCGTACGACCGGCCACCTCGACGAACGAATAGCCGGCCCCGATCACGGCCAGAGCGATGAACGCGACGGCGAGAGTGGGGACGGCGCCGGTCAGAGCCGTGGCCGTGCCTATCAGCAGCGTGCCCCACAGCAGCCCCGCCGAGAGCGCGCCGCGACCGAGCATGGCCGCGAGCGCGAGCGCGGCGACGATCGCGCCGACACCCCAGGCCGCCTGCAGGTAGCCCACCGTTCCCGCGCTGGTGCCCAGGAGGTCGAGCGCCAGGACGACGATCAGCACGTCGACGGCGCCCACGTACACCGCCAGGGCCGCCAGCACCACGGTGACCAGGCGCAGCCCCTTGTCCTCGGCCACCGCCCGAAAGCCCAGCAGCAGCTGTCGCAGCCCGCCGGCCTCGTCCGGCATCTCCTCGTACGACGGTGCCTTGTCCGCCCGCACGCGCGTGAGCAGGAGCGCGGAGAGCGCCGCGACCGCGGCCGCGACCGCGAACACCGCCTCCGGCGACGCGACCCCCAGCAGCACGCCGCCCAGCAGCATGCCGGCCAGGAAGCCGGTGTTGTCCATCGCGGTCAGCGTGATGTTCGAGGCCGACAGCTCCTGCGGTGTGTTCGCGAGCACCGGGAACAGGGCCGACTGGGCAGGGGCGTAGGCGCTGACGGCCACCATGAAGACCGCCGAGAGCGCGTACACGACGCCCGGCGGCGCCTCGAGCGCCGCGGCGGCGGCGGCGGCGCCGAGGCTCGCCGCGGACGCCACCGCCGACGCGATCATCACGGCGCGGCGCGAGTGGCGGTCGCCCAGCAGGCCCGCGAGCGGCGCCGCGAGCGCGGCGGGCAGCAGGCGGACGAGACCGGCCACACCCACCGCGGTCGCCCCGCCCTGGTCGAACGCGTAGACCGACACCGCCAGGGCGAACGACCACTCGACGAACTGTGTGCCCGCCCAGGCGATCTGGACCCGGCGCAGGTCCGGGTTCGCTAGGGCAACGCGCAGCGAGCTCAATGAGGCCGCGATCCGCCGCGCGCGGGTGGAGGGCTCCCCCGTTGCTTGGTCGGGCATCCGCCCCAGTCTGTCCGAGCGGCAGCGGATGCGCCAGCGTTTGCCAGAACCAGCCCGCGAACGTAGGGTCACGAGAGGTGCCCTGGTCCGAGGCCTTCATCGTGCTGCTGCTGTCGCACCTGACCGGCGACTTCCTGCTCCAGACCGACTGGCAGGCCGCGCACAAGCACGGAGGGCTCAGCGCCGGAGGCGAGAGCCGCCGCGCCCTCTTCGCTCATCTCACCACCTACACGCTGGCGTTCGTCCCGGCGTTGATCTGGATCGACAGCGAGCTGGGCCCGGGCGCCGCGCTCGCCACGGCCGGGCCTCGTGTACGTGCCCCACCTGATCCAGGACGACGGCCGGCTGCTGAGCCGCTACGTCGCTCTGGTCAAGGGCCCCGGGGCGGCAGAGGTGCCGCTGGTGCTGGTCGCGGTGGACCAGACATGCCACTTTCTGGTGCTGTTCGGGACGGCTCTGCTGGTGACAGCGTGACCCGTGTGCGCTGAGTGAGCGCCACGCTGGCGAGCACGGCCAGCGCGGCCCCGATCGTGGCCACGCTCACCTCCTCGCCGAGCAGCAGCGCAGCCCAGCAGAGGGTGAGCACCGGCTGGGCGAGCTGCACCTGGCCGATCTTCGCCACACCGCCGCGCGCCAGCCCCGCGTACCAGGCGAAGAAGCCGAGGAACATGCTCACCAGCGAGACGTAGGCGAAGCCGAGCCAGGCGTCCGTGCCGCCCGAGAGGTCGCCCGTGACCGCGGCCGCGATCGCGCACGGCGCCACCACGGGCATGGAGAGCAGCAGCGCCCAGCAGATCGTCTGCCAGCCGCCCAGCTCGCGTGAGAGCGCGCCGCCCTCCGCGTAGCCCAGCGCGCACAGCCCCACAGCGCAGAAGACGTAGAAGTAGGCCAACCCCACGCCGCCGGCCCCCTGGGTAGCGGCGAAGACAAGCACGGCGACGAGGCCCGCCCCCGACGCAAGCCAGAAGCCGCGCGACGGGCGCTCACCGGCGCGCAGGACGGCCATGACCGCTGTGGCGGCGGGGAGGATGGCGATGATCACGGCGCCATCGGCCGACGTCAGGTCGCGCAAGGCGAGTGCAGTGAACAGCGGGAACCCGATTACGACGCCGAGGGCCACCAGCCCGAGCCGCCCCAGCTGGTCGCGCCGGGGGCGCGGTTGGCGCAGCACGAGCAGAAGCACCGCGCCGAGGGCAGCCGCCACAACGGCGCGCCCCAGCCCCACGAAGGTCGCGTCAAGGTCCTCCACTGCCAGGCGCGTAGCCGGCAGCGAGAAGCTGAAGCCCAGCACGCCCAGGAAGCCGAGCAGAAACGCCATGCCGAAAGGCTAGGTCCGGCGCGGAGCGCAATCCATGTCCCACAACGCGAGATGGCCCTAGGAGAGCTAGGCGCCGCGAAGCGGGCCGTTAGGGGGTTGCAAAGGGGGGCATTTTTGCCCCCCTTTGAGGCTCTCGGCAACTACGGCTTGAGCAACACAGGCGCCGCGTACTGCGATGCGTTCGGGATGATCGGCCCGGCATCCACGCCGAACCACTGTTCGAGCAGACCGCGGTAAAGGCCGCGGAAGTCCGACGTGGAGCGCAGGTTGTCGTCCTCGTCGAGCTGGGTGAGGCCGGGGAACTCGCCCACCATCTGGCCCGAGGCCTGGCTGCCGATGAGGAACGAGCAGCCGGCCGCGCCGTGGTCGGTGCCCGAGCCGTTCTCCTCCGGCCGGCGGCCGAACTCGCTCCACACGTTCACCAGCACGCGGTCGGCGATCCCTCGCGCCTCGAGGTCGCGCTGGAACGCGAGCAGGCTCTGGGTGGTGATCTGGAGATTCTCCGGGAGGGCGGCCTCCTGATCGGCGTGGGTGTCGTAGCCGCCGGCGGCGTTGATCGAGACGCACCGCAGCGGAAGGCCCGACGCGATCATGGCGGCCAGACCTGCGAGGCGTCGGGCGAAGTCGGAGCCCGCCGGGTAGGTGACCCCGCCGGGCGTGGAGTAGCCGCCCTGGAAGGGCAGGAGCTGGGTGCGCAGCCGGCCCGTCGCGGCAGCGGCGTCGCGCGCCTGGCGCAGCGCCGCGTCGCTCGTGGAGCCCGTGCCCAGGGTGCCGATCGCGCCCGTCATCGCTTCCTCCACCGGGCCCCACACGTTGCGGGCCCAGAAGTCGTAGTCGTCGGGCGCGTTCACGGCCGCGACCGGGACGCTTCCCGATGCCAGCGCGGGCGCGAGGTCCCAGCCGAGCGACAGGCCCTGGAGCGGGTTGTCGTTGGCGCCGTGACGGTCCAGGTAGCGGCCCATCCAACCCAGGCGGGCGTTGGGGTTGGTCTCGCCCACCTCCCAGAAGTGCCGGCTCGTGAAATGCGACTGGTTCGCGTCGGTGTACCCGATCGCGGGGAAGACCGTGACCTTGCCCTCGCCGTGCAGGGTCGCGAGCGAAGCGGCGTCGGGCGACCAGCGCAGGCTGGTGTCCTCGCTGAAGGCCGTGCCCTCGCCGCCGCCCAAAGCCAGGTTCGGGCGAAGCTGGGCGTAGCGCGAATGGCCCGTCGGGCGCGAGGATGCTGAGCGAGTCTGCGCCGCCGTCCATGAACACCGACACGAGCACGGGCTCCGCCGGGCGCTCGGCGGCCGCGGCGATGCCCTCCTCGAAGGCATCCCAGCCCAGCCGGCTGGCGCCGTAGACCGCCATCGCCATCCCCGCGCTGCGGGAGATGAACGAGCGCCGGCGTGAGCCCTGTGCCCGCGGGCGCCGGCATGCCGGGCTCGATCGCGGGTAGCCCGGCGCCCGGCACCGCGGCGGAGGCGGCCTTGCGCAGGAGCTTGGCTCGGGAGAACCCCGTGCACGCGCACGCCTGTCGCTCTATCGCCATCAGCTGGTCTGGAGGTCGGGGGACATGGCGAGCAGTTGCCGCAGGGCGTTCTGGCGCATGGCTCGGTACGGGCCCTGCTGCCAGTTCGCCATGGGTGTCGGTAGACAGGTGGTGGCGAAACTCAGGAGCGCGGCTCGGCCCTCGGGTGTCAGTTGCGGGTTCCCCCAGAACGCCAGGGCGCTGTTGAGCGCGGCCTGCGGCGTCTCGGTGGGGTCGTAGGCGTCCCACTCGGCGTCCGTGAGCGTGTACGGGCGTGATGGCGTAGTTCGCCGTCTCCCAGCGGGCGCGCCAGGTGCTGGTGTCGAGCCATTTCTCGTCGTCCCAGCCGGCCACGTTGGGCGGGCGGAACAGGCGCTGGCCCATGCCGTCGGCCAGCCAGCTCCACGCCGCCGGTGTCGATCGGCCGGCGCAGATGGCGCAGCATCCCGGCGAGATAGACCACCGGCGGCTTCACCATCCGCGGGCCGGCGATGAGCTGCGGGTGCATCAGGATCGCCTCGACGAGCGGCCGGATCGCGTAGCCGCCCTGCATGTACGCCGCCGCGAGGGCCGAGCGCTCGGACGCCGACGGCGGCACGGGGATGAAGTAGCTCCACAGCTTCTCGCACCACGAACGAGGCGTGCTTGGGGTTCTCGAGGCAGAGGCGCACCGCGTCCTGCCAGCTCCACGCGCCGGTGCGCCCGAACACCGTCTTCTGGCCCGGGTCGTGGCGGGTGGCGTCGAAGCGGAAGTTGTGCTCGCCGAGCTCGGCGGTCCAGTCGCTGCGCCAGCCGGTGAGGCTGCGGGCCAGCTCGCGAACGTCGTCCTCGGTGTAGGCGCCGCGGTCCGCACCGAGCGTGAACAGCTCCATCAGCTCGCGCGCGTAGTTCTCGTTGGGGTTGTAGCGCGTGTTCTCGGTCTGGCTGAGCCACTGGATCATCGCCGGGTCGGCGGTGACGTCGAGTGGCCAGCTGGCGGAACGAGCCCGAGCGCGTGGCGGCGGAAGAGCGCGTTCTGGTCGAGCATGTAGCGCTGCTCGGCGCCGGCCGTCGATGTCGCGAACCAGTCGTGCCAGATCAGCGTCATCCGCTCGACCAGCGGCTGGTTGGTGCGCACCATCCGGTCGAGGAACCAGAGGTGGTCGTGGCCCCAGGCGTCCGCGGGCTGCGAGCGGGCCCTCGCCGTCGGTGGGCGCCGCGCCGGTGAGCACGGGCGCTCCGGCCGGACGGGTGAGCGACAGCACCGCGCGCTCGTGGCCGAGGTTCGCAAGCGCCTGGGCATGACCCGGGCGACGGGCCGAAGCCCGCGCGCCAGAGCAGCCGCTCGGCCTGGCGCACGCCGAAGGCGCCGCTGTACTTGGCGATCGGTGAGTTGATGGTGGACGGCGCCGAGGGCCTGGGCGCGGGCGGAGGCGGCACCGGCTGGGGCCTGACGGCCGCCGGCTTCTTCGCGACCGGCCGCTTCTTGAGGGGGTACTTGCGCCGGCAGCGCTTCGCCGCCGCGCGCCGCTTGGCGGACGTGCGCTTGCCCTTGGCCACCCTCAGGCACTTCGCCCGCTTCTGCTTGCGCGTGAGCTTCTTGCGGCGCTTCGCGGCAGCTCTTGGCCACTCAGCCGCCCACCCTCAGCGTGGCCTTCATGCCGAGCTCCTCGTGCCCCTCGATCGAGCAGAAGAGCTTGTAGCTGCCCGAGGAGAGCGCGAGCTTCTTCGCGCCCACCGCTCCGGGGCCAAGCTCGCCCCAGGTTCCGACCTCGGCGCCCGAGCGCTCGACCACCAGGTCGTGGGGGTCCTCGCCGAAGTTGCGCAGCTCGATCGTGACCTCACCGGCGCCGACAAGCGGGCGGGAGAGGGTGAGGCTGAACTCGCGCGCCGTGACCGACACGTAGCGCGAGAGCGGCGGGGCCGGCGTGGATGTGCCCGGGCGCGGACGCCGGCGGCGTCGTCGGCTTTCGGACCGGCGGC
Organism: uncultured Thermoleophilaceae bacterium; assembly: GCA_963825775.1. Lineage (GTDB taxonomy): Bacteria > Actinomycetota > Thermoleophilia > Solirubrobacterales > Thermoleophilaceae > JAAYBF01. The sequence continues at coordinate 20,504 of CAWGUV010000003.1, read as the reverse complement.
CTGGCCGCCGGCTTGCGCACCGCGTAGCGCTTGCGGCAGCGCCGGGCCGCGCTGCGGCGGGCGTCGCCTGGTCCGCTTCTTCGCCGCCTTCTTCAGGCAGCGCTGCTTCTTCTGCTTGAGCGAAAGCTTCTTGCGGGCGGAGGCCTCGGGAGGCGCCACGGGCGCGGCGGCGGCCAGCGCCACCGCCAGGCAGGCTGCGACTGCGGTTATCCGCCTCACAGTGTGAGGCGTCGGCGGTTTGGGCTCCGGGCTTGAGCGGGCTGCCCTAGAACCGGTCCAACCGTCCAACGATCGTGGCCGCGTGGCGCACGAACGCCTGGGGGTCGAAGACCTCCTCCAGGTCCAGCTCGGGGGCCGCCAGGCCGAGCAGATCGCGGAACGGCGTGCCCGTCTCCCAGGCGTGGCGCGCGTTCTCCTGCACGATCCGGTAGGCCTCGTCGCGCGACTTCCCCGACTCCACCAGGGCGAGCAGCGCGCGCTGCGAAAAGAGCGCGCCGTGGGTGAGGTCCAGGTTCTTGCGCATGCGGTCCGCCCGCACCGTCATGCCTTCCACCACGCGCACGGCGAGGTGCTGCGCGTAGTCGAGCAGGATGGTGGCGTCGGGAAGCGCCACGCGCTCCACGGACGAGTGCGAGATGTCGCGCTCGTGCCACAGGGCCACGTTCTCCAGGCCCGCCTGCGCGTAGCCGCGAAGCAGCCGCGCGATGCCCGTGATGCGCTCCGTGACGATCGGGTTGCGCTTGTGCGGCATCGCCGACGAGCCCTTCTGGCCCTCCCGGAACGGCTCCTCCACCTCGCGCACCTCGGTGCGCTGCAGGTGGCGGATCTCCGTGGCGAACCGCTCCAGCCCGGCGCCCGCGGAGGCGATGGCGGACAGCAGCTCGGCGTGGCGGTCGCGCGCCACGACCTGAGTCGAGACCTCCTCGCGCGCCAGACCCAGGCGGCCGAGCACGGCCTCCTCGAGCTCCGGGCCGTTCGCGGCGTAGGTGCCCACCGCGCCGGACAGCGCCCCCACGGATGTTGCCTCCACGGCCCGCTCGAGGCGGTGCAGGTTGCGATCGGCCTCGAAGGCGAAGCCCGCGAGCTTGACGCCGAACGTGGTGGGCTCGGCATGCACCCCGTGTGTGCGGCCCACGCAGAGGGTGTCCTCGTGCTCGCGTGCGCGGCGGATGAGCGAGTCGCGGTAGTCGCGCGCGCCGGAGGCGAGGATCATGCCCGCCTGCGAGAGCTGCATCGCGAGCGCGGTGTCGAGCACGTCGGACGAGGTGAGCCCGTGGTGCACCCACCGCCCGGGCTCGCCGACCGACTCCGCCACCACGTCCACGAAGGCCGCCACGTCGTGGTCGGTCACCTTCTCGCGCTCCTTCACCGCGTCGACCGTGAACGACGCCCGGTCGCGCACCTCGGCGGCGTCCTCGGCGGGCACGACGCCCACGTCGGCCAGCGCCTCGGTCACCGCCAGCTCCACCGCCAGCCAGGTGTCGAGCTTGCGCTGCTCGGACCACACCGCGCCCATCTCGGGGCGTGTGTAGCGCTCGATCACGCGTCGAGAATCTTCGCGGCGAGCACGGCGGCGTTCTTCGCCGCGTCCACCCCGACGCACGCCACGGGCACTCCGGGTGGCATCTGGGCGATCGCCAGCATCGCGTCAAGGCCTCCCGCCACCGACGTCTTGGACGTGAGCGGGACGCCGATCACCGGCAGGTCGGTGTGGGCCGCCACCACGCCCGGCAGCGCCGCCGCCAGGCCCGCGCCGGCGATGATCACCTTGAGCCCGCGCATGCGGGCGTTCTTGGCGTAGTCGGCCACCACCTCGGGATCGCGGTGGGCGCTCATCACCCGGATCTCGTGCCGGATGCCGCGCTCCTCGAGCTCCTTGCCGGCCTTCTCCATCACCGGCATGTCCGACTTCGAGCCCATCACGATCCCGACGCGCGGGGCGTCGACCTCGAGCTCGTCGAACTGGTGCTCGACCTCGGTTTCCGTGGCTGGCTGGGATTCGCTCACGCTTCGACTCTATCCACGGCTCTCGACGCGATGTCAGTACGCATCTGCTTGCCGTCGAACTGAATCCGCTCCGCCGCTCGGTACGCGTGCTCGCGCGCCGCCCCCGGGCTCTCGCCGAAGCCGGTCACGTTGAGAACCCGCCCTCCCGCGGTCACGATCTTCCCGTCCACCTCGGCCGTGCCGGCGTGCAGGACCTCGACCTCGAGCGAGTCGATCGCCCGCAGGCCGCGGATCTCGTCGCCCTTCGAGGAGGACTCCGGGTAGCCGGCCGAGGCGAGCACCACCGTCACCGCCCAGTCGGGCGACCACTCCAGCTCCAGGCCCTCCAGCCCGCCGGGGCGGGTCGATCGTTCCAGCAGGTCCATGATGTCCGAGCGCAGGCGCGGCAGCACCGCCTGGGTCTCGGGATCGCCGAAGCGGCAGTTGTACTCCAGCACCTTGGGCCCGTCGGCGGTCATCATCAGACCGGCGTAGAGCACGCCGTGGTAGGGCGTCCCCTGCCTGCGCAGCTCGTCGACGATCGGCTGATGCACCGCCAGCGCCAGGGCATCCGCGTGCTCGCGATCGATGCCGGGAACCGGGGAGTAGCTGCCCATCCCGCCGGTGTTGGGGCCGGTGTCGCCGTCACCGATGCGCTTGTAGTCCTGGGCCGGCGCCATCGCCACGGCGCGCTCCCCGTCGCAGACCGCCAGCAGCGACAGCTCCTCGCCCTCCAGGAACTCCTCCAGCACCACCTCGGTGTCGCCGAAGCGGCGCTCGGTGAAGAACAGCTCGACCGCCTCGAGCGCCGCGGCCTCGTCGGGACAGATGATCACGCCCTTGCCCGCGGCCAGCGAGTCGGCTTTCAGGACCACCGGATAGGAGGAGCCCTTGAGCTCGCTCAGCGCCTCGTCGCGTGAGGTCAGCACCGCGTAGCCGGCGGTTGGCACGCCGACCTCCTGCATCAGCTCCTTCGCGTAGCGCTTGGACCCCTCCAGCCGCGCCGCCGCGGCGCTGGGCCCGAACGCGCTGATGCCGTGCTCGGCGAGCGCGTCGACCACTCCTGCCACCAGGGGCGCCTCGGGCCCGACCACCACGAGGTCCACACCTCGCTCGCGCGCGAGGGAGACGATGTCGTCGACGGCGTCCGCCGCGACGTCCACGCACTCCACCCGGTCCCGCGCGATGCCCGCGTTTCCGGGCGCGCACAGCAGCTCGGGCTTCTGCGGGGAGCGCGACAGCACGCGCACAAGTGCGTGCTCGCGGCCACCTGCCCCGACTACGAGGACGCGGGCCAACGTCTAGAGGGAGGCGATGAAGTCGTCGACGGGGATGGCCGTGAGCGACTCGTAGCGGGCGGTGCCGCGCGAGCCCAGCTCGAGGGAGACGCGCGCCATCGTCGACTCGTCAGGGGCCTCCACGATGTTCACGAAGTCGAACCTGCCCAGCGTGGCCCACTGCGCCTTCACGCTGGCGCCGAGCTGTTCGATCTCCTTGTTCACCTCGCGAATGCGCTGCGGGTTGTTCTTGATGGTCTGTACGCCGTCGGGAGTGAGGGTGCTCAGCAGGACGAAGGTCGGCAAGAGGGTCCTTTCTAGGTGGTCTCCCGGTTTCTCTCAGGTTTCCGGGCCGCGCGCAAGGTAGGTAGCGTGCGGCGTATGATCCGCCGCCTCTACGACGCCACCTGGGGCCGCGTGTTCGCCCGCGGCTACGACTACTTCTTCCGGCAGACCGAGGAAGCCGGGCTGAGCCGCATGAGGGGCGAATTGCTGACGGAGGCTCGCGGCCGCACGCTGGAGGTGGGCGCCGGGACCGGCTTCAACTTCGAGCACTACCCCGATGCGGTGACCGAGCTGGTGCTGACCGAGCCGTTCGGGCCGATGGCGGACCAGCTGAGAGCGAAGGTGGCCGCCTCTGAGCGCTCGGCGGAGGTGGTCGAGGCTCCCGGCGAGGCGCTGCCGTTCGACGACGACAGCTTCGACACGGTGGCGCTCACGCTGGTGCTGTGCACCGTGCCGGACCCGGTGGCCGCGCTTGACGAGATCGCGCGCGTGGTCAAGCCAGGCGGGCGCTTCCTGTTCCTCGAGCACGTCCGCTCCGAGGATCCCGGGCTGGCGAAATGGCAGGACCGGCTGCACGGGCCCTGGTACGCATTCGGCCACGGCTGCCACTGCAACCGCGACACGCTCGCGACGCTCGAGTCGTCGCCCCTCGAGATCGAGCGCGCCGAACCGGGCTCGATCCCGAAGGCGCCGCCGCTCGTCCGGCCGATGGTGACCGGCGTGTGTAGCCTTCCGCATCCGTGAGCCGCCGAGCAGCCACAGCAGCCGCCGTCCTCGCCGCCCTCGCCGCCCTCGCGGTGGCCGCACCCGCCCAGGCCGCGACGCTCGTGGGCGACCAGGCCTGTTACCAGGAGAACGAGCCCGTGAAGGTCACGGGCAGCGGCTACACGCCCAACGGCGTGGTCAACTTCAGCCGCGACAACCTCGCCTTCGGCACCCTCACCGCCGACGCGGCGGGCAACATCACCGGCACCGGCGCCGCGCCGCGGATCGGCTCGACCAAGCAGCGTCCCTTCCTGCTCGAGGCCCGGGATGCCACCAACCCGGCTCTCGTGGGCACCATCAACCCGATCGTCAGCCGGTTCAGCGTGTCGGTGAACCCACGCGGCGGCAACCCCGCCCGCCAGCGGCGGATCAAGGCGCGCGGCTTCACCGAGGGCCGCACGCTCTACGTGCACGTCCGCCGGAACGGCAGGGGCAAGAACATCAAGCTCGGCAGGCTGAAGACCCCGTGCGGAGTGAAATCCGTGAAGAAGCGCATTTTCAGCCGCAAGGCCAAGCCCGGCATCTACACCGTCCAGTTCGACACCCGGCGCCGGTACTCGAGCAAGACCTTCCCGAAGGTCACCTACCGGGTCACGATCTTCCGCACGATCCGCCGCAGCCTCGCGTCCAGCTCCGCCTTCGGCGAGCGGGCGGAGGCCTGGACCCTCGTCCGCTAGAGCTCGACGCCGGGATGATGCGAGCGCAGGTGCTCCGTGAGCACCTCGCGCACCAGCTTGCGCTCGTCGACTGACGCCATCCGGTAGCGCCCCAGCAGCTCACGCTGGCCCTCCATCGGGAGCCCGGCGATCTCCCAGGTCACCACCAGGCGCTCGAACAGCAGCTCCATCCGGCGCTGCCAGCGATCGTCCGCGGAGGCGGCGGGCTGGGCGTCGAGCTTGTCGAGCGTGCGCAGGGTGCCGGCGGTGAGCTCGTCACGCAACGTCAGCGAGCCGTCGCCCCCGAAGGGGTAGGTCGTGGTGGGGCTGGACTCGGCGCTGCCGCCCGGTCGTGCCCGCTTTCGCTGCCGTTTTCCCATCGGATGGAGCCTAGCCCGGCCGTTTGGTCCGCAGCCCGCTCGGGTAGGGCGATGTCCGGCGCTCCGGGTCGGATCCCCGGAGCCGCCGAACCCGGCCACGCCTCACACCATGGGGTCGGGCCCAACAGAATGGAGGGAAGGGTGAAGAAAGCTCTCTTGAGCGCCGCCGCCGCAATGGCCGCCGTGCTCATGTTCGCGCCCGCGGCATCCGCCGTGGATGACGTGAACACATCGAAGCTCCGCAAGGGACTCACCACCGGCGGCACGCTCGAGCACATGCGCACGCTCCAGCGGCTCGCGAACGCCAACGACGGGAACCGTGCGGCCAGCACCCCCGGCTACCTGGCGTCGCTCGACTATGTCGAGGGGCGGCTCAAGCGTGCGGGCTACAAGCCCAAGCGCGTGCCGTTCGAGTTCGCCCGGTGGAACCAGAACGGTCCCGCGCTGCTGCAGCGCGAGGGCAGCCCGGCGTACGCCGAGGGCGACCCGGCCGTGGGCGGTGGCGACTACATCGTCGCCCAGTTCGCCGGTTCCGGGAACGTGACCGCTCCGATCGTGACCACCGGCACCGCCGAGCTACCGCCGCCGGGCGGGCCCGGATCGGGCACCGACGGTTGCGAAGAGGCCGACTGGGCGGGCAAGGACCTGAACGGCAAGATCGCGCTGGTCCAGCGCGGCACCTGCGCGTTCGTGGACAAGATCGCCCTGGCCGAGCAGCTCGGCGCCGCGGCGGTGCTCGTGTTCAACGACGGCGGCCCGGATCGCGAGGAGCCGCTGCCGATCGGGGCCAACCCGTTCACCGGCATCCCGGTGGCGATGGTGAGCAACGACATCGGCGAAGCGCTGTACACGGCGGGCGCGGTGAACGTGACGTTCAACCTGTCCACCACCACGACCGCGGTCACCGAGTACAACCTCACCGCCGACACCAAGGCGGGGAACAAGGAGCGCACGATCGTGGTCGGCGGCCACCTCGACTCGGTCGAGGAGGGCCCGGGCATCAACGACAACGGCTCGGGGTCCGGCTCGATCCTGGAGATGGCGGAGGAGATCGCGCAGCTGAAGCAGAAGCCGCGCAACCGCATCCGCTTCGCGTTCTGGGGTGCCGAGGAGTCAGGCCTGATCGGCTCCACGGCGTACGTGCAGCAGCTCATCGACAACGGCAAGATCGACGACGTCGAGGCGAACCTGAATTTCGACATGCTGGCTTCGCCCAATTTCGTCCGCTTTGTCTACGACGGCGATAACTCGACCGGCGAAGGAGAGGTGGGACCGCCCGGCTCGGCTGAGATCGAGCAGGTGTTCCTCGACTACTTCGACGCGGTCGGGCTCCCGACCGAGCCGACGGCGTTCGACGGGCGCTCTGACTACGGCCCGTTCATCGCGCCGGCGGCCTTCGTGCCGGCGGGCGGCCTGTTCTCAGGGGCCGAGGGCGTGAAGACGGCCGAGGAGGCCGCCATCTACGGCGGTGCCGCGGGCTCGTGGTACGACCCGTGCTACCACCAGGTGTGCGACACGTTCAGCACGGTGCTGGGCACGCCGCCTCTGGACGCCGCGGGGCTCGAGGAGGGCTCCCAGGCGGCCGACGCCGCGCTGATGGACGGCAACGGGCCGAAGGGCCTCGGCCAGATGGCCGACGCCGCGGCCCACGCCACGTGGACCCTGGCGCGCTCGAAAAGCCCGCTGGTCGGTCCGGCGGAGCTACGCAAGTCGCACAGCGGAAAGGCCAAGCGCAAGTTCCGCGCGAAGGCCAAGCGCTACGCGAAGAAGCGGCAGTTCAAGGGCGGCCAGCGGATTCGCTAGCCGTCTCCTAGAGGACGATCCGAGCCCGCCGCGACGCTTTGCCGTGGCGGGCTCGGCCCCTCGTCCAGGCAACGCTTGCAACACACCCCCGCCCAGGTACCCTCCATGGGCTGATACGGACGCTAGGGGGAGGACGCGGGGCAGATGGCAGTTGCCAAAAGCAAGACCGCCAAGGGTGCCACCCCGAAGAACGGGGGGGCTTCGTCTGCCTCTGAGAACGGCGCGAACGCGCCCACCCCCGCGCAGCTGCGCGCACTGCTGAAGGCCCTCGAGGCGGCGCGGGACGGAGATTTCTCCCAGCGCCTGTCCCCCCGCTCGCGCGACGGCGTGATCGGCGAGATCGCCGCCGCCTATGACGCCCTGGCGGAGCGCAATGCGCGCATGGAGGCGGAGATGGCCCGAATCGGCCGGGTCGTCGGCCGCGAGGGGCGGATGACCGAGCGCGCCTCGCTGGGCGATGCGCCCGGCGGCTGGCAGCAGAGCATCGACTCCGTGAATGCGCTGATCGACGACCTTGCGCGACCCACGACCGAGGTCGCACGCGTGATCGACGCCGTGGCCGAGGGCGACCTGAGCCAGAAGATGGCGCTGAAGATCGAGGGCAAGTCGCTGAAGGGCGAGTACCTGCGCATCGGCACCACGGTGAACGCGATGGTGGACCAGCTCGGCTCCTTCGCCGACGAGGTCACCCGAGTCGCGCGCGAGGTGGGCACCGAGGGCAAGCTCGGCGGTCAGGCCGAGGTGGCCGGCGTGTCTGGCACCTGGCGCGACCTCACCGAGAACGTGAACCAGCTCGCCTCGAACCTCACCGACCAGGTGCGCAACATCTCCGAGGTGACGACCGCGGTGGCCAATGGCGACCTGTCCCAGAAGATCACGGTGGACGCCCGCGGCGAAATTCTCGAGGTGAAGGACACCGTGAACACCATGGTCGACCAGCTCGGCTCCTTCGCCGACGAGGTCACCCGAGTTGCGCGCGAGGTCGGCACCGAGGGCCAGCTCGGCGGCCAGGCCCAGGTCGAAGGCGTCTCGGGCACCTGGCGCGACCTCACCGAGAACGTGAACCAGCTCGCGGGCAACCTCACCGGTCAGGTGCGAAACATCGCCGAGGTCACCACCGCCGTCGCCAACGGCGACCTGTCCCAGAAGATCACCGTCGACGCCCGCGGCGAGATCCTCGAGCTCAAGGACACCGTGAACACCATGGTCGACCAGCTCGGCTCCTTCGCCGACGAGGTCACCCGAGTTGCGCGCGAGGTCGGCACCGAGGGCCAGCTCGGCGGCCAGGCCCAGGTCGAAGGCGTCTCGGGCACCTGGCGCGACCTCACCGAGAACGTGAACCAGCTCGCGGGCAACCTCACCGGTCAGGTGCGAAACATCGCCGAGGTCACCACCGCCGTCGCCAACGGCGACCTGTCCCAGAAGATCACCGTCGACGCCCGCGGCGAGATCCTCGAGCTCAAGGACACCGTGAACACCATGGTCGACCAGCTCGGCTCCTTCGCCGACGAGGTCACCCGCATGGCGCGCGAGGTGGGCACCGAGGGCCAGCTTGGCGGCCAGGCCGAGGTTGCCGGCGTGTCCGGCACCTGGCGCGACCTCACCGAGAACGTGAACCAGCTCGCCTCGAACCTGACCACCCAGGTGCGCGCGATCGCCGAGGTGTCGACCGCGGTGACCCAGGGCGACCTCACGCGCTCGATCGCCGTCGAGGCCCGCGGAGAGGTGGCGGACCTCAAGGACAACATCAACCAGATGATCGCCAACCTGCGCGACACCACCGTGCGCAACCAGGAGCAGGACTGGCTGAAGACCGGCCTCGCGCGCGTCTCGAGCCTGATGCAGGGCGAGCGCGACCTCGAGCGCGTGACCCAGGCGATCGTCTCGGAGCTCACGCCCACCGTCTCCGCCCAGCACGCCGCCTTCTTCCTCGCCGAGGGCGAGGATCCAGACAACCTCGAGCTACGGCTGATCGCCAGCTACGGCTACAAGCGCCGGGGGGCCAGCGGCGAGCGCTTCGCCTTTGGCGAGGGACTGGTCGGCCAGGCCGCGTTCGAGCGCAAGACGATCCTGCTGAGCGAGGTTCCCTCCGACTACGTCACGGTCACCTCCGGGCTCGGCCAGGCGCCGCCGTCCAACGTCCTGATCATGCCGGTGCTGTTCGAGGACCAGGTGCTCGGCGTGATCGAGCTCGGCTCGCTGCGACGGTTCTCCGACCTCCACCGCCAGTTCCTGAACCAGCAGCTGGAAACGATCGGCGTGTCGCTCTCCACGATCATCGCCAACCGCCGGACCGAGGAGCTGCTGGAGCAGTCGCAGTCCCTGACGCAGGAGCTGCAGAGCCAGTCGGTCGAGCTGCGGCAGACCAACGAGGAGCTACAGGAGAAGGCGGCGCTGCTCTCCCAGCAGAACCGCGACATCGAGGTGAAGAACCGCGAGATCGAGCTGGCCCGGATCGGCCTGGAGGAGAAGGCCGACCAGCTGGCCGTCAGCTCGCGCTACAAGTCGGAGTTCCTGGCGAACATGTCCCACGAGCTGCGCACGCCCCTCAACAGCCTGCTCATCCTGTCCGACCTGCTGGCGAACAACGAGGGCGGCAACCTCACCGAGAAGCAGGTGGAGTTCGCTCAGACGATCCACTCCGCGGGCAGCGAGCTGCTGGCGCTCATCAACGACATCCTCGACCTCTCCAAGGTCGAGGCGGGGCGCATGGACATGCACCCGGCGCCGGTCGTGCTGAGCCGCATCGAGGAGGACTTCAAGCGCTCGTTCACCCCGGTGGCCGAGCAGCGCGGGCTCGAGTTCGAGGTCGAGCTAGCGGAGGGTCTGCCGGAGGCGGTCGTGACGGACGAGCAGCGCCTGCAGCAGGTGCTCAAGAACCTGCTCTCGAACGCGTTCAAGTTCACCGAGAGCGGAGGCGTGACCCTGGGTGTCGCGCTCGCCAGCCCGGACGATGCGTTCGAGACGGAGTCCCTGCGCCACGCCGAGAAGGTGGTGGCGTTCTCGGTGCGCGACACCGGGATCGGGATCACCGACGAGAAGCTGGAGCCGATCTTCGAGGCGTTCCAGCAGGCCGACGGCACCACCAGCCGCCGCTATGGCGGCACCGGCCTGGGCCTGTCGATCAGCCGCGAGATCGCCGGACTGCTGGGCGGCGAGCTGAAGGCCGCCAGCGTGGTGGGCGAAGGCAGCGTGTTCACGCTCTTCCTGCCGGCGGAGGTCGACGCCCTGAGCCTGCCCTCACCCGTGCCGGTGCCGGTGCCGGCGGCGGCCAACGGGGACTCGGTGATCCCGGCGATCCCCGTGGACGATCCGGCCGGCGCCCGGGAAGCGTCGTTCGAGGGCAAGAAGATCCTGATCGTGGACGACGACGTGCGCAACGTGTTCGCCCTGACCAGCGTCCTGGAGCCGCGCGGCGCCACCGTGCTGTTCGCGGAGAACGGCAAGCACGGCATCGAGATCCTCGAGGGCACGCCCGACGTGGACCTCGTCCTGATGGACACGATGATGCCCGAGATGGACGGCAACGAGACCACACGCGCGGTGCGGGCGATGTCGCAATTCGAAGAGCTGCCGATCGTGGCGCTCACAGCCAAGGCGATGAAGGACGACCGCCAGCGAAGCTTCGCCGCGGGCGCCTCGGACTACATCACCAAGCCAGTGGACGTCGATCGGCTGCTGTCGGTCATACGCACCTGGCTAGAGAACTGAGCGCCGGACGGCGGCCATGGCGAGCATCCTGATCGTCGACGATCTGCCGGAGAACCTGCTCGCGCTCCGAGCCGTCCTGGATCCGCTGGGCCATCGCGTGGTGGAGGCCAGCTCGGGCGAGGAGGCCCTGAGGCGGCTGCTCGAGGAGGACTTCGCGCTGGCGTTGCTGGACGTGCAGATGCCGGGTCTCGACGGCTTCGAAACCGCCGAGTTCATCCGCGGCCGCGAGCGTTCTCAGCACCTGCCGATCATCTTCCTCACGGCCATCGACAAGGAACGCCATCACGTGTTCCGCGGCTACTCCGTGGGGGCCGTGGACTACCTGTTCAAGCCGTTCGACCCGGACGTGCTGCGGTCAAAGGTGTCCGTGTTCGTGGAGCTGCACGAGATGACGGGCGCGCTGCGCGAAAGCGAGGAGCGCTTTCGCACGGCCTTTGCCGACGCGCCCATCGGCATCGCCCTGCTGACGGCCGACGGCCGGATCGGGCAGGTGAACCGCGCGCTGTGCGAGGCCATCGGAAGGTCCGCAGGCCGAGCTCATTGGCGCCGGTCTCGACCAGCTCTCCGACGGCAGCGATGCGGAGGCCGTGAGTCGCATGCTCGCGGGCGACCTGCCGAGCCACCACGTCGAGCGGCGCCTGCAGCACAGCGACGGGCACGAGGCGGAGGTGCTGCTCACCATGTCGCCGACGATGGGCGCCGAGGGCGAGCCGGTCGGCGTGATCGTCCAGGTGGTCGACCTGACTCAGCGTGGCCGGGCCGAACGCGAGCGCACCGAGCGGCTGCGCGAGCAGGGTGCCCGCGAGCAGGCCGAGGCCGTGGCGGACACGATTCGCAAACTGCAGAGCGTGGCGGACGTCGCGCTCGCGCACCTGGCTCTCGACGAGCTTCTCGATCAGCTGTGCGAGCAGGTGAGCGGCGTGTTCGAGGCGGACTGCGCGGCGATCTTTCTCGCGAGCTCGGAGGGCGGACCGCTGCGTGTGGCCGCCGCCACCGGCCTCCAGGCCGACGAGCTGGCGGGCAAGGCGGTCGCGCACGGCGAGGGCTTCGCGGGGCGCATGACCGCCAGCCGTGCACCGCAGGTGGTTCGCGGAGCCGCCGCTCGGAAGGGAGGCCCCGTGAGCCGCGATGTGGAGGCGCTGATGGGGGCGCCGCTGGTTGCCGACGGGCATGTGCAGGGCGTGCTCGAGGTGGGCAGCCGCAACGAGCTCAAGTTCACGGCCGGCGACCTCGACCTGCTTCAGCTGGCGGCTGACCGCGCGGCCCGCGCGATCGAGCACGCCCAGCGCTACGCGCGAGAGCTGAGCGTTGCCGAGACGCTGCAGCGCAGCCTGCTGCCCGCGCGCCTGCCAACCGTGCCGGGACTGGGTCTGGCCGCGCGCTACCTCCCCGGCGGTGAGGTGGGTGGCGACTGGTACGACGTGATCCCGCTCGCCGACGACCGGGTGATGCTCGCCGTGGGGGACGTGGTCGGCCACGGCCTGGGCGCGGCATCGCTGATGGGCCAGCTGCGCAACGGGCTGCGCGCGCTCGCTCTCGACGGCCACTCCCCGGGCGGCGTGCTCGAACGGCTCGACCGGCTCGTGCAACTCGAGGGCGGCGGGATGGCAACCCTCGTCTGCGTGACCCTGTCGCCCGCACTCGACTCCATGACCATTTCCAGTGCCGGGCACCCCCCGGTGCTCGTGGTGGACGCGTCCGGCGGGACCACCTTCGTGGAGGGCCACACCACGGTCCCGCTCGGCGTCGGCCGGGCCACGCACGGAGAGGCGCGTGTGGCCCTGTCACCGGGGTCGAAGCTGCTGCTCTACACCGACGGCCTGGTGGAGGATCGCGGCAGCTCCATAGACAACGGCCTCGAACTGCTCCGCCTGGCAGCGGTGGACGCCTCCGACAACCCCGACGCTCTGGCAGCCGGTGTCGTTGCCGCACTTGGGCGTGAGGGCGGTGCGGAGGACGACGTGACCCTGCTGGTGTGCGCCACCGCCGGCGCCGCGCCCGGGGACATCAAGCTCGTGCTCCCGGCGGATCCCGATTCGCTGCGCGGCATGCGCATCCGCCTCGGGCGCTGGCTCGAGCAGCTCGGGGCCAGCCCTGAGGAGGTGCACGAGATCCAGGTCGCGAGCCACGAAGCGTGCTGCAACGCGATGGAGCATGGATACGGCTTCGGCGACCACACGCTCGAGCTCGCGGCGCACGGCTCCGAGAAGGGCGTGGCGATCGTGGTCCGCGACGAGGGCGCCTGGCGCGAGCCGTCCCCCAGGCCTGGCGATACCCGCGGCCGGGGGCTCGAGATGATCCGGCACCTCATGAAGGACGTCGAGGTGGTGCGAGGTGAAGCCGGGACGCGGGTCGAGATGAGCCGACCGCTGAACGGCAACGGGCGGCTGAGCGAACTCACCGTCTGAGGCGTCCGCTTCTCAGCGCTTCTTGCGCTTGGCCTTGAACTTCACGGTGCGCGTCGCGACGGTCTTGCCGCCCAGGGTGATCTTGAGCTTCGCCTTCAGCCTGCGTGACTTCTTCAGCTTGCGCTTGCCGGCCTTGTTGAGCTTCAGCGTCACCGTCTTCTTCTGACCGGCCTTGAGCGTGGCCTTGGCCTTGCCGAGCACCGTCTTCTTGCTTGTCAGCCTCAGGGAGACGGCGCACTTCGCCGCTTTGCCGCAGCGCAGCGGCACCTTGAGTGTGGTCCCCGACACCTTCAGCTTGCCCGCCTTGGCGGTCGCGGTCGCGGTCGCGATCGGGACCGCTGGTATTGCGCAGCTCACCGCGATCGTGACCGTGGCGGTGTCGGTGCCGTCCGGGAGGTCGTTGTCGACGGTGTAGGTGAACGAATCGGTGCCGCAGGTGCCGGGCTTCGGCGTATAGGCGATCTTGTCGACTGCCACGGCCCCGGAGCCCTCCACGATCCTCGTGCTGCCGTTGCCGGGCTGGGTGACGGAGAGGATCGGGATCTCGTCCGGGTAGTTCACCGTGTCCGCGTCGACGTCGTTGGACAGCACGTCGATGAAGGCGGTGCCGGTGTTGAAGGCGAGGGTGCGGGTGTCGTCGTTGGCAAACGACCGGTCGGGCTGATCGGTGATGTCCACGAAAAGGAATGCGGTGTCCCCACCGTTGATGGTGTACATCACGTTCTCGCTCCCGGCGCGGTTCGGTTTCGGCGTGACGGAGATCTTGTCGGGGTTCCCGCCAGTGCCCTGCACCACGCTCGCGGTCACGTCACCGCCGGCGGGCGCCGAGACGCCCGTGATCTCGATCGGGTCGCTCTCGGCATCAGTGTCATTGGCGAGCACCGGGTGGACGACTGCACCCGAGTCCTCGAGCACGCTGGGCGTGTCGTCGTCGAAGGCCTTCGGTGGATCGTCTTTGCACATGACGGTCACGGCTACGTCGGCCGGGTCGCTTTGACCGACGATCTTGTAGGTGAAGTCATCGGTCGACGCCGGGCCGGGCTCGTTGCAGTAGTTCTCGTCCGGTACGTAGATGACCGTTGAGTTCCCCGACCCCTGGAGCAACGTAACCATGCCGTTGGGCGGCTGCGTGAAGCTCTCGATCTGTGCACCCGTGGGGTCGTTGAGCGTCAGGAAGAGCGAGCAACCGCACGAGTCTTCGTCCCAGACGTAGTTGTCGTCCACGGGCGCCTGCGCCGAGGCCACCCCGGGCGCCACCGCCGCGATCACGAGCGCGAGCAGAACCAGGCGAGCGAGTGTGAAGGGCACCACCCGCCCCAACCTAGCCGTCTTGCGAAGTGAGCGCACGTCGGCATAGGCTCACCCCAGCTACCGAGAGGAGTCGAGATGAGACGCATTGGCCGACCGTCAGGCGATACCGCTCTTGCGCTGCTCGCGCTGTTCGTCGCGCTCGGTGGCACCGGCTACGCCGCCGCGACGATCGGCTCCGGACAGATCAAGAACAACTCGATCCGCGGCAAGGACGTGCGCAACAGCACCCTCGCGGGCAAGGACGTGAAGCGCAACTCGCTCACCGGCTCAGACATCGCCGAATCGCGCCTGGGCAAGGTCCGCAGGGCCACACGCGCCGACACGGCGGGCAACGCGTCGGTGGCGAGCGCCCTGACGGGCGCCGGCGCCAGCGCGTACTTCCCCTCGCGCAAGGTCACCGCCACGGGCGTGGTCAAGCTGGCCAAGGTTGGCACGGCGCCGGCCAACTCCCCGGCGCGGGTCCTGCTGGCCAAGGGTCCGTTCAAGATCACCGGCCAGTGCTACGACACGGGCGGCAACCCGACTGCCCGGTTCGAGCTGACCAGCTCCGAGGCCGGTTCGGTGCTCGACAACCAGCAGGCGCAGACCCTTGATGGATCGATTACCAACGCGGCCTTCCAGGACAACGTCCGCCATCTCACGGCGCAGGTGCCCAGCGGTGCCACTCTGGCCGCGCAGCTGGACTATTCGGTGAACGGCCTCGGCAGCCCCTGCGCGTTCGCGCTCAGCGCGGTCACACACCCGTGAGACCGTCGAGAGCGATCTCTGCCGTCGCGATCTTCGTCGCTCTGGGCGGCACCGGCTACGCCGCGGCGACGGTCGGCTCGGCTCAGATCAAGAACAACTCGGTGCGCGGCAAGGACGTGCGCAACAGCACCCTCGCCGGCAAGGACGTGAAGCGCAACTCGCTCACCGGCTCCGACGTAGCCGAATCGCGGCTCGGCAAGGTCCGCAGGGCGGTCCGGGCCGACAGCGCGGGAACGGCGGGCGCGTCGGTCGGCCTGGGCGGCGCGGCCTCGGCGGGTCTGGTGTCAACCGGCAAGGCCACGACCAGTGGCCTCGTGAAGCTGTCCACGGTTGGTAGCTCGCCGGCGAGCTCCCCGGAGCGCGTGCTGCTGCGGCAGGGCCCGTTCACAATCGGCGTCAGGTGCTACACAGGCGCCAATCCGACCTTCCTGCTGTCGGTGCGAAGCTCCGAGCCGGGCTCGGTGATCAACGGGAATCAAATGAACGAGGTGACCGCGACCGTATCCTCCGGGCCCTTCTACTCGGACACGGTGTTCGTAACGCTGGAGGCTCCGAGCGGCGCGGCGCTGGGCGCACAGGTCACGACGACGCTGAGCGCCCTCGGCGCCGACTGCTCGTTCTCGGTCGACGGCCTGCGCAACTAGCCGCCCTCGGGCGCGAACTTCTCGTACAGGTCGCTGAACAGCCCGCCGGGATCGAGGTCGGCCTTGGCCGCCTCCCACCGCTTGCGGTCGTAGATCTCCCAGAAGCGCTCGCGCGTGTAGTGGTTGCGCGAGATCAGGGTCTTGATGCCGCCCAGCTCGTGAGTCTTCTCCTCGAGCACCTGCGACCAGTCGACCGAGCGCTTCACATTGCGCTTGCCGTACACGGCACAGTCGATCATCAGCGCGTCCTCCAGCTTGGCCGCGTGCCCCGCTGCCACCCACGGGTACATCTCGCGCACGCGGTAGGGCACGATCCAGAGCGGCCAGTAGGAGAAGTCCCGCTCGTACCAGCGCCAGAAGTCGCCGAAGCGACGCAGAGGGATGAACACGTCGACCACCACGTCGGGGCGGCGCATCACCCGGCCGAGTAGGGGGCCGAGGCGATTCGACCACCGGATCAGGTTCGTCGAGCCGAGGATCCAGCGGCCCACCACACGGCGGACCGGCCTCCACTCGAGCGGCTTGACCGTGCGCGAGAGCCAGTGCGCCTCGGTGTCGTAGCGGAAGAGGTAGTCCGGGGTGGAGAGGTGGTCCTCGGGCAGCTCGCGGGTGCTGCGGTAGTACACGCCGCCTGTGGCGCGGTAGTCGGAGGTGTGCGGCACCGAGTCGGCGAACCGGCCAGGGTCGCTGAATACCGGATGCCAGACGCTGGCTTGAGTGACAGCGCCGGAGCCGGGACGTTTCAGCCGATCGTGAAGATGCCGACCGCCGAAATCGACCGTATAGAGACCCAGCAGGGCGATCGTGAGCGTGCTTACTACGAGACAGCCGTGTGAAACGCCGGCCCCCCCGTCACACGCGCCGGTCGGTTTCTGTCGCGCGCAGGTACCAGGTCGCCACCAGGACGGCAATCAGGAAGATGCCGGTCATCACCCCGCCGATCTGGATCATCAGCACGGGCTGCTGCAGCAGGAGCGACGAGCCTCCCCAGACGAGCGGAAGGGCAACGGTGAAGCCGCGAATCCACACGAAGCCGGCTGCGGAGCGTCCTTCCAGTCGAAAACGCCGAGCATCGACAGGAAGTTGGCGTACATGCGCGAATGGCTTGGGCACCGCGGCCCACAGCGTCGAGCCGAGGACGGCAATCGCACCCACCAGGAACAGCCGGGTGGCCCATGACCAAGAACGTGTACATGTACATGCGCGCCAGGGTCGTGATCATCTCGTTGCCGCGCGGCACCAGCCCCTGCGCGTGCAGCACCGACGCGCCCATCACGTAGAAGGCCACCGTCGCGAACGTGTAGATGGCCATCGACAGCAACGCGTCCTTGTACATCACAGCGATCCAGCCGCGCGCGCGGCGAGACCCACGCCTCGCTCCCGTCGTTCAGACCAACCCACCGGGCATAGCCCTTCTCGATGCACCAGTAGTTGTACATGGTGATCTCGTCGGCCCCGACCCCGGTGATCCCGAACATGGCGATCGCCGCGCCGAGCGCCGCCGGCGGCAGCTGGAAGGTGAGCCCGCTCATCAGGTCGCCGGGCGTGTCGCCCCAGGAGTGAACGGCAGGCCGACGGCGATCCGCGACGGTGACCAGCGAGAAGGTGGCGACCAGCCATACCGCACCCCTTCTCGATCAAGGTGTAGCGGCTGGAGTACAGCGAGGCAATCGTCACGACGACGACGATGACGTGCCAGATGGTGCGCGAGGGATCGAGCCAGGGGGTCGCCGCCGATGGGAAACAACACGCTGAAGGCAATCGCGGTGCCCCCCCACGACGCCGCCCACCTGGAGCACCTTCGAGATCACCAGCAGGAAGAACAGGAGGTTGACCCACCCGACTCGCCCGAAGCGCGGCGGCACGCGATTGTAGCCGGACAGGGCCGGCGAGCCGGTCGCAATGGTCGACGGGCCGACTCGATCTGGACGGCCACTTTGCACGGCGCAGCTGAAGAGCACCAGCCAGAGCAGCGTGAAGCCGACCTGCGCGCCGCGCGGTGGTCGTGGCGATCAGCTCGCCGGACCCGACGATCGACGCGCTCAGCACGAGCCCCGGTCCGAGGTGCGTGAAGCTCCGACGCCATCCGGACGGCGGCTCCCTGATGCCGGCGGCGTCCAGGTGATAGGGATCGTGCAGGTCAGGAGGAGGCACGAGCTACTTTCCGGGCTGGCGGCCGACCACCTTCATCGCCAGCGCGATCATCGAGCCGACGTCGGCGACGTTGGCCGGCAGGACCAGCGTGTTGCTGTCCTTCGCCAGCTCGCCGAACTGCGCCGATGTACTGCTCGGCGACGCGCAGCTGGACCGCCTCGAAGCCGCCGGGCAGCTTGATCGCCTCGGCGACCCGGCGGATGCCCTTCGGCCGTGGCGGTGGCGACCGCGAGGATCGCCGCCGCCTGCCCTTCGGCCTCGTTGATCTGCTGCTGCTTGCGCGCCTCGGACGGCTTGATGACTTCCTGCTTGTCGCCTTCGGCGGTGTTGATGGCGGCGTCGCGCGCGCCTTCGGAGGTCAGGATCACCGCGCGCTTCTCGCGCTCGGCGCGCATCTGCTTTTCCATCGCCGCCAGCACGTCGTGCGGCGGCGTGATGTTCTTGATCTCGTAGCGCAGCACCTTGACGCCCCACGACTCGGACGCCTTGTCCAGCTCGCTGACGACCGGCGTGTTGATGTTCGTGCGCTCCTCGAAGGTCCTGTCGAGATCGATCTTGCCGATCTCGCTGCGCAGCGTCGTCTGCGCGAGCTGGGTGATCGCGAACATGTAGTCGGTGATGCCGTAGGACGCGCGCTCCGGGTTGAGCACCTTGAGGTAGAGCACGCCGTCGACGCCCGACCTGCACGTTGTCGCGCGTGATGCAGACCTGCGCCGGGATGTCGACGGCGATCTCCTTCAGCGAGTGGCGGTAGCGGATGACGTCGACGAACGGCATCAGGATGTGGAACCCGGCGTTCAGCGTGCCGCTGTAACCGCCCGAGCCGCTCGACGACGTAGGCGCTCTGCTGCGGCACCACGACCGCGGTCTTGGCGATCGACGACCAGGACGAGCAGGGCGAGGATGATCCCGACGACAGCAGGCCGCCACCATCCATCAGCGGGCTCCTTCGGGCTCGATGAAGATCTGAGCTGTCGACGGTCACGACGCGCAGCGCTCGCCGCGGACGAGCGGGGCGCGGCGCGGTTGCGCGCCGACCAGACCGTGCCGCGCAGCTCCACGCGGCCGACCGCGCCGGGCGCAATGTCCTCGAGCGGTACCGCCGTTATCGCCGACCATGCGAGTCGACGTCGACGCCGGGCCGATCGAGCTTCAGCCAGCGCATCAGCGGGCTGCGGAACAGCGAGCAGCGACCCGACCGCGAGAGACCGAGAAGAGCAGGAGCTGCACCCAGACCGGGCCGCCGAGGTCGAGCGACGCGCAGCATCGCGATCGCGATGGCGGCGATGCCGAAGAAGATGATGTAGAAACCGCCGGAGGCCGCCAGCTCGAGCGCCACGAGGATCAGCCCGAGCGCGAGCCAGTGCCACCAGAGGATGATCATGTTTTGTATCTGCTACCCGCTTCCCGCTGCCAGCTTCCCGCTAAGAGCTCATCGCCATGGCGTATCGTTACGACTTTCAGCGTTGCGGACTGGAAGCGGGTAGCAGGGAGCGGAGCAGGACGCGCGACATTGTAGCAGGCTCCAGGTTCGGCGGTCGGCGCTCGCCGGGCGGCGCTCGGCGGTCGGCGCTCGCCGGGCGGCGCTCGGCGGTCGGCGCTCGGGGTCGGCGGTCACCCGTGGCGTTGGAGCAGGCCTGCCTATCCCGGCGTTCGCTCGTGTTGCTGTAGGGCGGAGTCTTCAGACCCGCGTAGGGGCCGGCCTGAAAGGCCCGCCCCTACCGCCTCAACACAAGTGAACTCCGGGATTAATAATCGACACCAGACAAGTTGTCCAGCGCCCGGACGCGGAAGGCTGGCAGTATGGCCAGCGCCAGAGCGACCAGCGCGGTGGTCGCGGACCCCACCAGTGCATACCATGTCCACGCCAGGACCCCGGTCCACCAGATGGTAAACATCGTCACGCCGCCGACCGCCATTCCGGCCAGCATGGCGCGTGAACCGACGTGGCGGGTCAGCACCCCGACCACGAACGCGCCGAGAACCGGCCCGGTGGTCAGCGACAGCACGGACAGCCCGGCGTCGAGCACCGATTTCTGCATCCACTGCGCGCCGAGCGCCACGGACAACTGCACGACGCCCCACCCGTAGGTGGCGCGCCGCGACAGGCGCATCAGGGTCGGCTGATCGGCGTCAGGCCGGACATATTTCAGGTAGAAGTCGTTGACCGTGGTGGCGGCCATGGCGTTCAGCGAGGGCGAGAGTGCCGCCGCGACGATTGCTGCAACGATGAATCCGATCGCACCATGCGGGAGCGCCGAGACGATGAAGCGAGGCAGGATCTCGTCGTTCCGGCCGAGCGGCGCCGCGGGCGGAACGTGCTGGTGATCCGCGTAGAGCATGGCGCCGATCAGCAGGAACAGCGTGAACTGCGCGA
>CAWGUV010000002.1:0-298492 GCA_963825775.1 uncultured Thermoleophilaceae bacterium | reverse complement strand
GAACCTTCCGGCCGGCTCCACCATCGAGGTGGACAAGGCGCCCGAGTCCGAGGACGAGGACGCCCGCGAGGTCTCGATCACGATCGTGAAGCCCACGCGCAAGCGCGAGAAGGTCGGCGTGGGCGCGGAGGGCGGCGAGCTGCCCGAGGACTCCGAGCCCGCAGGCGATCCTCCGCCCGAGGCGGAGGGCGATGAGCCCGAGCTGGCCGAGCCCGACGTGCTGCCGGATGTCCCGGACGCCCCGCCGGCGCCCGAGCCCGAAGAGTCCTAGCCGCACGCCCGGGGAAATCCTGGGGCGGGATCGCTAAAAGTGTGAGAGTGTGGGCGCATGCGGGTGCCCCAGTGCTCCCTGGCCCTCCGTCCGCAGAGCGTCCCGGCCCTGGCCGCTCTGGTCACAGCCGTGGCGTTTTCCGGCGTGCTGGCATCGCCCGCCCTGGCCTCGCACGACCCTGACTGCAACGCGGACGACCCCGCGAACCCGCCGGGCTCCGCGACGATCTGGTCGCATCCCCAGTGCCTCACGCCCCTCGGGGACAACGGCGAGGTGCCCCAGGTGGAGATCTCCGACGAGGGGACCGCGGTGGCCGTGTGGAGGATCCGTGACAGCCGCAGCCCTGAAAAGTTCCGCGTGCAGTACTCCATACGAGAGCGCGGGGTGAACGGCGGAAACTTTGTGGTGCAGCCAGATCCCCCGGCCCCGGGGGCGCCGCAGTCGGAGGTGGACGCGTACAACGCAGCGCTTGACGCCACCTTCCTCTCCGCGGAAGACGTGGATGTCGGCGTCCACCTCCGGATGGACATGAACCGGCGCGGCGACGTCATCGTCGTCTGGGAGCAGGAGGCGGCCGACGGCGATATCAATCTCTGGTGCGCCTTCAAGCCGTTCGACGGTGACTTCGGCGCCCCGCAGGTGGTCATGGATGACGAGGGCACCCACGACGACTGGGTGAACCCGGAGGTGGGCATCGACGGAGATGGCCAGGCCACCGTCATCTTCCAGGACCCTCCGTTACCTACCGGCACAGCTCCCTCCGGGAGCCAGCAGTCTTGGTTCTTCTCGAAGACTCGCTCCGCGGGCGTGGGTGGAACCTGGCAGGGCACCCCAGATGTGATCACCCCGCACGAGGTCTATCCCGGCGAGAACCCTCCCGACCCGCAGTACAACGAGTACTCCGCCAAGCTCAAGGTCGAGGAGAGCGGCACCCGCCGCGCTCTGCTCGTGTCGGAGAAGTGGGGAGGGACCATCGCCGACCTCGATGGGCGCCCTGGCGACGGCCGCCCCCGGATCATCGCGGCCGAGATGGGTCCGTCGGCGACGATGTGGACGGGCGACGGCCAGTACGACGAGGGGGCCGACGTTCCGCACTCCCTGTTCCTGTTCAAGTTCGCCGGCAACACGATGGACGTGTTCTCCCAGAACGGCCATCTCTTCGGCACGTCACCCATCGGTGGAAGCCTCGAGCAGGTCGACAGACAGCTGGACCCCAACACCGCGGCGTCCGGCTCCACCGTCGCGCTCGACAACAACCTGGACGCCATCGCCCTCTGGAGCACGGGTACCCTCCTTCATGCGAACTACAACGGGTTCGACGAATCCGGGGGGTGGCGCGCAACCGCCGACAGCGGCCCGATCCCGGGCAACGGGACCGGCGAGCGCACCAGGCCTGCGCTGGCGGCCCCCTACAACGGTGACTCCGCGGTGGCGCTCTTCCAGGAGAAGGTGCTCGACGACGAGAGCGTATGGGCTGCGGTGCGCCCGCCCGGGGAACAGTTCGACAGGGGGTTCGACGCGCCGGTCCAGCTGTCCAAAGAGAACGACCTCGAGAACGAGGGCGTCGACCCCGATGGCCCGTTCACTGCCAAGAGAGGCACCGGGCCCAAGATCGCGGCCAACGGCGACGGCGAGGCCGTGGCCGCCTGGTCCATCGGTGACGGCCAGACCAACAAGGTCGTGCAGGTCTCGATACTCGTGCCGAGGCCTGACCCGGACGATCCGGATCCACCTCCGGTCGAGCCGCCCGCCCCGCCGCCACCGCGGCCGAAGCCGGCGGTGTCGAGCCCCATCCAGCTCGCTCGCCCGGACGCCCGCGATCAGGCGCTTGTCTTGATCGCCAACATCCCGGGTGACATCCGCGAGCTGCGGTGGAAGTTCGGGAGCGTGAACGAGCCGCCCTCCATGGCCGGCAAGGTCGAGGGTGGTGAGCTGCAACGGACCATCCGGCTGCGCCTACCCAACAACGAGTTCCGGGCTCAGGTGGAGGCGGTCACCGCTGACGGGAGCCTCCAGAAATATTCACGCACGTTCAGCCCGCTCAGGCCTTCGTCGTCGGCGAACACAAGGGCGGTGGTCACGGGCCTCGAGGGAGCCAAGTCGCCCCCCGTGTTCGCGGTCGGCGATAAGGAGACGCTGACGGGCGAGAGCAGCAGCTGCTCTGCGACATCGATCTGGTCGGGGGAGCAGAAGCAGTCGGGCTGTTTCAAGCCGATCGAGAAGATCGTGGATATCCCCGCCCTGGAGCGGGGGGCCCTCAAGGAGGTGGGCGATGCGCTGCACATCGATGAGACCAAGAAGGATCTGATGGAGAAGGCCACGCAGCTCACCGACGGCTACGTGGCACAGGGCCGGGCGCTGATCAACGACAAGTTCCCGGTGATCCCGGAGCAGGGCGCCCAGATCGTTTCGATGTACAAGGCCAAGACCCTGGTCTCGGCCAACGCGCAGCTGCCGGTGGGCAGCGCGACCTACGACCCGAAGAACGGCTTCAACCTCAAGCTCGATCCCAACAAGGCCAAGATCCCCCTGGGCAAGCTGCCCAGGCCGCCGAAGCTGCCCAGCCTGGGCGGGCTGGAGATCGTGGGCGACTTCGACGTGGACCTCGAGAAGCAGGAGGCCAAGATCAGGGCCAGCCTGGTTCTGCCCAAGGAGATCACGAAGGCCGGTCTGCGGCTGGAAAACGAAATCATCCTGCGGGCCACGCCGGAGCGGATCATCGTCGACGAGGCGCGGGTCGGGCCGATCGACGCCGACATCGGCGCCCTGCAGGTCAGAAGCTTCAAGATCGAGTACAAGCGCGAGGGCGACGAATGGCTGGGCCAGGCGAAGGCGACCGTCCTCGGCGCGGGCATCGACGTCGCTCCGCCGAACGGCTCGGTGAGGATCAAGGGCGGGAAGCTGGTGTTCCTGGGCGCCACCATCCGCTTCCCCGCGCCCGGGATCCCGATCTTCAAGGGCGTCTTCATGGAGAGGATCGGCTTCGGGCTGGGCCTGGACCCCACCCGGATGACCGGCAGCGTGGGGATCGGGGTGCTCACGATCGTCTCGGTCGACGGCCGCCTGGTGCTCGCCTTCCCGAGCAGCCGCACCCCCTACATCCTGCGCCGGGACGAGATCGGCCATGAGTTCCCCACGTCGCTCGAGGGCAAGACGTTCACGCGCACCACGATCGGGGCCGCGGGGTCGGTGTCGATCCAGCTACCCGCGCTCGGGGCGGTGAAGCTCGCGAGCGGCTATGTGCTCTACGAGTTTCCGGGCTACATCGCCCTCGGCGGCGGCTTCGATTTCAACCTTCTTGACGTCGCGACGCTGAGCGGTGGGATCTCGGGCGAGATGGACATCGACAAGGAGGCCTTCAACGTGCATGGCAGCATCCGGGCGTGCATCGCCGACGTGGCGTGCGGCAGCGCCGTGGGCAATATCTCGCGCGGCCGGGGCAACATCGGTGGAGCGGGGGCATGCATCGGGCTCCTCGGCGTGAACATCGGCGGCGGGGTGCAGTGGAACCGCCTCGACGAGCCCTTCATCTGGCCCTTCGACGGCTGCAAGTGGTCGCGCTTCAAGATCGACGTGCGTGCCGCGGCCCGGGCGGCCCAAGTGGGGGGCGCGCACACCGTCGACGTGCGCGCCGGGGAGCCGAGCCCGGCCATCAAGCTGTACGGCCAGGGCGGCCCGCCCCGGGTCAGCGTGCAGGGTCCCGGCGGCCAGTCCCTGACCGCGGACGCACAGGGCCTCGACATGTCCCCCGGCGGCAAGATCCGCGTCCTCAGCTTCAAGGGCAACAAGTTCTCGGGACCGTTCACGGTCGTCGGGCTCCAGAACGCCGACCCGGGGCGCTACACGATCACCCCGGTCCCCGGCTCGCCGCCCATCAGCCGCGTCGCCCGGACCACCGATCAGCCCGACGCACAGGTCAGTGCGAAGGTCACGGGCAAGGGCCGCCGGCGCGTCCTGACCTACAACGTGCGCAGCCGTGAGGAGCAGAAGGTGATCTTCCAAGAGGTCGCGCCGGGCGGGGCCTCGCGGGTAATCGGAACCGTCAACGGCGGTGGCCGCGGCCGGCTCCGCTTCTCCTCCTCACCCGGGGGTGGGCGGCGCAAGGTCTACGCACAGTTCGAGCTCGCCGGCGTCCCGGCCGAGCGCAAGTTCCTCACCAGCTTCAGGCCGCTCTCCATCAAGCTCGCCACGCCGCGCAGGCTCAAGGTGCGCCACGTGGGCAACAGCCTGCGGGCACGCTGGCGCAGGGTCTCCGGCGCAACGCGCTACGAGATCGGCGTTCGGCTCACCGGCCGCCGGATGACCTTCAAGACCGTGCGCCGCAACCGGGCGCGCCTGAAGGTCGCCGGATGGCAGGCGGGCCGCCTGTTCGTGCGCGCGGTCGACGTCGATCGCCAGAGCCGGTCCGCCTCGCGCCGATTCGGGGGCAAGGGACGCCGGCCGAGCCCGTTCCGGCCGCTCCTCAACTGCCGCATCAGGGGCGCCCGCATCATCTGCGCGGGAGTGCGGTCCCGATGCGACGGCCGGGTGCCGACGATCTCGGCCAGCGCCGGTCGCCGCACCCTCGGCACCAAGCGCTCTGACGTGATCGTCGGCTCGTCGGGCAACGACATCATCGACGGCCGCGGCGGCAACGACGTCATCTGCGCCGGGGAAGGCAACGACGTCGTCTCCGGCGGCAGGGGAGACGACCGCATCCTGGGTGGAAGTGGACGCGACAGGCTGCACGGGCGTGGCGGGGACGACCGCATCGCGGCGAGCTCGGGCGGCGACCTCGTCTCGGGCGGCACCGGGGACGACCGCATTCTGGGCGGGGCCGGACGCGACCGGCTCGGCGGCGGCGCCGGCGACGATCGTCTCACCGGGGGCCCGGGTGCCGACCGCATCTTCGGCGGCAAGGGCTTCGACCGCATCAGCGCTGGCTCGGGCGCCGACTTCGTTTCCGGCGGCACCGGCAACGACCGCATCCTGGCCGGCTCCGGACGCGACCGCATCTCCTGCGGTCCGGGCCGGGATCGCGCGCGCGTCGGCGCGGGCGACAGCAAGGACAGCTGCGACCGGCTCCGGCGCGGCTGACCTGAGCTAGGGTCGGCGCCGTGAGCGCCGACCGGAGGGCGGTGGCGAAGGCCACCCGCCGACTGATCCCGTTCCTGTTCGGGATCTACGTGGTGGCCTACCTCGACCGCGTGAACGTGAGCTTCGCGCAGCTGCAGCTCGAGGACGACCTCGGCTTCAGCGACACGATCTTCGGCCTGGGCGCGGGCATCTTCTCGCTGGGCTACGTGATCTTCGGCGTGCCGAGCAACCTGATGCTCGAGCGCTTCGGCGCTCGCCGGTGGCTCGCCTGGATCATGATGGTGTGGGGCGTGCTGTCGGCGTCGATGATGTTCATCGAGGGCGCCGCGAGCTTCTACACGCTGCGCTTCCTGCTCGGCGTGGCGGAGGCGGGGTTCTTTCCGGGCATCGTGCTCTACCTCACCTGGTGGTTCCCGGAGGAGGACCGCGCCCGCGCGCTGGCGCTGTTCATGACAGCGATCTCGGCGTCGTACGTGGCCGGCGGGCCGATCTCGGGCGGCCTCCTCGAGCTGGACGGAGTCGCCGGGCTCGACGGCTGGCAGTGGCTGTTCCTCTGCGAGGGCCTGCCCGCCATCGCGCTCGGTTTCGTCACGTTGCGGTTCCTCGACGAGCGCCCGCGCGACGCGGAGTGGCTGCCGGAGGACGAGCGCGAGGCGCTGGCTGCGCGAATGGACGCCGAGCAGGCGGCGAAGGAGGCGGACGGGCTCGGGGGCGGGGTCCGCGACGCGCTTCGCAGCGGACAGGTCTGGCTCTTCGCCTGGCTCTACTTCATCATCCTGTCCGCCGGGTTCGGCCTCACGTTCTTCGTGCCGGACCTGGTGCAGGACCGCACCGGCCTGAGCGACTTCGAGGTGGGCGCACTCGCCGCGGTGCCCTACGCCATCGCGACCGTGGCGATGGTCGTCCTTGCGCGGCGAGCCGACCGGGAGGGGCAGCGGAAGCGCTACGTGATGGCGCTCATGCTTCTCGGCGCCGTCGGTGTGGTGCTCACCGCGTACGCGCAGAGCCTGTTGCTGCTCACGGTTTCACTCACCTTCTCCACGGTCGGCCTTCTGGGCGCCATCCCGATCTTCTGGTCGTTGCCGACGGGCTTCCTCGCCGGCGGCGCGGCCGCCGCCGGGATCGGCGTGATCGCGGTCATCGGCAACCTCGGTGGCTTCGCGGGCCCGGCCTTCACGGGCGTGATGGAGGACTCGACGGGCGATTTCGTCACGCCGTTCCTCGTCCTCGCGGGCCTGCTTGTGGTGGGCTGCGTGCTGACCCTGTTCGCCAGGGAGCCCGGCCCGGCCTAACCTCCGCTCATGGAGAGGGTCGAGATCAAGGTCCGCGAGAACGGTCCGTACAAGGTCACCGGGCCCGTTCGCCTCATCGACGTGGACGGCAACGAGTACGAGGTCGGCGAGGAGGGAGAGCCGATCGTCCTGTGCCGCTGCGGCGCCTCGAAGACGAAGCCCTTCTGCGACAAGACACACTCGAAGGTCGGCTTCGAGGCGGCGGAGCGCGCCGCCAGCGGGGACTAGTCACCGGCTCAACCATTCCGGGGGGAGGTCGATGACTATTGGATGGAGCATTCTGAGCTGACGCCGGGCCAGCGCCGGCGCGCCATGCGCTTTGCGCTGATCGGGAACGTGATCCCGATCGGCATCGCGACCGCGTCGGGCTTCGACTCACACGGCACGGTCTTCTTCGTGGGCGCCGTCGGCGCGTGCATCGCTCCGGTGATCGTGACCGCGCTCAGCCGCCGGCAGCCGATTCCCTTCTACCTGGCCGCCTACGGAGGCATCGTCTGCCTGACGATGCTCCAGGCGGGCTCCGGCGGGGCCGCCTCGGGATACTCGATCCTCACGCTCATGGCCATGCTGTGGTTCGGCCTGTTCGCCACCGATCGCGAGCTCGCCGTGGCCGCCGGGGTGGTCGCGGCGTGCGCCTACCTGCCAATGCTCGTCTTCGGGCCGCCCGACTATCCGATCGAGTGGGGCCACGCGACGCTGCTGGTGTTCATCGCCTGCACCGTCGCCGGCTCGCTCCGTGCCCTGACCCGGGAGACGGAGGCGCTCACGTCGCAGCTGCGTCAGGAGGCGGTGATCGATCCGCTCACGGGGCTGATGAACCGCCGCGGCTGGCAGGACGCCGCCGAGCGCGAGCTCGCGGGCGCGCGCCGGGACGGAGCTCCGCTCACGCTGGTGATGATCGACCTCGACCACCTCAAGGAGGTGAACGACGCGCACGGACACGACGAGGGCGACCACGCCCTGTGCGAGGTCGCCGACCTCCTTCGCGCCTCGCTGTGCGCCGGCGACCTGCTCGGCCGTATCGGGGGCGACGAGTTCGTCGCGCTGATGCCCGACGCTGACGACGATCGCGCCGTCGAGGCGGTCGGGCGTGCCCAGAGCGACGCCTCCGAGCGCGCGCGATTCTCCGCCGGCGTGGCCCCCTGGGACGGCAGGGAGACCCTCGAGGAGCTGGTGCGACGCGCTGACGTGGCTCTGTACGCCGCCAAGGTGGCGGGCGGCGGCCGCAGCGAAACAGCCGGCCGGTCCCTCGAGGAGGAGCGCACGGCGGCAGGCTTGCCCTAGCTCACCGCGGCCTCTTCGCGACTGTCCAGAGCGTCGCCCAGCTCCTTCCTACCGCTGATCCCGAGCTTGCGGTAGGCGCGCCCGAGGTGCATCTCCACCGTTTTCTCCGACAGGTACAGGTCCTGGGCGATGAGGCGGTTGCTCTGACCCGTGGCCGCGAGCCGGGCGAGGCGCAGCTCGCTCGGAGTGAGCGAATCACGGCCGGTCACACGGTCGCGGCGTGGGCGCGCCCCGCTGGCCGCGAGCTCCTCCCGGGCGCGCTCGGCGAGCGGCGCGGCGCCGCAGCGAAGGGCCAGGTCCAGACCTTCGGCGAGCTTGGCTCTCGCGGCCACCCGGTCGCCGGAGTGGCGTAGGAGCATTCCGAGGTCGACCAGCGCCTGGCCCAGCTCCAGCTCCGCGCCCGACTCCTCGAGGATCGTGACGGCCTCGGTGAGCTGATCCACGCCGGCGCTGCCGCCATCGAGCAGCCCGCCCACGCGCAGCACCGCGGCCAGGTTGCGCGGCGACTTGGCCTCGCGCGCGCGGGCCAGCCCGTCGCTCACGAGCGCCTCGGCCTCCGCCCGCCTTCCCAGGCGATCCAGGGCCAGCGGCTCACTCTCCCCGTACACGGCGAAGGGTGCTCCCGCGTAGCTGTTGAAGCGCATTAGCGCCTCTCGCGCTGCGGCCAGGTCGGCAACACCCTCCTCGTAGCGCCCCTGGGCACAGCGCAGCTCCCCCCGCGCGGAGCGGAGGAAGTACTGGAGGTTCGTGCTGGCCGGCCACGGCTCGGGGTCGCCCTCGGCCAGCAGCGCCTCCGCCTCGTCGAATGCGCCCCGGCGGGTGAGCAGCTTCACCAGCACCGACACGGAGTACGCCGCCGCCGCCCAGTTCATCTCGCCCCGCAGCGGACCAAGGTGCGTGCGGATCTGCGTCTCTCCTCCGGCCAGGTCGCCGACCGCGTAGCTCAGCGTGGCGCGCAGTGAGAGGAAGTTGCCGATCGCGCGCTCGTTCCCGCTCAACCTGCCCAGCTCCATCGCCTGGTCGAGCACGTCCGAGGCAGCGTCGAAGTCGTCGGACATGATGAGCGCCGCAATCGCCAGCAGATTGCCGATCCAAGGCGCCGTGATCAGCGCGTCGCCCTCCAGCGCCTCGCGCGCCAGCGCAGCGTTTTCTTCGGCGGTGAGCGCGAACTGGGCTGCCCGGGTGGCCAGCACCAGCCTCCTCGCGGCATCGCTGCGAGGAGGCTCGCGTTCGAACCGCTGCAGCAGCTCCCGCGCCCGCGGGCTCTCATCGGAGACCCAGAACGCGGTCACGCAGATGTGCGCCTCCAGCAGCTCGCGCTCCTCCTCGCCCAGCCCGTTCTCCCTATCCAGCTCGCGTTCGATCGCCGCGACGCCCTCGGGCACCCGGCCGAGCATCATCAGGCCGTTGCACAGGTTCAGGGTGAGCTCGAGGCGGCCCGCTGGGTCCTCCGACGCGTCTCGAGCCGCGGTCAGGTGCTCCAGGCACGCTTCCGAGCCGATCATCTCTTCAGCCACGCCGAGCTCCCGGAGGACGCCGACCAGCTCCGCGTCACTCGGCGGCTCAGCCAGGGCGCGCCTCAGAAACGTGACCGCCAGGTCCGGCGCTCCGCGCCCACGGGCCACGGATGCCGCCTGCCGCAGCGGTTCGATGGGGTGGCCGCCACCCGGGGTGAGGGCCAGCAGATGCTTCCCGACCTGCTCCGGCGACGCGCCATCCTCCGAGAGCACGGCCACCGCTTTGCGAAGCAGCTCGTCGCGCTTTGGCTGGGGTAGGCCCGAAGCCAGCGCGAGCCGGACCACCGGGTGGGAGAAGCGCACCGGATCCTCGTCCGCGAGGACGTCCATGTCGCGGAGCACCAGACCCAGTCGTGCGACGTCATCCGCACCGAGTCCCGCGACCTTGCCCGCGTGCGCGAGGGTGACTCCGTCGCCGAGCACGGCCATCGCGCTCGCCAGGCCCGCCGCGTCGGGTCCGTGGCCCGCCACCCGGCGGAGCACGTGACGGGCAACCGAGGCCGGCCACACATCGGCAACGCGCTCGACCGCGTCGCGGCTGGGCCGGACCTCCTCCTTCTCGAGGGCTCGCACCAGCTCGAGCAGGTAGAGGGGGTTGCCGGCGCTCGCGCGGTGGCAGGCCTTGCAGAATTCCGCATCGGCCGGAGCGGAGACGCGCCCCCGCACGATGTTCGCCGACGCTTTCTCGCTGAGCGGGTCGAGCGCCACTGCCTCAGCCAGGGGGTCCAGCCGGAGGGCGTCGAGAAGCTCGTGGGGCGCGTTGGGCTCGCTGGGCCTCAACGCCAGCACCATCGCAACAGGCAGGCCCTCGATCCGCCGGAGCAGGTGGGAGAGGAAGCGCAGGGAGGGCGGGTCCGCCCAGTGTGCGTCGTCCACGAGGATCACCACGGGGCCCCGCGCAGCCATGTTCGCGGTCATCCAATAGAGGGCGTCGAGGATGCCGAACGATGTGTCGAACGGCGGGGCGTCTCCAGGCTGATCCTCCAGCGCGAGCACCGCGCCGCCCGCCGGGCCGGCGAGCAACGAGTCCCTGGCCTCCCCGGCGAGTCCGGGTCCGAGCAGCTGCCTCACCACCCCGTACGCGAAGCTCGCCTCGAACTCCCCCGGACGCCCGAACAGGACGTTCACCTCGTCCGACGGTTCGATCGAGCGGCGCGCCTGAGTCAGCAGGGCGGACTTGCCGAGTCCGGCCGCCCCCTCAACGATGAGCAGTGACGGTTGGCCGTCCGCGGCGCGCTCCACCCGTTCCGCGATCGTGGCCAGGGGCGACTCGCGCTCGAGCAGTGGTGAGTTCGGCACGACCCCAGCCTCCCCCCGATGGCGGAACTGCGCAAGCCCATTGAGGTCTATGTCGCGCGGTTGGGGGCCTCGGACTCCTCCGACTGCCAGGTTTCGATCAGGGCCACAAGCTCCATCCAGCTGCTGAACTCGCGCTTTTGGCCGTCTCCGGAGCGGGCCTCGCCCTCAATTGGTTCCTCTGGGCGGTAGATCCGCAGCACCAGAGACTTGTCGACCGCATCCATGGCTCCACCATTGCGCGTGCCCAGACGTCCCGCGACAGGGCCGACCCCTGCCCTTTGCAACCGAAAGAACAGGGTGTACCCCCGTCGCGGGCGACACAGGGGCGCGAGACCTTGGTGCCATGGCCCGAACGCCCTTGCGCGTAGTAACTCTCGTCCTGGCGCTGTTCCTTGCCCTCGTTGCGGCCCCAGCCGCTGCGCAGGCCCAGAGCCCGCTGGTGGGCGAGTGGCACATGGACGAGGACCTCCCGGTCACTGGCCTGCCCGAGTCCGACAGGTATACGCCGGACAGCTCGGGGCTCGGCCGCCACCTGACGTGGTGCAACGGCTGCGCACAGCTCGCCAACGAAGGCGCTTTCAGCAACTATGTGTCGGAGTCCAGCAACCTCACGAGCCTTACGACCGGCCCGGGTGCGAACCACGCCCGCGTGACCTTGATCGCCTGGGCGCGCGCCGCCGCCTCCGAGGGCAATTCGCGGGTGATCGCCGGACGGGGCCTGGACAGCGTGACCTGCGAGGAGATGCCTTACGCGCTCAACCAGGAGGGTGGCGATGGCGGCGGCGCTGCAAGCTTCTCTATCAGGCGCCCCGACGGTTCCTCGGTCCTCTCGCCGACCTTCTCGACCTTCACGGACAGCGCGTGGCACATGCTCGCAGGCGTCTTTGACGGCTCGACCGTCCGGCTGTACGTGGATGGGAACCAGGTCGGCAGCGGCACGCCGGCCGGGACGGCGGCGATCGGGTACGGCTCGAGCTCCCGTTTCGGGGTGGACGGCTTCGGAGGCACGGGCTGTCCCTTCGCGGACTTCACAGGCGGCATCGACGAGGTGCGCGAGTACAACAGGGCGCTCAGCGCGACCGAGATCGGCCGCTTGGCGGCCGACGCCACGCCTCTCGGCGGGAATCCCCCGGTGCTGGTGCCCGATCCGACGCCGCCCAATCCGCCGCGCCCGCCGAACCCTCCTCCGACGGCGAGGTTCACGCTTCCCGGCCAGATCCTTCGCGGGCAGCCGGCGATCCTCAACGCGAGCGCCAGCCGAAATGCGAGCCAGTTCCTGTGGGACGTGAACAGCGACGGGACCACCGACATCCGCACCGACAAGCCCGTAGTGATGCTGCGGCTGCCCAAGCCGAGTGTCCTCAAGGTAAATCTCACCACGATCTCCTCCACCGGCCAAACCGCGAACACCTCGAACATCCTCAGGGTCACAGGTCCTCAGCCGCCGAAGGGCCTGCCGTCCGGGGCTTTGCCCACACCGGTTGCGGCGACCAGCCTCAACGTGAGCCTGTTTCAGACACAAACGGGCGCAGGCTGCGCCAACTCCGAGGTGATCTTCGACCTGATCGAGGCCAAGGGCTGCTTCGAGCGTGTAAGCGACGTCAAGGACGTCCCCGCGGCCGAACGACAAGTGGTGCAGCAGCACTACGGGAGCGAGGTCTTCAACAAGGTGATTGCCGTGCTCTGTGCCCGCGCGGCGAGGGGCGAGATCCCGCAATCGAAGTGCGACAACGCGAAGGCGAACTACACGCCGGGCCTCGACGTCTACATCTCCAAGGGCCCGGTGCGCCTCAACGGCGTGACGATCTCACCGAAGCTCGGGCGGTCGGTCGTGGTCTACCCCAAGACCGAACGCGTCATCTCGTCATTCGCCACGGTCAGCTGGGGCGGGCTGCCCCTGACGATCCCGCGCAAGGTCGACTTCAACCTTGGGAGTGGGGCGATCAAGAGCTCCGGGCGCGCGCCAGGGAGCCCGGCGCCGACGGGACCCAAGCCCTTCCCGTCCGGCCGTGCGCAGCTGCTCTTCTTCGACGGCCGCAAGTCGCTGCCGGACATCGGCGGCTTCCCGGTGAACGGCCAGGCCGACCTGGCCGTCGAGGCCCGGGATGGGCGGCGATTCTCCGCCGGCACCATCGCGTACACCCTCCCGCCCGTCTTCAAGGCGTTCGGCGACAAGCCGCCAAGCACGCGCGTGAAGCTCACCGCCGACAACCGAGGTGGGCCAGTCGTCGACGACCTCGATGCCATCGTGCCCGAGGCGAACGTCGGGCCCATCCGGCTCACCAACCTCAGCTTCAAGTACCGCCGCGACGGCCGAATCGACGGGGACTTCAATCCCGGCACGACCTGCTCGCGCAAGGAGTGGAAGGTCAGGGCAGATGTCTTCCTCACGAGCTCGACCGGGGGCGGGCTGAAGATGACTCCCCCGCCGCCGCAGAACGGGTTGGGCTTCTGCGCCGGCAACTTCAAGCACTTCGGCATGGACTTCTTCTTCCCCAAGCCCAAGCCACAGATCTTCCCGGGCGTGAACCTCAGCTCCATCGGATTCGGCGTGCAGCTCAACCCGGTGGTCGTCCGCGGGCGTGGTGGCTTCGACGTGGGAGACGTCACCACGGTCGACGGGGAGCTGCTCTTCGCGTTCGCGACCCCGCGCCAGCCGTACGTGATGGGCCCCGGCGAGCCGGAGACCTTCAACGCGCTCAGAGGCAGGCGGTTCGAGAGCACCACCGTCGCCGTCGGCGGAGCGGTGAGGATGAAGGTCCCGGCGTTCGGTCAACTCCGCCTCGCAAACGCCGCGCTGATGTACTCCGCCCCCGACTTCGCAGCTTTCGGCGGCGGCCTGCGGGTGGTGGTCCCGGGCATGTCGATCGACGGCGGCGTGGCCGGCTGGCTCCAGGCGAAGAGGCGGCGCTTCCAGATGGGCGGGTTCGTGAACGCGTGCATTGCCGGATTGCCCGTCGCCTGCGAGGGCGCCGTCGCGAATGTCGGTAGCAAGGGCCTCTCGGCCTGCATCAACATCGGTGGTCAACGGCGGGCCGACGGGACAGCGAAGGGCGGCATCAACATCGGCGCCGGCTACCGCTGGGGTGAAGCCTGGCCCACGATCTGGCCGTTCGACGGCTGCAAGCACAGTCCGTTCTGGGAGGTCGAGACGGCTCGCGCCTCGGCCGATCGGCGCACCTTCACGATCGCGCGCGGCGAGGCGCGGAAGTTCGTCAAGGTCCGCGGCGTCGGTGGCGCCCCGATCATCGAGGTGCGCGCCCCGGGCGGTGAGGTGCTGTCGACCGCGGGCAAGGAGTTCGCACAGAGCCGCACGATGACGGCGATACGTCAGAACGGCGGCCGGGTCACCTGGCTCGGTGTCAAGGGCGGCAGGCCAGGCCGCTACACGATCACCACGCTGCCCGGCTCCGTGCCACTCGGCCGCATGGCCGCGAGCCGGCCCGGCTACGACACCGAGTTCAAGGCGCGCGTGATCGGTCGTGGTGCCGTGCGGACCCTCGTATACGACGCACGCAAGCCGGGTGGGCAGCGGGTGACCTTCATCGAGCTCGGGAACCACGTGGCCCGGACCCTGCGCACGGTTCGCGGCGGGAAGGGCAAGTTCCGCTTCCGGCCCACCGTGGCCGCGGGGCGGCGGCGGTCAATCGTTGCGGTGTCCACGCTCAACGGCACCCCGCTCCCCGACAAGACTCTCGCCCGCTTCCGCGCCCCGGCGATCCCGAGGACCGGGCGTCCCAAGCGGGTCAGCGTGCGCCGGCGCGGCACGCGGCTGGCGGTGCGCTGGAGCAAGGCCCGCGGGGCGAAGCGCTACGGCGTCGTGCTCCGGCTGGGCAACGGCCAGACGCGCATGTTCCGCGTGAGCGCGCGCCGGCGCAGCCTGCGCATCCGCGGGGTGTCGCGCACGCTCGGCGGCAGCGTCTCGGTCAGCGCCCAGGGCCTGCTGAACGACTGGGGCCGTGCCCGGTCGAGGCGCTTCAAGCGGCTCGCGGTGCCCGTCACGGTGGTGCAGACCGACCGTAGCAACGAGAAGCTGGTGGCCAAGCGCGACGATGCGAAGAAGCGCAAGGCGGCCAAGCGTAAGAAGGCCAAGCGCAAGCGCTCGAGCCGGCGCAAGCGCTAAAGCGCCAAAAAGCAGGGTGTCCCCCCGTCGCGGGAGGCGCGGCACGGCGAGAGGGTCCGGGCCATGAATATTTGCCAGATCGGTAGGTCCATGGCAAATTGGAGCATGGCCCGAGCGCTCCTCCGGGCGCCAATCCTCGCCCTCGTGCTGTGTCTCGCCGCTCTGGCAGCGCCTGCGGCGGCTCAGCAGCCAGCGAATCCGCTGGTCGGCGAGTGGCACCTCGATGGTGACCAGCGGGTCGATCCCAACGACAACGAGTCTCCCCGCTTCACCCCGGACAGCTCGCCCAGCGGCCGCGACATCGTGTACGGCCAGGGCGGAGCCGCTTACTCGTTCCCGGGCCGTTTCGACGGTTTCCTGTCGAGCGACAATCCGCTGACGGCGGGCGTTCTCAGCAACTACCAGCGGGTCACGGTGATCGCGTGGATTCGCGCCAGCTCATTCCCCGAGAGCGTACGGGTCATAGCCGGCCGTGGGGTAAATGGCGTCGCGTGCGAGGCGATGCCCTACGCGCTTCGCTACCAGGGTGGCGCCAGCGACGAAGGGGCCAGCTTCTCGATCCGCAGGCCGAACGGCTCGTCGGTCTCCTCGCCCCTGTCCGGCCCCCTGGCCGACGATGAGTGGCACATGCTCGCCGGCACGTTCGACGGCAGCAGGGTGCGCCTCTACGTCGACGGCATCCAGGAGGGCACGGGCACGCTCGCGGGCACGCCCACGATCGGGTACGGCGCCGGCGGCGGCGCCTTCGGGATCGACGGCTACGCCGGCTCGGCGTGCCCCGTCGCGGTGTTCTCAGGCGGGATAGACGAGGTGCGGGAGTACAACCGCGCGCTCACGCCCTTCGAGCTCGGCCGCATCGGGGACCCCAATGCCACGTCGCCACCGGAGCTCGAGCTGCCACCGCCGCCGACACCGCCGCCGGCCTCGGGGCAGTTCATCTCGCGCTTCACCATCTCGGACAAGACCCCCGGCGCCTTCACACCCGTCACGCTCGACGCGCGCTCGAGCGTGACGCCGGCTCCGGTGCGCCGCTTCGACTGGGATATCACCGGCGACGGCAAGACCGACGTGAGCTGCGACCCGCAGACGCCGGTCTTCACCACCAACACGCTGAAGCCGTCGACGAGGAGCGTCGGCCTGACGGTGGTCGACTCGAGCGGCGCCTCGCGGACCACGACCACGGCGATCAGCCCGAGCACCGGGACCCTGCCGCCCAAGGTGCGCAGCGCGGCCAAGGCGACCGGCGTCAGCGCGACCCTGCTCAGCGGCACGAAGACGGTGGGTGGGCTGTGCTCGCCGGCGAGCCCCTCAGCGGTGAGCACGACCGACACCACCGCCAACCGCGGGCCGGCTCCCGGTTGCGTCGCCCAGGTGGTCTACGGGAGCTTCAAGGCGGTCGGCTGCTGGCAGCGGGTAACCGACGTGAGCAAGCTCCCGGGCGCAGAACGGGCAACCGTCGACAGCAACTTCCGGGACACGGTGTTCTCCGAGTCCGTCGAGAAGTCGCTGAACGCGACGGTCAAACCCGGGACGCTCCTGAAGCCGCCGGGCTCGGTGCCGAAGAAGGAGGTTCTGGGGAAGCGGGCCCGTGCGCGGGCCAGCGCCAGCATCGTTGAATACGCCCTGCTGATCCACGCCATTGTCGACAACGCGGCATACGTCGCCGACGGCACCGTGCGGGTCAACGGGCTCGATGTCACACCGACGACCCTGGGCGGGGTGAAGCGCCACGTCGTGTTCGTGGGCGGCGGCCTGCTCAAGACGGGCAAGGCCAGTCTCACCTCCACGGCCCAGGAGACGGCGGCCAACTCGCCGTTCGGCAAGCTGGCGATGAAGAAGGGCAAGTTGCTCGAGAACTTCGGCGTCGGCGACACGAACTCGCCCCTCGGCGCGCTGCGCATCCCGTCGAAGCTGAAGTTGGTGCCCGGGCTCGGGATCAGGGGCGACGTCTCGGCGACAATGGATCACTACAAGCTGAAGATCGCGGCGAACGTGTCGCTCCCGGACCTGCTCGCGGGGACGAGCGCATCGGCGAACCTGGAGGCGAGCACGGACAAGGGCTTGGAGCTCGACTACTTCAAGTTCTTCGCGAAGCAGGCGCCGCTGGGGCCGGTGGAGTTGAACAACATGCAGTTCGAGTGGAAGGGTGGCTCTGAGAAGAGTCTGACGGCGGGCCTCGAGGCGACGATCCTCAACCAGGTCAGAGCGGGCGGGACGATCCGGTTCGAGCACGGGAACTTCCGCTATCTGAAGGCATTCGCCGAATCGTTCCCGGGCATCGTGATCGCCCCTCCGGACGTCCACCTCACCCGGGTGGACGCCGAATACGACGCCAACGGCCCCGTGATCCAGGGTGCGGGCACGTTCACGCTGGGCCCGAACCCCGGCGGCCAGGGGTGCCCGAAGGTCGGAGTGGTCGGGTCCCTGAAGATCGATTTCAACTGGCCGATCACCGTGAGCGCGCAAGGTCGGAGCCAGCTCCTGTGCTTCACCATCGCCACGCTTGGCGCCTCGCTCAACGAGTACGGCTACGGAACGTTCTTCGGCCGCTTCAACCCGGACCTGTCGCCGTTGCCGCTGTCGCTCGACGCGAACATCGGGGGCATAGTCCAGGCGCCGATCGGGGGCCGCCGGTTCGGGTTCCAAATCAACATGGACGTCACCGGGTGCGTCGACTTCGGCACATACACGGGGAAGCGGGTCCGGGGCTGCATCGCCGGGTACTTCTTGGCGTCGGACTATGCGCTGGCGTTCTGCGCGGACTTCGGCTGGGTCGAGGCGGGGATCCGTGTCTTCTATCCACCGGTGTCCACGCTGGCCAACCCCGTCCTCTTCGTCGGGGCGGTCCTCGCCAACTCGAAGATCCTGGTGCCCGGCTGCAACGTGGGTGATTACGGCACACGGGCCATCGTCGCGAGAGGGAGCCAAGCTGGCAGCCAGGCGTTCTCGCTCCCAGCCGGGCGCAAGGACACCGTGGTGGCGTTCAAGGGGCGCGGCGGCGCCCCCGACCTGGTGCTGCACGGTCCCGGCGGGCGCACCATCGACGTGCCGAGTCAGGACATCGTCCACAACGGCTCGTACGTCGCCTTCCGCCTCGACTACGACGACACGACCTACGTGATCATCCGCGCGGCCCAGCCGGGGCGCTGGACCGCGACCCTGAAGCCCGGGTCGCCCGCGATCGCCTCGATCGGGACGGCCACGGAGCTGCCTCCGATCAAGCTCAAGGCGAGCGTGAAGCGCAGCGGCGCGAAGCGCGTGTTGCGCTACCGGATCAACAAGCGCAAGGGCCAGTCGGTCCGCTTCGCCGAGGTCGCCGGGCCCAAGGCCGGCCAGCTCCTCGGCGAGACCAAGCGCGCGAGGGGACGGATCCGGTTCACGCCGGCCGAGTCCCGCACACGCACGCACGTGATCAAGGCGACCGTCCTCCAGAACGGCGCCCCGCGGAAGTCGTTCACGGTGGCCCGCTTCCGCGCCTCCCTGCCGAAGATCGGCCGCGCGCGCAAGCTCAAGGCTCGGCGGCGCGGCCGGACTCTGATCGTCACGTGGCGAGCCGCGAAGAACGCGCAGAAGTACCGCGTCTTCGTAACGCTGAGCGACGGCCGCAAGCTCTACCTAACCCCGCGGCGGCGCAGGGTCGTCGTCCGGAAGGTCGCCAAGACCACGAAGGGGACCGTGGTGGTCATCGGCCGGCGGGCATCGCGGCTGGGCCGCAGGTCGACGCTCCGCGTCAAGGCGGTCAAGGCGAAGAAGAAGAAGCGCTCCAAGGCGAAGCGCAAGCGCTAGGCCTCAGATCGGCTGAACCGTGGGGTGATCCATTCACCCACATGGGGGGGCGCGCCGGAGCGATCCCCGGTGGACACTGGGTGTACTCGTGCGCCGTCGCCCTCTGTCCCCGGTTTGCCTGATCGAACGGATCCTGCTCGGCGCAGTTCTCGCGGCCCTCGCGCTTCCCGCCCCGGCGCTCGCCGCGCCGCCAGGCCTCGACGCGGGTTTCGGTACCGACGGCGTTGCCACCGTCAGCTTTGGCACGTTCGACTTGGCGAGCGGAATGGCCACCGCTCCCGACGGCAAGATCGTGATCGTGGGTACGGTCAGCTCTTCCCAGTCGACTTTCGGGGACTTCGCGGTCGTTCGCCTGAACTCCGACGGCACGCTCGACCAGACGTTCGGGTCAGGCGGCAAGCGCACGATCGACTTCAAGCCGACCGGCTCTGAGAGCTGGGCCGACTACGCCTCGGATGTGGTCGTTCAGCCGGACGGGAAGATCGTCGTGGCCGGCACGAGTAAAGAGCCGACCACCGACAACCGGCAGATGACGATCACGCGGCTGAACGCTGATGACGGGTCGACCGACCTGACCTTCGGTGATCCCTCGAACCCGGGTGTCGAGTACATCGGGCTGTGTGACAACGGGACGGAGACGAGGGGGATCGACCGCTTCGCGAACGGCAGGCTCGTGGCGGGCGCGGTCTGCTACGCATCGGCGAGCCAAGACATAGGGTGGGGCGGCCTCAGCCAGATTGGGCAGGAGGACCCGATCTCGGGTTCCATCGACGGCGCCAGCGTCGAATATGCGGAAGATGTCGCCGTCACGCCCGACGGCAACTTCGTGGTAGTCGGGGGGTCGAACGGCGGGCCCGACTCGCCCTACGACATCTTGGTGGTGCGGCGCAAGGGCACCGACGGGTCGCAGGACAACACCTTCAACGGCAACGGCCGCCAGTACGTCGGGTACGGCGGCATTGACTCGGGCGACCCGATGTCGGTTGCGGTTCAGCCCGACGGGAAGGTCGTGGTCGCCGGAGTGACCTACGCCGCCAGCGACGGATCGGACTTCCTCGTCCAACGCCTCACGGCCGCGGGGTCGCCTGACACTAGCTTTTCCATTCCGGGGAACCAAGGCACCGCGTTCATCGATTTCGGCGGCTCTGAGAGCCCACAGGGGCTAAAGGTGCTTCCCGACGGCAAGATCGCCGTGGCAGGCGACAACGCGAGCGATGTCGTGGTCGCACGTTTGACCGGAAGCGGCGCTCTGGACAGCTCTTTCGGCGTGGGTGGCAAGCGCACCATCGCTCTAGCGAACGACCAGAACGCCTCTGCTGGGCTCGCCGTGCAGCCAGATGGCGGATTCCTCGTCGCCGGCACCACCTACGGCAGCGCTTCCGACTTCTTCGTGATGCGGATCGGGAAGTTCACGCCTCGGCGTGGCCCGGCCGGTACGTCGCCGGGGCCTGCGGCGCCCGGTTTGGCGAAGGTGGCTGTCTCGGGCAAGTCGCTGAGGGCGAGCGCGAAGGGGGTGGTGTCGGTCAAGGTGAGGTGTTCGGCGGCTGCTGCCTGCCGCGGGACGGTTGATCTGACGACGGCGCGCAAGGTGAGTGTGTCGGCGAAGAAGCGCAAGCTCAAGCTTGCCCGCAAGTCCTACTCTGTCGCGGCCGGCAGGTCCAAGACGGTGAAGCTGAAGCTGCGCCGCAGCGGCCTCAAGTTGTTGCGCAAGCGCCGCAAGCTGCGTGTGCGGCTGACGGTCACCACGCGTCGGGCTGGGGCGAAGGCCGCGAAGGTCGGGCGGACTGTGACCCTCAGCGCGGCTCGAAAGAAGAAGGGGAAGCGCTAGCTTGCGACGCCTCTTTTTCATCTCTGTCGCTCTCGCCGCGCTCGCCGCCGCCCCGGCGCACGCCGCGCCCGCAGGCCTCGACGCGGGCTTCGGTACCGACGGCGTGGCCAAGATCACCTTCGCCACCCCGGAAGGTGTCGCGAACGGGTTCCAGTTCTTCGAGACCGCGGAAGGGGTTGCCACTGCCCCCGGCGGAAAGATCGTGGTCGTGGGGGAGGTGGCGCACTACAACCCGGTCACAGACGTTGGCGGGACGGACTTCGGGATCGCCCGCCTGAACCCGGATGGGAGCCTCGACGAGACGTTCGGGTCCGGCGGCAAGCGGGTCATCGACTTCAAGCCGACCGGCTCCGACAGCTGGGAGGACAGGGCCAAGGATGTGGTCGTCCAGCCGGACGGGAAGATCGTCGTGGCCGGCCAAAGCGAAGAGGAGAGCACCCTCACGTCGCTGATGACGGTCACGCGTTTGAACGCCTCGGACGGGTCAACCGACATGACCTTCGGCAATCCCGTGACTCCCGGCGTCCACCACATTGGGCTCGGTGACAACGGGACGGTTGAAGGCGCGCTCGCACGGTTTGCCAACGGCAGGTTCATGCTGGCCGGCACGGTCTACGCGGATACCGCCACCGACATGGGATGGGCCGGCCTCAACCACCTCGGGCAGGAGGACCCCCCGATCTCCGACACCCTCTCCTTCCAGGCCGGCAGCGTGGATCGGGCGGGCGATGTCGCCACTACGCCTGACGGGAACTTCGTGATGGCCGGACACACGCGCGCGACGATCGACACGCCCGAGAACGACATCGCGGTGGCACGGCGCAGCGGTACCAACGGAGCCCAGGACAACAGCTTCAACGGCAACGGCCGGACCACGATCAACCTCGGCGGCGACGACGCGGCGGAGGCGGTCGCCGTCCAGCCCGACGGCAGGGTCTTGACCGCAGGAGGAAGCTCACGTCCGGGGATCGGGCTGGACTTCTTCGTCCACCGCCTCACCGCCTTGGGGGCTTCCGACGCGAGCTTCGGCAATCCGGGGAACAACGGCGCCGCGTTCATCGACTTCGGCGGCAGCGAGCGAGCGGTAGGCCTGACAGTGCTGCCCGACGGGAAGCTCGCCGTCGCGGGCGTGAAGTCAGCCGGTCCCGGCGGGGACGTCGCCGTGGCGCGCCTGACCGCCGGCGGCGCGCTCGACGCCTCCTTCGGCGTGGGTGGAAAGCGCGTGATCGAACTACCCGGCCCTCAGGACCCCTTCGCGCTCGCGGTGCAGCCGGACGGCGGGTTCCTCGTCGCCGGCAGAACCCCGGACAGCGCCTCCTCGAGCACCTCCGACTTCTTCGTGATGCGGATCGGGAAGTTCACGCCTCGGCGTGGCCCGGCCGGTACGTCGCCGCGGCCTGCGGCGCCCGGTCTGGCCAAGGTGGCTATCTCGGCGAAGTCGCTCAAGGCAAGCGCCAAGGGCGTGGTGGCGGTCAAGGTGAGGTGCTCGGCGGCTGCCGCGTGCCGCGGGACCGTGGACCTGACGACGGCGCGCAAGGTGAGTGTGTCGGCGAAGAAGCGCAAGCTCAAGCTTGCCCGCAAGTCCTACTCTGTCGCGGCCGGCAGGTCCAAGACCGTGAAGCTGAAGCTGCGCCGCAGCGGCCTCAAGTTGCTGCGCAAGCGCCGCAAGCTGCGCGTGCGGCTGACGGTCACCACGCGCAGGGCCGGGGCGAAGGCCGCGAAGGTCGTGCGGACTGTGACCCTCAGCGCTGCTCGAAAGAAGAAGGGGAAGCGGTAGCTTGCGACGCCTCTTTTTCATCCCTGTCGCTCTCGCCGCGCTCGCCGCCGCCCCCGCCCCGGCGCTCGGGCAAACCGGTGGGATCTGGACCCCGCCGCAGACCCTGTCCTCAGAGACCGGCGTGAAGCCACAGGTTGCGATCGCCAATAACGGCTTCGCTATCGCTGTCTGGCGCGAGCTCGATCAGGATCCCGACGGCAACCAGAACAACGACAACAACGCGATATGGCGAATCAGGTTCGCCGAGCGCAACCGCGGCGGCAACTTTTCGCCCGCCCGCCGCTTTCTCACGTCCAACACGGCGGACGTCGGCGACGACGCGGACTTCTCGCTTGCGATGAACGGAAACGGCGACGCGGTCGTCGTCTGGGAGTTTCCCGGCCAGACCGTCAAGGCGCGGTACAAGCCGGCCGGCCTCCCGTTCGAGGGTGAGCAGGCGGTCCCGGCGATTCGTCGCGATCCGCAGGTCGCGATCGACGGCTCGGGCAACACGCGCGCGATCGGCCTGCTCGCGGCCAGCGACCGCGTATACAGCTCTTTCAGGCCGGCAGGCGGCAACGGCGGAGCCACGTGGTCCGATCCCGGCGGCAGCTCGCTCGGGATCTTCACCAAGGTCCCCAACGGCGGGGGCGGCACCTGCTCGCAGAACGAGACCCTCCCGTCGCTCGCGATGAACCGGAACGGCGTGGCGGTCGTCACGGCGTCGATCACGCGAACCTCGGGCCAGAGCGCG
Source organism: uncultured Thermoleophilaceae bacterium (assembly GCA_963825775.1). GTDB lineage: Bacteria > Actinomycetota > Thermoleophilia > Solirubrobacterales > Thermoleophilaceae > JAAYBF01. The sequence goes on along the minus strand of CAWGUV010000002.1, from coordinate 275,506 downwards.
ACCTGCACGGGAGCCGGCTTCAACGGCCAGGAGATCCTCGCCTCCGCGACCTTCTCCGGCGCCACCGCCCTCGACGGCGGCACCACGGTCACCTCAGCTTCGTCGGGCCCGTTCTCGAGCCGCGCGGCGATCGGGATCAACGGGCGCCAGGCCACCTGGTGGACGCGTCCGGTCAACCAAACCCGCAACTACTCCACGCGCGGCGGGCTCACCGGTGCTTGGGCCGCCCCGACAACGTTCGGGTCGCTCGAGCCTGGCCCGACCGGCGACCTCGCCGTGACGGCCAACGGCTCGCTGCTCGCCGCCTACGCGAACACCTCACCGGACACCACGGTGCATACGGCGTTCGCCCCTTTCCCGGGAGGCTTCAACCCCCGCCAGGACTTCGCCCGCGTCTCGGTGGGGCGCTCGCCGGCGATCGCGATGAACCAGAGGGACGAGACGCTGATCGCCTACAAGGAGCGAGGCAACCTGTCGAGCGCGCCCGGCGACGAGGAGGCGGTGCAGGCAGCGTTTCGCCCCGCCGGTCCCACCACCCGGCCCGCGCGGGCCATAGCTCCGGTCTCCGTTCCAGCCGAGGAGCTCGACGACCTCAATATCCCGCCGAGCGTGGACCTGAACCTCAACCGCGAGGGCATCGCGGCCTGGTCGCGGCTCCAGGGCGACGTGGAATACCCGCCACAGGTCTCGCTGTTCGTGCCGGCGAACGTGCCGCGCCCGCCGGGCGCGCTGAAGCCGCCGCCCCCGCGGCCGAGCAGCATTGAGGTGTCGCGAAAGCTCGAGCCGGGCGGTCCGCTCGTGCTCACCGCCAAGGTCGAGGGCGTGGCGGACGAGGTGCGTTGGAACTTCGGCCAGCCGGGCCAGCCTCCAGTCGTCGGCAAGGTGGTGGACGGCAAGCTTCAGAACAGCGTGCGCGCGCGGGTACTCGACCGAAGCCTCACCGTTAGGGCCACGGTCGTCGGGCCTGGGGGCAGCACCACGTTCACGCGCAGGATCACCCAGCGAAAACTGCCGAGCGACGGTGCCGCGGGTAAAGCCGGTGACGCAGTCAACCGCGTAAAGCCCGACCCGGTATACGCCGTGTCGACACTCGAGAACCTCGTCGGCACGGCCGGCAAGGCTTCGTCGGCGCGGGTCCGCGCCAGGGCGGCGCAGACCGGGTGCGCGCCGACGGTGATCTGGTCGGGCAAGCAGAAGACCTCGGGCTGCTTCGAGCCGATCGAGAACCTCGCCAACATCCCGGGGCCGGAGAAGGGCGCGATCGCTGAGCTCGCCACCGGGCTGGGTCTCGACGAGATCAAGAAGGCCCTCGCCGAGGGTCGGACTCTCACCCAGGCCCAGACCGACGTCATGTCACAGGCGACCCGGCTCACCGAGAGCTACGTCGCCAAGGGCCGGGCAATACTCAACGACGAGTTCCCCGTCATCCCCAGCGGCCCGGCGAGTGTCATCGCGATGCCGCAAGCGAAGGCCGTCATCTCGGCCAACGCGGAGCTGCCGATCGGGCAGGCGAAATACGACCCCAAGGGCGGCTTCAACCTAAAGGTCGATCCCGCGAAGGCGAACATTCCGCTCGGCCCGCTGCCGAACCCGCCGAAGCTGCCTTCGCTTGCCGGCCTCGAGTTGACCGGCGAGTGGGACGTCGACCTCCAGAAGCAAGAGGCGAAGATCAAGGCGAGCATCAAGTTCCCCTCGTCGATCACGAAGGCGGGCGTCTCGCTCCAGAACGAGGTCATCCTCAGGGCGACACGGGAGAAGATCGTCGTCGACGAGGTCCGGATCGGCCCGATCGACGTGGACGTCGTCGGCCTGAAGGTCGAGAAGTTCCAGATTCAGTACCTGCGCGAGCCCAACCAGTGGGATGGTCAGGGCAAGGCGTGCCTGATCGGTACCACGTGCTTGGACATGATCCCTCCCAACGGCGGGATCACGATCAAGGATGGCGACCTTGCCCGTGCCGGGGCCACCCTTCAGTTCCCACCCCCGGGCATCCCTCTGTACGCCGGGGTCAACCTCGAGCGCATCGGCTTCGGTATCGGGTTGCGGCCCACGCGGATCTTCGGCAGCGCCCGGTTGGGGGTCATCCAGATAATCAAGCTCGACGGGCGGCTTTTCGCTGCGTTCCCGACCTCGCAGACTCCGTTCGTGCTTGACCGCAAGGAGGTGGGCGACGCCTTTCCCCCGCACCTCTATGGCTCGCGCTTCACCCGGTTCACCTTCGGGGCCACCGCCGAGGCGCTCGTTGACGTGCCGGTGATCGGCGAGACCAAGCTGGGCAGTGCGTACGTGCTGTACGAGTACCCCGGCTACGTCGCCTTCGGCGGCGGCTACAACGCCGACATGCTGGACCTGCTCAGCATTCGGGGCGCGGTGGCCGCGGAGGCCGACGTCGAGCGGGGGGTCTTCGATCTGCACGGCGAGATCAGGGCCTGTATCCACCTGGGCATAGACCTCTGTTCCGGCGCCACCGGCCACGTATCGCGCGGCGAGGGGGGCACCGGCGGAGCCGGCGCGTGCGTGGAGTTCGGCCCGGTGTCGGTGGGCGGCGGGGTGCGGTGGAACGACCTGGGCGATCCGTACATCTGGCCGATCGACGGCTGCAAGTGGTCGCCGTTCCGGATTCAGGTGCGTCAAAGCACCGGCGAGGCGAGGATAAGCGGCAAGGGCCCGCGGGCCAGTGCCACCCAAGTCGTGCGCGGAAACGCAAGCCGGGCGGTGCTTGCACGCGAAAGCAAGGTCGGGGTAAGCCAGGCGGGCACTTACACGATCAAGGTCGAGAGGGGCAAGCCCAGCCCGGTCTTGCGCTTGGACGGCGCGGGCAACGCGCCGGCGATCCGGGTGAGCGGTCCCGGCGGCACGCTCGAGGCCCCGGTTGGCAGCGGCTTCCTCAAGACCCCCGACAACAGGATTCGCATCATGCGGTTCGCGAACCGGTACGCGAAGATCACCTCGATCGGCTTCCAGAACGCCAGGCCCGGTACCTACACCGTGCAGGTGCTGCCGGGCTCCTCTCCCGTGGTCGCCGTCCAGCAGGCCACCAATCCGCCCGCCGCGAAGGTCAAGGGCACGGTCACCGGCAAGGGCCGCAACCGCGTGCTCCGTTACAGCGTGGCCCGGCGGCCGAGCCAGAAGGTCGTCTTCAGCGAACTCACGTCGAGCGGCGCCGCCCAAGAGATCGGCTCCACCCGCGGGGGCCGCGGGCGGATCCGCTTCCGGTCGGCCCCCGGGAGCGGGCGCCGCCGGATCGTCGCCCAGTTCGAGCTCGCGGGCATACCCGCCGAGCGCAAGCGCGTGACCACCTTCAAGCCGCAATCGCCGCGCTTGTCGAAGGTGCGCGGCCTAAAGGTCAAGCGCAAGGGCACACGGCTGATCGTCGGCTGGAAGCCGACCAAGGGAGCACGCCGCTACGAGGTCGCAGTGACGATGTCCGGCGGCCGTCAGCGCTTCGCGACGACGAGGAAGCGCCGCGCGGTGATCAGGCGCGTGCCGAAGTACCGGCGCGGGCGGGTGACCGTTCGCAGCGTGGACGACCTGCGCCAGTCGCGGCCCGCCAGGAAGCGCTTCCGGGCCACAGCGAAGCGGCCGAGGACCTTCCGTACGCTGCGCAAGTGCAAGCTGGTAAGGCGCAAGGGCGGCAAGCGCAAGATCCGCTGCAGCGGCAAGCGCAAGAAGTCGTCTCGCCGCGCTCGCCGGCGCTAACGCTGACTGGCGCGGCTGCGAATCGCACGTAAGCTGGTCTCATGGCCCCCCCGGAGGGTGCTCCTTGATCGAGATCGGCGCAGTGCTCGGCGGCTATCGCGTCGAGCGGCTGCTCGGGCGCGGGGGCATGGGCGTGGTCTACGAGGCGGTCCAGGTCTCGCTGGACCGTCGCGTGGCGCTCAAGGTCCTGCGGTCCGAGCTCGCGGACGACGATGCCTTCGTCGACCGCATACGCCGCGAGGGGAGCGTGCAGGCGTCGCTCGAGCATCCCCATGTGCTTGACGTGTACGAGGTCGGGGAGTCTCCGTACGGCCTTTTCCTCGCCATGCGGCTCGTCGAGGGGCCCACCCTCGCCCAGCTTCTGCGTGACGGCGGCCTTGACGCCGAGCGGGCGCTGCGCGTGCTCGGTCAGGTCGGCGACGCCCTGGACGCCGCGCACGAGGCCGGCCTGCTGCACCGCGACGTAAAGCCCCAGAACGTGCTGGTGGCCGAGGACGGCAACGCCTTCCTCGCCGACTTCGGGCTCAGCCGGGCGGCCACCGACACCGCCACGGCATCGCGGTCGACGGTGGGCACGGTCGCGTACGTGGCGCCAGAGATCATCCGCGGCGAAGCGCCCACCGCGGCATCCGATCGCTACGCGTTCGCGGCCACCGTCTTCCACTGCCTCACGGGCGATGTCGTGTTCCCGCGCGGCTCCGACGTCGCCGTTCTCTACGCGCACACGAGCGAGCCGCCGCCCAGCATCAGCACGCGCCGGCCCGTGCTCCCCCAGCAGCTCGACCGCCACTTCGAGTCGGCGCTGGCCAAGGATCCGTCGCAGCGGCCCGAAAGCGCGCGAGCCCTGGTGGCCGCGGTGCGCGAGGCGATCGGCGGCAAGGAGCTGCCGGCCCCGGGCGTGGCGCCGCCCGCGGGGGACCGTTCGCCGTCACCGGCGCCCGAGCAGGCTCGAAGCGATGGAGGCCGCGGCCGGCGACTCGCAGTGCTCGCGGCCACAGCCGTCGTTGCCGCGGCGCTCGGGGGCGGGCGCCGTCGCGCTCTCCGACGGCGGTGACGAGCCCGTCGAGGTCCCGGTGCCGGCCCTCGCGCAAGGTGCACGGGCGCTCGGGAGCGACCTCGGTTCCCCGGACCGCTCGCTCGACTGCCGCGGCGACGCGCGGCGTGGGCGTCCCGTGGCGTGCTCGATCCTGCAGGCGAAGGCCCCGGGCGCCCAGCTGATCGCGCCGGCGGACGGGATGATCGTGGGCTGGTCGGTGCGGGGGGCCCGTGGCGAGTTGGCGCTCGACGTGATCCGTCCCGGCGGCGAAGACACCATTCGCATCAGCCGATCGCAATGGGAGACGGCGAGCAACTTCGCTCCGCATCGATTCAAGACGGAGCAGTTGGTCGAGCGCGGCGACCAGATCGGACTGCAGATGGGACCGGGCGCCCAGATCGGAGTTCGGGACTCGGGAGGCGCCACGACCGATCGCTGGCTGCGCCCCCTGGGCGGTTTCTACGGCCGTCCCGACCGCGGTCCGGGAACCGGCTTCGACCACGAGGTGCTCGTGCGAGCGGAGTTCGTGCCCGGCCGCAAGCCCGCCGAGCCCAAGGAGCTGACGGGTGCCGCCGCCGCGCGCGCCCCGGACGGCAAGCTGCGCGAGCGCGCGCGGGTCGAGATCTCCAAGCCGCCATCGACCGTGACCGTCGAGCTGCGCGAGGTCGGGCGGCGGGTGGTGCTCGACCTGGTACGCGGCGGCCGGCGAGTGGAGCGCCTGTTCTTTCCCGACCTGCTGCCGGGCGGCGACCCCGCCCAGCTCAACGCCCTCACGTTCGACGGAGAGCCCATCAGCGGGATCGATGTGCGATGGGTCAACCCCAATAGTGGCCGCCTTATCTTCCTTGGCCTGAGTGTGTCCCGAAGCGACATCCAGCTCCTCCGCTAGCCACCTCCTGGCGGGGACGGTGGTGGCCGGTTTCCGGATCGAGCGCCTCCTGGGCGAGGGAGAGATGGGGCCCGTGTACGAGGCGACCCAACTGTCGCTCGGCCGGGCGGTGGCGCTGCGGCTGCTGGGCGGCAGCCGCCGATTCGGCGCTTCGATCGACCATCCGAACGCGGTCCCGGTCTACGAGGCGGGCGTATGGGAAGGCGGCCGTTTCGTGGCCGGCCGGCTGGTGCGGGGGCGAACCCTCTCCGAGCTACTGGATGCCGGCTCGCTCTCGCCGGGGCGCTTCGACGAGTTGATGGAGGCGATCACGAGCGCCCTCACCGCGGCCCACCGCGCCGGCATCGTTCACGGGCGGGTGGCGGCCCACAACGTGATCGTGGATCGCGCGGGGACGCCATACCTCGCCGACTTCGGCCTCGGGCGGCCGGGGACCGAGACCGCCGATCTCGCGGCGCTTGCGACGCTCTCGTCGCGCCGCCCGAGCCGGGCGCGTCGCCGTTGGGTGTACCGCGCCGCACCCCTCGTCGCGGGGCTCGGGGTGGTCGCGGGAGTGGCATTTGCCGGCGGCGACGAGCCCGACGACGACGTCGCGCCCGCGCCGCCCGTGGCGAGCGGTGCGGTCCCACTCGGCAGCGACCTGGCCCCGGGGCCGCGGCGCAGCACCGGATGCGCTTCGGACCCGGGCCCCAACACGCCCCCTTGCACCATCGGCCAGTCGGCGATCGGTGGCCGTCCGGCCGAGGTGCGAGAGAGCGGCGTGGTGCGTCGCTGGGCGGTGCGCGGCGCCGAGGGCGAGCTGACGCTGCAGGTGCTCCGGGCTCGCGGCAACCGCCTGGTTCGTGTGGGCTTCTCCCAGCCGGAGCGTGCCGGCGGGTCCGGGCCGCAAGCGTTCCCGGTCGAGCTCAGCGTGAGACGGGGAGACCGGATCGCGGTGCTCCTGGCTCCGGGAGCGCGGATCGGACTCCGCCCGCGTGCGAGCGCCGCCAGCAGGTGGGAGGGAAGACGGACGCCGCTCCCCATGGTTCCGCAAAAGCTCGATGGCGAGCTCCTCCTGCGCGCCGACATCGAGGCCGGCGTGCATGCCGCTTCGCCCCACCAGATCTCCGGGACGCGCGCTGCGCGCGCCAAGCCGGGGCGCGTGGTGGCCGAGACGAGGGTCGAGATGGACGGAGGCCACACCGTCGCGCTGCGGCTGGTGAGGGACGGTCGCAGGATCGCGCTCGACTCGTTCCGGGGAGCGCGGCGACTCGGCCGGATTGCAGTGCCCGACCTTGAGGTGGGCGGCCGAGCGGTAGAGCTGACCGGCGCGTGCGAGTACCCGCGCTCCGTCTGCCTCACCTGGCAGAACGACGGTGACGCCGGCCCGGTGATCCATGCCTACTCACTCGTGCGCGGCGGCCGGGCATTTCGGGTGATCGGCTGACGTGGCCTTCGCCCGCGGTGACTTCAGTGCCCCCGAGCTGGCGGAGCAGCTCGCCGCCGAACGCCGCGGCGAGCCCTTCCTTCTCTACCGCGACGCCGAGCGCGTTCAGCGCCTCGTGCCGCTGGGCGGTGAGCGGTTCAGCGTGGGCCGGGAGGCCGGGAACGACCTCCAGCTGGGGTGGGATCCCGAGGCGTCGCGCGTCCACGCCCTTCTGGAGCAGGTTGCCGGCAGCTGGACGGTGACCGACGACCAGCTCTCACGCAACGGCACCTACGTGAACGGCACGCGGCTCCGAGGGCGCCGGAGGCTCAACGACCGCGACGTGATCCGCTTCGGCTCGACGGCGGTCTACTACCGCGACCCGGCCGAGACCACCGCCGAGACCGCGCCGGCGGCGAGCGGGGCGGACGCGACGGAGCTCACCCCCGCTCAGCGCCGCGTGCTCGTCGCGCTGTGTAGGCCGCTGCTGGACCCCGACGCCCAGGCGTCCACGCCGCAGTCCAATCGCGAGATAGCGGCCGAGCTGACGGTCTCGGTCGAGGCCGTCCGCAGCCAGCTCAAGCAGCTCTTCCGGCTGTTCGAGGTGCCCGACCTGCCGCAGAACCGCAAGCGGGCCGAGCTCGCGCGGCGTGCGCTGGCGTCCGGGGTCGTGGCCCCGCGCGATCTGTCGAGCTGACTTGAGGACCTCCTACGCCAGCTCCGCGAGCGGCCGCTGCTTGGGCTCGTGCTCGGCCACCCAGGCCGACACGATCCTGATCTCGTCCACATGCTCGGCGGCGATCGGCGCGCGCGGGTCGGGCGCGGCCTCCAGCGCGGCGCGGGCGCGCTTGCGCAGCTCCGCCTTGCGGGTCGGCAGCGGTCCCCAGTCCGCCACGCGGCCGCCCACCACCCAGAAGGCGTCCTTGCGCTTGCGCTCCACCGGGTGCTCGGCGGTCACCAGCAGCGGCTCCGCGTTCACCGCGCGGAGCATCCCGCCGAGGCGGTCCAGCAGCAGCTCGAGGCGCTCGCGCCGGCGCAGCAGCGCGGCCGCGGCCTCGTAGCGCTGAGCCTCGGAGGCCTCGCGCAGCCGGCGCTCGATCTCGCCCAGCAGCGCGTCGCGCGCATCGGGCTGCTCGAACAGCGCCCAGCGCCAGGTCGACCTGGCGGCGGTAGGCGTTGGGGTCGAGGTCGCCCAGGCAGGGTGAGCAGCAGCGGCCCATCTGCCCGTAGATCGACGGGTGCTCGCGCCGGCGCAGCGAGCGCCCGCAGTGGCGCAGCTTGAACAGCGAGGTGAGGTGGTCGGCCAGCTCGGTGGCCAGCTTGCGCCCACGCAGCGGGCCGATGCTCAGCGCGCGCCCGCTCGCCGGCTCCGGCGACACCTCGAGGATCGGGTACTCCACGTCCAGGCGGCAGCGCACGTAGACCCACTTGTCGGTGCGCTTCAGCGCCCGGTTGCCCGGCGGCTGCCATTCCTTGATCAGCCGGTTCTCCAGCACCAGCGCGCCGAGCTCGGAGTTCGTGGGCTTGTAGTCCACCACCTCGGCCCGCTCGGTCCAGCCGGCGGGCGCCGTGAAGTGCGCCCGCGCGCGCGTGCGCAGGGACACCGACTTGCCGACGTAGAGCGGCCGGCCGCGCTCGTCGCGGAACACGTACACGCCAGGGTCCTTGGGCAGCGAGGAGAGATCGGGGCGCTCCTCGCGCGGGATCGCGGGGCGTGGAGCACGCTCGGCCTTGCGGCGCCGTCGTGGCGAGCGGCAAAGCTCCACCGCGTCGCCGACCGTGGCAGCGTGCACGCAGAGGCGCTTGAACAGCGCGCACAGCACACGCGCGCAGGTCTCGGCATCCGGCAGCGCCCGGTGCACGGCCTCCACCTCGATCCCGAGCGAGTCGGCCAGCGAGGCCAGCCCGCGCCGCCGAACCAGCGGCGCCAGCTTGCGCGACAGCCCGACGGTGCACAGCACGGGCGGGTCGGGCCAGTCGAGGCCGGCGCGTTCGAACGCCTGTGCCAGCACCCGGCGGTCGAACGGGGCGTTGTGCGCCACCAGCACGCGGCCCTCCATCAGCCGCGCCAGCTCGGGCAGCACCTCGGCGGCCGGCGGAGCCCGGTCCACCATCGCCTGGCTGATCCCGGTGAAGCGCTCGATCCCGCGCGAGAGCGGCATCTCCACGCGCACCAGCGACTCCCAGCGGTCATGGAGCTCGCCCCCGCCCACGAGCACGGTGCCCACCTCGGTCATCTCGCACAGGTCGCCGGCGCGCCCATTGGTCTCGGTGTCGACGCACAGCAACTCCGCTGAGGCGATCGGGGTGTCGAGCAGGTCCATCGAGCACCAGATGGAAGGCCCGCGCGCGGACGGATGCAACCGCGCTCGCATCCGAGGCCTGAGGCGAGGCCTGGACGGGGCGAAGACCGTCCTCCCGCGCCCTTAGCTTTGGTGGATGGCCAAGTCCTCGACGCTCTTCGTCTGCTCGTCCTGCGGGCACGAGTCCGCCAAGTGGCATGGGCGCTGCCCCGGCTGCCAGGACTGGGACACGCTGGTCGAGGAGGCGCGCGGCGCTCCGCCGGCCCGCGGCAGGGGCGGCTCGGGCCGGGCGCTGAAGCCCGTCGCCCTGCGCGACGTGGAGGCGCCCCGGGTGCCCCGCCTGTCGACGGGCATCGGGGAGCTCGACCGCGTGATGGGCGGTGGAATCGTCCCCGGCTCGCTGGTGCTGCTGGGCGGCTCGCCGGGCATCGGCAAGTCCACGATCACGGCAAGCGCGCTGGGCAACCTGTCAGCCGCCGGGCACCGCGTGCTCTACGTGTCGGGTGAGGAGTCCGCCGCCCAGGTGCGCCTGCGCGCGGAACGACTCGGCGAGGGAGCGCTGTCGGTGCCGATCGTCGCCGAGACCGACCTCGACTCGGTGATCGCCACCATCGAGGCCGAGCGTCCCGAGGTGGTCGTGATCGACTCGGTTCAGGTACTTCACGCCGCCGCGCTCACGGGAGCGCCCGGCTCGGTGGGGCAGGTCCGCGAGGTCGCCGGCAGGCTGATGCGCGTGGCCAAGGAGCGCGGGGTGGCCGTGATCCTCGTCGGCCACGTGACGAAGGAGGGCGCGCTGGCCGGCCCGAGGGTGCTCGAGCACCTCGTGGATTGCGTGCTGAGCTTCGAGGGCGAGCGCGAGCGCACCTACCGCACCATGCGCGCGCTGAAGAACCGCTTCGGCTCCACCAACGAGGCGGGCGTGTTCGAGATGCGCGACGAGGGCCTGGTCGAGGTGGAGGACGCCTCGGCGCGGTTCGTCGCCGAGGCCACGCGCGCGCCCGGCTCCGTGGTGCTGTGCTCGATGGAGGGCTCCCGCCCGCTGCTGGTCGAGGTCCAGGCGCTGGTGGCGCCCACCGAGCTGGTGCCGCCGCGCCGGATGGCCAACGGGGTGGACCGCAACCGGCTCGCGCTGGTGCTGGCGGTGCTCACCCGCCACGCGGGCATCTCGCTCGGCTCGGCCGACGTTTTCGTGTCCCTGGCGGGTGGCGTCCGCATCGACGAGCCGGGCGCGGACCTCGCCGTGGCGCTGGCCGTGGCCTCGGCGTCGAAGGGGGTCGCGCTCGGCGGCGGGGCCAAGCCGCTGGCGGCCTTCGGGGAGCTCGGACTGACAGGAGAATTGCGACATGCCGCCCATCCCGAACGCCGGCTTGCAGAGGCCAAGAAGTTCGGCCTGGAGGGTGTGTTGTGCCCCGGAAAGCCGCTGCCAGACCTAGGCGCGGCGCTCCGCGCCGGCCTCGGAGAGCCTGTGGGGGGCTCACGCCCCGCACCCCCGCGACACCTTGCCAGCCGCGGCGTAGCGCTGAATGGGCCTCGTTTCCGGGGACTTTCGCGTACAATCTCTCGGTGGCCTACGCTGGGGATGACGTCGCAGAGCTCGAAGCTCGCCAGGAACCCCGGCTCGTAAGGGCCCTCGAGATGATCGCGCCCGGCAGCGCCGTGCGCGAAGGAGTGGACGCGATCGTCCAAGCGCGGACGGGCGCGCTCATCTGCATCGGAGACGGCGAGGAGCTGTCGTTCCTCTACTCCGGTGGCCTGAAGCTCGAGGTGGATTACACCCCGGCGCTGCTCTTCCAGCTGGCGAAGATGGACGGCGCGATCATCCTCTCCTCCAACAGCGCGAAGATCGGCTGGGCCAACGTGCAGCTCATGCCGGACCCGACCATCCTTTCCCTGGAGACCGGCACCCGCCACCGCACCGCCGAGCGCGTGTCAAAGCAGACCGACGCTCTCGTGATCGCCGTCTCCCAGGCGCGCAGCGTGGTGTCCCTCTACCTCGACGGCGCCAAGTACATCCTCGAGGACATCCCGGTGGTGCTGGCCAAGGCCAACCAGGCCCTCGCCACGCTCGACAAGTACCGCTCGCGCCTCGACCAGGTCTCCACCCGCCTCACCGCCCTTGAGTTCGAGGGCGGCGTCACCCTGCACGACGTGCTCACGGTGCTCCAGCGCTCCGAGCTCGTCACGCGCATGGCGGTCGAGATCGAGCGCTACATCGTGGAGCTCGGCGCCGAGGGGCGCCTGATCGAGATGCAGCTCGAGGAGACCATGGTGGGAGTGGCGGCCGACAAGGCGGCCCTCGTCCACGACTACATCGTGGAGCCCACAGAGGAGAACTTCGCCGGCGTGCTCGACACCCTGGCAAGGCTGCCGCACCAGGACCTCCTGGATTTCGGCAGGCTGGCCGAGCTGCTCGGCCACGACCGCAAGCTCAACACGCTCGACCACCCCGTATCGCCACGCGGCCACCGCATCCTCGGCCGCATCCCCCGCCTACCGAAGCTGGTGGTGGCGGAGATCGTCGGCGAGTTCCAAGGGCTGGAAGAGATCCTGGCGGCCAACGACGGCGAGCTGGAAGCCATCGAGAGCGTCGGGGACATCCGGGCGAAGGACATCCGCGAGGGCCTTCGCCGCCTACAGGAGATCAACCTCGTGGACCGGTATCTGCAAACCTGAATCGACCGGCCGGCGGGCAGCGAAGCCCCTCGGCTCTTATTAGGAGGCAAGTCATTTCCGAAACGGCGATGGAGCAAGAGATCACGGACCTCGAGATCACCCGTGAGATGCCCCACATCGAGTACGAGGTGGGAGACAACGTCGTATATCCGCACCACGGGGCGGGCAAGGTCCTCAAGAAGGAGCAGAAGGAGGTGCTGGGCGAGAAGCGCAACTACCTCACGATCCAGATCCTCCACAACGACATGACCGTGATGGTCCCGTGCGAGAACGCCGGCCGAGCCGGCCTGCGCCGCGTGATCGGCGAAGAGGCTGTGGCCAAGGTGCTGGCCGTCCTCCGCGACGACGTGAGCCAGATGCCGAAGAACTGGAACCGGCGCTTCAAGCACAACCGCGAGAAGATCAAGACCGGCGACGTCTACGAGCTGGCCGAGGTCACTCGCAACCTCGCCATTCGCGAGGCTGAGAAGGGCCTCTCGACCGGCGAGAAGCAGATGTACACGCGCTGTAAGAAGATCCTCGCCTCCGAGCTGATGTACGCGCTCGAGATGGAGGAGGACGAGGCCGAGGAGCATCTCGACAAGCTGATCGAGGACGCCCACTCGGAGCGGCTGGCTTCGGCCTAGCCGGCAGTCATGACGGTCGTCGGCGTCATTGCGGCCGGCGGCGGCGGCGAACGCCTTGGTGCATCCGTGCCCAAGGCGTTCGTCGTTGTGGGGGGGAAGCCGCTGTTCGAGTGGAGCGCTGCTGTTCTGCGGGAGGTTTGTGACCGTGTGGTGGTGGTCGTCCCTCCCAAGACCTCAGGCCTCAGGCCTCAGGCCTCAGGGTTTGTCGTTGGCGGTCCTTCCCGGTCGGCTTCCGTTCGCAATGCCGTGCGCTCCGAACCGGATGCCGACGTCTACGTCGTCCATGACGCCGCTCGACCCCTTGTGGAGCGTGAGCTCGTCGAGCGCTGCCTGGGCCACCTGGAGGGCGTCGAGGGCGCCATCGCTGCTGCTCGGGTCACCGACACGGTGAAGGAGGCCGATCAGGGTGGGCGGGTTCTCCGGACGCTCGATCGGTCGATTCTCTGGGCCGTTCAGACGCCCCAGGTGTTCCAGGGCGACGCACTTCGGTCCGCGCTGGACGCCGACGACGCCACCCTCGCCGCTGCCAGCGACGATGCCTCGCTCGTGGAGGAGGCCGGGGGGACCATCGCCGTGGTGGAGGCGCCCAGGGAGAACCTCAAGGTCACCACGCCGCTGGACCTGCGGGTGGCCGAGGCGGTGCTGGAGTCGCGGTGCTGACCGACTACCACGTGCACCTGCGCCCCGACGACGACGACACCCTCGCCTCCGAGTACTTCACGCCGGAGAACGCCGAGCGCTTCCGAGAGGCCGCGTCCGCGCGCGGCATCGAGGAGCTGGGGGTGGCCGAGCACATCCACCGGTTCGTGCAGGCGCTCGACGTGTGGACGCATCCGTGGTGGCGAAAATGGGCGCACGACGACATCGACGAGTACTGCGCGTTCGTGCGCGAGCAGACCGACCTCCGGCTGGGGATCGAGGCCGACTTCGTCCCCGGCCGCGAGGACCGGATGGCGACGCTGCTGGACGCGCGTGAGTGGGACTACGTGGTGGGCTCGGTGCACTTCCTCGCCGACGAGGCGGTGGACATGCGCGGCAGCGACTGGGACGTCTGGCGCGGGGGAGACCCCGAGAAGGTGTGGGCGCGCTACTTCGAGACCCTCGGCGAGGCCGCGCGCACCGGCATGTTCGACATCCTGGCCCACCCGGACCTCGTGAAGGTCTGGGGTGGGGGAGCCCCCGTTCCCGACGGTGACCTGCGCCGCTTCTACGAGCGCGCGATGGACGGGATCGCCGACTCCGACGTGGCCATAGAGGTATCCACGGCCGGGCTCCGCAAGCCGGTCAAGGAGATCTACCCGGCCCCCGCGTTCCTGGAGATGTGCCTGGAGGCCGGGCGACCGGTCGCGCTGTCCAGCGACGCGCACGTGCCCGACGATCTGGGCCACGGATACGATCGGGCGGTGGAGTGGCTCGGTGAGATCGGCGTGACTGAGGTGGCCGTGTTCGACGGCCGCGAGCGGCGCATGGAGCCGCTCGGATGAGCGCCCGCTCGGGCATCGGCTATGACTCCCATCGCTTCGAGGCCGGCCGCCCGCTGGTGCTTGGCGGGGTGGAGATCGAGGGCGCCGAGCGCGGGCTCGCCGGGCACTCCGACGCCGACGTGCTGGCCCACGCCGCCATCGACGCCCTGCTCGGCGCCGCAGGCCTGGGCGACATCGGCCAGCACTATCCGGACACCGACGAGCAGTGGAAGGACGCCGACTCGATGGCGCTGCTCACGGAGGTCTGCCGCTTCCTGTCCGAGCACGGCTGGACCGTGCGCCATCTGGACGCGACCGTGATCTGCGAGGCGCCCAAGCTCGGCCCCAGCCGCGACCCGATGCGGGTGAGCCTGTCCGACGCAATGGGCCTCGCGCCGCTCGAGGTGAACGTCAAGTTCACCACCAACGAGGGCATGGGCTTCGTCGGCCGCGGCGAGGGCATCGCGGCTCTCGCTGTGGCGACAGTCGAGAGGGCGGATTGATGGATCCCGACTGAGCTCGCGTTCGCGGGTCCCGGGCGCCAGGCCGAGCTGGTTCGCTCCGGCGAGGTCAGCTCCCGCGAGCTGACCGAGCTCTACCTCGAGCGGATCGAGCGGATCGATCCGGGCCTCAACGCCTTCGTGGCGACCATGCCCGAGCGAGCGCTGGCGGAGTCCGACCAGGCCGACGCCCGTCGCGGCTCCGGCGACGAGCGCCCGCTGCTCGGCGTGCCGGTCGCCGTGAAGGACAACACGGACATCGCCGGCGAGGTGACCGCCCACGGCACCGGTTGCTTCTCCGAGCCGGCCACGGCCGACTCGGAGCTGGTGCGCCGGCTGCGGGAGGCGGGCGCGGTGATCCTCGGCAAGACGGCGCTCCCCGAGCTGGCGATCATCGGGGCCACGGAGTCGCCCACATGGGGCATCACGCGCAATCCCTGGGATCCCGAGCGCACCACAGGCGGCTCCAGCGGCGGCAGCGGAGCCGCGGTGGCGGCCGGCCTCTGCGCCACCGCCCACGCCACCGACGGCGCCGGCTCGATCCGGATCCCGGCGGCGAACTGCGGGCTGGTGGGCATGAAGCCTCAGCGCGGCCGCGTGTCGCTCATGCCCGACGCGCACCACTGGCACGGGATGAGCGTGGCGGGCGCCCACACGCGCACGGTGGCCGATCAGGCGCTGATGCTGGACGTTCTCAGCGGCCCCGCGGAGGGCGACGCCCACACGCCCGACCCGCCTCCCAAGCCCTTCTCGCAGGCTGCCGCCGAGGCTCCGGAGAAGCTGCGCGTGGCGCTCTCGTTCAAGCCGGCGTTCGCGGCCCGTGTCGATTCCGAGGTCCGGGCGGCTGTCACGTCGCTCGCGGACGTGATCCGCTCACTCGGCCACGAGGTGATCGAGAAGGACCCCGCCTACAACGAGATCGGGACCGTCGTGATGCCGCGCTACCTGAAGGGAGTCCAGTCCGACGCCGAATCCGTGCCGCGGCCGCAGCGCCTCCAGCGCCGAACGCGCGGGTTCGCCGCCATGGGCCGCCTGCTGCCACAGGCCGCGCTTGACCACGCGCTGCGCGACGAGGCCCGCCAGGCCGCACGCATCAACCAGATCTTCGACGACGTCGATGTGCTCCTGACCCCCACCACGGCGCGTCCTCCGGTGGGGGCCGCCGAATGGGAGGGGCTGAGCGCGGCGCGCACGTTGTTCGGGATGTCGCTCGTCTACCCCTTCACCGCGGCGTGGAACGCGACCGGCCAGCCGGTGCTGGCAATGCCCGCGGGCTTCACCGCGGCCGGCCTGCCGCTGGGGGCACAGCTCATAGGCCGCCCGGAGGACGAGGGCACGCTGCTGTCGCTGGCGGCGCAGGTCGAGGCCGAGCGCCCGTGGGCGGATCGTCGCCCAGCGGCGGCGTAGAGCCATGCGCGAGCTCCGGATCCAGGACACCCTCACCGGCGAGCTGCGCCCGCTCGAGCTCAGGGAGCCGGGCAAGGTGGGCATCTACGCCTGCGGTCCCACCGTCTATGGGCGAATCCACGTAGGCAACGCGCGGCCCTACGTGGTGTTCGCGCTGCTCAAGCGCTTTTTCGAGCACGAGGGCCTCGAGGTGACCCTGGTCGTGAACGTGACGGACGTGAACGACAAGATCTACGACGCCGCGCGCGAGGCGGGTGTGCCCAGCGGGCAGCTGGCCGCCGAGATGACCGCCCTCTATGAGAGCGACACCGAGGGCCTGGGCCTCGGGCGCCCCGACAGCGAGCCGCGCGCCGCCGAGACGATCGGGCCGATCGTCGATCTGATCGCGGCTCTCGTCGAGTCCGGCCACGCCTACCCGGCCGGCGGCGACGTGTACTTCCGCGTGTCCAGCTTCGGCGACTACGGCAAGCTCTCGAACCGGCCTTCGGACGAGATGCAGCAGGGCGAGGGCGACGATGCCGCGGAGCTGAAGGAGAGCCCGCAGGACTTCGCCCTCTGGAAGGCGACCAAGGAGGGCGAGGACACGAGCTGGCCCTCGCCCTGGGGCGACGGCAGGCCCGGCTGGCACATCGAGTGCTCGGCGATGGCCGAGCAGATCCTGGGCACGGACTTCGAGATCCATGGCGGGGGATCGGACCTCGTGTTCCCTCACCACGAGAACGAGATCGCCCAGACCGAGGCCGCGCGCGCCCAGCCGCTGGCCCGCATCTGGATGCACAACGGCATGGTCCAGATGGGCACCGAGAAGATGGCGAAGTCGGTGGGCAACATCCGCCTGCTGCATCAGGCGCTCGAGGAGTTCGGCCGCGACGCGCTGGTCATGTACTTCGCCCGCGGCCACTACCGCCAGCCGCTCGCCTTCTCCTCAGAGGCGCTGGAGGAGGCCGGGCGGGCGGTGGAACGGCTGGGCGAGCTGGCTCGCAGGTTCGACTCCGAGTCGCCGGCCCCCGAGGGCCTCGACGCCGTCGTGGAGGCATTCTTCGACCGGCTGGCGGACGACTTCAACACGCCCGCGGCGCTGGGATTGCTGTTCGAGTGGGTGTCCGAGGCAAACCGGCGCCTCGACGGTGGCGAGACGATGGGGCCGGGCCGGATCGGCGAGATGTTCCACGCGCTGGGGCTGGAGAACCTGCTCGAGGCGGCCGACGAGGCGCCCGCGGAGGCCCAGGCGCTGCTGGAGGAGCGCGAGGCCGCTCGCGCTGCGAAGGACTTCGAGCGCGCGGACGCGATCCGCAAGGAGTCGTCCGGGCTCGGCTGGGAGATCCGCGACACGCCGGAGGGCCCGCGGCTGCGGCGCCTGAAGTGATCGTCTACGGCCGCAACCCGGTGCGCGAGGCCCAGCGCGGGATGCGGGAGGTGAGCCAGGTGTGGGAGACGACCGGAGACGAGCGCCGAAGAGATCGAGCGCCTTTGCGGATCTCCCGCGAGCACCAGGGGATCTGCGCCGAGGTCGCCCCCTATCCCTACGCCGACGCCCACTCCCTGCTGGACGACCCCGAGGCGCTGGTGGTGTGCCTCGACGAGGTGCAGGACCCGCAGAACCTCGGTGCCGTGTGCCGTGTGGCGGAGGCCGCCGGAGTGGCCGGCGTGGTGATCCCCGAACGGCGCTCCGCCGAGGTGACCGCCGCGACCTGCAAGGCTTCGGCCGGGGCGGTGGAGCATCTGCCGGTCGCGCGCGTGCGCAACCTCGCGGACTGGCTCGCGGCGGCCAAGCAGCGGGAGGCCTGGGTGTACGGCGCCGACGCCGGCTCCGACGTCCCCTACGACGGTCCGGATTACCGCGGCAGGGTCGTTTTGGTGCTCGGCTCGGAGGGGAAGGGGCTGCGCCCGCGCGTGGCCGACAGTTGCGATGCCCTCATCGCCCTGCCCCAGCGCGGGCTGGTGGGGTCGCTGAACGTCTCCGCCGCCGCTGCGGCCCTGGTGTACGGGATCTTGCAATTCCGCGCCTCAGGGCTTGACAGGGGTCCATAACTTCGTGCATACTCGCCGCAACATAAGGCTGGAGTCGAGCTTGAGTCTCGGTCTTCAGCAAAGTGCGCGGCGCCAGGGGAGGTAACGCGCCACTTGAGCTTCAGGGCCCTGCAGAGGGTCTGAAAGGAGCGTCCAGTGGCTGCATCAATCTCCCAGACGTACGCGAAGTCTCAGTCTCAAGGCGAGCTTGAGGATAACTACCTCATAGCGCTCGCCAAGCAGGGCCGGCCCGATGCGTATGACCGCATCGTAAAGCGGTATTTCGGCTTCGTCCGCCTCAAGGCCAGCTCGTACTTCCTGATCGGAGGGGACTCCGACGACCTGATCCAGGAGGGCCTGGTCGGCCTCTACAAGGCGGTGCGGGACTTCCGCACCGATCGCGAGTCGAGCTTCCGCAACTTCGCGGAGCTGTGCATCACCCGCCAGATCATCACCGCGGTGAAGACCTCGACCCGCAACAAGCACACGCCGCTCAACGAATACGTCTCGTTCTCGCAGTCGCCTGCGGCCTCCGCGGGCGATGGGGACCCGACACTCGACGAGCTGCTGCCGGGCCCCACCGCCCACGACCCCGTGAACCAGGTGATCTCGACCGAGGAGCTCCAGAGCCTGGTCGGGTGCCTCTCGAGCGTCCTCTCCGGGCTCGAGAGCTCCGTCCTGTCCCTGTACCTCGACGGCTACTCCTATGAGACCGTCGCGGAGCGCCTCGAGTGCGACACCAAGACGGTGGACAACGCCCTCCAGCGCGTGAAGCGCAAGGTGGGCGCGCACCTGGACTCACGGGCAGTTCCCAACTAGACCTCCTCGCCGAGGCCGATCGCCACACGCTCCAGGGCGTCGAACGATTCCTGCATGCCGCCCTCCATCCCGGAGTCGATGATCGCGTCCCGCACCTCCTGATTCGGGGCCTGGACGAGGGTCTCGAGCCTCGTGCCGCCGTCGACCTCGGTGAGCGTCATCGTGTTCACGGTGCCCGCGGCGTCCGGATCGGGAACCGGGGCGCCCTCGAACACCTCGGTGGACACGATCCGCTCGTTCTCCACGATCTCGCGGTACTCGCCGTGGAAGGCGACCTCCATGCCGTGGCTGCTCTGCATCACGTAGCGCCACTTGCCGCCGACCCTCAGGTCGATCTCGGCGGTGACCCCGTCACCACGCTGCGCACCCCACCAGCGTTGCACCAGCTCGGGCTCGGTCACCGCGCGGAAGACCAGGTGCCTGGGCGCGTCGAACTCACGCGTGATCAGGATCTGGTCGTCGGCCGGAAGGGTCACCTTCGCTGTTCCGCTACTTGCCACCATCGTCTGTCTCCTTTAACTCGTCGAGCACCGCGTCGAGGGAGCTGAACCGCTCCTCCCACGCCTGCTCATAGGGCTTGATCCAGTCATGGATGGGCTTCAGCGCCGAACCGTGAAGCCGGTACAGCCGCTGCCTGCCGTCCACGCGCACCTCGACGGCTCCGACCTCGCGCAGCACCCGCAGGTGCTTGGAGACCTGAGGCTGGGCCATGCCCAGTAGGTCCACGAGATCGTTCACCGGCAGTTCGCCGCCGGCGAGTGCGTCCAGGATCTGCCGCCGCCGTGGCTCGGCCACCGCGTTGAACACATCCGCCGTCGTAGCTGCGCGTGCCATGGCGAGGATCATATATACCGATATAGGAATATGTCAAGCCAAGCCGTTTCGCGCACCGGCCCGCGGGTACCCCAGCGCAACGAAGAAACTCAAGGAGGAGGGACACATGGTCGGACTACTCATCACCCTGCTGGTGGCCGCGCTCGCTTACGTGCTGCTCGTGGCGATCACCGGATCCGCAATCGTGGGCATCGTTGCCGCGATCCTGATTCTGCTCGGTGGTATCCCGAGCGGAGGCTTCGGGTTCGGAAACAGGTTCGGCGGGGCCCGCTAGGCGGGCCAGGTAGAGCCGGAGGTCGGACTCGAACCGACGGCCACCTCTTTACAAGAGAGGTGCTCTACCAACTGAGCTACTCCGGCGCAGCAGGAATCGAGTCTAGGACTCGGCTGCGCCGACGGCCATCTCCAGGTTCCCGTGTCCATTGGAGGACGCGGGAACCGGAGGCGGCTCCTCATTGCGATCGGCGTTGAGCCGGCGCTCCAGCTCGCCCAGCACAAGCCCGAAGAGGGCGTGGCGCCACGTGGCCTGCGCGAAGGCGCGCGTGTTGCCCGCGAGCGGTGTCAGTTCCTTGCGCGCAGGGTGGTAGCGATCCACCAGGCGGGCCACCGGCCACAGCGCGGCGTGCTCGGCCATCGCAACTCCCAGGGCGCCGGCCATCGGCGGGCCCGGCAGCAGCGGGCGCAGCTGCGCGTACACGGCGCCGAACAACGCGCCGTTGCCCACGTGCAGGGCGAGCCCCGCGATCGGCCACGCGTCGCCGCGCGTGACCAGCTTTCCGAGCAGCTCCACGTCGTCGTAGCCGCTCTGGAAGGCGCGCTTGTCAGCCGGCTGCTGGGCGGCCCACGCGCTGGCGGCAAGGCCACCCGCGATCGCGCCGTTGAGGCTTCGCTTCAGATCCACGAGCAGGCAGCGTAACGGGGTGGGGGCGAACGGGTAGCTGGAGTGTGCCTTCCGAGGAGATCGTCCGCCTGTCCCCGCATCACGACCGGATCCGCCGGCGCGGCGTGAACCTGGTCGTCTACTGGTGCTTTCGGATCGTCGCGCAGCCTGCCATCCACCTCTTCTTTCGCCTGAGGCGCACCGGGCGCGAGCACATCCCGGACGGCAAGGTGATCCTGGCGGCCAACCACCGCAGCTTCCTCGACCCGTTCGTGGTCGGTTGCTGCCTGCGCCGCCCGATCTACTTCATGGCGAAGAAGGAGCTGTTCGACAACCGGCTGATCGGCTGGTTCCTCAACTGCCTCGGCGCCTTCCCGGTACGCCGCGGTGACTCGGATGAGGATTCGGTGGCCACTGCCCTTGCTCTGCTCGAGCGCGGCGAGGCCGTGGTGATCTTCCCCGAGGGCACCCGTCACCGCTCCGGGCCCCTCCACGAGCCAAAGCGGGGGGTCGGCAGGCTCGCGCTCGAGAGCGGCGCGCCCGTCGTGCCGATCGCCATCACCGGCACCGAGCGCGCGCGCCGGGGCTGGATCTTCCGGCCCGTGCGGGTGGACATACGCTGTGGCCAGGCCCTGACCTATCCGCGCGTGGAGAACGCGTCGAAGCGCCTGGCCGACGAGGTGACCGCGCGCATCTGGCCGTGCGTGCAGCTCCAATGGGCGTGGCTCGGAGGGCCGATGCCCGCCGAATCCCGCGTTGCGGAGGAAGGGGCCGAGCGCGTCGCGGCCTGAGCACCGGGCGGGGATAGGGTGGACCATGAGTGGACAAGATCGCGGACAAGCAGAGGCTGGACAGCGACTTCACCGAGCTGTACCGGGCACACCTCAAGGACGTCTACTCGTACTCGTACTACCGGGTGGGCAACCACCACGACGCCGAGGACCTCACCGAGCAGACGTTCCTGCAGGCCTACCGACACTTCGAGCGCGCCCAGCGCGAGTCCAACGGACGGCCGCTGCGCCCGTGGCTGATCCGGATCGCCCACAACCTGGCCGCCAACTACTACCGCGACCGCGCCCGCAAGCCGCAGACCCAGCTCGAGGACGCCGCGGTGGTTTCCGCGACACACGACACGGAGGATCTGGTGGAGGGCCGGCAGGAGCTGCAGGACGTGCTGGAGGGTGTGTCGAAGCTTCCGGACGACCGGCGCGAGGCGCTGATCATGCGCTTCGCCCTCGGAATGGACAATCGCGAGATCGCACGGGCGCTGGACCGCACCGAGGGAGCCACCAAGGTGTTGATCCACAGAGCCATCAAGCAGCTCGAGCAGTCTTTGAAGGAGGACGACCCCGATGAGTAACAGCGCAGACGTCGAGGCCCTGCTGCGCTCCGCCCTGGTGCCCGTCGAGCCCTCCGAGGGGCTGTCGGACCGCCTGGAACGCGGGCTCTCGGAGATCACCGACCTCGCCGCCGAGGAGCTGGCCGACTGGGAGCTGTCCACCATGCGCGACCCGCGCAACTGGGGCCGCCCGGCGGCGGCCGTGGTGGTCGGGAGCGCGGCGGCGGGAGCCCTGGTGCTGGTGCGCGCCCGTCAGCAGCAGAAGAAGCAGGGCGGCGGGTTGCGCGGCATCGAGAAGGGCCTGCGCGACTTCGCGGACGAGTTTCAGAAGCGCCTCGAGCGTTGATCCACCCGAGCCCCTGCGGCGTATAGCTTGGCACGGAATGCCCCGAGCCCAAGACATCCAGAACCTCGCCGACGAGGAGATCATGGCGCTGGTCGCCGAGGGCAATCCGCGGGCGTTCGAGATGCTCTACGACCGTCACGGCGGCCCAGCCTTCGCGCTCGCCTACCGGATGGTGGGCAACCGGGTCACCGCGCAGGACATCTCCCAGGAGGCGTTCCTATCCATCTGGCGCAGCCGGTTGCGCTACCGGCCCGAGCGCGGCAGCGTGAGGACCTGGGTGCTCGGCATCGTCCACCACCGCGCGATCGATGCCCTGAGGCGCAACCTCGTGCACGACAAGCGACGCGCAAGCGCCGAGGGCATCGAGGAGCGCTTCGAAGCGCCCGAGCTGACCGACGTCGAGGTGGCACGCATGGATGAGGCGCGGATCGTCCGCGGCGCGATCGAGGAGCTGCCCGACGATCAGAGCAAGGTGATCGACCTCGCCTACTTCGGCGGCTTCTCGCACAGTCAGATCGCCGAGATGCTGGAGATGCCGCTGGGCACGGTGAAGGGCCGCATGCGCCTCGGCCTGGACAAGCTGCGGCTCCGGCTCGCCGAGGGGGCCATATGAGCGTCGAGCGCCATACGGGCGTCGAGATCCACAAGATCCACGAGCAGAGCGTGGGCGCCTACCTGCTCGGCGCCCTCGAGGAGCCCGAGACGCGCACCTTCGAGGAGCACCTCGAGGAGTGCCCCGTGTGCAGGGAGGAGATCGAGCGCCTGCGCCCCGCGGTCGACGCGCTCGCGCGGTCCGTCCCTCCGTTGCGCGCTCCTCCTGGGCTGAAGACGGCGCTGATGGCCGAGGTCGAGTCGGATTTGCGCGACCGCGGCGAGCTGCCGGCCGGGCCAAGCTTCTTCGCGCGGCTGCGCGAGCGGTTCGCCGTGACGGGCGAGTCGCTCGCCGGCATGCGTCCGGTGGTGGCTTGGGTGAGCGCCGCCTTCGTGCTGCTCGTGGGCGGCGTCGCCGGCTTCGGCATCACGAAAATCACCTCCGATGACTCGGGCGCGCGCACGCTGGCCGCCACCGTGGACCAGCGCAGCATCCCGGCTGGGAGCGGCAGCCTGCTGGTGCCCGGCGACACGGGCGAGGGGGCGATCCTGCGGGTGCACGGCATGCCGACGCTCGACAGCAGGTCCGTCTACCAGGTGTGGGTCCAGCGCGGCGACGAGACCATTTCCCAGTCCCTGTTCAGCGTGGGGGCGGACGGGGATGGAGCGGCGGCGGTGTCCGAGGACCTCGACGGCGCTGACGCCGTGATGGTCACGCGCGAGCCGGCGGGCGGGGCGCGGGCCCCGGGCGGGGATCCGATCATCACCGTGCCGCTTTAGCCCGTCACTAGGCTCCGGCGGGATGGAGACCTGTTACCGCCACCCCGATCGCGAGACCGGGGTCTCCTGCTCGAACTGCGGCCGGCCGATCTGCCCGGACTGCATGACGTCGACGTCGGTCGGCATGCGCTGCCCGGAGTGCGCGCGGCAGAAGACGAAGGTGAAGACGATGGGCTCGGTCAGCAACGAGCCGACGCTCACCTACGTGCTGATCGGGATCAACGTGCTGGTGGCGCTGGGAACCTTCTTCGGAGGGGCGAGCGCGACCGGAGGCGGAGGCCTGAGCTCGTCACTGCTCAATGACGGCTCGGTGTCTCGCTTCGCGGTCGACCAGGGCGACTACTGGCGCATCCTCACCGCCGGCTTCCTCCACACGGGGATGATCCACCTGCTCTTCAACATGTTCGGGCTCTACATCCTCGGCGGCCTGCTCGAGCCGGCGATCGGCCGGCTGCGCTTCGGCGTCATCTACTTCGTGTCGCTGCTCGCCGGGTCGTTCGGGGCGCTGCTGCTGGAGCCCACCGCCCCGACCGTGGGCGCGTCGGGAGCCATCTTCGGCCTCATGGGCGCCACCGTGATTGTCATGCGCAATCGCGGCGTCAACCCGTGGGAGAGCGGCATCGGCCTGTGGATCGGCCTGAACCTGCTCATCACGTTCACCATCCCGAACATCTCCATCGGCGGCCACATCGGCGGGCTGATCGGCGGGGCGGTGGCGGCGCTGATCATGGTCGACCTGCCCGATCGCGTGCGTCTGCCGCAGATCGCGCCGACCCTGCTCGCCGGCGCCATCGGCGTGGCGGCGGTGGCCGGTTCCATCGCGGTATCCGGGCTCACCCGGCTAGCTCGTCGTAGAGCGCCTGCAGCTCGGACATCATGCGCTCCGCGCTGAAGCGCTCGGGCAGGCCGCCGACGTCCACGGTGCCCTCGGCGATCGAGCGCAGCGCGGTGGCCACCGCGGGCGCATCGTCCGGCGGCACGAGGGCGCCCGCCTTGGCCTCGCGCACGAACTCGGCCAGGCCGCCCGCCGACGTGGCCACCACGGGCACGCCCGCCGCCGCGGCCTCCAGCGCCACCTGGCCCAGAGGCTCAGGGCGCTTGGACGGGACGACGACGGCGTCGGCCGCCCCGAGCACCACGTCCACGTCGTCGACGAACCCGAGCCGCACCAGCCGGTCCTCGATGTCCAGCTCGCGCCGCCTGCTGGTCCAGCGCGGCCGCATGATCGGTGCCCGGCACCTCGGCGCCCGCCACCACGCCCACGGCGCCGTCGAGCTGCGCGATCGCGCTCGGCGAACACCTCCTGCCCCTTCCACGCGCTGAGGCGGCCGACGAACGCGGCCACGAACGCATCGGGCGCCAGCCCGAGCCGTTCGCGGGCGGCCTCACGCCCGGGCGGCTGCGGCGCCCGCGCCAGGCCGTCGGCGAGCAGGCGTGCCTTCGGTGATCCCTCGAACTGCTCGAGCACCGCGTTCGAGATGCAGGCCAGCGCGTCGGCGCGCAGCAACCGGCGGCGCATGAGCGGCCACAGCACCGGAGTGCGCGGGTAGATCTCGCGCACGTGTACGAGGGCGGGCAGGCCCGAGCGAGTGGCCCGACAGCACGACCGAGGTGTTGGAGTGCACCAGCGCCGCCTCGCGCTCGCGCGCCAGCTCCCCGAGTTCCTGCGCGTCGCGGCGCGCGGCGGCGGCCATTCGCGACAGGCCCAGCGGATTGGCCAGCCCGCGCCGGAGCACCCCGAGGGGGTGGGTAACCACCTCGGCCCCGGCCTTCTCCAGCCGTTCCGTGAGAGGGCCTCGGGCGGGCAGGACGCAGACCGCCCGCCAGCGCTCCGGGTCGAGCCCACGCGTGATCGCCAGCAGCTGACGGTCCGACCCGTACAGGTCGGCGGAACTGTGGAGGATGAGGACGGTGCGGGTCAGGCCGGCGCCTCGACGCGCGACTTGAGGTCGTCCATCGAGCGCTCCATCACACCGTCGGTGAGCATCGAGGCCACGGGCCCCGGCAGCCACACCCCGGCGTCCAGGCGCAGGGAGTAGGTGGCGAGCGTCGTCCCGTCGCCGCGATCCTCGAGGGTGAACTCCCCGTCAACGTCCTTCACGTCGCCGCCCACGTAGCGCCAGCTCATCATGTGCGGCTCTTCGTAGCTGTAGTCGAGCGTGTAGGAGACGGTCTTCACCTTCGCGTCGATGTCGAATGCCACGCGCCTCCCGCGCCCGTCCTTGTCCCGCGACTGCACCTCACACGCCTTCACCGCCGATTGCCACTCGGGGTAGGAGCCGAAGTCGATGAGCGCGTCGAAGCACTCCTGGGGCGCTGCCTTCACCACGATCTGACGCTCTGCGCGCTTAGCACCCACTCGGGCTATCCAAGCACAGGGGCGTAGCGTCCCTCGGGCGGCTCGGGCACGCGTCCCGGGTGCAGGAGGTGCGCGAGCAGCTCGATCCCGTCGACCAGCCGGGGCCCCGGTCGCGAGAAGTAGGAGGAGGCGTCGACGGCGAACACACCGGCGCCGAGCGTCTCCAGCCGGCTCGATACGGCGGCGGTCTCCTCCGCGGCCTTCGCCGTGTCGTACCCGCAGGGCATGGACACCACGACGTCGGGCTGCGAGGCCTCGACCTCGGCCCATTCGGCGGTGCGCGACTTCTCCCCGGGCAGGCCGAGCAGATCGTCGCCGCCCGCCAGCTCGATCATCTGCGGCACCCAGTGCCCGCCGATGAACACGGGGTCGAGCCACTCGAGCGCCGCCACGCGCGGGCGCTCGGCGCCGTCGACGGCGTCGCGGACGGCGTCGATCCGGAAGCCCGCCTCCTCCACCAGCTCCTCGCCCTCCTCGGGCACGCCGGCGGCGTCCGCCAGGCGCGGGATGTCGGCCAGCACCTCGCCGAGGGTCAGGGGGTCGAGCGACAGCACCTTCGGCTGCGACGGCAGCCGCGCCGGCCGCCGCCACCACGTCGTCGTAGGAGACGGCGCACACGTCGCACACCGCCTGGGTCACGATCAGGTCCGGCTCCAGCTCCGCCAGCGTGGGCTCGTCCAGCTCGTAGAGGGCCTGCCCGGCCTGCGTTCGCTCGCGCACGGCAGCGTCGATCTCGGGCGCCGAGAGGCCATCGGCGATCACGCTGCGCGTGAGATGGGGGATTGCGGACGCCTCTGCCGGATAATCGCACTCGTGGGTGACCGCGACGACGCTGTCGCCCAGGCCGAGCGCGAACAGCATCTCGGTCGATGACGGGACAAGCGACGCGATACGCATGGGAGGTGAACGATGGCACGTCTGGACAACGACGAGATCGAGGCGAAGCTGGCCGCGTTGGAGGGTTGGACGCACGAGGGCGACGCGATCACAAAGGAGTTCGACAACGGGGACTTCAAGGGCTCGGTGGACTTCGTGAACGAGCTCACGCCGGAGGCGGAGCAGATGAACCACCACCCCGACCTGGAGATCTCCTGGGACACGGTCAAGGTCACGATCACGACCCACTCCGAGGGCGGTCTGACAGCGGGTGATTTCGAGCTTGCGACGAGGATCGACGCTCTGGGCTAACTGCTAGCCTCGCGCCGTCACTCCGTGAGCGACGACGAACCTCCTCGAAGTAGTCCGCTGACATGACCGAGCTTCTGCTCCTGGTCGGTGTTGGTGTGCTCGTTTTGGCCAACGGCTTCTTCGTCGCCGCGGAGTTCGCGCTCGTGCGCGCGCGTGACGGACAGCTCCAGCAGATGGAGGACGATGGGCTGAAGGGCGCCCGCCTGGCGGGGCTCCAGCTGGAGCGCATCGACGAGTACCTCTCCGCCTGCCAGCTGGGCATCACGATGGCTTCGCTGGGCATCGGCTTCATGGGCGAGCCGGCTATCGCGAGCCTGCTCGAAAGCCTGCTCGGCGACGCGCTTCCCCACGGGCTCACGCTGGCGATCTCGCTGGCGTTCGCCTACTTCGTAACCACCGCGCTCCACATCACCATCGGCGAGCAGGTGCCGAAGATCTATGCGATCACCCACGCCGAGGGCGTGGCGCGCCGCGCCGCGCGCCTGCTGGAGGCGTTCAGGGTCACGTTCAAGCCGCTCATCTGGGCGCTCAACACGGCCTCCAACGCGATCCTTCGGACACTCGGCGTGAACCCCAAGGCCGAGTTCGAGGAGGTCTCCTCCTCCGACGACCTGAAGCTGATCATCGCCCGCAGCCAGAGCGGGGGCAAGCTCGACCCCGGCGAGGCCGGGATGCTCTCCGGCGTCTTCCACCTGCACGAGCAGGAGGCGCGCCAGGTGATGACCCCCATACCGGCGGTGGTCACCGTGGACATATCGGCCACGGCTGAGGAGGCGCTGCGCCGGTGCGTGGACTCCGGTCACACGCGCCTCGTGGTCACCGAGGACGACAACACCGATCGCATCCGCGGGCTCGTGCACAACAACTCGCTCGCCCGGCTGCTGATGGCGGAGGGCCCCGGCACCTCCATCGAACCCAGCGTGAAGGACGCCCTGATCGTGCCCGAGACCAAGCCGCTGGACGACCTGCTGGCCGACCTTCAGCGAGAGCGCGCGTCCATGGCCGTCGTGATCGACGAGTACGGCCGCACCGCCGGCATCGTGTCCGTGGAGGACATCGTGGAGGAGGTGGTGGGGGAGATCGCGGACGAGACCGATCCCGCCGTGGCCGGCGTGCGCATGCTGGCGAACGGCGACTGGTGGGTGCGCGGCCACGTGCCGATCACCGACCTCGCGGACTACGGGCTCCGCCTCCCGGTGGACTCGGACGCCTACAACTCGGTCGGCGGCTTCGTCTTCGGCGAGCTCGGCCGGCTGCCCAAGCGCGGCGACATGGTGCGCGCGAACGGCTACTCGCTGCGGGTGGAATCGGTGCGCGAGAACCGCATTGAGGCGGTGCGCATCCGCGACCACGGCAGCCAGAAAGCGGCATCAAGCGCGCCCGAGCCGCGCGAGGCCACAGAAGGGGCCTAATCCGCGTCGATTGGGGCTTTTGCCGTCTATACGGGGGTAAAGGCCCCAATAGTCGCCCTGGGAGCGCCGATTTCCGTCCGGCAGTGGCCGTACGTTCGGCGTTGTGTGGTGCGTCAAGCTCAGCGATTCGCAGCGTGACGCGGTTCGGGCCCTGATCCGGGCTCAGGGTGAGCTCGGCCCCTCCCTCACAGCCGCACTCGAGGCGCTGGACTACGCCCGCTGGGATGACCTGCCGGACGCCGAGCTGCCGTGGGACCGGGTGTCCCAGCTCGCCGAGGCGCAGGGGATAGGCGAGGCCGACGTCGTGTGGGACATGGCGGCGAAGCTCACGCCACCGGACGAGCGCCAGGCCGCCTAGCGTCGAGGCGGTGGTCTAAACGGACCCGGTCGCGTCGGCTCAAGCCAGTTGATGTGCGTCGGGTCGCACGGCCTGGACCCGCGAACCTTCAGGTACGCGCCCGGGTCGGTGCCGATGAACTCCATGAAGTAGACGTCGTTGAAGAAGGCCTCTTCGTTTGGATCGGCGTACTCGGCGGGCCACACCGGCCTGCGTGCACCGAAGCGGCAATCTGCGGACGGCTTGCCGTACGGCGTCGTCTCTGACTCGGCGGCGCGGAAGATCATGACCAACTCGGTGTTCGGATAGCTGCCCTCGAGACGCACCTTTTCGAACACGATCCCGTCGTGTCGCCACCGCGTGAGATCCGCCGTGCCCCGAATCACCGCCATCCCGCCGCACCGTCCGCACCCGGGTCGAACACCACGGGCCTATCCGTACTCGTAGAACCCCTCGCCGGACTTCCGCCCGAGCTTCCCGGCGTTCGCGAGCTCTCGCACGCGCGCGGGTACCTCGGCGCCGATCTGCTCGCCGATCGCGACGGCCACGTCGAGGCCCACGAAGTCCAGTAGCGCGAGCGGCCCCATCGGGTGGCCCGCGCCGAGCTTCATGCAGGCGTCCACGGCTTCCGGCTCCAGCCCCGCCTCGTCCGCCAGCCGCACGGCCTCGAACAGGAACGGGAACAGCAGCCGGTTCACCACGAAGCCGGGGATGTCCGGCACCTCCACGGCGTTCTTGCCGAGCGCGGCACAGAGGGCGTGCATCCGCCTCCGGGTCTCCTCGCTCGCGCCCTCCGGAAGCACCAGCTCCACGAGCTCCATCTTCTCGACCGGGTTGAACACGTGCAGGCCGCAGAAGCGCTCCGGGCGGTTGGTGGCCGCCGCGAGCTCCTCGATCGAGAGAGACGAGGTCGTGGTGGCGAGGATCGCGTCGTCGGAAAGCACGTCGCACAGCTGCGCGAGCAGGTCGCGCTTCACCGCCGGATCCTCCACCACGGCCTCCACCACGACGTCGCGGTCGGCGAGCTCGGAGAGGTCGGTCACGACCCGCGCAGAGCCCTTCACGCGCGCGGCGGACTCCTCGCTGCGGGCCCAGACGACCGTGTCGCAGACCCCCTCCGCGGCACGCGCCAAACCGGTCGCAATTGCCCCGCTTCCCGCTATCCCAAGCCTGTTATGGGGGTTTGGTTGACTCACCAGTCAATCGAGTAATCTACCTACAGACAGCGCAATAGGCGCCGTCCCAACTACTTCCGGAGGCTCTGAGACCGATGCAGAACGGAAACCGTGAAGTCGTGATCGTCGAGGCGGTGCGCACCCCCGTCGGACGCGGACACGAGGAGAAGGGCTACTACAAGGACACCCATCCGAGCAACCTGCTGTCCAGGACCTACAAGGAGCTGATCGATCGCTCGGGCATCGACGCCTCCGAGGTCGAGGACAACATCAGCGGCTGTGTCCAGCAGTTCGGCGAGCAGGGCTTCAACATCGGCCGCAACGCGTGGCTCGAGGCCGGGCTCCCGATCGAGACTCCCGCCACCACCATCGACCGCCAGTGCGGATCGGCCCAGCAGGCCGTGAACTACGCGGCCGCGATGATCGGCTCCGGCGCGATCGACGTCGCCGTCGGCGGCGGGGTCGAGCACATGGGCCACATCTCCTTCGCGGACGGCATGCAGGTGCAGTCCGAGCACGGCGCGGCGTTCTCGCCCGAGCTCCTGGAGGCGTACAACCTCGTGCCGCAGGGCCTGTCGGCGGAGATGATCGCCGAGAAGTGGGAGATCCCCCGCTCCGAGCTGGACGAACTGGCGGTGCGCTCCCACAGGTTGGCCGCCCAGGCCACCGAGGAGGGCCGCTTCGAGCGCGAGATGGTGCCGATGCAGGTCAACGGCGACACCTACGTGACCGACCAGGGCATCCGTCCCGATACCAGCATCGAGAAGCTCGCCGGGCTGAAGACGGTCTTCAAGGAGGACGGCACGATCACCGCCGGCAACTCCTCGCAGATCTCCGACGGCGCGGCAGCCGTGCTCCTCATGGAGCGCGGTAAGGCGGAGGCCCTCGGGCTCAAGCCGCGCGCCAAGATCGTCGATCAGGTCGGCGTCGGCGTGGATCCCGTGATCATGCTCACCGGCCCCATCCCCGCCACCCAGAAGCTCCTGGAGCGCAACGGGATGAAGATGGACGACATCGACCTCGTGGAGATCAACGAGGCGTTTGCGCCCGTCGTGGCCGCGTGGCAGCGCGAGCTGGAGCCCGACATGGACCGCGTGAACGTGAACGGCGGAGCGATGGCCATCGGCCACCCGCTCGGCTCGACCGGTGCGCGCCTGCTCACCACGCTGCTCCACGAGATGGAGCGGTCGGACAAGCAGGTCGGCCTCGTCACGATGTGCTGCGGCGGCGGCATCGGCACCGGCACGATCATTGAGCGAATCTGAGTCAGTTAAGAAGCCTCTGAAACCTGATTGAGCCAGCGGAGTAATTGGTACGCAGTAGGTACCAATAAATCCGCGAGGTCGGGCCCGGGAGGCCCGCCTGCAGGATTGTTGCGAGAGGGCCGGCATTGCGCCGGCCCTTTCGTTTTCTGAGCCGGGCCAGCGGGTAGGCCAAACCGATGGCCCCAGAGGTTCAAGAGATGCTGCTCGCGGGGCGCTACCGGCGCCTCAGCACGCTCGGCGTAGGCGGCATGGCGCGCGTGCTGCTGGCAGAGGATGAGCGGCTTGGCCGCCACGTGGCGGTCAAGCAGATGCATTCCTCCGCCCCCGAGGACAGCGCCCGCCGCCTCCAGCGCGAGGCCCGCATCGGGGCCGCGATGAGCCACCCCAACCTCGTCTCGGTGTTCGACATCGAGACCGACGACGAGTCGGTGCTGATCGTCATGGAGTACGTGGAGGGGGAGACGCTGCGGGACGCGCTCGCGCGTGGCCCGCTGGAGTCCGCGCCGGGCATCGGCCGTGGTGAGCGAGATCGCGGCGGCGCTCGACCACATCCATGCGGAGGGCGTGGTCCACCGCGACGTGAAGCCGGCCAACGTGCTGATCGGCAGGGACGGCGCAAAGCTCGCCGACCTCGGGATCGCCACGGCCGCCGAGGCCACCCGGATCACGCGTCAGCGGCACCGTGCTGGGAACCGCGGCCTACATGGCCCCGGAGCAGATCGACGGGGAGAGGGCCGGGCCGGCGGCGGACATCTACTCGCTCGCCGCCGTGGCGTTCGAGGCGCTGTCCGGGCGCAAGGCGCGCGACGGATCCAGCCCGATGGAGATCGCCCATCGTGTGGCCACCCAGCCCCCGCCCGACCTTCGCGATGCGTGGCCTGGCGCCCCGGCCGGCGCCGCCGAGGCGCTCGAGCGCGGCATGGCGGCGGATCCCGCCGACCGCCCGCGCTCCGCCGGAGAGCTCGCCGCCTGCTCGAGCGCGGGCTCGAGGAGGAGACCGGCCCGACCCTGCTGGCGCGCGCGACCGCCCCGGCGGGCGCCCGCCTGGCTGCCTGTCGCGGCCGCGGCGGTTGCGCTGGCGATCGCGGGCGGCGCCGCGCTTGCGGCGCTCGGAGGCGGCGATGACGGGGGCGGCGATCCAACGCCGAGCGCGAGCAAGCCCGCCGACACGGCCCCGAGCGCCCGAGCCCGAGAGCGAGAGCAGCCGGCGGAGACGCCCCCGGCGGCGCCCGCGACGCCGGCGCCGAAGCCCGCGGCCGACCCGGCCGCAGCTCAACGACGAGGGCTTCCAGCTGATGAACCAGGGCCGCTACGACGAGGCGATCCCCGTCCTCCGGCGAGCGGTCGACGCCGCCGACCCCGGTGACCTCAGCTACGCCTACGCGCTCTACAACCTCGGGCGCTCCCTGCGGCTCGCCGGCCGCGAGGGCGAGGCGGTGCCGATCCTGGAGCGCAGGATGCGGATCCCCAACCAGCGGAAGACGGTGCGAGAAGGAGCTCAACAGGCGCAAAAGGCTGCCGCTAAGGGCGTTAGTCTGAGCGCGCATGAAATCTCGCCTGCTGCTCTCCGCCCTGGTCGGTGGCCTCAGCGTCGCCGCCGTGTCCGTCGCGATCGGCCAGTCCGTGCCCAAGGGAGACCCGGGCGCGCTGTCCGCGGTGCTCACCGGCGCCAAGGAGGTCGACGCCCAGAGCATGAGGAAGGGCGGCGGAGATGCCGACGGGTTCGGCTCGGCGACGGCGATCGTGAGCGGCAAGCGCCTCTGCTACTCGATCGTGATCAGGTCGCTGAAGAAGCCGGTGGCGGCCCACATCCACAAGGGCGGCTCCAGCACGGCCGGCCCCGTGGTGATCAACCTCAAGCAGCCGAAGTCCGGCGGGGCCGGCACCTCGGCGGCCTGCATCACGCCCAAGGGCAAGGAGGCCACCGCGCTCGCGGCGGTCAAGCGCAACCCGAAGGGCCACTACTTCAACGTGCACACCACGGACCACCCCGGCGGGGCGATCCGCGGCCAGATCTCCGCTAAGCGGAAATAAAGGAGAGCCACTGGGGGCTCACGCCCCCAGACCCCCGCTCGACCTTGCCAACGCTACGTGGGCTCCGGCGTGCTCCTTGGGGCCCGCGTTGCCTTCCAGCGTTTGACCAGCTCGTCCAGGCGGAGCTCCTCGAGGCCCTTTCCGACGGCCTCGAGCTCGCCCGCGCAGTACTCCACCAGCTCGCGGCCCTCCTGCACGAGGTCGAGCGTCTCGCGCACGCCCGCCTCGCCGGAGTCGAGGCGCTTGATGATCTGCTCGATCCGCTCGGCCGCGGACTCGTAGGTGCGCTCGGTCACTCGTCCTCCACCCGCGCGCGGACGCGGTCGTCGTGGAAGCGGATCGACACGTCGCCGGCCGAGCGCGCCGCCGGCGCGGAGGTGACCAGGCCGCCGTCGCCGTCCTCGACCAGCGCGTAGCCGCGGGCGAGGGTGCGCTCGGGGTCGTGCGCCGCGAGCGCGAGCGAGATGCGGGCGAGGTCGCGGCGGCGGCGTTCGGCGTCGGGGCCCGCTGCGGCCGCGGCCTTGCGGGCGAGCACGCGCAGGTGGGTG
Organism: uncultured Thermoleophilaceae bacterium; assembly: GCA_963825775.1. Taxonomy (GTDB): domain Bacteria; phylum Actinomycetota; class Thermoleophilia; order Solirubrobacterales; family Thermoleophilaceae; genus JAAYBF01. Next base: position 241,588 of record CAWGUV010000002.1, on the reverse strand, counting down.
GCGGTGAGGTCGGCGCGACCGCCCTGGCCGCGGCGCCCCGCGGCGCGCAGCTCGCGCGTCTTCTGGTGCAGCCAGCCGCGCTGGCGGGCGAGTTGCTCCGACGGCGCGCGGGTGAGCTGACGCAGGCGGCGGCCGCGCTCGACAAGGCCGCGGCGAGCGCAGGCGTCGAGCCGGTGCGCGGAGGCGGCCAGAGCGGTGCGGGCGTCGCCGCAGTGGATCGCGACGGCGGTCTCGGCGGCATGGGTGGGTGTGGAGCAGCAGACGGCGGCCACGTCGTCGATCAGCGTGCGGTCGGTGTGGTGGCCCACCGAGGCGATCACCGGCACCGGCAGCATCGCGACGGTGCGGCAGAGGGTCTCGTCCGAGAACGCCATCAGGTCCATCACCGAGCCGCCTCCGCGCGCCACGACGATCGTCTCGACGCCGCCCACCGTGGCCAGGTCGCCGAGCGCGCTGGCGATCGCGGGCGCCGCGCGGCGGTCCTGCACGGGCGCGAAGCCCCACACCAGCCGGCCCTCCCAGCCGCGCCGGCGCAGCCCGGCCAGAACGTCGTCGCGGGCCTTGCCGCCCTCGCCGGTCACCACGCCGATCGAGCGCGGCAGCGCCGGGCGGGGCAGCAGCTTCTGCGGCTCGAACAGGCCCTCGTCGCCCAGCTTGCGCCGCAGCCGCTCGATCTGGGCGAGCAGCTCGCCCTCGCCGGCCACGCGCATGTCGGTCGCGCGGAAGGTGAAGGAGGGAGAGGAGGTGGAGCTGCCCGGCGTAGTAGTCGCAGCCGCCGCCGAGCACCACGCGCATGCCGTCCTCCATGTCGATTCGCAGCCGGTCGTAGTCGCTGCGCCACATCGAGCAGGGCAGCGCGCCGTTCACGTCACGCAGCTCGAAGTACACGGCCTTCGCGGTCACGCGCGAGTTGGCCACCTCGCCGTACACCTGCACGCGCGCGAGGGCGCGCAGCTTGCCGCGCAGCGCGGCCGCGTACTCGCCGACGGGGAACGGGCCCTTCAGCCCCGAGCCCTCGAGGCCCGCCGGGCGCTCCGCCGCCGAGCTCCTTCACGCCGCGGCGCCGCGGGAGGCGGCGGCGAGCGCCTCGACGATCCGCGGGCGGTCGCCGAACGGCATCGCGAGCAGCGTGTCGGCGCCGGCGCGCTCGTACTCGGCCAGCCGGTCGTCCAGCTCGGCGGCACGGCAGCAGATCGCGGACGCGTCGATGATCTCGTCGCTGATCGCCGCCGCGGCGCCCGCGCGGTCGCCCGCCATGAACAGCTCCTGCACCTTGCGCGCCGAGTCGCCGTGGCCCATGCGCTCCGCGGTCTCGACGTAGAAGTTCTTGCCCTTGGCGCCCATGCCGCCGAGGTAGATCGACAGCCACGGCCGGGCCATGTCGCGCGCCTTCGCCACGTCGTCGTCCACGCACACCAGCACGGCGGGCGAGACGTCGATGTCGCGGCCGCTTGCACGCACGGGCGTCCAGCAGCTCATCGGCGCTGCTCGGGGTTGAAGAAGAACGGGATCCAGCCGTCGGCGATCTGCAGCGGTCTGCTCGACCGCCTTCGGCCCGATCGCGCCGAGGTAGATCGGGATGTCGGCGCGCGGCGGGTGGATCAGCAGCTTGAGCGGCTTGCCCAGGCCCGGTGCCCTCGACCGGGCAGCTGGAACTCCTAGCCCTGGTACTCGAGCGCGCCCTCGCGGGCGAGCGCCTTGCGCACGATCTCCACGTACTCGCGCGTGCGCGACGACCGGCCGCGCGAACGAGACGCCGTGCCAGCCCTCGGACACCTGCGGGCCCGAGACGCCGAGGCCGAGCCGGAAGCGCCCGTCCGAGAGCGTGTCGAGCGTGGCCGCCGTCATCGCCGTCATCGCGGGCGTGCGCGCGGGGATCTGGAACAGCCCCGAGCCGAGGCCGATCCGCTCGGTCACCGCGCTGAGGTGGCCGAGCACCGTGGCGGCGTCCTGGCCCCAGGCCTCGGCCACCCAGACCGAGTCGAGGCCCTCCCGGTCGGCGAGCTTCGCCAGCTCGATCTGCTCCTCGGGGGAGTACCAGGGCCAGTAGGCGACGTAGAGGCCGATCCGCACGCTGCAATCCTATGCGGGGTGCGCAGGGCGGTCGCCACAGCCATCGTCGTCCTGGCCGTCGCGGCGCCCGCGGCGCACGCGTGGACGCCCGACATGAGCTCGGCGCGCGCCTACGCCGAGCGGCGCGCGGGCGACGTGACGTTCGCCGTGCGCACGCCGCGCCGCGCCTACGGCCACCGCGCTCGCACGCCGGTGCCCTCGGCCAGCGTGGTGAAGGCGATGCTGATGGTGGCCTACCTCAACCACCGCACGGTCCGGGGGCGCCCGCTGCGGCGCTCCGACCTCAAGCTGCTGTCGCCGATGGTGCGCTGGTCGAACAACATCGCGGCCACGCGGGTGCGCAACTTCGTCGGCAACTCGGCCCTGGCGGCGCTGGCGCGGCGGGCGGGCATGCGCCGCTTCCGCACCGCGGTCAGCTGGGGCTCCTCGATCATCGACGCCTCCGACCAGACGAAGCTGTTCCTGCGCATCGACCGGTTCGTGGTGAGCCGCCACCGCGCCACCGCCATGCGGCTGCTCAACCGGATCGTGCGGACGCAGCGCTGGGGCATCGCGCGCGCCCGGCCGGCGGGGTGGGACGCTCTACTTCAAGGGCGGCTGGGGCGACGGCGACGGCGAGGTCGACCACCAGGTGGCGCTGCTGCGCCGCGGGGGGCACCGTGTGGCCGTGGCGATCATGACCACGGCGAACCCCAGCCACGCGTACGGCAAGACGACGCTGCGGGGGGTGGCCGCGCGGCTCCTCCGGGACCTGCGCCCGGAGTCGGTGCCGCGCTAGGGCGCGAACGCCGCGAGCAGGATCGCGCGAGATCCGCGTCATCTCGCCGAAGGAGCGGCTCAGGTCGCCGGCCGACATCAGCACGCGGAAGATCACCACGCCGTGGATCAGATCGATCGCGTGATCGACGTCCGTGTCGGCGGCCAGCTCGCCGCGCTCGATCGCACGCCGCACCAGCTTCCCGAGCAGCTCCCGGATCGGGTTGATGAAGGCTTCCATCACGCGGGCGTGGAACTCGGCGTCGCCCATGGCCTCGGAAAGGACCCGCGGCGCCACCCATGGGAGCTTGGTGCCGGCGACCCGGGCGATCTGCGCTTCGCTCAAGGTGGTGAGGTCGCCCTCGAGCGAGCCGGTGTCCGGGGGCGGCTCGGGCGGTGGCCGCATCCGAGCGAGGGCGGCGACGACGAGGTCCTCCTTGGTCTGCCACCGGCGGTAGATCGTGGTCTTGCCGACTCCCGCCTCGGCGGCGACCGCCTCGATGCTCAGTCCATAGACCCCGTGCTCGGCCAGGAGCGTGATCGTGGCTCCCAGGATCGCCTGGTCGGCCTTCTCGCTGCGGGGCCGCCCAGGACCGCGGGCGGGCGCCTCCTCGGCGCCCGCCCGGTCCTGCTCTCGCTTCTTGGCCTGTGACGGGCGTCACGCGGTCACCGGCTCGGCCACCGGGCTCACGCGCGGCTGCCTGCTGCGGCCCGGCATCAGCGTGAACGCCAGCACCGCGCCCGCGAGGGCCACGGCCGCGCCCGACCATCAGCGCGTCGCCCATGGCGGACGACGAACGCCGCGTCCGCCGCCCGGCTGAGGGCCATGCCGGCGTCGCCGCCGATCCGCTCGGCCACGACGGACGCTCCGCCGAGGCTGTTCTGAGCCGGCGTCGGCCGCCCCGGCCGGCATCCCCTCGGTGGCACGCTCCATGCTGGCACCGTACCCACTGGACAGGAGGCTTCCGAGCACCGCCACGCCCAGCGAGCCGCCCACCATCCGGGTGGTGTCGTTCATCGCGGCCCCGACGCCCGCGTGGGCCTCGGGGAGCACGCTCATGATCGACTCGGTGGCGGGGGCCATCGAGCGCGCCCATGCCGACGCCGAGCACCGCCATCGAGGCGGCAACCAGGCCGTAGCCGGAGTCCACGTCGACCTGTCGCAGCAGGAACGAGCCCGGCCGCCGACGATGGTCAGCCCGGCGGCCACCACCGGGCCGGTTGCCGAACCGCTCGGCGAGCTTCGCCGAGAGCGGGCCGCCGACGACCAGGCCGGCCGCGACGGGCAGCGTGCGGATGCCCGCCTCCAGCGCGGTGTAGTCCAGCACGCCCTGGAGGTACTGGGTCAGGAAGAAGATCGACCCGAACAGGGCGAAGAACACCAGCGCGATCGACGCCGCTGGCACCGCTGAACGCGCCGATGCGGAACAGCCTCACGTCGAGCATCGGGCTGGGCGCGCGCAGCTCCCAGCGGGCGAACAGGGCGAGCAGCGCCGCGCCGCCGCCGAGGGCGCCGAGGACCTTCGGGGTCGCCCCAGTGTCCGCCGCCGGCCTCGATGATGCCCCAGACGACCGCCGACAGTCCGGCGATCGAGAGGACCGCGCCGACCGGGTCGAGCGGCCGAGTGCTTCGGGTCCTTCGACTCCGGGACCAGCCAGAGCGCGGCGGCGATGCCGACGACGACGACCGGGCAGGTTCACCACGAACACCGACGCCCACGACGAAGTGCTCGAGGAGCGCTCCGCCGGTGATCGGGCCGATGGCCACGCCGATGCCGGCCGACGGCCGCCCAGATCCCGATCGCCTTCGGCCGCTCCTCGGCGGGGAAGACGTTCGTGAGGACCGACAGCGTGGTCGGCATGATGAACGCGCCGCCGATGCCCATCAGGGCGCGGCTGGCGATCAGCGAGTCGGCCGATCCGGAGAGGGCCGAGAGCAGCGAGCCGGCGCCGAACACGCCGAGCCCGAGGATCAGGGCCCGCTTGCGCCCGAAGCGGTCGCCGAGGCTGCCGGCCGTGAGCAGCAGGCCGGCGAACACCAGGATGTAGGAGTCGACGATCCACTGCAGCTGCGAGGCCGAGGCGCCCGAGATCGCCCTCGATGCTGGGGAGGGCGACGTTCAGGATCGTGTTGTCCAGCGAGATGACGAGCAGGCACAGAGAGAGGACCCCGAGGATCCACCAGCGCCTGCTGTGTACGAGTTCGGATTGCATGGAGTCCTACCTTTCTAGTTAGTGAAACGATACGGTTACGTTTCGTATTGATGGCGAACGTAGCACGTCCTCGCGAATAATGCAACGTCTGCGTCTCGAAATGGTCTGCGGTTAGGATGCGCGCCCCGTGGATCTGACGCTCTCGCCGAACGAGCAGACCTTCCGCGACGAGCTGCGCGGCTGGCTCGCCGACAACCACCCCGGCGACGAGCCCACGGGCGACGACGGCGGCGCTTCGAGTTCCGCAGCGAGTGGCAGCGCAAGCTGCACGCCGCCGAAGCTACGCCGGCCTGTCGTGGCCGCAGGAGTACGGCGGCCGCGGCGCCACGCTGATCGAGCAGGCGATCTTCGGCGAGGAGACTGGCGCGCGCCAAGGCGCCGGCCCCGCCAACGTGCTCGGCCTCGTGATGGGCGGTCCGGTCGTGATCGCGCACGGCACCGACGAGCAGAAGCAGCGCTACCTCGAGCCGATCCTCTCCGCCGAGGAGATCTGGTGCCAGGGCTTCTCCGAGCCCGAGTCGGGCTCCGACCTCGCGTCGCTGAAGACCAAGGCCGTGAAGTCCAACGGCGAGTGGGTCGTGACCGGCCAGAAGGTCTGGACCACGTTCGCCCACGAGGCCAAGTGGTGCATGCTCGTCGCGCGCACCGACCAGGACGCGCCCAAGCACAAGGGCCTCACCTACTTCCTGCTGGACATGGAGCAGGAGGAGGTGCAGGTGCGCCCGCTGCGCCAGATCACCGGCGAGGCGGAGTTCAACGAGCTCTTCATCGAGGAGGCCCGCATCCCCGACGAGAACGTGATCGGCGGCGTGGGCAACGGCTGGGCCGTGGCGATCACCACGCTGATGCACGAGCGCGCGGGCCTCGGCGCGGCCGCCGCCGCGAGCGTGAAGATCGCGCTCGGCCAGCTGATCGAGCTCGCCCAGGAGCGGGGCGCGGACGAGGACCCCGTGATCCGCCAGAAGATCGCCCAGCTGCTGATCGAGGTCGAGGCGCTGCGCCTGAACGCCTGGCGCGGGCTGACGGCGATCATGAAGACCGGGCATCCCCGGCCCCGAGGGCTCGCTGCCCAAGCTCCAGTGGTCGGCCGTGAACCAGGGCCTCACCGAGCTGGCCATGGACATCCGCGGCGAGGAGGCCGCGCGTGAAGGACTCCGACTGGACCTACCGCTTCCTGCGCGCCCGCGCGAACTCGATCGAGGGCGGCACGACGGAGATCCTCAAGAACATCATCGCCGAGCGTGTCCTCAACCTGCCGAAGCTGCCGATGAACTTCGACTTCACCGACGACCAGCAGGCGATCAAGCGCACCGCGCACGACCTGCTCGCGCAGCGCTTCAAGCCCGACAGCGTGCGCGAGCTGGCGGAGGCCGCGCGCTACGACGACGCGCACTGGACCGAGCTCGCCGAGCTCGGCTGGCCCGGAATCTTCATCGGCGAGGAGCACGGTGGCCAGGGACTCGGCACCGTGGAGCTGGTGATCCTCATGGAGGAGCTCGGTTACTCGCTCGCGCCGGTCCCGTTCCTGTCGAACGCCGCCGCCGGCCTGGTGCTCCAGCACGCCGGCAGCGACGAGCAGCGCGCGAAGTGGCTGCCCGGGCATCGCGTCCGGCGAGGCGCGCGGCACGGCCGGGCTGGCCCGCGACGGCGAGGCCGCGCTGGTGCCCGACGCCGACTCGGCCGAGGTGATCGTGCTGCTCGAGAACGGCGGCGGCGCGGTCTACGCGGCGGCCGACTGCGACATCGAGCCGGTCGAGACGATCGACGCCACGCGCCGCTTCGCGCGCGTGCGCGCGAAGCGGCGGCGAGCCGCTGGGCTCCGATCCCGGGCCCGGCGCTCGACCGCATCGCCACCGCCACGGCCGCCGAGCTGGTGGGCGTGGCGCAGCGGGTGATGGAGATGGCCGTGGAGTACGCGCGCGACCGCAAGCAGTTCGACCGCCCGATCGGCGCCTACCAGGCCGTGTCGCACCGCTGCGCGGACATGCTGCGCGAGACCGAGAGCGCCCGCTCGATCGACCCTCTGGGCCGCCTGGGCCGCCGAGGCCGAGCCCGAGACGCTGCCGCTCGCGGCGGCGATGGCGAAGGCCTCGGCCTCCGACGCCGGCTGGAGCGTGACCTCGTCGGCGCTCCAGGTGCACGGCGGCATCGGCTTCACCTGGGAGCACGACCTCCACTTCTTCCTCAAGCGGGCGAAGGTGGACGGCGCGCTCTTCGGCTCCGCCCGCGTGCACCGCGACCGCGTGGCGGACCTGAGCGGCCTGCGGGCCGCGGCGACCGCCTAGCCGCTCACTCCGCCAGCCGGCCGCCCACGAACTGCGTGACGCCCGTGATCCGCTGGCGCACGTCGGCGAAGCCGCGCTGCTCGAGCGCGCGCACCACCTCGGTGCGCTCGAACATGCGGGTGCCGCTGCGGGAGCCGGCGATCGACTCGAACGTGCGCAGCGGCGCCGAGCGCCCGCGGACGGTGGTGAAGAGGGCGATGCGCCCGCCCGGGGTGAGCACCGAGGCCATGCTGTCCAGCGCGCGCATCGGGTCCTCGAACAGGTGCAGCGCGGCGAAGCAGCAGACCGCGTCGAAGCTCTGCTCCTTGAACGGGAGGTCCTGGGCGCTGCCGCGGACGTAGGCCGTGTGGTCGTCGAGGCGCGCTTCCTTGGTGTCGGCGACCGCCTTCGAGAGCATCGTGACCGACACGTCGATGCCCACCGCGAGTCCCTCGGGCCCCACGGTCTTGGCGAACCCGCGTGTGAAGTTGCCGGTGCCGCACGCCACGTCGAGCACCCCGTCGCCGGGGGAGAGCCCCAGCAGGAGGCGCGCGATTCGGTGCTCGTCCTTCATGCCCGGGCCGAACACGCCCTTGAACGCTCGTCCGAGCGCCGGTCGCCACCAGTGCTCGTAGATCCGCGGAACGACGCCGGTGAGCATCAGGTCCTGGACCGCGCCGGTGGAGTCCGGCGCGGATGCGCCCAGCAGGTCGAAGTAGCCGCCCGGGTGCGGTCACGCCGGCGTCCCGGGCCTCCGGCTCCAGGAGCGCGAGCTGCGGGCGTTCACTCCGGGTCCGGAGGCTGGGCATCGCGGGCTCACCGTCGCCGCTCTCGCCGCGGCGCTCGGCGCCCTGAGCGACCTGGTCGAGCCGCGCGATCTCGCGCTCGCCCTCCACGCGGGCCGCATGCCCATCGGGCAGGCCCGAGATCAGCGTGGCGATCCGGTTGCGCAGCTGGAGGGCGAAATGCGGGGTGGAGGCGCCCATCAGCTGGCGAACGTCGTCCACGGTGGGCTCGCGCTTGAGGCGCCCGGGCTTCTCGTACTCAGACACGGCGGGAGACTACCTACGCCCTACGGAGCGTTCGCCTGGACCGGGATCAGCTCCGTGATCTGGTCCAGCCGGGCCTGGGCGGCCACCGAGAGCTGCTTGTCGTCGCCCAGGATCCACACGCGGTTGTACACCGCCTGGCCGGGGTCGTCCTCGAAGCCGGGCTGCACGCTCAGGAGGTAGGTCTCGAGGGCGCGGGGGAGGGCGTCGGCGCGGTCGGTGAGCAGCAGCGGAGCGAACACTCCCTTGGTGGCGAGCGCGGCGGACGCGGCGGCGTCGAGCGGCCGCGAGGCGCCCGCGATCGTGAAGTTGAAGCCGGGCACCACCACGCCCCATCCGAAGTCGCCGTCCTCGAAGCGGGCGAAGGCGATCGCGTTCTCCACCGGGTTGGGGCCCTGGATCCGGGTCACCTTGCCGAGCCGGCCGAGGTCCTTCTCCACGGCCTTCGAGATCACCGACGTCGGGCCGAGCAGGAAGATCTTGGGCTTGTCGTGCTCGCGCAGCGCCTTGCGCGTGGCGTCGGGCACCGTGCCCTTGCGGGTGAGCAGCACCGAGTCGCCCGAGCGGGCGGCCCACGCGGCCGCGGGCATCGCGAACTCGGCCTTCTCGCCGGTCGTGACCACCACGTTCTCGGACGGCTTGCCCTTCGCCGCGGAGAAGAAGCGGTCGATCGCTGCGGCGCGCTGGTAGGGGTCCTTGCCCTCGATCACCGCCGTCTTGTAGCCGTCTGGGCCGGGCCGGCTTGTCGCCGATGCGGATCACCTGGGCGTCCTTGGAGAGATCGGAGCCCTTGGGCTTCAGCCGCTTGAGCGTGTCGGCGGTCACGGGCGGGAGGTCGCCGCCGTCGGAGATCAGGATCGGCGCGCCGATCGGGCGGGCCGTGAGGGCGGCGGCGGTAACCCCCGCCTGCCAGTCGTCCTTGTCGACGAGCACCACCGCCGTGGGCCTGCTCGCGTCGTTGGTGCCCGGGAACACCGCGCTCGCCACGCCCGCCGCGTCCGCCGCGGCATCCCCGCCGCCCACGCGGATCGTGTTCTTCGTGGCGGTGGAGGGGAAGCCGAGCTTGGCGGCGGCGTCCTCGTCGCCCGACTTGGTGCCGAGCTGGGGCGGGCGGTCGTTGTCGTCGCCGACCGAGCAGCCGGCCAGTGCGGCCGCAGCCGCGAGCGCGATCACCACGAGAGCCCTCACGTGGCGCACCCTAGCTAGCTCCAACCGGTAGGAACGAGCCATGAGCACCTGATTGGGGGCGAATCCTCGCTTTCCCACTAGGAAGTGGACGACGAGGCACAGCCATTGGTTGACTAGTCAGTCAATCAATGGTTGACTGGTCAGTCAACGAACTGACCGTGCAGTCAGGAGGACAGGGAAACAGTGGATTTCAAGCTCACCGAAGAGCAGCTGGAGTTCCAGGCGAAGTGCCGCAAGTTCGCCGAGGAGGTCATCAGGCCCCTCGCCGACAAGTACGACCGCGAGCAGGCCGTGCCTTACGAGGCGGTCAAGGCCGCGCGCGAGTGGAACCTTCACGGCCTGGAGCACATCATGGCCATGGGCAACGACACCGATGGCCTGTCGGCGTGATCTACGCCGAGGAGCTGCACTGGGGCTGCGCAGGCATCGCGCTGGCGATCTCCGCCTCCTCGCTGGCCGCCGCGGGCATCGCCGCCTCGGGCACCCCCGAGCAGATCGCCAAGTGGGTCCCCGAGTGCTTCGGCGAGGGCGACGAGATCAAGTTCGGCGCCTACGCCGTCACCGAGGCGGGTGCCGGCTCCGACGTCAAGTCGCTGCGCACCACCGCCAAGCGGGACGGCGACGAGTGGGTGCTCAACGGCACCAAGGTCTTCATCTCCAACGGCGGCATCGCCGACGTGAACGTCGTCGTCGCCACCGTCGATCCCGAGCTCGGCCACCGCGGCCAGGCCTCCTTCATCGTCCCCAAGGACACCCCCGGGCTGTCGATGGGCAAGAAGGAGGACAAGATCGGCATCCGCGCGTCGCAGACCTCCGAGGTCGTGCTCGAGGACTGCCGCATCCCGCTCGACCACCTGCTGGGCGGCATGGAGAAGCTCGAGAAGAAGCTCGAGCGCGCCCGCTCCGGGCAGACCGGCGGCAAGTCCAACGCGCTGGCCACGTTCGAGATCACCCGCCCGATGGTCGGCGCCTCGGCGCTCGGCATCGCGCAGGCCGCGTACGAGTGGACGCTCGAGTACCTCGAGGACAAGTCCGACGAGAACGGCCCGCTGATCGAGCAGCAGCGAATCCAGCAGGTCCTGGCCGACGTTGCCACCGAGATCGAGGCCTCGCGCCTGCTGGTCTGGCGCGCCGCCTGGATGGGCCGCAACGGCCAGCCGATGACCGGCGGCCAGGGCTCGATGTCCAAGCTCAAGGCCGGTGACATGACGATGTGGGTCACCACCACGCTGATGGACCTCGTGGGCGACTACGCCCAGTCCACAGAGTGCCCCCTGGAGAAGTGGTTCCGGGACGCCAAGATCTACCAGATCTTCGAGGGCACGGCCCAGGTCCAGCGGCTCGTCGTGGCACGCATGCAGCGCGCCGAGTACAAGCAGCGCAACGGCAACGAGGAAGTGCTCGACCAGGCGCCGGGCACGGCCTCAGGTGACGACGCCGAGCGTAAGAAGGAGCCCGCAGCGGCGTAGGCAACAATCCGGGTCGTGGGGTTCTCCTTCGACCCGGCCGTCATCACCCTGCTGGTAGGCGCCACCGCGCTGTACGTGCGCGCGGTGCGCGTGCTCGGCGGGCGCGGCTACCAGGTGCCGCCCTGGCAGCAGGTCGCCTGGCACTCCGGCATCGCGCTCACGGCGATCGGGCTGCTGTCACCCCTCGACGGCCTCGGGGAGGAGCTGCTGATCGCCCACATGGGCCAGCACCTCCTGATCGCCGACCTGGCGGCCCCTCTGCTGCTGGTCGGCATCCGCTCCCCGGTCTACGCGTTCATCCTGCCGCGCCCGGTGCTCGTGCCGCTCGCCCGCCAGAAGGGGCTGCGCCGCTTCTTCCGCTGGCTGCGCAAGCCCGCTGGTGGCGATCCCGGTGTGGGTGCTCATCCTCTACGGCTGGCACTTCGGCTTCGCGTTCGAGGCCGCGCTGGAGAACGACTTCGTCCACGCGCTCCAGCACCAGTCGTTCGTGCTCGGGCGCGGTGCTGGTGTGGTGGTCGGTGATCGAGCCCAAGCGCCGCCGCCTGCCGGGCGACCTGTGGAAGGTGCCCTACGTGATCGGCGCCCGGATCTCAGGCATGTTCCTCGGCATGGCCTTCATCCTCATGCGCACGCCCGCCTACGCGGAGTTCTACGGGCAGACCGCGCCCGAGCACGGGATGTCGGCCATCACCGACCAGCAGGTGGCGGGCGGGATGATGCTGGGCCTGGACCTGCTGGTGATGCTGTTCGCGCGTCGGGTTCTTCTTCTACCGCTCGGCTCAGGACCACGACCGCGCCGAGCACGCCGCCCCGGTGACAGGGTGAGGGCACTCGCCGCAGTCGTCGCCGCGATGGCCATCGCGGGTTGCAACTCCGACACGAAGGAGCAGCCGGACAGGGCGAAGGAGCAGTCGGCCCGGGAGAAGGCGATCCGCGCCTGGAGCAAGGCGGTGAACGCCGAGCGCTACCGCGTCGCCGCGTCGTTCTTCGCCAAGGGCGCGATCGTCGAGCAGGGACGCGAGTTCGTGCTGAGGGACCGCAGCGCCGCGATCTTCTTCAACAGCAGCCTGCCCTGCAAGGCCGATGTGACCGATGTGGACGACGAGGGCGAGACCCTGATCGCCGCGTTCCGGCTGCGGCGTGGGCCCGGTGGCGGCGTGCAGCGGCAGCGCCCGCGTGCGGTTTCGCTTCAAGGGCGGGAAGTTCAGCGAGTGGCGGCAGCTGCCCGAGCGGGACGCGCCGGCCGCGGACGCGATCTAGCGCCGTGTCGGCCCGGGGATTCGCGCCGCCTGTCTGCGGCACGACTTCCCCTTGCACTTCGCCAGGCGCTTGAGCTCCTTGCGCAGCGCCGCGCGGGTGCGGCGGTAGCGCCGGTCGGCGTGGCGCGAGCGCAGCTGTTGCGGGTCGCGCGCCAGGTCGTACAGCTCGCGGCTGCCGTCCGAGTACTCGACCCAGATCCAGCGGGTGGTGCGCACCGCCCTGTAGGACGGCACCTGCGCCCGGCGTCGGGGCCGGACGGGTTGCGTGCCGTCCTGTTCGAGGTCGCCGCCCGCTCCCTGGCGGAAGATCTCGTGGAGCACCGGCCGGCGGGTGCGGCGCGAGGGCTTCTTCGCGTAGGGGATGATCGACCGCCCGTCGATCGACCGGGTGGGCTTGGCGCCCGTCACGTCGAGCACCGTGGCGGCGAGGTCGGGGTTGACGGCCATCTCGCCGCGTGGAGCGGCCGCCCTTGATGCCGGGGCCGCGGATGAGCAGCGGGACGCGGCTCGAGGGCTCGTAGACGAGCAGCTTGCCGTTGGGCACCCGGTGCTCGCCGTGGAAGAAGCCGTTGTCGGAGGTGAACACCACGTAGGTGTTCGACAGCTCGCCTGTGGAGCGCAGCGCGGCCACGATCCCTCGCACCGCTTCGTCCACCGAGAGCAGCGCCTCCTGGCGCGCCCGGAAGTTGGTGGTGATCGTGGCCAGCCGCCGCGGGCCGATCAGCGGCGCCTGGTTGCGGATGTAGGGCGGCTTGTCGGACACGTCGAGCTCGTTGAACGAGCGCGGGTGTGGCAGCGGCTTGTTGGCGAATCGGCCCTTGTGGCGCGGCGCCGGGCGCACCGATGGGCCGCCCGCCGGTCGCCCCGCCCGCGCCTCGGAGTGCGGGGCCAGGAACGCGACCGACAGGTAGAACGGGCTCCCCGGACCGGAGCGGCGCCTGATGAAGTCCTCGGCCTTCCGGCGGTAGACGTCGGTCTGGTAGAGCGCGGGGTCCTCCACCGCCGGGCTGCCGTAGGTCCTGAAGGTGCCGTTCTCGTTCAGCGTGTAGCCCCACATCCTGTAGGTCGTGGGATCGATCGAGCCGTACCACTCGGTCCACCCGGGCGGGACGCCGGCGGTCTGGCCATAGCCGTTCAGGAACTTGCCGATATGGGCGGTCGTGTATCCGCGGCGCTGGAGCCACACCGGCAGAGTGTTCGCCTTGTCGAGCTTGCCGTAGCCCCCGCTCGGCGGGCGGTTGCTCTCCACGCCGTGGTTGTGGCTGTAGCGGCCGGTGAGCATCGTGGCGCGCGAGGGGCAGCAGAGGGGATAGGAGGCGAACGAGTTGCGGAAGGTCGCGCCCCGCGCCCCGATCTCCTGGCGCACGGACGGCAGCACGGACATGTCGCGCACCGTCTGGTCGTCGGTCATGATCAGCACGACGTTCGGAGGGGGCGCGGCTGCCCGCGCGACGTCGTCGCTGGACGACGCCGCAATCGTGAGAGCCGCGACGGTCGCCGCAGCGATCGCACCAAGAGCTCCCACGATGCGCGCCATCACCAATCCCGACACGGCCCGGCGCCGGAAGTTGCGGCCCTTCAGGTGGATCTGTCGGCGGTGAGCTGGTCGCGCTCCGCCAGGCGGTTGTCACGGCGCAGCTGAGCCTCGCGTGCGCGGCGCTCCTCATCCGGTGTCTCGGGAGCCACCGGGGGCACGTCGGTCGGCTGTCCCTCGCCGTCGAGGGCGACCATCGTCAGGTAGGCCGTGGAGGTGTGCTCGCGCTCGCCCGTCCACACGTTCTCCTTCTCCACCCGCACGCCGACCTCCATCGAAGTCCGCCACGCAGCGTTCACCGAGGCCTTGACGGTGAGCAGCTCGCCGACGAAGACCGGGTGCAGGAAAGTCATGCGATCCATGGCGGCGCTCACCACGCGGTGCCCCGAGTGCCGGATGGCGGCGATTCCGGCCACCTCGTCGCACAGCTTCATGATCGTGCCGCCGTGCACGTTGCCGGCCGTGTTGGCCTCCGGAATGCCCATCCACCTGGTGAGCACGGAGTGCGACTGCGAGGGCGGGCGCGGCTCCACGGATCATTAGTCTAGGTCGCACCCCGAGCACGAACCGGAAGGAAGGGCGGCATGGCTGGACTTGGCGGACGAATGTCAACGGTGATCAAGGCGAAGGTCTCGAAGCTGCTGGACCGGGCCGAGGATCCCGGCGAGACCCTCGACTACGGCTACCAGAAGCAGGTCGAGCTGCTGCAGAACGTGAAGAAGGGGATCGCCGACGTGGTGACCTCCAAGAAGCGGCTGCAGATGCAGTCCGACGAAGCTCGAGCAGCAGGTCGTGAAGCTCGACACCCAGGCCCGCCAGGCGATCTCTCAGGGTCGCGAGGACCTCGCCCGCGCGGCGCTCGAGCGCAAGACCGTCGCCCAGACCGAGCTCCAGTCGCTCGACACCCAGGTCGCCGAGCTCGAGAAGCAGCAGGAGCAGCTGATCGAGAACGAGAAGAAGCTGCGCACCAAGATCGAGACCTTCCGGACCAAGAAGGAGGTCATCAAGGCCCAGTACTCAGCCGCTGAGGCTCAGGTGAAGATCTCCGAGGCCGCCAACGGTGTGGGCGAGGAGATGGCCGATCTCGGGCTGGCCATCCAGCGCGCCGAGGACAAGACCGAGCAGATGAAGGCCCGCGCGGGCGCCGTCGAGGAGCTCGAGGCAGCCGGCGCGTTCGACGACATCACCCAGCTCGGCGCCGGCCAGGACGACATCGACCGCGAGCTGGCGCAGATCGGCGCCGGCGCCCAGGTGGATGACGAGCTGGCCAAGATGAAGGCCGAGCTCGGCTCCGGCGGCGCGAGGAGTCTCCGCAGCTCGAGCAGGGCGAGAAGGAGGGCGCATGATCGTCCGCGTGGCCGGGGAGGGGCAGTTCGAGCTGCCCGACGGGGACGCCGAGCGCCTCAACGAGCTGGACAACAAGGCCGTCGCCGCCGTGGAGGGCGGGGATGAGGCCGGCCTTCAAGGAGCTCTGGACCGCGATGCTCGAGCTGGTGGCCTCCGACGGCAACGCAGATCGACGAGGACGAGCTGGTGGAGTCCGACGTGATCCTGCCGCCCGAGGGACATCTCGTTCGCGGAAGCCGCCGGCGAGTTCACCGGCGAGGGACTTGATTCCCGACTAGAGCGGGATCTCCCACAGCGGGAACCAGCGCGACATGTCCTCCTCGAAGGGAGCTCCTTGTCGAGCTGGGCCTTCAGCCGCAGCTCGTGCTCGGAGTCGCGCTGCTTGTCGCCCGCCGCGGGCACGAACGGGTAGTAGGCGCCGCGCTTGAAGTTGTAGATGAAGAAGACGCGCTTGCCCTTGTCCTCGAAGGGGAAGACGGCCGCCAGCAGCCGGTCGCCGTAGCCGCCGCCCTGAAGCTCGGTGGAGATCGTGTTCAGCGACACCACCAGGTCGTCGAAGTCGGGGTCCTTCAGGACGATCCAGCGATAGCCGAACTCGTCGTCGGATGACTCGAGTGTCGAGCCCGTCTCCTCGGCGGTGCCGTGCAGCAGCTCCTCGGCGTCCTTGAGGATCTGGTCGAAGTCGGCCGTGGCGATCGCCTGGAACGCGATCCCGGCCGAGCCGGCGCTCGTCATGTTGAGGCCGGTCTGCATCGTCACGTACGCGGTGGTCATGGCGAACAGCCGCTCCGGCGCCACGCCCTTGAGCTTCTTCTTGCCGCCGAGGACGGCGTCGAGGAAGCCCACTTAGCCGGCCTGGAGCTGCGCCTCGAGCTGGCCGAGCCGCTCGATCCGCTGCTCCATCGGCGGGTGCGTGGAGAACAGCGTCTGGATCGACGTCTTCACGCTGGCGGGCACGATGAAGAAGGCGTTCATGCGCTCTGCCTCGCGCAGGTCCTGGGTCGGCACGTCCTTCATCTGCTCTGAGATCCGCATCAGCGCCGAGGACAGCGCGCTTGGGCGGCCCGTCACCAGCGCGGCGCCGCGGTCGGCCGCGAACTCGCGGTAGCGCGAGAGGGCGAGCATCAGGAAGAAGGAGATGATGTAGACCAGGAACGAGGCGATCAGCGACCACGAAGAACGGCAGCGCGCCGTCCTCGTCATCGCCCCCGCCGCCGAAGAAGAACGCGAACTGCAGGATCATCGAGGCGACGCTGGCGAAGAAGCTCGCGATGGTCATGATCATCACGTCGCGGTTCTTCACGTGGGCCAGCTCGTGGGCCATCACGCCCTCGAGCTCGGCGGGGGAGAGCGTCTTCATGATGCCGGTGGTGGCGCACACGGTGGCGTTCTTGGGCGAGCGGCCCATCGCGAACGCGTTCGGCACCTCGGTGTCCGCCACGGCGATCTTCGGCTTGGGCAGGTCGGCCTGGATGCACAGGCGGTCGATCATCGCGTGAAGGCCCGGCGCCTCCTCCGGCGTGACCTCCTTGGCGCCCATCGCCGCCAGCCCGATCTTGTCGGAGAGGAACAGCTGGGACAGCGCGAGGCCGGTCGCGATGACCAGAATGAAGATGGCGCTGGCGCCCGGCCGCGAACAGCGCTCCCACGAAGGCCACGTACAGAAGGCCGAGCAGGAACAGCGTGAGCAGCATCCGGAACTGGAGACCGGTGTCGCGGGGGAATACGGCCTTCTGGGTCGCCATGAGGCGAAGATTAGCTAGCGGCCTGCACGATGCTTTGCACGGCGGCAGGAGAACGGGTTGCCTCGCAGACCCCGCTTGCTACGGTCCGTCGGTCCCGGGCGCTGAAAAGCCCTGCATAACGCGGGTAAACAGGTGCGCTCGGGAAGTCTTTCGACCAATGAAGAAGCTCTTTTGGCTACCCCTCCTCCTGGCCGTCGCGGCATACGTCGTGCTGCCTCTCCCTGGGCAGAGCGCCTCGCTGGACAAGCGCATCAACAAGAAGCGCGCGGAGATCGAGGGCAAGAAGCGCAAGGAGGGCGTGCTGACTAAGGACATCCAGCGCTACAACAACCGCATTCGCGGCCTCCAGGGCGAGATCAGCGGCACGCAGCGCAGGCTGCGCACGGTGCAGACCGAGCTCAACGGCGCTCGCGACGAGCTGCTGGCGGTCCGTGACGACCTCGAGGTCGCGCGCGACCGCCTCGCGCGTGCCCGCTCCGAGCTGAAGGCCGGCCGGGTGGCCCTGGCAGACCGCCTGGTGGAGCTCTACAAGGCCGACGAGCCCGACGCCCTCACCGTGATCCTCGAGGCCGACGGCTTCGCGGATCTCCTGGAGCGCACCGAGTTCCTGGAGCGCATCTCCGACCAGGACCGCGAGATCGTGGCGAAGGTGAAGGTGCTCAAGGCGCGCGCGCAGAAGTCCGAGGGGCTGCTGGCCAAGCTTGAGGACCGCAAGCAGACGGCCGCCGAGACGATCCTCGCCCGCCGCGACGACATCGCCTCCACCCGCGACCGCCTCGCCTCGGCTCAGGGCGAGCTGCGCAGCGAGCGCA
This sequence comes from uncultured Thermoleophilaceae bacterium, assembly GCA_963825775.1. Lineage (GTDB taxonomy): Bacteria > Actinomycetota > Thermoleophilia > Solirubrobacterales > Thermoleophilaceae > JAAYBF01. The sequence continues at coordinate 223,878 of CAWGUV010000002.1, read as the reverse complement.
ACGGCCGCCGGACCGTGCTCGCCAGCGTGCGCCACTCGCGCCAGGAGTCCGAGGAGGACCTGGCCGCGATGGAGCGCGCGCAGGCCGGCATTCGCAACTCCCTGGCCGGCGCCCCCGGCCCGATCCGCAAGGGCAGCGGACGCCTGATCTGGCCAGTGAACGGCACGATCACCGGCTCGTTCGGGGAGCAGCGCCCCGGCCACATGCACGCGGGGATCGACATCGCGGCCCCGGGCGGCACGCCGATCCGCGCGGCCGACACCGGACGCGTGGCTCTCGCCGGCTGGACGGGCGGCTATGGCCAGTACACCTGCATCCAGCACACCTCCTCGCTGTCCACCTGTTACGGCCATCAGTCGCGCATCGGCGTCTCGACCGGCCAGAGCGTGCGCCAGGGCCAGGTGATCGGCGCGGTGGGCAGCACCGGCCATTCCACCGGCAACCACCTGCACTTCGAGGTGCGCGTGGGCGGCTCGCCGGTGAGCCCGCTGGCGTACCTGTAGCTGGCTAGGGTCCGGGTCCGTGTACCCGGAGATCGACCTCGGCCCGCTCACGCTCCAGACGTTCGGAATCTGCTTCGCCCTCGGCTTCCTCTCCGCGGGCGCCCTGCTCGCCCGCCGGCTGACCGAGATCGGCAAGCCGGTGGATTGGGCCTACGAGATCATCTTCGCCGCGCTCATCGGCGGGCTGGTCGGATCCCGGGCCGACTACCTGATCCAGAACTGGGACAAGGTCTCCGACGACCTGCTCGGCAACATCTTCTCCGGGTCCGGGCTGGTGTGGTTCGGCGGCCTGATCGGCGGCGCGCTCGGAGTGATCCTGTGGGCCTGGTGGCGCGGCTTCCTGGAGGCACGCCTGTTCGACCTCGCCGCGCCGGGGCTCGCGCTCGGCTACGCGATGGGCAGAGTCGGCTGCCAGCTCTCCGGCGACGGGGACTACGGCGAGGCGACCGACCTGCCGTGGGGCATGGCCTATCCCGACGGAACCGTGCGCACCACCGAGGACGTGCATCCCACGCCGGTGTTCGAGACGGTGGCGATGGGGCTGGTCGCGCTGGTGCTGTGGAACCTGCGGGACCGCTACCCGCCGGGGGTCCTGTTCGGCCTCTACCTGGTGCTCGCCGGCATGGAGCGCCTACTGATCGAGTTGATCCGCCGCAACGACGCCGTGGTGGCGGGGCTGACGCAGGCGCAGCTCGTCAGCCTGGCGATGGTGGCGCTGGGAGCGGCCCTGATCCTGCGGCTGCGCGGCGGGCCGCAGCCGACGGCCGCCTGAGCGAGCCGAGCGCGGCAGCGGCGCACAGCGCCAGGGCCACAGACGCCCCCGCGGCGCTGCCGAGGTGGTGCGACGCATACAGGCCCACCAGCCCGGCCACGGCCGCCACCACGCCGCCCGCGAGCATGGCGGCCCGAGGGGTGCGGGCCCGGCCCCGGACCGCCACGGCGGGCGCCACGAGCACGGCCAGCACAAGCAGGCTCCCGAGTCCCTGCACCGCCACGGCCAGCGCGGCGGCCAGTAGAAACAGCAGCCCGAGCCGCACCAACGTGGGTCGCACGCCGGCGGCCGCCGCGCCGGCCGGGTCGAAGGCGACGGCGGTCAGCGGGCGGTGCATGGCGACGAGCACGGCCCCGCCCAGCACGGCCAGGACCGCCGCGGCCACGAGGTCCGCATCCGTCACCCCGAGCGGGTCGCCGAACAGCAGCTCTCCGAGCCGCGCGGGGGCGTCGGGCGAAAGCGCGAGCAGCCCGCCGAGCCCGAACATGCCCGACACCACCACTGCGGTGGCCGTGTCCGACCCGATGCGCTCGTCGCGGCCGGCGAGCGCCACGAGCGCCGCGGCGACCGCGACCCCCGCGCCGGCGCCCAGGAGCAGCGGCAGGCCGGCGAGGGCGGCCAGCACCAGCCCGGGGAGCAGGCCGTGGGCCAGCGACTCCGCGGGATAGCTCAGCCGGTAGCTCGACACCCAGAACGACAGCCCGCCGCAGACGCCGCCGAGCAGGATCACCTCCGCGATGGCGCGCCGCTCGATGCCGGAGCGCCACGGATCCACGATGAAATCGAGCAGCTCCATCAGTGCTCGTGGTGCTGTACGGCGATCGCCCGCAGCGGCTTCCCGTCCTCGCTCAGCACCACGATCTCGCTCCCGTAGGTCGCTCGAGCACCTCGCGGCTCAGCACGTCGGAGGGAGGCCCGAAGGCCACCTGATGGCCGTTCAGGCAGAGCACCAGGTCGAAGTGGCGCGCGCTCTCCACGTCGTGGGTGGACACCAGCAGCGTGCGGCCCTCCGCGCGCAGCTCGGCGAACAGCGTCGTGATCAGATCCGCGCTGGCCGGGTCGACCCCGCTGAGCGGCTCGTCGAGCAGCAGCACGGGCGAGTCGGCCACCAGAGCGCGGGCGATCGCCACGCGCTGGCGTTGCCCGCCCGAGAGCTCGCCGAAGCGCGTGTCCGCTCGATCCTCGAGCCCGACCCGCGCGAGCGCGACCCGGGCGGCCTCACGCTCGCCCCTCCCGGCCGGCAGCCACCAGCGCCCACTGCCGAGCGCTCCCATCAGGGCGACGTCCAGGGCGCTCACCGGAAAGTCGAGTCGCGCGCGCTCGGTCTGGGAGACCAGCGCGGGCCGGGCGCTGACGGCAACGGACCCGGAGAGCGGCTCGAGCTCGCCGGTGAGCGCCCGGAACAGGGTGGTCTTGCCGCCGCCGTTGGGGCCCAGCACGCACACGCCGGCGCCGGGCTGCGCCTCGAACTCGACGTCACGGAGCACCGGGCCCGCGCCATAGCCCACCGACAGCCCGTTGGCCGCGACGGCGCTCATCGCATCGCGCTCCACAGCGCGGCGACCGCATACGCGCCGGCCCCGAGCACGGCCACGGCGGGGCCGGGGGGGACGTCCAGCCAGAGGGACAGGTAGAGGCCGGCCGCACCCTGGACCGCGGCCACCCCGGTCGCGATCGCCGCGAGGCGCATCACGCTGCCCGCGAACAGCAGGGCTATCGCCGCGGGCACGACGAAGATCGAGGTGACTAGCAGAGCGCCGACCGCGGGCAGGGCGGCCACCACGGCGAACGCGACCAGCGCCAGCAGGGTCACCTCCGCCCGCTGGGACGCGACGCCGAGCGATGCGGCGCCGTCCGGGTCGAACGCGATTGCGGTCCAGGTGCGCCCGAGCAGAACGACCCCCACCGCGGCCAGCACGGCGGCCGCCGCCGAGAACGCCAGGTCGGCGCCGCCGAGCCCGATGGCCGTGCCGAAGAGGAGGCGGTCGACCGAGGAGCCCGACTCGAACACGTCACTGGCCAGGATCACGCCTCCCGCAAGAGCGGCGACGAGCAGCAGGGCGGTTGCGGCGTCCCCGGGGTCGCGACCCGAGCGGCCGGCGCGGTCGACACCGCCCGCGTACCCGAGCGCCACGCCCAGCGCCGCGGCCCGCGGGCTGAACGACGCCGCCTGGGCGAGCACCGAGCCGGGGAACGTGGCGGTGCCCGCGGCGTGGGCGAAGAACGCGATTCGCCGCAGCACCACGAACGCGCCGAGCAGCCCGCCGGCAAGCGCCAACAGGCTCAATTCGGCCAGCGCCATCCGGGTGCTCCGCAGCTCGAATAGGTCGGCCGGGTTCGGAAGCGAGGCGATCTCCACCCCCGGAGCGTAAATGAGATTCATTCTCGATTGCGAAAATGCGCTAAAGCTTCCGGTGGGAGCTGCCGATGTAGAGATGGGCTAGTTCGTCCCTTGAGACCCTCCCGGGCATACATCGCCGGCTTCGGCACCACCAGCGTCCTGGTGGCCGCGACCCTTCTTCTCTTCCTCGTGGTCACCGCGTTGGTCGCGTTCCGCGCATGGCCCGACTCCGGCTTCACCGACGCCATCTCCGATCTCGTGGTCAACGACCCGCGCCCCCTCACCGTCGACGGGCCGCGCAGGTCGCGCTCGACGCGGCGCCGGCAGCCGCCGCCGTGGGCGCAGCCGCCGTTCCGGTCGCTCCCGCGGGCGCGGGGGCGGGGGACGTTGCTGCGGGCGGCCCGAGAGCGGGTCCGCTCCCGGAGCACCTCCGGCCACCACCGGGCCGGCGGGGCCACGTCCCGCAGGGCGTCCCCGGCGGCGGAACGGGCACCACAGCCCCCAGCGGCCGGCGCGCCGGCACAGCCCGCCCCGCACAGCGGGCGGTGGCGCGCAGGGCGACAATCCCGCGCGACGGGGTCGGGGCGTCACCAACGGCCTGGGCGACACCACCCAGGGAGTCACCGACGGCCTCGGTCAGACCGTGGGCGGGGTGAACCCCGAGCTGGGCAAGACGGTGACCGACACGGGCAAGGCCCTGTCGGACCTGGTCCGCGGGCTCGGCGGTAACTAGCGCTTCGGCGAACGCCCGCTCGATGAAGCGGGCCGACGATGTTCTGGACCTCGAGGTCGTGCTGCAGGGATCGGTGGTGGCCGCCGGGGAACACCAGCAGGCGCTTGGGCTCGTGCGCCGCCTCGTGCAGCGCCTCGCTCACGGTGTAGGGGACCTGCTCGTCGCCGCTTGCGCGTGTAGCAGCAGCAGGGCTGTGTCGACTCGCCCAGTGATGCGGCGCCGCCTCGAACGTGTCCAGCCCCTCCAGCCACGGCCTCGGCGGCCGGGTCCACCGCGAACTCGCTGATGCCGGCCCGACCGCAGCCCCCGCGCAGCATCTCGCGCCGTCCCGGGCACATCGCCACGACCGCGGCCACCGAGGGATCCAGCGCCGCGGCATGGATGGCGGTGAAGCCGCCCATGCTCGAGCCGCGCAGGGCGACCTTCGGCGCGTGCTCGCGGAGCAGGTCGCACATCGCCAGCGCGTCGCCGAAGGCGGTTGGTCCCCACTCGCCCGCCGAACGCCCGTGACCGCGGGCGTCGTAGGCCACCGCCGCCATGTCGTAGGCGCGGCAAAGGCGGCCGAAGTCGTAGTGGCTCTCCTTCGCCGATCCGGCGCCGTGCAGGATCACCACCCCGCCGCTGGGCTCTGAGTCCGGCAGGAACAGCGCATAGGAGAGGCCGTCGCGCTCGCCCAGCTCGGGTGGATCCGGCGTGGGGTGCTTCATAATCGCCCACCTTATGGCCGACGACGCGGAGCAGGCGGTGGTGGAGCCCGGGGCGCTCCCGGGCGGGCTCGGGCGCGTCTACCCCCTTGGCGCGCGGCTCAGCGAGGCGGGCGTCCTCCAGATCGGCGGCTGCGACACCGTCGAGCTGGCACGCGAGTTCGGCACCCCCGCCTACGTCTACGACGAGGACGACATGCGCGAGCGCGCCCGCACGACGAAGGCCGCCTTCGCCCAGCGCACCGAGCGGTTCGAGGTGCTCTACGCGAGCAAGGCCTTCCCCTGCACCGCCGCGCTGCGGATCTTCGACGAGGAGGGGCTGTCCGTCGACGTCGCGTCGGGCGGGGAGCTCCACCTCGCACTTGCCGCCGGTGTGGACCCCGCGCGCATCTACATGCACGGCAACAACAAGACGGACGCCGAGCTCGAGGAGGCGGTCGCCGCCGGTATCGGCCACGTGATCGTGGACTCGCTCGACGAGATCGACCGGCTCGAGCGGATCGCCGCCGGGCGCGACCAGAAGGTGCTGGTCCGGGTCACGCCGGGCATCGAGCCCGAGACACACAGGGCCATCCGCACCGGCCAGGAGGACTCGAAGTTCGGCATCCCCATGCGCGGCGTCGAGCAGGCGCTTGCGCGCGTGGAGGAGGCGGGCCTCGTTCTGCGCGGGCTGCACGCCCACATCGGGTCGCAGGTGTTCGACCTCGGCGTCTACGAGTCGCTGGCGGACGTGCTGCAGGAGATCGGCGACTACCCGTCGATCAACCTCGGCGGCGGCTTCGCGGTGGCGTACACGCGCGAGGACCGCCCGCCGCCCGCTGCCGAGTACGCCGAGGCGATGCTGCGCCACGCGCCCGACGACGCGACGGTGCTGTGCGAGCCGGGCCGGTCGCTGGTGGCCAACGCAGGGGTCACGCTCTACACGGTCGGCACGGTCAAGGAGGTGCCCGCCGTCCGCACCTACGTGGCGGTGGACGGCGGCATGGCGGACAACATCAGGCCGATGCTCTACGGCGCGGTCTACGAGTCCGACATCGTGACCCGCATGGGCGACTCCACCGCCTGCCGCATCGTGGGGATGCACTGCGAGTCCGGCGACGTGCTGGTGCCCGACGCCGGGCTGGAGGACCCGCGGCCGGGCGACGTGCTGGCGATTCCCGCCACGGGCGCGTACGGTCACGCGATGGCGAGCAACTACAACGCGGTGCGCCGCCCGCCGGTCGTGTTCTGCAAGGACGGCGATGCCCGCGTGGTGGTCCGCCGCGAGACCTACGACGACCTAACTAGACGCGATGCCTGACAGTCCGCCGGCTGGTGGCGCGGGGGGCTCGGGGGGCGTGAGCCCCCCGATCGCATCGACTGACGGGCCGTTCCGCGTCGGCCTCCTGGGGCACGGCACGGTGGGTGCGGCCTTCGAGGAGCTGCTCGATGAGCGGGCCGACGCGATCGAGGCCGATGTCGGCCAGCGGCCGGAGATCTCCGGCGTGCTGACCCGCAGCCGCGGCGACTTCGACGACATCCTCGAGCGCTCTGACCTGATCGTCGAGCTGATGGGCGGCACCGAGCCGGCGCTCGATTACGCGCTGCGCGCCATGGACGCGGGCAGGCACTTCGTGACCGCGAACAAGCAGCTCGTGTCGCGCCACGGCGAGGAGCTGTTCGAGGCCGCCGGCAAGGCCGGGGTGCAGCTGCGCTTCGAGGCCTCGGTGGCCGGAGTCGTGCCCGCCATCCGCGTGATCGGCGAGACGCTGGCAGCCGCCCACATCGACCGCGTGCACGGCATCGTGAACGGCACGACCAACTTCATCCTCACCGCGATGGAGCGCACCGGCGCCTCGTACGAGGATGCGCTGGCCGAGGCGCAGCGGCTCGGCTACGCGGAGGCGGACCCCACCGAGGACGTGACCGGCGCGGATGCCGCGGCCAAGATGGCCATCCTCGCCCGGCTGGCCTTCGGCGTGCCTGTGCACATCGACGAGGTTCCCCACGAGGGCATCGAGCGGATCACCGGCGAGGACATCGCGTACGCGAAGGAGCTGGGGCTGTCGCTCAAGCTGATCGGCTCGGCCGAGCGCGTGGACGGCGGCATCGCGGTGGCGGTCTATCCGGCGTTCCTCTACGGCGGGCATCCGCTGGCGGCGGTGAACGGGTCGTTCAACGCGGTCACGATCGAGTCGCCGGCCATCACGGAGATCACGCTGTCGGGACCGGGCGCCGGCGGCAGCCAGACCGCGTCCGCGGTGCTGGGTGACGTGATCTCGGCGATGATCCCGCCGCCGTTCACCCCGCCGCCGGCCGCGAAGGCGGAGCTGGTTACCGACCGCGAGTCGGCGTTCTATCTGCATGTGGAGGTGGCCGACAGGCCCGGGGTGCTCGCGCAGGTGGCGGAGATCCTCGGCCTCCAGGGCGTGTCTATCAAATCGGTGGTGCAGAAGGGGATCGGTGAGGACGCGCGGCTGTCGCTCGTCATGCATCCGGTGCTCGAATCCAAGTTCCGCGCCGCGGTGGAGCTGATCGCCAGGCTCGATTTCGTCCGCTCAGCCCCGCGTGTGATCAGGGTGATCGAAGAAGTCTTCGAGTGAGCCTCTGGCGTTACTCCGATCGATTGCCGGTCGAGCCGCTCGTCACGTTGGATGAGGGGGATACACCGCTTGTGCGGGCTCCTGTCTTGTCGGAGATGACCGGCGCCGATGTCTGGCTCAAGGTCGAGGGCGCCAATCCGACCGGCTCGTTCAAGGACCGCGGCATGACCGTCGCCGTTTCGGCCGCCATCTCGGAGGGCGCCGAGGCTGTGCTCTGCGCCTCGACCGGAAACACCGCGGCGAGTGCCGCGGCCTACGCCGCGCGGGCGGGGCTGCGCGGCGCGGTGATCGTGCCGGAGGGCAAGATCGCCACGGGCAAGCTCGCCCAGGCGCTGATGCACGGCGCGCGCGTGGTGGCGCTGCGCGGCAACTTCGACCAGGCGCTGAAGCTGGTGATGGAACTGGCGAACCGTCACCCGATAGCTCTCGTGAACTCTGTGAACGAGTACCGGATCGAGGGGCAGAAGACCGCCGCGTTCGAGGTCTGCGACGAGCTCGGCGAGGCGCCTGACGTTCTCTGCATCCCCGTCGGCAACGCCGGCAACGTGACGTCGTGGTGGCGCGGCTTCCAGGAGGTGGGGGAGTCGCCCGCCCTGCACGGCTACCAGGCCGAGGGCGCGGCGCCGCTTGTCCACGGCGCTCCGGTGGAACAGCCCGAGACCGTGGCGTCCGCCATCCGTATCGGCAACCCGGCGCGGTGGGAGGACGCCATGAACGCCTTCACCGCGTCGCGCGGGCAGGTGCGGGCGGTGACCGACGAGCAGATCCTCGAGGCGTACGACCTCGTGGCCTCCCGCGAGGGCGTGTTCTGCGAGCCCGCCTCGGCGGCCTCCGTGGCGGGCCTGCTGGCCAACGGGGCCGAGGGCCGGGTGGTGTGTGTGCTCACCGGCCACGGGCTCAAGGACCCCCAGACCGCAATGAACCGCGCCAGTCCGGTGATCCCGTGCGAGCCCGACATCGAGAGCGTGGAGGCGGCGGTGGTCGGGAAGTCATGAACCGCCGCCGTATCGTGCGGGTGCCGGCCTCGTCGGCCAACCTCGGCCCGGGCTACGACGCGCTCGCCGCGGCGCTGTCGCTGGGCCTCGAGCTGGACGTCGAGGAGACGGGCGAGTTCTCGGTGGAGGCCGGCGTGCCGGGCATCCCGACCGACCGCACCAACCTCTGCGTGCGCGCCTTCGAGCTTCTGCACCCGGCCGACGGCCTGTCCTTCCGGATCAGCTCCGAGATCCCGCCCTCAGCCGGCCTGGGGTCGAGCGCGGCGGCGATCGTGGCCGGCCTGTCCGCCGCCGACCACATGTACGAGCTCGACGCGCCGCTGTTCGAGCTCGCCAGCGAGCTCGAGGGCCATCCCGACAACGTGGCCGCCGCGCTGCTCGGCGGGTTCGTGGTGTGCGCGGGCGACGAACCGGTGCGGTTCGACCCGCCCCCGGGGCTCGAGGGCGTGCTCGCCATCCCCAAGGACCCGGTGCCGACCACGGAGGCTCGGGCGGCACTGCCCGAGGCGGTGCCCATGGCCGACGCCGTGCACAACGTTGCCCACGCTTCCCTGCTCGTGCTCGGGCTGGCGGGCGACGACTTCTCGCTGATCGGCCGGGGCCTTTCGGACAGGCTGCATCAGGACCGCCGGGCGCATCTCTATCCGCGCTCGATGGAGCTGATCGCCCGCGCCACCGAGCTCGGCGCGGTGGGCGCCACGATCTCCGGCGCGGGACCGGCGGTGCTGTTCTGGTCTCACTGGGAGCAGACGGGCAACCTCCAGACCGCCCTCAAGAGCGAGGCGGCGGACTGCGAGGTGCAGCGCGTGATGTTCGCCCCCGGCGGCGCGGACGTGAAGGAGATCGAATGATGGTCGAGGCCGCGGGCGGCGTGATCGTGCGCGACGGCGAGGCCGGCACCGAGGTGTGCCTGGTGCACCGCCCACGCTACGACGACTGGACCTTCCCCAAGGGCAAGCTGGATCCCGGAGAGAGCTTCGAGGAGGCCGCGTTGCGCGAGGTCGAGGAGGAGACCGGCCTGCGCTGCACGCTCGAGTCGGAGCTGCCGACCAGGCACTACCGCGACAACAAGGACCGGGAGAAGATCGTGCGCTACTGGCAGATGGAGGTCGACGAGGACCCGGGCTTCGAGCCCAACAACGAGGTCGACGAGCTGCGCTGGCTGCCGATGGCCGAGGCGGCGGAGCTGCTCACCTACGAGCGCGACCGCGGGCTCTTGCAGGGCCTGTAAGGGGTTACGGCCGGGGTGATCTGGCCATAATCCGGCCATGAGTACGCAGCGGGGGGAAGCCGTGCGCTTGATCGAATGGACCGGGGAACGCTGCGTTCCCTGGACGCCGGACGTCCAGGTGGCATACGAGCACTACCACCGCTACCTGTGGGCGCAGCCGCTGGTCGCAGGCGGGCAGGTGCTCGATCTCGGCAGCGGTGAGGGATTCGGCGCCGCGATCCTGGCCGAGTCCGCCGAAGCCGTGGTGGGCGTCGACATCGACCCGCTCACCGTCGAGCACGCCCGGGTCAACTACGAGATGGAGGGCCTCGACTTCCGCGAAGGCTCGGCCACCGATTTGTCGGAGTTTCCCGACGCGGCGTTTGACGCGGTGGTCGCATTCGAGTTGATCGAGCACGTCGCCGAGCAGGACGAGGTCCTACGGGAGGTCGCGCGAGTGCTGTCTCCTGAGGGCCTCCTCATCCTGTCCACGCCCGATCGCCGGGCCTACTCGGAGGCCTCCGGCGAGGCGAACCCGTTCCACGAGAAGGAGCTGACTCTCGACGAGCTTCGGGATCTGCTTCAGCGACACTTCGAGAGCGTCGAGGTGTTGGGCCAGCGCGCGGCGGCGGGCTCCACTATCGACGCTCTCGAGAAGCGTGACGACTCGCACCTCGGCGTTCGGATCGAGCGCGACGAAGCCGAGTGGCGCGTCGCCGACGTGCCCTCGCCCCTCTACCTGGTCGCGGTCGCCTCGAGGACGACTCTTCCGGCGCTGCCGGCGGAGTCCACGCTCTCAGATCACGGGATCGAACTGGCTCACGGTGCGAGTGGTGACGGGCCGGATCCCGCACAGGCCCAGGCCGCGCTCGCGACACGGCAGCGGTTTGCCACCAGGCAGATCGAGCGTCCACGCGCGCTCGACCTCGCACGCGAGGAGCTGGCGGCCGCGCATCAGGAGCTGAAGACGCTCTACGCGGAGGTCTCGGATCTACGAAAGGAGGCGCTGCGGAGGGAGGCATCGGTCTCCTGGCGCCTGCTGCAGGCCGCGCGCCGGTCGGTCTACGGGCGGCTCGGGGGGCGCCGATCGCTCGGCGGGCGCACGGTTTCGATGGGAATCAGGGCGATCGGTCGGCTCGCCCCGGGTTCCTCCTCTCGTGCGTTGGGCGCACCCGGTCCGAAGCCGATCTCGTTTCCCAAGGAGCAGAGCCCCGTCGTGTCCCTGGTGATCACTGCGCACGGCGCGGCCGACATGCTCGGCGACTGCCTGCGTGCGGTGGCCGACACGGCCGACGTCCCCTACGAGGTGATTCTGGTCGACGACGGAGCCGACGAGGGCGCCCGGTCGGTGCTGGACGCGACAGAGGGAGCCCAGATCGTGCGCAACGAGAGGAACCTCGGGTTCCTTCGCAGCGTGAATCGCGGGGCCGCCATGGCCCGCGGCCGCCACATCGTGATGCTCAACGACGACACGTTGCCGCAGACACGGTGGCTGTCGGAGATGGTGGCGCGAGCCGAGTCCGCGCCGGACGTGGGCGTCGTGGTCGCCAAGCTCGTGTACCCCGACGGGAGTCTGCAGGAGGCGGGGTCGATCGTGCGTGCCGACGGGTCGGCCGCGAATTTCGGCCGCGACGGCGACGTCAACGGTCCAGAGTTCAACTACGCGCGCGAGGTGGATTACGGGTCGGGCGCCGCTCTCCTTGTGCGGTCGGAGGTGTGGGAGCAGGCCGGGGGGTTCGATGAGCGCTTCGCGCCCTGCTACTGGGAGGACGTTGACCTCTGCTTCACCGCTCGGAGCAAGGGGTGGCGCGTGATGTACGAGCCCAAGACGGTGGTGATCCACGCCGAAGGCGCCACCCACGGCACCGACGTGCGTGCCACGACCGGTCAGAAGCGCAACCAGCGCCTGAACGCTTCCAAGTTCGCCGCCAAGTGGGGTGAAGAGCTCGCCGGTCAGCCCAGCCGCACCTCCAGGCCCTACCTGGCGTCGAATCACCGCCGGCATCCCGCGGTCCTCGTCGTCGACGACAAGGTGCCAACCCCCGACCGAGACGCAGGGTCCGTGCGGATGCTCGCCTTGATCGAGGGCTTGGTCGCGCTCGGCTGCCGTGTGGTGTTCGCGCCCGACAGCGGCGTGCCAACCCAGCCATACACCGAGCGCCTCAAGGGGCTTGGTGTCGAGGTGCTGGTGGGCGAGTTGGACATGCGCGCACAGTTGGCGAAGATCGGCGCCGAGCTGAAGCTCGCGATCATCAGCCGTCCTTACGTGGCGCCCCGGTTCATCCACCTCGTACGTCGCGAGAACCCCGGTGCGCGCATCGTCTACGACACCGTCGATCTCCACTTCGTGCGGGAAGAACGCCGCCAGATCCAGGCGGGCTCCGCCGACAGGGGCGTTTCCGACGCCTTTCGCCACCTCGAGGTGGGCAACGCACGGGCCGCCGATGTGACGTTCGTGGTGACCGAGGCCGAGCGTGACCGCCTGCTCGAAGTTTGCCCCGGCATCGAGGTGGAGGTGGTGCCGATGGCTCACGACGTCTGGGACTCGGTGCCGGGCCCCAGTGGCCGGGCGGGGCTACTCTTCGTGGGCGGGTTCGTTCATCCACCCAACGTCGATGCCGCGCTCCACCTGTGCCGGGAGATCATGCCCCTGGTACACCGCGAGCTGAACGGGGTCAAGCTGACCGTGGTGGGCCCGAATCCGCCGGCGGAGTTGATGGAGCTGGCATCGGATCGCATCGAGGTGGCCGGCTGGGTGGAGGATCTGCGCCCGCTGCTCGAGACCGTGGCCGTGAGCGTGGCGCCGATGCGGTTCGGAGGAGGGATGAACGGCAAGATCACCGCGAGTCTGGCGGCGGGGGTGCCTGTGGTCACAAGCCGCCTGGGCTCGGAGGCCCTGGGTGCAGAGGACGGTAAGCACCTGTTCGTGGCAGACGACCCCGCGCTGTTCGCAGAACGCGTCGTGGCCCTGCACCGCGACAACGATCTGTGGCGCTCGCTCTCGGAGGCGGGCCGGGAGATCGCTCGAACCGTGGCCTCGCGGGAGCGCCAGGCCGAGGTGCTCCGGCGGATGCTCGCGAGCCCTTGAGCATCGACCGGCTGCTCGACGCTCTCGGCGGGCAGGCCGAGCGGCTGGCGGAGGCTCGCCGCACGATCGAGGGCGTGGAGTTCTACCCCTACGACATCCTCGCCAACCTGGGCCACCTCGACTCCCTCCTGGACGGCGAGCAGCGCGATCTGGACCGCCTGACCGGCGGCATGCCGGTCGCGGACATCGGGGCGGCCGACGGGGACCTGGCGTTTGCCCTCGAGGCCGTTCTGGGTTGGGAGATGGACATCGTCGACACGGCCGCCACCAACCACAACGGCCTCCGCGCCGCGCGGGCCCTGCGCGATGCGCTGGGCTCGAGCGCGACGATCCACGACGTCGACCTCGACCGGGACTTCCAGCTTCCCCGCGAGCGCTACGGACTCGTCCTGATGCTGGGGATCCTCTACCACCTGCAGAGCCCGCTGGCCGTGCTGCGCGCACTTGCCGAGCGGTCGGGCTACTGCCTCATCAGCACGAAGGTCGCCCGCTACGCGGGGCCAGGGCGGCTGCCCATCGCGGATCTGCCGGTGGCATACCTGGTCGGGGAAACCGAGCTGAACGCCGATCCGACCAACTACTGGATCCTGTCCCAGGCCGGCCTCGAGCGGCTCGTGCAGCGGGCGGGGTGGGCGATCGACGCGAAGCTGAACGTCGGGGACACGACCGATTCCGACCCGGTGTCCCCCGAGCACGACGAGCGCTGCTTCATGCTGCTGCGCTCGCTCGTGGCGCCCGCCGGCGCGGCGAGCTAGAGCTCGTTCACGAGGGCCGGTTCCGCGGGAGCGCGGTCGGCCCACGGCAGGGCCTCCTCGAGCTGGCGGCAGACCTGCAGCAACGTGCCCTCGCCGAGCGGCGCGCCCACCAGCTGGACCGCCAGCGGCAGGCCGTCGTCGCCCTGGTAGAGCGGCACCGAGATCGCGGGCTGACCGGTCACGTTGAACGGCGCCGTGTAGGGCGTGAACTCGCCCGACTTCTTGAACTCGTACGCGGGGTTCTCCCCGCACGGATCGATCTCGCCGTGCTTCACCGGGCGCTTGGCCAGCGCCGGGGTGAGCACGATGTCGTAGCCGTTCCAGAACTCGACGATGGAGCGCGCAAAGGACTGCAGCCCCGCGGTGGCCGCGACGAAGTGCGGCGCGGGGTGGCCCATGCCCTCCTGATGCAGCCACCATGTGAGCGGCTCGACGTCGGCTTCGGTGGCCTCTCTGCCGGTCACACTCTCGGCGTGCAGCACGCTGGTGGAGATCATCGTGGCCCACAGCACGCTGAAGACCGGCAGGAGGTCGGCGTCCTTCCACGGCACCGTCGCCTCCTCGACCTCGTGGCCCAGCTCGCCGAGCAGCGCCGCCGCGTCGAGCACCGCCTTCTCGGCCAGCGGGTCCAGATCGCTCTCGATCGGCATGTCGAAGGTGAACGCGATCTTCAGCTTGCCGGGGTCGCGCTTGGCGGTCTCGGCGAACGGCTCGGGTGGCGGCTGGCGCCCACGAGGCGTCACCGACCTCCGGCGCCGGAGAGCAGGTCCAGCAGGATCGCCGAGTCCATGGTGGTACGGCTCACCACGCCGTTCTGCACGAGGAAGCTCTCGCCCAGGTCGGGCGCCTGGGAGACCCGGCCGCGCTGAGGCTTGAGCCCGACCAGCCCGCAGCAGGCGGCGGGGATGCGGATCGAGCCGCCGCCGTCGCTGGCGTGGGCGATCGGCACCGTGCCCGACGCCACCGCGCCGGCCGCGCCGCCGCTCGAGCCGCCGGTCGTGCGCTCGGGGTCCCACGGGTTGCGGGCGGGGCCGAAGCGCCGCGGCTCGGTGACCGGCAGGATCCCGAACTCCGGCGTCTGGGTCTTGCCGACGATCACGAAGCCGGCGTCCTTGAAGCGGCGCACGAGCGCGTTGTCGTAGTCGGGCGTGTAGTCGCCAACCAGGTCGGAGCCCTGCGCCATCCGCAGGCCCGCCACCGGGGCGAACAGGTCCTTGATCCCGATCGGCACTCCCGCGAACGGACGCTCGTCACCCGGCTGCACCGCGTCCGCGGCCGCCAGCGCGCCGTCGGCGTCGACCAGCGTCCAGTGGTTCAGCGACTTGGTCGCCTCGATGCGGGCGAGCGAGGCCTCGACCAGCTCGCGCGAGGTGATCTCGCCGTCGCGCACCATGCGCGCCAGCTCGACCGCGGATCGCCTCAGCAGTTCCGACACGGCGTCAACTCTACGCCGGTACGAGCTCCTGGCGCAGCGCGGCCAGGCGGGCGCCCTCGGCGCGCCACCCCAGGCGCTCGAGCACCTCGGCCGCGAGCGCCAGGTAGTCGGCGCCCAGGTCGGGCCGGTGGTCGAGGATCGAGATGCCGCGCTCGGCCGACTCCGCGTAGGCCACCGACCGCCGGATGACCGTGTCGAAGACCTTCTCGCCGAAGCGCTCGCTCAGCTGCTTGTGAGCCTCGCGCGCGTGCACGGTGCGCATGTCAGCGATGTTCAGCACCGCACCCGAGCCACTCGAGCTCGGGGTGCAGGCTCTCCTTCGCCAGCTCCACCACCTCCAGCGCCTGCTCCACTCCCTGGAGCGAGAAGTACTCGGCCTCGCTGGAGATGAGCGCGTAGTCGGCGGCCACCAGCGCGTTCACCGTGAGCAGCCCCAGCGACGGCGGGCAGTCCACGAGGATCACGTCGTAGTGCTTGCCGGGCTCGCGCAGCGCCCGCCGCAGCGTCATCTCCCGGCCCATCTTGCCCGCCAGCACCAGCTCGGCCTCGGCGAGGCCGAGGTTGGCGGGCAGCACGTCCTCGTGGATCGCGTCCATCGCCTTCGCGCGGCCGCTCAGCACGTCGGCGACTGTCGGATCGGCGTCGGCGGGGACGTCGAAGTAGTCGGACAGGTTGCCCTGGGCGTCGAGATCGACCGCCAGGACCGAGAGCCCCGAGCGCCTCAGCACGTCGCACAGGGTCCGGGTGGTGGTGGTCTTCCCGGTGCCGCCCTTCTGGGAAAGGATCGTGATCGTTGTTGCCATCGCGCCCGGTTCGGACCCTACAGCGTGAGGAACGCACCCCTTGGGTAGTTACAGAGTCATGCTCCGAAAGACACTCATACCCGCATTGATCCTGTTCGCCGCCCTCGCACCGGCAGCCCCGGCGGGCGGCGGCTCGGGCCAGGACGAGATCGCCCTGCCGCCCGAGTTCCGCCCCGAGGGAATCGCCTCCGGCAAGCGCGACCGCTTCTTCGTCGGCTCGATCCCACAGGCCTCGGTCTACAGCGGCTCGTTCAAGACCGGCCAGGGCTCCGTGCTCGTGCCGCCGCACCCCGGCCGGGCCCACATCGGCCTGAAGGCATCGCACGGCAAGCTGTTCGTGGCCGGCGGCCCGTCCAAAGCCGTCTACGTCTACGACTCCCGCACGGGAGCCGACGTGGCCAGCTACTCCCTGCCTGACGCGGGGTTCATCAACGACGTCGTGGTCACTAAGCGCGCCGCGTACTTCACCGACTCTCAGGTGGCGCAGCTCTACCGGGTGCGCATCCGCCGGGACGGCACGCCGGGCAAGCTCAAGCGGATCCCGCTGACGGGCGATTTGAAGTACGTCGAGGGCTTCAACCTCAACGGCATCGAGTCAACCGGCAAGCGTTTGATCGTGGTGCAGAGCAACACCGGCAAGCTGTTCTCGGTGAAGCCGGGCTCGGGCCGCACGCGCGAGATCGTGACCGGCACGTCGCTCACGATGGGTGACGGGCTGCTTCTGCGCGGCCGCAAGCTGTTCGTGGTGCGCAACCGCATCAATCAGATCGCGGTCGTGAAGCTCGGGCGGAAGCTGCGCACCGGCACCGTCAAGCGCGTGAGCACCGACGACCGCCTCGACGTGCCCACCACGCTGGCGTCGTTCAAGCACTCGGTCTACGCGGTGAACGCCCGCTTCGACCTGCCGGACACCGAGGACGACGACATCGTGAAGCTGCCGCGCTAACGCGGCCCGTGCGTATGTAGGAACAGCACCGGCCCTGGCGCGTCGAGCGCCAGGGCCGCTGCCATCGCCTTGGCGGTGTAGACCGGGTCGAGGCTCAGCTCGTCCACCCGCTGCAGGGCGGCCTCCGACTCCGGCGTCGGGTGCCCGTAGCCGGCGCCGAGGAAGTCGTTGGTCACCACGAGCCGGTCGGGGTCGGGGACGGGCGCGCCCGCCAGCCGCGCGGTCCTCGAGGCCAGCTTCATCAGCGTGGCGCGGTCGAGCTTCAGCTTGTCGTTCACCACCACGCCCAGCACCTTCGTGCCCAGCCCGCCAAGCGCGAGCCCCACGAGGAGCCCCGCCGCGGTGCCGCCCGAGCCGACCGCACACACCACGTGCGAGGGCTCGGGCATCGCGCCCTCCCTCACCTGCTCGGCGATCTCCAGCCCGCCGTCCACCCAGCCCAGCGCGCCCACCGGGGACGAGCCGCCGGCGGGAAGGACGTACGGAAGCCGGTGGCGCAGCAGCAGCCACGGCGCGGCGGCCACCGTGCGCGCCTTCGTGTGCGTGAAGTGCAGCGTGGCTCCCGAATCCCGCAGACGCTCGAGCTGAGCACGCACGTGATCGTCGACCGGCTGGTCGACCAGGGCGATCGCGCACCGCAGGCCCTGCTCTCGTGCGTACAGCGCGGTGGCCAGCCCGTGGTTGGTGGCGAGCGCGCCGAACGTGAGGATCGTGCGCTTCCCCCGCCGCTTGGCGTCGGGCAGGATGAACTCGAGCTTGCGGACCTTGTTGCCTCCCCAGAGCGTTCCGTAGCCGGACTCGTCCTTCACCCAGAGCCCGTCCTCCAACGCGCGAACCGGCGTGGGGCCGGCGCCCAGCGCGACATGAGGAAGGCCCGCCGGGAGCGGGCTCAAGCGGCGGTGCGGGCGGCGACGGGTGGGCCGAGCACGCGCCGCACGTACTCGTTGGCGAAGCGGCCCTCGGGATCGAGGCGCTCACGCACGGCGTCGAAGCGATCCCAGTCGGGGTAGCGGGGGCGCAGCGTCTCCGCGGTCTGGAAGTGGCGCTTGCCCCAGTGCGGGCGGCCGCCGAAGCCGTCCATGACCTCCTCCACGGCGCGCATGAACGGCTCGTACTCCATCCCCTGGAACATGTGAGACGCGATGTAACAGGTGTCGCTGCCGCCGGCGGGGGAGAGGAACGCGTCGTCCGGCGCCACGAACCGCACCTCGAACGGGAAGCTCACGTCGAGCCCCCGGTCCTCGACCAGCGCGCGCACCGCGCGGATGGCCTCCACGGCGTGCTCGCGCGGGATCGCGTACTCCATCTCCGTGAACCTCACGCTGCGGGGCGTGGCGAAGATCCGGTAGGAGCGGTCCACCAGCCGGCTCTCCATCCCACCCAGGCGCGACACCGCGCGGTTGATCGGCGGGATCAGCGCAGGCCGGGCGCGGCCCGCCCGGCACATGAGGCCGAAGAAGCCGTTCTTGAGCACCTCGTCCTCCAGCCACGCGGCGCGCGGGCGGCGCGGCCGCGGCGGGCCGGGCACGCGGCGGTTGGTGCGGGTCAGCGCGCGGTCGCTGTAGGGGAAGGTGAAGAACTCGAAGTGCTCCGAGCGCGTCGGCCAGCTCGTCGATGCCGGCCAGCACCTCGTCGAGCGGGCGGCCGACGTCGTGCCCCTCGAGCGTGAACGCCGGCACGGCCTGGAGCGTCACCGCGGTGACCACCCCCAGCGCTCCCACCGACACGCGCGCGGCGCGCCAGCCGTCGGGGTCGCTCGCCTCGTTCAGCTCGACGGTCGCGCCCGTCCGCGGTCACCAGCTCGATCGAGTGCAGCGCGGCCGAGAGGTTGCGCAGCTTCGCTCCCGTGCCGTGGGTGCCGGTTGCGGTGGCCCCGGCGATCGACTGCACGTCGATGTCGCCGAGGTTCTCGAACGCGAGGCCGTGCTTCCAGAGCTCGTCGCTGAGCGCACCGAGCGTGATGCCCGCCTCCACCCGCACGAGGCCGCGACGACCGGTCGACGTCCAGCACGCGGTCCATGCGGTCGAGCGAGAGCAGCGTGCCGTCGGTGAGCACGGCATCGGTGAAGGAATGCCCGGCGCCGGCCACGCGCACCTGCTCCGAGCGGACCACGGCCTCGGCCACCTCGTCCGCGCTCGACGGGCTTTCCAGGCGAGAGCGGCGTGCAGGCCTGATCTCCGGCCCAGTTACGCCATTGCGCGGCCATTGGGCGATTCTAGAAGCGCGTGTCGATTTCGCTTGGGCCCGTTCGATGGGTAGGTAGGTCCCAACTACCAAGGAGATTCAGAGATGAGGGTCATGGTGATGGTGAAGGCGAACGAGGAGTCCGAGGCCGGCGTGATGCCCAGCGAGGAGCTGCTCACCGAGATGGGCGAGTACAACGAGGAGCTGGTGAAGGCGGGCGTGCTGCTCGCGGGCGACGGGCTGCACCCCAGCTCGAAGGGCGCCCGTGTGCGTTTCTCGGGCACGGATCGCAAGGTGGTCGACGGCCCGTTCGCCGAGACCAAGGAGCTCGTGGCCGGCTACTGGGTCTGGGAGGTCAAGTCCATGGACGAGGCGATCGAGTGGGCCAAGCGCTGCCCGAACCCGATGCAGGAGGACTCCGAGCTGGAGATCCGCCCGCTGTTCGAGGCCGAGGACTTCGAGGAGCCCGCATCCGCATGACCCAGGACGTGCGCGGAGCCATCGATGCGGTCTGGCGGATCGAGTCCGCCAGGCTCATCGCCGGCCTAGCGCGCATTGTCCGCGACGTGGGCCTGGCCGAGGATCTGGCCCAGGACGCCCTGGTCGCCGCCCTGGAGCAGTGGCCCAAGGAGGGCGTGCCCGAGAACCCCGGCGCGTGGCTGATGGGCACCGCCAAGCATAAGGCGCTCGATCGCCTGCGCCGGGAGCAGACACTCGAGCGCAAGCAGGAGGAGATCGCCCGCCAGCTCGAGACCCACGAGGAGCCGGACCTCGCCGCCCAGGCCGACGACGACATCGGCGACGAGCTGCTCAGCCTCATCTTCACCGCCTGCCACCCCGTGCTCTCCACCGAGGCGCGGATCGCGCTCACGCTGAGGCTTCTCGGGGCGCTCACCACCGCGGAGATCGCCCGCGCGTTCCTGGTGGCGGAATCCACGATCGCGCAGCGCATCGTGAGGGCCAAGCGGACGCTGGCCGAGGCGCAGGTGCCGATCGAGGTGCCGACCGGCGGCGACCGCGACGAGCGGCTGGGCTCGGTGCTGGAGGTTGTCTACGCGATCTTCAACGAGGGCTACGCGGCCACCGCGGGCGAGGACTGGATGCGCCTCGAGCTGTGCGCGGACGCGCTGCGCCTCGGCCGCATCCTCGCGGGCCTCGCGCCCGATGAGTCCGAGGTCCACGGCCTGCTGGCGCTGATGGAGATCCAGGCCTCGCGCTCGAAGGCGCGCACCGGCCCGGCGGGTGAGGTGATTCTGCTGCTCGACCAGGACCGCATGCGCTGGGACCGCCTGCTGATCGGCCGCGGGCTGGCGTCGCTGGAGCGCGCGCGGACACTGGGCGGGGCCGTGGGGCCGTACACGCTGCAGGCGGCGATCGCGTCCTGCCACGCGCGAGCCCTGACGCCCGAGGACACCGACTGGACCGCCATCGTGGCCCTCTACGACGCCCTCGGTCAGATCAACCCCTCGCCGGTGGTGGATCTGAACCGCGCGATGGCGGTGGGGATGGCGTTCGGACCGGCGGCGGGGCTGGAGCTGGTGGACGCGCTCGTGGAAGAGGGGGCGCTGAACGGCTACCACCTCCTGCCGGCCGTGCGCGGCGACCTGCTGGAGAAGCTGGGCCGCGTGGACGAGGCGGGCCTGGAGTTCGAGCGGGCCGCGGGGCTGACGGACAACGAGCGCGAGCGGGCGCTGTTGCTGTCGCGCGCGGCGGTATAGTTCTCGCTCGCTCTGACGTCGCGCGCCCTCTCGAAGTAAGGCGCGGAACCCGAGGAGGACCATTGCCGCCCGCCGCCCCGAAGCGCTTCTCTTCCACGCAGGCTTATCGCCCTCTCCGGGCTCCGGAGACGGTGGAGGATCAGGACGCCTGCGGCATCTACGCCGCGGTGAACAAGGGCGCAAGGGCCAGCCACGAGACGATCGCGAACGCGCTGGTGGCGCTCGAGAAGATGCTCCACCGCGCCGGCAACGTCGACGGCGAGGGCGACGGCTGCGGCGTGCTGATCGACATCCCGCGCAAGATCTGGGCGGAGGAGGTTCGCGCCGGGGGCCACGCCTCGAAGCTGGCGCTTGACCCGAACTTCGCGGTGGTCCACGTGTTCATCCCGCGCAAGGGCGGCGACGCCGCGCAGATCAAGGAGAAGGCACGCGACCTGATGAGCAAGGTCGGGCTGCGGGTCCTGGCCGAGCGCGAGGACGTGGTCGACTCCTCCGCCCTGGGGCCCCATGCGCGCGAGGAGGAGCCCGTCTTCTGGCAGGTCGCCGGGCTGATCGAGGACCCGGCGCAGTGCTTCGACCTCACGCTTCAGCTGGAGGAGACCCTCGACGTCCACGTCTCCTCGTGCTCAACCACCTGTGCGGTCTACAAGGTGCTGGGCGCTCCCGCCGTGCTGGGCCGCTACTACCCCGACCTGCACGATCCGCGCGCGGAGACCGCCTCGCTGCTCGGCCACAACCGCTACTCCACCAACACCTGGCCGAGCTTCAAGCGCGTGCAGCCGTTCGGGGTGCTGGGCCACAACGGCGAGATCAACACCATTGCCCGCCTGCGCCAGGAGGCGCGGATGCTGGGCGTGCCGGTCCACACCGACGGCTCGGACTCGCAGGACCTCAGCCGCACGGTCGAGTCGCTCATCCACCGCCAGGGGCTCACGCTCGTGGAGGCGATGGAGCTCACCCTGCCGCCGATCGTCGACGAGGTGAAGGGCCTGCCCGCCGACCTGCGCGGCTTCTACATGTACCTGCGCCAGGCCTTCGGGCCGTTCGCCCAGGGTCCGGTGGCGCTGATCTCTCGCTTCGGCGACGAGCACGTCTTCTCCGTCGACGCCCTCGGCCTGCGCCCCCTGTGGCAGCTCGAGACCGCCGAGGCGTACTTCTTCTCCTCCGAGCCCGGTGTCGTCGCCGTGAGCGCCACCACCGCGGAGCCTAAGCCGCTCGCCCCGGGCGAGAAGGTGTGCGTGGAGATCGACCGCGCCAAGGCGCAGACCACGCTCCACGACCACGGCGCCATGCAGGCGCTGTGCGCCGCGCGCTGGCGTGAGCGCGCCGACTCCGGCGAGGGCGACTCGGGCTACGCCGGCGCCATCCTCACGGGCGGCCCGCTCGCGGGGGCGGAGATCCCCGGCTACACGAGCGCCGGGCCGTCAGAGCCGATCAAGGTCGAGGACCGTGTGCTGGGCGGCTTTGGCTGGCAACGCGAGGACATGAAGCTGGTGCAGCAGATGGCGGCCACCGGCCAGGAGCCGATCGGATCGCTGGGCTACGACGGCCCACTCGCCTGCCTCTCGCCCGAACGCCAGAACCTGGCCGACTACTTCAAGGAGTCGGTGGCCGTGGTCACGAACCCGGCGATCGACCGCGAGCGCGAGGTGGAGCACTTCTCCTGCCGCGCGGTGCTCGGCGCGCGGCCCTCGCTGCACGAGATCGCGCCCGAGCCGGCCACGGTGGAGATCGCGTTCCCCATCCTGTTCGGCGGCCACGACGGCTTGGCCCCGCTGTCCGACGAGACCTACCGCGCAATCGCCCACGAGCACAAGACCTATCTGCTCGAGGACCTGTGGGAGGCCTTCCGCGGCCGCAGCGCCGTGCTGGACATCTCGTGCCTGGAGTCCGAGAACACCCAGGGAGCCATCGAGCGGCTGAAGCAGGAGGCCACCACGGCGGTGAAGGGCGGCGCCGAGCTGGTCGTGCTGTCGGACCGCACCGCCTACGAGGGCGACCGCCGCTACCTCGATCCCCACCTGGCGCTCGCCGCCGTCGACCTCGCGCTGCGCGAGCACCTGATCAAGGACGGCGACACCAACCTGCGCCGGCGCTGCGGTGTCGTGCTGCGCTCGGCCGCCATCCGCAACGTGCACGACGTGGTGGTGGCGCTCGGCCTGGGCGCCGACGCCGTCTGCCCCTACGCGATGGTCGAGGTCTCGCTCGTCGACGACTACCGCACCGACGTCGGCAACCTCGCCTCCGCGCTGCGCAAGGGCGTCGAGAAGGTGATCTCCACGATCGGGATCCACGAGGTGCGCGGCTACGCGCGGCTGTTCGCCTCGATCGGGCTCAAGGCCGAGCTCACCACGATCTTTGACTCGCCCGCGTACATGGGCACGAAGGACGGCGGCACCGGCTTCCTCGAGCTCGATGTGGACGGCGACGAGCGCCAGCGCGTGCTGGCCGGCGAGGACGAGTCGAAGCCGGCGAAGACGTTCCGCTTCTACCCGAAGGTCTACAAGGCCGCGGTGGCGGCGGCGAACGGCAGCGGCGAGTACCCCGAGTACTCGCAGAAGGTGCGCGACCTCGAGCACGAGCAGCCGATCTCGATGCGCCACATCCTCGACCTCAAGTCCGATCGCGAGGCGATCCCCACCGAGCAGGCCGATCCCGGCGTGGGCCTGCACAGCTACCCGATCGTGATCTCGTCGATGAGCTTCGGCTCCCAGGGCGAGACCGCCTACCGCGCCTACGCCGAGGCGGCGAAGCGGATCAACATCATCGCCATGAACGGCGAGGGTGGCGAGATCCAGGACATGTACGGCAAGTACCCGCTGTGGCGCGGCCAGCAGGTGGCCTCTGGCCGCTTCGGCGTGACCAGCGAGATGGTCAATTCCTCCTACCTGGTGGAGATCAAGATCGGCCAGGGCGCCAAGCCCGGCGAGGGCGGCCACCTGCCCGGCAAGAAGGTGACGGCGAAGGTCGCGCAGGCGCGTAACGCCACCGAGGGCACCGACCTCATCTCACCCTCCAACAACCACGACCTCTACTCGATCGAGGATCTCGCGGAGCTCATCGACGAGCTGAAGACCGCGAACCCCGACGTGCGCGTCTCGGTGAAGGTGCCCGTGGTGCCGAACATCGGCACGATCGGCGTGGGCATCGCGAAGGCGGGCGCGGACATGATCACCCTCTCGGGCTTCGAGGGCGGCACCGGCGCCGCGCGCTCGCACGCGCTGCGTCACGTGGGCCTGCCGTCGGACATCGGCACCCGTGCCGTGCACCTGGCGCTGATGGAGGCCGGTATCCGCAACCGCGTCGAGATCTGGGCGGACGGCGGCTACCGCCACGCCTGGGACATCATCAAGCTGCACTGCCTCGGCGCCAACCGCGTCGGCTTCGGCACGCTGGCGATGGTCTCGCTGGGCTGCACGATCTGCCGCGGCTGCCAGCTCGACACCTGCCACGTGGGCATCGCAACGCAGATCGAGGACAAGGAGGAGGCCGACCTCAAGGGCCTCAAGAAGTTCACCCCGCAGGAGTACGAGCAGTCCGCCTCCAACAGCGCCCGCTTCTTCCAGGCGATGGGCGAGGAGGTGCGCGAGATCACCGCGATGCTCGGGTACGAGCGCACGCAGGACCTGGTCGGCCGCTCCGACCTGCTGGTGCAGGCGCGGGCGAAGGACCGCGTGGACGTGACCGAGATGATCAAGCCGCTCGAGGAGATGCTCGACCTCGAGCCGATCGACCTGCCCGCTCAGATCGACGAGCGCGAGGCGGCCGGCCTCATCTGCGCGCGGCCGATCCGGATGAAGGCGAAGGGATCGTCCGACGCCGTCGCGTCGATGTTCGCGGAGATGGCGCCCGGCAAGATCGCCCGCCGCGAGTGGGAGAAGCCCGCCGACGCGGACGACCGCGTGCTCGGCACCTCGCTGGCCGGCGAGATCGCCCGCAGCCGCATCTTCGACGGCGCGGCGCCCGGGCACCGACGACACGCTCGCCTCGCTGCACTTCAACGGCGGCTCGATCGGCGGCCAGGGCTTCGGGGCGTTCAACGTCTACGGCCTGGACATCACGGTCGAGGGCGGCGCCCAGGACGGCGTGGCCAAGACGATGCTCGGCGGCAAGGTGTCGGTGCTGAAGGGCAAGGGCGCGAACGGCAAGCGTGTGAACGGGTCGGTGGGCAAGTCGTTCGCCTACGGTGCCCAGCGCGGGCGGATGTTCGTGCAGGGCGACGCCGACTCGCGCTTCTGCATCCGCCTCTCAGGCGCCGACGTGGTGATCGCCGGCGAGCCCGCCCAGCCGCTCGACGACTCGCTCGGATGCCTCGCCAACCGGGCCAACATCAAGGGCTTCGCGTTCGAGTACATGACCAACGGCCGCGCCGTGGTGATGGGCGACCCCGGGCCGTGGATGTGCGCCGGCCAGACCGGCGGCCGCGTCTACCTGCGCGTCAACGACGAGTGGAACCTCGACCGCGAGGCGCTCGAGCGGCGCAAGGGCAAGGGAGCGAAGATCGAGATCCGCGACCTCGACGCCGAGGGCGTGCTCGACATCCAGGAGCTGTTGGGGCACTACTGCGACGAGCTGAGGTCGACCGGGCAGGACGAGGAGGCGTCTCGGATCGGCGAGCTTGCGCTCGACGCGCAGGCGAACTTCGTCATGTCGATTCCGGAGGACCAGCAGACGGATCCGTCGATTTCGACGGAGTAGGTGGCGCTGCGGCTGGACCCCGGCCGTGCCGGTTGGTCGGTGGTTTCGACTTCCCCTGCGGGCGACAGGGAGCACCCTCCGGGAAAAGTCGAAACCCCCTCCCGGCGGGGCGCCTCGGACTAGCGAAGAGCGACACTCCAACGCGCAGCTATGGTGCGGGCGTGAGCAGGATCTTCACCGTCAGTTTCGCCTCGGTATATCCGCACTACGTGGCGAAGGTGGAGAAGAAGGGCCGTACGCGGGAGGAGCTGGACACGGTGATCCGGTGGCTGACTGGATTCGACTACGCCGCGTTGAGCGACCACCTCGACGCGGGCACCACCTTCAGGGACTTCTTCGCCGAAGCGCGCCTCAACCCGAATGCCGCGCTGATCACCGGCGTCGTCTGCGGAGTGCGGGTCGAGGACATCGACGACCCTCTCATGCAGAAGATCCGCTACCTGGACAAGCTGGTCGACGAACTCGCGAAGGGTAAGTCGATGGAGAAGATCCTGCGAGCGTGAGCTGGGACCAGCCGCTGCGCGGCGCTCCTATTTCAGGCGCTTTCCATAATGCGGCTGACCCAGCGGATCCGCATGGTGCGGAGAGCCACCTAGACGACTGGGTCTCACCCAAGCGGAGTGACTCGTCAGCGGCGGGTTGCCAACGGCGCTAGGCCCGGCGATACAGCATCGTCGTCAGCGGCGCGAAGACCGCAGTCAGCACCGCCGCCGTTCCCAGCACCACTGCGATGTCCCCTGCCGCTGCGTCGCCCGCCATCAGTCCGCGTGAGGCCGTCGCGAGGATCGAGATCGGGTTCACGTTCACGAACGTCTCGAGCGCGCTCGGCAGGGTCTCCGGCTCCACGAAGACGTTGCTGAGGAAGGTCAGCGGGAAGATCCCCATGAAGCCCGCGTTCATGACCGCGTTCGGCGTGCGCAGCACCAGGCCGAGCGTGGTGAAGACCCAGGAGAGCCCGAACGCGAAGACCACCACCAGCGCCAGCGCCGCCACGACCCCGGGAAGGCCCGCCTCAGGCGAGAAGCCCAGGATCATGCCCAGGAGGATGATCACCGTGCCCGCGACGAGGTAGCGGACGCTGTCGCCCAGGAGCGCACCGACAAGCGGCGCCGGTCGCCAGATCGGCAGCGAGCGGAAGCGGTCGACCACGCCCTTGGTCAGATCGGTGTTGAGCGAGACCCCCGAATAGACGGTGGTGAAGAGCACCGACATCACCAGGATGCCGGGGAGGATGTACTGGAGGTACTCGTCCGTCGATCCGGCGATCGCGCCGCCGAACAGGTAGGTGAACATGAGCACGAACATCACCGGCGTGATGGTCACGTCGAGCAGCTGCTCGGGCACGTGCTTGACCTTCAGCATCCCTCGCCAGCCGAACGTGAGCGCCGCGGATGCCGCGCTCGGTCGTTGCGGGCGCGGGCCCGAGGCGAGCGCCTTGCTCACCGCCGCGGCATCGGTGCCCTTCTCCCTGGGTGTGGTGGGGGTCACGCTCATGCCGCCTGCTCCTCCTCTTCGGCCTGCTCCTCGGCGGTGTGCCCTGTCAGCGCAAGGAACACCTCGTCAAGGCTCGGCTGGCCTACGGAGAAGTCGGCCACGTTCACGCCGCCCCGGGAGAGGTTGCCGACGGCCTCCGCGGCGCGGTCGGGGTCGGCGCAGGTCGCGGAGAGCGCGGCCGGATCGGGCTCGAGGTGCACTCCGTTGAGCTCCCGCGCCAGGATTACCTCGGCCTCGGGCCGCTGCTTGGGATCGAGCAGCCGGACGCGCAGCGTTCCCGACCCGACCGATGCCTTGAGCTGCGCCGGGGTGCCCTCGGCGATCACCTTCCCGCGGTCGATCACCGCGATCCCCTCGGCGAGCTGGTCGGCCTCGTCGAGGTACTGCGTGCAGAGCAGGATCGTGGTGCCGGCGGCGGCGAGCTCGCGGATGATGTCCCACACCTGATTGCGGGAGCGAGGATCGAGGCCCGTGGTGGGCTCATCCAGGAACATCAGCTCCGGCGTGACGACGATGCTCGCGGCGATGTCGAGCCGGCGGCGCATGCCGCCTGAATAGTTCTTCACCTGCTTGCCGGCGGCCTCGACCAGGTCGAACGCCTCGAGCAGGTCGGTCGCGCGGGCCTTGGCCTGGGGGCGCTTGTACCCCAGCAGGCGTCCGATCAGGATCAGGTTCTCGCGCCCGGTCAGATCCTCGTCGACCGAGGCGAGCTGGCCGGTGAGGCTCACGACGCCGCGCACCGCATCGGCCTCTTCGACGATGTCGTGGCCCATCACGCGGGCGCTGCCGGCATCGGGGCGAAGCAGCGTCGCGAGCATGCGGATGGTGGTCGTCTTGCCGGCGCCGTTGGGGCCGAGCACGCCGTAGACGCTGCCCTGCCGCACCGCCAGGTCGACGCCGTCGACGGCCTTGGTGTCGCCGAAGGACTTGACCAGGCCGCTGGCCTCGATCGCGAGTGTGGGGGAGGGCGTGGTCGTCATTCCGTCTTGCACCTTACAAATTCAAGTTCGCTTGAAGTCAAGGCGGCTCACACCTCCAGCCGCGATTCCTCTAGATCCAGTTCCCGTTCCAGCCGATGCATCACGTCGTTGGAGATCTGGCCCTGGTTGCGCAGCTCGACGAGGCGCCGGCGCTGGGCCTCGAACACGCGATGCATCAGCCGCTGGTAGCCGAGCGACTGCTCCTCGATCCTGTCGGATCCATCGATTTCGCCCGCCCGGGCGGAGAAGCGCCGGTACCGGAACTCGTAGAGGCGGCTGACCCGCTGGACGGTCTCCTCCCTGGCTTCCGACTCCTCCTCGAGCCACGTCAGCGCGGCCTGTGCCGCCTCCATCCGCCCGAGCAGCTCCTCGCCCTCCTCCTCGCTGCCGTCGTCCAGCACGCCCAGCCGGCGGATCAGGATCGGCAGGGTGAGGCCCTGGCCGACGACGGTGAAGACGATCACCCCGAAGGTGATGAACAGGATCAGCTCGCGGTTCGGGAACGGGGCGCCCGAGTCGAGGGTCGCGGGGATCGCCAGCGCGGCGGCCAGGGAGACGCCGCCTCGCATTCCGGCCCAGCCCATGACGAGGCGGGTCCTGGCGTCCGTTCTCCGGGCGCGCTGCTGGGGCCGGCGATCGAGGGCGCGGATGACGTAGGGGACCGTGAACATCCAGGCCATGCGCGTCCCCACCACCACGCCGATGATCACCGCCGTGTAACCGAGCGCCTCCGCGACCGAGACCGCGCCCAGATCGTCGATGATCGCGGGCAGCTGCAGGCCGATCAGGATGAACAGGACGGCGTTCAGCAGGAACACGAGCATCTCCCACACGGCGAAGGTCTGGAGCCTCGTCTGGGGCGACGCCAGGCTGGGCGCGTGCCAGCCCAGGTAGAGGCCGCAGGTGACCACCGCCAGCACCCCCGACAGCTCCAGCATGTCGGCGGGGATGAAGGCCGCGTAGCCGGTGAAGAGGGACACGGTCATCGACGTGACCGGATCGTCGATTCGCCGGCGCACCCACGCCACGACCACCGCGATGGCCAGGCCCAGCGCAACGCCGCCGATCGCCGCGACGATGAAGTCCAGGCTGGCGTCGAGCAGCGAGAAGCTCCCAGTCAGCGCGGCCGCGACGGCCACCCGATACGCCACCAGGGCCGAGGCGTCGTTCACCAGGCTCTCGCCTTCGATCACGTCGACGACCCGCCTGGGCGCACCTAGCCGGCGCATGATCGCCGTGGCCGCGACGGGGTCGGTCGGCGAGACCACCGCGCCGAGGGCGAACGCGGCGGCCCAGGGGATGTCGATCACCTCGTGGGCCGCGACCGCCACGGCGCAGGTCGTGACGAGCACGAGCCCGATGGACGTGAGGGTCAGCGCACGGGCCGATCGGCGCAGGGACCGCAGGTCGGCGAAGAAGGCGGCCGAGTAGAGCAGCGGCGGCAGGAAGATCACCAGAACCAGGTCGGGCTCGAGCTCCACGTCGGGCACCCCGGGGATGCCACCGAGAGCCAGCCCGCCGAGCACGAGGAAGATCGGATACGGCACCGAGAAGCGCTCGGCCAGCGCGTTGAGGCCGAGGACCGACACGAACAGGGCGATGATCAGGACTTCGACGTGCTCCATGACCCGCGGCATTCTGACCGCCTCGCGCTGGAGGCTCCTCCCGCGCTACGCTCGCTCGCGGTGATTCGCCCTCTTGCTCTGGCACTTGCGCTCGCTGGCATGTGCCTGGTGCTTCCGAGTGGCGCTGAGGCGTCCAGCCTGGCCTCGGGCCGCCTGTTCGCGATGGGCTGTGTTGAGAGTCAGGGCGCCCCGTCCAACTGCGAGGTCCCCACCTCGCCCGGCATCGACAACGGCGAGGCGCTGGCCACCAGCCGCGATGGCAGATTCGTATGGACCGGCAACTCGGCCGGTGTGATCTGGGTCTTCAGGCGAGCCGCCGGCGGCTCCGTCACCCCCGTCACGTGTTACGGCGACGCCTTCTCGGACTGCCCCGCCGGGAATGTGCTCCCGGACCTGAGCAGCGTCGACGGGTTGGCCACCAGCTCCGACGGGCGCAGTCTCTACGCCATGGACGTTCGAGTCCAATGGCAGTGGGCGCCTCCACACGTTGCGCGTGCTGGCGGACGGCCGGCTCAGCGGCGGCCCCTGCTTCGACGTCGGCAACGCCTGCGGCGCCCCGAACGCCCTGCCCGGGCTCGCGAACGCGCGGGACGTGACGGTCTCGCCGGACGGGCGCAACGTGTACCTCGTGTCCGGGTTTGGAACCGACAGGGTGCTTACTTTCGACCGCGCGGCGAACGGGACGCTCACCTACGCGGGCTGTGTCGCGGAACTGGCCGCCGCCACCTGTGGTGCGTCCAACACCGCCGATGGCCTGGAGGGCGCCTCCGGCGTGGCCGTCAGCCCCGATGGGAAGAACGTGTACGTCGCGTCGACCGGCGCGAACTTCGGCGGCACGCCCGACGGCGCCGTGGCCTCGCTCGCGCGCAGCACGGACGGCTCGCTGGAGGACAACGGATGCGTGGAGCAGACGGGTGCTCCCTCCACCTGCACGTCGAACGGCGGAGGGCTCGTGGACCCCTTCGACATCGTCGCCACCACCAACGCCGTCTACGTAGTCTCGAGGGACGGCTTCGATGGGGTCGACGCCAGTGTGGTGACCCTTCCCCGCGTGGCGTTCGGGGCAGTCGCCTACGGCTCATGCTTCGCCACGATCGGCTCGCCCCAGTGCGGAGCCGGCAGGACCGTCCCCGGGCTCGTCAACGCCTTCGACATCGCCGTCGCACCGGACGGCACCACCATTCACACAACGGCGCTGGGCAGTGCTACCGGCGATCAGGGTGCGGTCGCGACCTTCACCCGAGCGGCGAACGGAGCGCTGGCCCCCGCCGGCTGCATTGCCGAGGTGGATTCCCCGGAGGCCTGCACGAAATCGAGGGTGCTCTCCGCCGGGGAGGCCATCGGCATCTCCCCCGACGGCGCGAACGTGTACGCCGGGACAGGCGATGGCATGGCGTACCTCGGCCGCGAGGTCCCACCGACGTGCCGCAACGGCCCCTTCGCAGTGCCCGGGGCACCCGCCTCGGTTCCCCTTGGCTGCTCCGACCTGAACCTGGACGCGCTCAAGCACACGTTGGTCAGCGGCCCGAGGCACGGTAAGACTGGCGCCATCACCGACACCGCGGGCACGGTGCGCTACACGCCCACACCGGGCTACGTCGGCTCGGATTCGATCTCGGTCCGCGCGCTCGGAGGCATCCTCAGTTCCGGGGTGGGCACGGTCGCGATCAACGTGACCAACGCGCGGCCGAGCCTCACGCGCCTGGGGTTGAGCCGCAAGCGCTTCAGGCGCGGCAGGAAGCTGCCCAAGGCCTCGGCCAAGGCCAAGGTGGGGGCGGCGATCCGCTTCAGGCTCTCCGAGCCGGTGACGGTGACGCTCACCTTCGAGCGGATCCTCGCTGGCCGCAAGGTCGGCCGCCGTTGCAGGGCGCCGCGGCGCGGGCTGCGCTCGCGGAAGAAGTGCAAGCGCTACGTGAAGGTGAAGAAGACCGTCCGCGTGAAGGGCAAGACCGGCAGGAACTCCGTTCGCTTCCAGGGCCGCCTCTCGCGAGCAAGGCGCCTCAAGGCCGGCCGCTACCGCCTGACCGCCACCTCGAGGGACAAGCAGGGCCTGCGGTCCACGCGCAGGCGCGCCACGTTCACCCTCCTGCGCTAGGCCAGCGCGCCCTCGGCCGGATCGCTCATGGGAGCGCCTCCGCCCGATCCACTCATCGAGATGTAGTGCAGCGTGAAGCGCCCGACCGCGACCGCGTCGCCGTCCTCCAGCTCCGACAGCTCGATCCGCTCGCCGTTTCGGAACACGCCGTTCAGGCTGCGGTCGTCGAGCACCTTCGCGCCGTCGTCATCGCGGTAGACGAGCGCGTGGCGGCGGGAGACGGTGGGGTCGTCGAGGCGCACGTGCGCCGAGAGGCTGCGGCCCACCCGCGTCCAGCCGTCCTG
Organism: uncultured Thermoleophilaceae bacterium; assembly: GCA_963825775.1. Classification (GTDB taxonomy): domain Bacteria; phylum Actinomycetota; class Thermoleophilia; order Solirubrobacterales; family Thermoleophilaceae; genus JAAYBF01. The sequence continues at coordinate 191,932 of CAWGUV010000002.1, read as the reverse complement.
CAGGGGAACGACCTGGACACGCTCCCCGGTGTCGAAGGCGAGGTAGTCGCCCTCGGAGACGAGCGCCTCGCGCGCCTCCCGGAGCCACTCCGCGTCGCCGCTCTCGGTGACGGGGGAGATGGAGGCGTCGGTCTCGCCGAAGAGGCTGGCGCGCCGGAAGCTCTCGCCCCCGCAGCTCGGGCACTCGGGCACTTCGTCGCGCTCGTGGAGCGCCACGGCAAAGCCGCATTCGTCGCACTGAAACGACCCGGCCCCGGCGAGCGTTCCTGCCTCAAAAGTCCTCATGATCCGTCTCTCCTTGGGTGCGCCGCGCGGTTGTGCGGATACTAACTAGTTGGTCAATCTGTCCAAAAGCGTTCTCCGCATATTGCGCGGAGAACAACCGTCTCCTTCGTGCGAACCCATACCCGGGACGGCAGGAAACAGGCACGAGTGGGCGAACACGTCTCCCATGCCAGACCTCGCGGGCATGCTGCTTCGCCGCAGCGTCGGATCGCTCGACAGCGGTCGCGCCTCCTGCTCACGCTGCCGGCGGACCCCGCTCGTCGGCGAACGCCTCCACGAGATGGACACCGGCCGGATGATGTGCGACCTCTGCCTGTCCGAACTGCCCGAGGGCAAGCGCATGTCCGTGCGCACCGAGCGCGTGCACGCCGCGGACCGGCACCTCACGGTCGCGCCCAGAGCTGCCTGAGCCGGCAATAGACTGCCGGCCTGATGCGTCAGGTCACGGTCGACACCGTCATCTCTGCTCCGCGCGAGGAGATCTTCGACTTCGTGGCCGACCTCTCGCGCCGTCCGGCGTACTGCGACCACTACCTCAAGGACTACCGGCTGGCGCGCGCCAACCCGGTCGGCAAGGGCGCCGCGGCGCGCTTTCTGCTCGACGGGCCCGTGTTCAACGAACGGGCCGACCTCGCGATCATCGAGGTCGACCGCCCGCGCCGGATCGTGGAGGAGGGGCGGGTGGGCATCCGCGGCCGCTCGCGGCTGGTCGCGATCTACGACTTCATCCCCGAGGGCGTCGGCCACCCGCGTGGAGCTGACCACCTACAGCGAGCCCAAGACCGCCGTCGACCGGCTCCGCCAGCGCGGCGCCCACCGCTGGATCAAGCGCCAGAGCAAGAAGGCGCTGGTCCGGCTGCGCAGGATCTTCGAGGAGCCGCAGAACGAAGAGCTGCCGCGGGCGAGCATCGCCGGGTACGACGCCGCCAACGCACCCCGGTTCGGTGCCCACGTACCGGCCCGAAGCGACGGGTAGACTGCCCCGCCGCATGGAACCGACCCGCCTCAGGAGGATCGCCGCGACCTGCGCGGCGGCCGCCATGCTCGTGCCCGTGGCCGCCGGCTGCGGAGTGGAGGATCAGGGGGTCGACGAGCCGGCACGCGAGGGCCTGGCGATCGACATCGACGGCATCAACTACAACGTCTTCATCACTCGCCAGCTCAACCTGGCGATCCCGCCGGACAAGGCCTACTACGAGGGCCCGGCCGCCAAGCCCGGCAACGCCCTCTACGGGATCTTCATCCAGGCCTGCAACATCAGCGAGGACGAGGACCGCACGAGCGTCGACCTCGACCGCTTCGTCGTGGAGGACAACCAGGGCAACGAGTTCGAGCCGATCGAGATCGAGGAGGACAACGCGTTCGCCTATCGCAGCACGAAGCTGCAGGGCGAGGAGTGCATCCCCGAGGACGGCAGCGTGGCCCAGCTCGGCCCAACGGCGGGCTCGATGCTGCTGTTCGACTTCCCGCTGGAGAACACCGAGAACCGCCCACTCGAGCTGGTCGTCGAAGGCCCGAGCGAGACGAAGCGCTTCGAGCTTGACCTGTAGGTCCCTTTCGTAGGTCCTCGGTAGGGTTCGGACTCCCCGCCGAAGGAGTCCCCTTGCGTCGTCTTAGCGTCGTCGTCCTGCCCTTGGTCCTCCTGCTGCTCGCCGCGCCGCCCGCCATGGCCGCGACGCCGCCCAAGAAGTGCCGGTACCTGAGCGGGAAGGTGGCGCTGCTGCCGTTCCCCAACGACGCGTTCACCAAGCGAAGCGGCGCCACGCCGACCAAGCGCCGCGTGGCCATCCCGCGCCGCTGCGCGCCGGCGAACAAGAGCAAGGTGAGGATCGACACCACTGACCAGAATCGCCTCGACGGCTTCAGCCCCGGCTCGCAGCTGATCCTCAAGGTCTCCGGGCTCAGCACTGCCCGTGCCGTTCCGGCGCTCGGGGATCGCGCCCATCACGAACATCGCCGCGTCGCTGAAGAAGAACGCGCCGATCGTGATCCTCGACGCGAAGACCCGTAAGCGCCAGGCGCACTGGGCAGAGCTCGACATCAACGCGAGCGCCTCGAAGCGCACGCTGCTGATCCATCCCGCCAAGAACTTCCGCGAAGGGCGCCGCTACGTGGTGATCGTCCGCGGGCTCCGCAGGGCGAACGGCCGCCGGATCGGCCCGGCGGCGGGCGTGCGCAAGGCCGTGCGGCGCAACCGCCGCGTGCGCTCGATGCTGAAGCTCGGCGCGCCGGGCGAAGGTCTCGGCGAAGAACCTGCACCAGGTCTGGGACTTCACGGTGGCCTCCGAGAAGGCGATCCAGACGCGGATGCTCACCATCCGCAACGACGCCTTCGCCAAGCTCGGCGATCGCAACCTCGCCGACAACCGGGTGGACGGGAGCGTCGCCCGCGTTCACCGTGACGAACGTCCAGAACTTCACGCCCGCGGAGAACGCGAACCTGCTGCGCCGGGTGACCGGCACGTTCCAGGTGCCGTGCTATCTCACCTCGCCGGGCTGCGCCCCGGCCGGTCGTTTCAACTACGGCCCCCGTGGGCTCCCCGTGCAGCGCGCCGGCAGTTTCGCGACGGCGCCGTTCACCTGTGTGGTGCCGCGTTCGGCCGTCGGCGCCCAGGGCCGGGCCTCGCTCTACGGCCACGGGCTGCTGGGCGACGCCGGAGAGGCCACCAGGGGCACCCACGTGCACCTGATGGCAAACGAGCACGACATCACGTTCTGCGCGACCGACTGGGCGGGTTTCTCGTCCCCGGACCTGCCGAACACGATCGGCATCCTCAGCGACCTGTCCAAATTCCCGGAGATGGCCGACCGCATCCAGCAGGGGTTCCTGAACTTCCTGTACCTCGGCCGGCTGATGCGCCACCCCCAGGGCCTGGCGTCCAACGCGGCGTTCCAGGTCTCCGGGCGATCGGCGTTCAGCACCTCTGCGCTCTACTACGACGGCAACTCGCAGGGCGGCATCCTGGGCGGCGCCCTTGCCGCCATCGCGCCCGATCACCGGCGGGCCGCACTGGGCGTACCGGGAATGAACTTCTCGATCCTGCTCACGCGCAGCTCGAACTGGAAGACCTACCGGGTGGTCTTCGATCCGGCGTACAAGGACCAGGCGACGCATCCGCTGGCGATCTCGCTGATCCAGATGCTGTGGGACCGGGGAGAGTCGCAACGGCTGGGCGGCGCACATGTCGTCCGACCCGCCCCCGGGCACGCCCAGCCACGAGGTGCTGATGCACGTGGCGCGCGGCGATCACCAGGTGGCGCCCGCGGCGGCGGACATCATGGCCCGCACGATCGGGGCACGCACCAACCGCCGCCCGCTCGCGCCCGGGCGCGCGGCAGGACAAGACGCCGCTCTACGGCATCCCGCGCATCGGCTCGTTCCCGTTCGCGGGGTCGGCGATCATCTACTGGGAGCCCGGCGGAGGCCTGGGGCGCGTGCCGCTGCAGCCGCTCGACAACCAGCCGATCCACACGGGGCTCGACCCGCACGGCGACCCGCGCTACACGGTGGCCGCGCGGAGGCAGAAGTCGGAGTTCCTGCAGCCCGGCGGCAGGGTGATCGACGTGTGCGGTGGCAGCTTCTGCCAGGCCGAGAAGGACCCCGCGCGCCCCTAGCGGCCGGGCGGAGAGTTAGGCGCCCCGCGAAGCGGGGGCCGTTAGGGGGGTTGCAAAGGGGGGCATGTTTGCCCCCTTTGAGGTTCTCCTCTTCTACTCCTGGAGCGCCGCAAGCAAGACGGTCTTCGCCGCCGGCGCGGCCACCGCGCCGCCCGCGCCGTTGCGCACGAACAGCGCCGCCACGGCGATCTTCGGCTTGCCGGCCGGCGCGAACGAGGTGAACCAGGCGTCGGTGTTGTTCGGGTCCGAGGGCTCGTTCTCGTCCCTCCGGCCGTGCGGGTGTCCTCGAGCTCCGCGGTGCCGGTCTTGCCCGCCACCTTCACGCCCGGGATCGCGGCCGCCGTGCCGGTGCCGAAGCCCACCACGCCGATCATCAGGTCCTCGATCGTCGACGCGATCTTGGGTGAGATCACCCGCTCGCGCCTCGGGCCGCACGTCCGGCTCCAGCGTCGGCCCCAGCCGCACGCCGTCGTTGGCCACGATCTGCGCGACGGATGCCATCTGGAGCGGCGTCGCCAGCACCTTGAACTGACCGATCGCCGTCGAGCCGATCTCGAGCGGCGAGACGATCTCGCCCGGTGTCGGGCAGCGTGCTCGCCTTCTCGCCCGGGAGCCGGGGCTTCTGGTTCCAGCCGAACCGCTCGGCGGTCTCGACCAGCTTCTTGGAGCCCACCTTCACGCCCAGCGGTGCGAACACCGAGTTGCACGACTTGGCGAAGCTCTGGGCGAAGGTGCCGCCGCACAGCTCGCCGTTGGCGTTCTCCAGCGTCACCCCGTCGATCAGCGCGCGTGACTCGACCGCGAACTCGTCGGAGAGCTTCACCTTCTTCTCCTCGAGCGCCGCGGCCGTGGTCACGATCTTGAACACCGACCCGGGTGGCTGGGGGGCCGAGAAGGCGATGCCTGCGAGCGCGCGCACGTGCCCGGTTCGCGTATCGATGGCCGCGATGCCGCCGAGCCGCCCGGCGAGAGCGGTGACGGCGGCTGCCTGGATGCGCGTGTCGATGGTGGAGCGCACCGCCTTCGCCTTCACCGGCTCGCTGCTCGCCAGCGTGCGCGCGCCCGCGCGAAGCGTGCCGCCCGGCTTGCCCTCCAGCTGGAGCTGGAGCACGCGCTCGAGTCCGCTGGTGCCCACCAGGGTGTCGCCGGCGAACCCGCGCGCGTAGAGCGCCCTGCGCTCGGCGGGGTTCTCGCTCTCGGCCATCTGCGCCCGCGATCGACGAGCCCACCTCCCCGAGCGGCGAGGTGCGCGTGCCGGCCGGCCCCTCGGCCAGCACCTTGCCGTCGACGGACAGGATCGTCGCCCGCTCCGGCGGCCTCGGTGCGCCGCGTGAGCCGGACGCCCTTCCTCGAGCCCCGGGAACACGAGGCCGGGATTCCACTCGATCGCCTTCTCCTCGCACCGGGAGCACAACGTCGCCCTTCACGGTGCCGAACACGCGCGTGCGCATGGTGACGGGCACGCGGGCGCGCCCGCTGCGCTCGCGCCGCTCGGGCGGCCGACGACCACATCGGACGCCGTGGAGATCGAGGCGGCGTTCTCGTACGCGGCACGGAAGGACTTGCAGCGGGTAGCGCTCGCGCGCATCGGCGGTCAGCAGTTCGTGCATTGCCTGGTAGTCGCCGCGGTCCCAGGCCTTCGCGAAGTTGCTCGCGGCGCGATCGCTCGCCGCCCTCGACGGCGGCCCCCACCAGCAGCCCGGCCACGAGCGACGTAAGCGCGAGGGCGGCAAGGGGCAGCGCACGCTGCGTGAGGCGCCTGTTTCGGCGGTCAGACGGGTCTTCAGTGGCCAAACCGCTCGCAGGGTACCTTCCACCGCCCGTGACACCGCTCGATTGGGGCATCCTCGCTATTCACGCTTGCTCATGGGGTTCTGGGGCTACGTTCAGGGCCTCATCGTCGGCGCGCTCTCGCTCGTCGGCTTCGCGGCCGGGGCGCTGGCAGGCTCGCGGCTCGGGCCGCTCCTGCTGGAGGAGGGCTCGCGCTCGCCCGTACGCGCCGATCTTCGCGCTCACCGGGGCGTTGCTGCTGGGCGGGCTGCTCGCCTCCGGCCTCGAGGTGCTCGGCTTTCACCTTCGCCATCGCGTCGGGCACCGGTTCGCGCTGCTCGACGGGATCGGCGGGTCGGTGCTCGTGGGCTGCCTCGGGCTCGGCTCTGGCGTGGATGGTCGGCGCGGTTGCGCTCCAGACGCCCGGCGCACGCGACCTGCGGGAGCCGATCCAGCGCTCGGTGATCCTGAAGGAGCTGAACGCCGTGCTGCCGCCGTCGGGCCCCCTGCTGAAGGCCCTGGCGCGGTTCGACCCGTTTCCCACGATCGACGGCCCCGACCCTGGGGTCGGCGCGCCCGACTCGGCGATCGCGCGCGACCCTCAGGTCCGCGCCGCGGGGCGCAGCGTGGTGAAGGTGCTCGGCACCGCCTGCGGCCTGGGCGTGCAGGGCTCGGGCTGGGTTGCGGGCGACGGGATCGTGGTGACCAACGCCCACGTGGTCGCCGGCCAGGACGACACGACGGTGCAGGTGCAGGGGGAGGGCCCGCGGCACGACGCCGACGCGATCTGGTTCGACCCGAAGAACGACCTCGCGATCCTGCGGGCCTCCGGAGTGAGCGGCAGCCCCGCGCTGCCGCTCAACGTGGGCGCCAAGCCCGGCGCCAGCGCCGCGGTGCTCGGATTCCCCGAGAACGGGCCCTACGACGTGCAGCCGGGGCGCCTCGGCCAGACCCGCACGGTGATCAGCCAGGACGCCTACGGCCAGGGGCCGGTGCGGCGGCGGATCACGTCGCTGCGCGGTCTGGTGCGCTCGGGCAACTCCGGCGGCCCCATGGTCGACGGTCGCGGCCGGGTGGTCACCACGATCTTCGCCGCCGCGACGGGGTCGGGCAGCGGCACGGGTTTCGGCGTTCCGGACACGATCGTGCAGGATGCGCTCCGTTCCGCGGGAAACCGTGTTGACACCGGCCCATGCTCGCGCTGACCCGACTCGCCATCCCTGCGGCCGCCATGGTCGCCCTGCTCTCGCTGCCCGCGACGGCCGCCCAGGCTCCCAAGCCGGCGAACCCCTGTCTCGACGCCGTTCAGGCCAAGGCGCTGCTGTGCCCCGACCTCGTGATGAAGAAGCCCTACGGGCTCCGCCTCGACCGGAAGATCAACCGCGGCCGCGTGGTGCTGCGGGCGGGCAACTCGATCGACAACGTCGGCACCGGGCCGGCCGAGCTGTTCGGCACGCGCACCAGCAAGCACTTCATGCGCGCCCGCCAGCGGATCTACCGCCGCACCAGCGGGCGGCGCCTGGGCATCAACACCGGCGCGCGCCTGTACTTCAAGTACGTGGCGGGCCAGGTGCGCTACTGGAAGTTCCTCTACGCGGCCAAGTTCGAGCTGTGGCGGATCGACTCGCGGGGCAAGCGCCTCAGGAAGGTCAGGCGCGGCCCCAAGGTGAGCTACTGCCTGCGCGACCTGCAGCGGACGCACCCGCGAGCCCGCTCGCCACGCAGGCGGGTCTATCCGGCGTGCAACACCAAGGCGAGCACCAGGAAGGTGAGGCTCGGCACCTCGGTCGGCTGGTCGGACGTCTACCCGGCCTCCTATCCCGAGCAGTACCTCGACGTGACCGGCCTACGCGGCTGCTTCGCCTACCGCCACACCGCCGACCCCCGCAACGGCATCTACGAGTCGAACGAGCGCAACAACTCCGCCCAGGTGTTCGTCCGGCTGCCGTTCAAGCCGGGGCCGCAACGGTGTGTCGCGTCGGATTCCCGCGATCCCTCCGGCGGCGGCGGGGATCCGTACGGCTACTAGCCGGCCGCGGTCGCCTGCCCCATGATGCGCTCCACGTTCTCGGGTCCGAAGAACTCGGGCGCAGGGAGGGTGCCGGCCATGACGCTCACGAAGTCGTCCATCGCCGCCTGACTGACCTGCCGTCGCGCCGATCAGCTGCTGCAGCTCGGGGGGAGGGGGCTCGATCTGCGCGAAATCGCAGGTGAACTCGTACATCGGCAGCGCCTCCTCGTCCCGGGCGCGCTGGTAGCCGGCCATCGCGTCGTCGTAGGGGCGGCGGCCGGCGAACGTCTCGTCGAGTGCGGACGCCAGGCCTCCGCGTCACGGAACGCGTCCATGATTCCGAACCCCGTGATCGGGTGCTTGTGGTAGCCGGCGTCCCCGACCAGCGCCCAGCCCGGGCCGTAGGGCTTGCGGAAGAAGTTCGGCAGGTCGCCCGTGCCAACGATGCGCTCCTCCCGCTTGGCGGCCCGGATCCGCTCGGCGAACTCGGGGGCGAGCTCGAACGACTTCATGTAGGTGCCCTCCACGTCGCCGCGGTTGGCCTTGAACTGTGACCGCGGCCAGCCCACGATCACGCAGGTGAGGTCGTCGTGGGTCGGCCAGACCGCCCAACCGCGGCCGTCCTCCGCGCGGATGTAGGTCTCGAAGCCCTCCACGGGCAGCCCGCTCCAGTACGTGTAGTAGAGCGGCGCGAGGTCGGGCACCTCGTTGTACTGCTCGGGCCGCACGGCCTTCGCCACCAGCGAGTGCAGGCCGTCCGCTCCCGACCACGACCCGGGCGTGCTCGGTGACCGTCTCTCCGCCCTTCGCATGGCCGCGGATTCCCGTCACGCGCCCGTCGTCCACCACGATCTCGTCGACCGTGAACGCCTCGCGCACCTCGGCGCCCGCCGCGGCGGCCGCCTCGACCAGCAGCGCGTCGAGCACGATGCGCCGAGGGCAATACGCCTTCGCCGTATCGCCCGCCGGTCGTGGAGAGCCCGCGATCGTGACGGGACCGAAGTCGAACGAGTAGCGCGTGATCGGCGGGCAGTTGGTGGCCTCGAGCCGGTCGAGGATGCCCCAGCGATCGAGTGCGGCCACCCCCGGCGGATGGACGAAGTGGGTGGACATCGTGTCGCTGGGGAACGTGGCCTTGTCCACCAGCAGCACCCGGTAGCCCTTGCGCGCCAGCAGCATCGCCGTGGGCGATCCCCCGCAGCGCGCTCCGACCACGATCGCGTCGTATTCCATTCCGCCTCCTGAGTCGTTGTCGGAGGCGACCGTACGGTCGGCCGCGCCCGGTCGCATCGCCCGGATTCACCAACTTTGCAGGGGAATGCGTGGTCATTTCTGACCACGGGCGTTCAGACGAGGTCGTGGTCGAACGCGAACGCGCTGGCGGCGGTTCGCGACGAGACGCCGAGCTTGGCGAAGATGTTCTGGATGTGGCGGGCGACGGTGTGCTCGCTGATCACCAGCGCCGAGGCGATCTCGCGGTTGCTCCTTCCGGCGGCGACCAACTCCAGGACCTCGAGCTCGCGCGCCGTGAGACCGTGGGTCTCGCCGGCCGGGGTTGGTCGCCGAGCGAGTCCACCCACGTCAGGTCGGGCGCCGCCCCCAGCTCGGCGAAGATCGCCCGGGCCGCGTCCAGCTCGAGTGCGGCAGCGTCCTCATCTCCCAGCGCGCGGCACGCCAGCCCCACCAGCACCCGGGCGCGAGCGGACTCGTACGGCGCCTCGAGCTCCTGCCACATCCGCCAGGCGCGGCGCATGGCCACCAGTGCGCCCTCGGCGTCGTCCTTCGCGAGGGCCACCGCGCCCTCGACCTGCGCCAGCATCGCGTCCAGGGCGTCGGTGGGGTGGTGTTCGGCGATCTCTTCGAGCTCGCGCCAGGCACCGCGCGCCAGCTCGAAATCCCCAGAGGCCAGCATGATCTCCACGTAGGCGGGCAGCAGCGCGGCGCGCGACAGCGGCTCGGTGGTCTCGCCCAGCGCGCGGCGGATCGCGGCGGCGGCGGCCTTGCGGTCTCCCTGTGCCAGCCGCAGCAGAGCCAGGCCGGGCTGCGGCTCGCGCCCGAACCGGCTGGCCTCGCGGTAGCCCTCCTCGGCCGCGTCGAACTCCCCCTGCAGCCGGCGTACCTCTCCCTGCTGATAGGCGGCATGGCCGAGAGCGAGTTGGCTCAGGACCCCCGGCTGAAGCCCTCGTCGAGCCGGCGCAGCTCCTCGAGAGCGTCGTGCCACGCGCCCCCGAGCGTCATCAGCTCGGCGCGGTGCACCAGGCAGAGACCCCTGTGGGCGACCATGTCCGGCTGCTCCTCGCACCATCGCGTGAGAGCGGCGGTCCACTCCCGGGCGCGGCGCAGCTCGTACGCGGCGTGGCAGAACCCGATCGTGTTGCAGTAGACGTGGCCGGCGACGATCGGTGACAGCTCGCCGGCGGTCACGGCCACCATGGTCTCGTCCACCAGCCGGAGGCCCTCGGCCGCCTTGCCCTGGCTGAGCAGCGCGCGGCCCTGCTCCATCACCGCCATGGCGACCAGGTCCTGATCGCCGCAGCGCTTGCCGATCGCGGCGGCCGCGCTCGCGTTGGCGTATCCCGCCTCGTAGTCACCGCCATCGAGCTGGTCGATCCAGACCGGTATCAGCAGATATCCGCGCTCGGCGCAGTCGGGGCCCTCGCCCTCGAGCTGGCGCTCAGCACGGGCGAACCAGCCCTTCGCCGGCGCCGTCTGGCCGCGGAACATCAGGTTGAGCCCGATCCAGAAGGCGCAGCGCGCCGCGGGCGCCGGATCGCCGGAATCCACGTGTGCGCGGTGGGCGCGCTCGAGCCCGGCGACGTAGTCGTCGTCGCGGCCGAGCATGTAGGCCGACCGCGCGAGCAGCTCCAGATCCTCCGCGCCCAGCGGCGTGTCCTGATCGGCAGCCGACAGCGATTCGTAAGCATCGACCCACGCGCGACTCGCGTAGGACTCGCGGCCTCGCTCTACCGTGGCGGTGGCTCGCACCACGGGGTGATTATCGCGTCAGCAGGTCGGCCGGGTGCTTCCGGGCCGACGGCACGGCTGGGGATCGTCCGTGCGTGGGGGAGGCTCCACCACGACCGGAGGCTCCTCGACGACCGGGTCGGGCTCCGGCTCCGGGGTGGGCGTCTTGGTGACGCGCTTCTTGGCCGGGGACTTGGTCACGGGATCGCTCGGCGAGGACGGTGACGAGGTGCCGCTGGCGCCGGACCCGCTCGATCCGCTCGGCTGATCATTGGACACCGGCTCGTCCGGAGAGGCGCTGCCGGCCGGCGCGTCCTCCTTCTTCGCCTTCTTCTTGATCGCCTTCTTCGCCCGCTTCTTGGGTGCGACGGTCGCGTCGGCCGCCGCCGGCTCGGCGGTCTGGACCGCGCCAGGGTCGTCGAGTGAGGTCTCGAACACCGCGAACAGGATCAACACGGCGGCGATGATCGCGATCACAGCGCCGATCGCGGGGCCTCTGAAGCCCTGCGCCACGCCGCCGTCCGCCGACGCGCCCGCCGCGGCGCCGCGGGCGGCCGTCCGCTCGGCGATCGTCTTGCTCCAGTCCGAGCCGGTCAGCTCCGCGGCATGCGCCATGACCTCTTGCATCAGGAAGGGCGAGGCGGCCACCGGGGTCCATGCGCGGTAAGAGGCGCCCGCCTCCTGCATGGCCTCTTGGCTGAGCCGGCAGGTGTCGCACCCGGCCATGTGCTCCGCCAGCCACTCGGCGTCGTCGGAGTCGTCGTCGAGCTGGCGGTCGTCCTGCATGGCGATCAGCGGCAGCGCGCGCTCGCACGCCTCGGTGGATGGCGCGACGGTGGCCAGCGCGCCGCCCGCGCAGCTCGCCGCGCAGATTGATCCGCGCGCGGGAGATGAGCTGGGCCACCGAGTTGCGGTTCATGTCCATGATCTCGGCGATCTCGTCGTAGGACATCTCCTCGAGCTCGCAGAGGGCGAGCGCCTCGCGCTGGCGCTCGGGCAGTCGCCCGTTGGCCTCGCGGATCTCCTCCTGCTGCGCCTCGAGCAGGCGCCCGCGCTCGGGATCGTCCTCGGGATCGTCGGGCTCGAACCCGAAGCCCCCGCCGCCGCTCATGTGGGCGGCGGTCTCGGGGATCTCGTCGGTGGGATCCGAGCGCTTGCTCTTGGCCATCAGGTCGTAGCTGGCGTTCCGTGCCGCGGTGAACAGGTAGGAGCCGAAGTTCAGCTCGCGGTCTTTCATGTCGGGAAGGCGGCGCATCACGTTGAGGAAGGCGTCCTGCACGGCGTCGGCGGCGTCCTCGCGCGAGTTGGTGATTCGCAGGCAGAGGTTGAACGCCCGCCCCTCGTAGCGCTCGTAGAGGGTCGCGAACGCCTGGCCGTCGCCCGCCGCCGCGGCGTGGGCGAGTGCCGTCTCGTCCGTGATGACGGCCAGTGGCATTACCGGCAAGGTACCCCGCTTTGCCCGAACGCGAAAGGGGTGGTAGCCGATGGTTGATTGGAGAGCGCCTGCATGAGCCATTCCCTCCTCCAACGGGGGCCACGGCGGAGAATTACGGAGGCAATTACGGAGTCTGCGTACAGTTCCCACAGATGAGCAAGACACTGGTCGTAGCCGAGAAGCCCTCCGTGGCGCGTGACTTCGCGTCCGCGCTGCCGGGTTCCTTCAAGCAGAGCAAGGACAAGGCAAGCCTCGAGGGCGACGAGTTCGTGATCACCTGGGCGGTGGGCCATCTGGTCGGCCTGGCGGAGCCCGACGCGTACGACCCCAAGCTGAAGAAGTGGCGCTACGCCGACCTTCCGATCGTGCCGGAGAAGTTCAAGCTGGTGCCCAACGACGACCGGGCGAAGAAGCAGCTCGGCGTGATCCACAGGGCGCTGGCCCGCGACGACATCGACGAGGTGATCAACGCCTGCGACGCCGGCCGCGAGGGCGAGCTGATCTTCGCCTACATCTACGAGACGGCCAAGAAGAAGAAGCCCGTGAAGCGCCTGTGGCTGTCGTCGATGACCAAGGGAGCGATCACGGAGTCGTTCACCCAACTGCGCGACGGGGCCGAGATGGAGCCGCTGGAGGCCGCCGCGCGCTCGCGCTCCGAGGCCGACTGGGTGGTTGGCATGAACGCCACCCGCGCCGCCTCGATCCGCCTGCGCGCCGCCTTCGACGGCGCCGTGTCGCTCGGCCGGGTGCAGACGCCGACCCTCGCCCTCGTTGCCCGCCGCGAGGAGGAGATCCGCGCGTTCAAGCCCGAGCCCTACTGGCTGGTGGAGGCGGAGTTCGCGGCCACCGGCGAGCGTGTGTACGCGGGCCGCTACATGGGCGGCAAGCGGATCGCCGAGGACAAGGCGGCCGGGATCGTCGACGACTGCAAGGACCAGCCCGGCGTCATCACCAAGCTCGAGAAGAAGGAGGAGACCGAGCAGCCCCAGCTCCTCTATGACCTCACCTCCCTCCAGCGCCACGCCAACACGCTGCTCGGCTTCTCTGCGCGCCGCACGCTGTCGGCCGCCCAGCGCCTGTACGAGGAGCACAAGGCGCTCACCTACCCGCGAACCAACTCCCGCTTCCTCACCGGCGATATGGCCCCGGAGATCAAGCCGATCGCCGAGCTGGTCGGCCACAACCCGCAGTACACGAAGGGCGCGGAGTACGTGACCGCGCTCGACAAGCTGCCGCTGGGCCGCGTGGTGAACGACGCGAAGGTCGAGGACCACCACGCGATCATTCCCACCAACTCCGACACCGACCACGACCTGTCGAAGATGGGCGCCGACGAGCTCAAGATCTACGACCTGGTGACCAAGCGCTTCCTGGCGATCTTCCATCCCGACGCCGTGTTCGAGCGCACCCGTGTGGAGACCACCGTCACTGATCACATCTTCCGGACCAGCGGTCGCGTGCTGATCACCGCGGGCTGGCGCGGCGTTTACGGCGAGGAGATCACCCCGCAGGGCATGCAGGACGACGACTCCGGCGGCGACCTGAGCCTGCCGAAGCTCGAGCAGGACGAGGACGTGGAGACACGTAAGGTCGAGTCCTTGCGCAAGGAGACCAAGCCCCCGCGGCGCTTCACCGAAGCCTCCCTGCTCGGCGCGATGGAGACGGCCGGAAAGGACATCGAGGACGCGGATCTGCGCGAGGCGATGAAGGAGTCCGGAATCGGCACCCCCGCGACCCGCGCCGCGACGATCGAGCTGCTGCTCGGCCGCGAGTACATCGAGCGCGAGGGTCGCTCGCTGCTGGCCACAGAGAAGGGCATCCAGGTGATCCGCCTGCTGGGCGACCACAAGCTCACCTCGCCCGAGCTGACCGGCAACTGGGAGCACCGCCTGTCGCTGATCGAGCGCGGCGAGGACTCCCGCCCGGCGTTCATGAAGGACATCGCCAAGTTCACCGCGGAGACGGTGAAGGAGCTCGACAAGCTCAAGGGCGTGCAGATCGAGCGGGCCAAGCTCGGCCCCTGCCCGGTGTGCGGGCGCGAGGTGAACGAGAACCGCAAGGGCTACTCGTGCTGGACGCGGGACGACCCGGGCTGCGGCTTCGTGATCTGGAAGAAGAAGGCGGGCAAGTCGCTGCCGGTCGCAGTGGCGAAGGAGCTGATGGCCTCGCTCAAGGCCGCGCTCGAGCGCGGCGACGACCCGCCCATCGGGCGCACCGAGAAGCAGGTCACCGGCTTCCGCGGCCGCTCAGGCCGCAGCTTCCGCGCCAAGCTCCGCATCGAGCCGCGGGAGGACGAGCCCGGCAGATGGACGGTGAACTTCGACGAGGAGTGGGCGGATCGCCCGCGCGCCGAGCCTGCGGAGGATGACGCTGAGGCGGAGGCGAAGGCCGCCGAGTCGAAGCCGGCGGACGCCGCGGCTTCGAACGCCGCCTAGGAGTAGTCGGTAGCCAGGACGTTTGTTCGCTCCGGCGGGCCCTTCTCTCCGAGGAAGGTCACCCAACCCGGGAAGTACGGGTTGCTCAGGTCCCGGCCGTTCTCGAGGAAGACCTGCTCGTCCAGCCAGCTGCCCGTGTTGTGCAGCCGGGTGCCGCTCGGCAGGGTCCAGCCCTCCACGTCACCGGGGAGCGGCCCGACGCGGTGGGTGTGGCCGAAGATCACGTGCTCGGCGTCGATCGCCAGCCGGTCCAAGACCTCGCCCACGGCCCGCAGCCCAGCGCGCCGCAGTTCGACGGCGGAGATGTCCGCTCGGAACGGGCCCAGCCCGACCGCGTTGATCGCGGCCACCGCGAGGGGGATACCCACGCCGGCGATCGCCCGCCCGGTGAGGCTCGTGCCGGTGGCGCGGCTGTAGATCGACCGTGACACGTTGCCGCCGCGGCTCACAGGCACGGCCTCCTGCCGCTGCACGAGGCTCTGCGCCAGCGCGTAGATCGGGCTGAGCGAGGCCTCGTAGTCGTCGGGCGTGGTGAAGTCCTCGGGCCGGATCCCCTCCGCTCTCCCGACCACCGCTGCGAACACGCACTCCATCCGCGGCACGGTGAGGTGCACGTCCAGGTAATGGCCGTGGGTGGCGTAGACGTCCTTGCGCAGCCAGATCCCGGGGTAGGCGAGCGACACGTCGGCCCCCTCGATCAGGTCGGCGACCGCGCGCGACAGCACCCCGGTGGCGGGATCGAACTCCGCCGCGGCGGCCAGAGGTGCCGCGGATCGCAGGCGCGTGTCGCTGAGGGCCGGAGCGATCAGCTCGTGATCGTGGTTGCCGGGCACGATTACGACCGGCTTGCCCGAGCACGCCGCGCCCAGGGCGGAGAGAAATGGCGCGGCGCTGTTGAGCACCTCGGACGGCGAGGCCTCGCGCAGCTCCAGAAGGTCTCCGAGCAGCACCACCCGGTCGGCCTCGGCGAGCGCTTCCAGCATGCGCTCGTACGCTTCGGCCCCCCGCGCGATGTCGGTGCCGGAGGTGGTGCCGAGGTGGAGGTCGGAGACGATGGCGGTCCGCACCGCGGGGATCCTGACACCCCGCGTGCACGACTAAGCCATCGTCAGCGGCGGCGGCCGCCCCTCGCGGTCGATTCGCCCGCGCCCAGCAGCCGGCCGATGGCGCGGAAGGGCAACATCACGATGTCGACGATCGTGTCGAGGATGGCCCTGAGGATCTTCATGGCGCTTCCTTTCGCTCGTGTGCCATGCGGGCGGGCTTCCCGGGCGGGCGCCCTGCAAACGCACCTGCCTATATTCAGAGGTGCTTGTCGCTCTTCTGCCGCCACAACCGCCACACCGCCGACTGCCCGATCTGCTCGAAGGGAACGGTGCTGGAGAGCGGTAGCGTCACGGCGACCCGGGCCAAGCCGGCGAAGCGCACGAAGGCCGGCGGCGCCACGAAGTCGCCCGCCTTCAGCGGTCCGCACGCCGACGCCGGCCCCTACGAGCACGACGACGTCCGTTACCTGGTTCGCCTGGAGAAGGTGCCGGGCGGCATACGCCTCGCCGAGTGGGCGGGATCGCAGCTGCGCAGGCGCGCCCCGGTGTTGCCGGCCGCCGACCTGCCGGGCCTGCTCCAGGGAACCGCCGGCGTGCTGCCCGAGCGCGATGCCACCACGCTGATCGAGGCGCTCGAGGGCGAGGGCGATGGCGTGAGCCCCGGCCGCAGCGGCGACTTCAAGGAGGAGCTGCGCACCGAGGACGTCGGTGACGGGCGGATCCGCGTCGCGCGCTGGGTGCTTCGGCCCGGATCGGGCTGGGAACTTCAGGACGCGCCGGTGATGGTTCCGGCTGCCCGGCTGGCAGAAGCCTTGCGTGGCGTCGTCAGCAGCCGGTAGTCAGTAGCGACTACACCGCCATGCCACTCCGACTCGTAACCGGGCCGGCCAACGCCGCCAAGGCGGGTGCCGTGCTCGGCCCCCTCCGCGACCGGCTCCACGAGGAGCCGGTGCTCGTCGTGCCCTCGTTCGAGGATGTGGAGCACAGCCAACGCGAGCTGGCCGAGCGCGGCGCGGTGTTCGGGGCGCGAGTGCTGCGCTTCAAGTGGCTCTACGAACTGATCGCCGAGCGGGCGGGTTACGTGGCGCGCGCCGCGTCGGACCTGCAGCGACGGCTGATCGTGGAGCAGTCGATCAAGGACGCCGACCTCCAGGTGATGGCCGCGTCGGCTGATCGCCCGGGGTTCGCCCGCGCCGCCGAGCGGTTCGTCACCGAGCTGGAGAACTCGATGGTGGAGGCACCGCGCTTCATCCGGGCGATGCGCGACTGGGCGGGCGACGGTCCGCGGCGGCGCTATGCGGACGAGGTGGGGGAGGTGTACCGCCGCTATCGCGACGGGCTCGACGCCGCCGGGCTGGTCGACTCCGACCTGTTCGCGTGGCGGGCT
Source organism: uncultured Thermoleophilaceae bacterium (assembly GCA_963825775.1). Lineage (GTDB taxonomy): Bacteria > Actinomycetota > Thermoleophilia > Solirubrobacterales > Thermoleophilaceae > JAAYBF01. Next base: position 174,984 of record CAWGUV010000002.1, on the reverse strand, counting down.
CTGGAGGCCCTCGGAAGCGAGCCTGAGCGCTGGGGCGGGACGCCGGTCTTCTTCTACGGGTTCGACGACTTCACGCCGCTCGAGCGCGAGGCGCTGCGCGTGCTGGCCGACCGCGCGGATGCCGACGTGACCGTCTCGCTCCCGTACGAGCCCGGCCGGGAGGCGTTCAAGGCCACGGCGAGCCTGCGCGAGGAGCTCGTGGCGATGGGCGCCGAGGTCACCCACCTGGAGGCGATCTCCGACCACTACGCGGACGACTCGCGCCCCGCGCTTCACGCCCTGGAGCGCGGCCTGTTCGAGACCGTCGGCGGCGAGGCCGACCCAGGCGACGCCGTCCGGGTGCACGTGGCGGGCGGCGAGCGCGCCGAGCTGGAGCTGTGCGGCGCGGAGGTGCTGCGAGCTGCTGAGGCAGGGCACCGCCCCGGGCGACATCGCCGTGGTCATGCGCGACCCCGAGCGCTACGGCTCGCTGGTGGAGCAGGTGTTCGGCGCCTACGGCATCCCGTACTCGATCGACCGCTCGCTGCCGCTCGCCCACACCGGGCTGGGGCGCGGGCTGCTCGCCCTGCTGCGAAGCGCCGGGCCGGGACGGCACCGCCGAGGACCTGCTCGCGTATCTGCGCACGCCGGGCCTCCTGCGCGAGCCGCATCTCGCCGATCGCCTGGAGGCCGAGGTGCGCCAGGCCGGCGAGGCGGAGGCGAAGGGCGCGCGCGAGCTGTGGGAGAAGCACTGGTGGCCGCTCGACGAGCTCGACGCGATCGCCCGCGCCGAGGGCGCAGCGCTGCTGGAGGTGCTGCGCGAGCGGCTGCGGAAGCTGTTCGAGGGCCCGTACAAGCGCAGGGCGCACGTGCTCCAGGGCGCGGAGCTGGACGACGCCCGCGCCTTCCGCGCCGCCGAGGCGGCGCTCACCGAGATGATCGCCGTGGTCACGGCCGACAGGCGCGTGCGCCTGGACGCCGACCACATCCACGCCACCCTCGCCGAGCTGCCGGTGCGGGTGGGGGAGAACCCTCAGCCCGACCGCGTGCAGGTGGCCGCGCCCGGCGACGTGCGCGCGCGGCGCTTCGAGGCGGTGTTCGTGTGCGGCCTGCAGGAGCGCGAGTTCCCGCGCCGCTCGGCGCCCGACGCCTTCCTCCCGGACACCGATCGCGCGGAGCTGGCAAGGGCGTCGGGGCTGCGGCTGCCCCTGCACGAGGACTACCTGGCCCGCGAGCGCTACCTCTTCTACGTCTGCGCGTCGCGCGCCGAGCGGCTTCTTGTGCTCAGCTCGCGCTACTGCGACGAGGAGGGCAACCCCGAGTCGCCGTCGTTCTTCCTCGAGGACGCCCGCGCGGTCTTCGCCGGCGGCCTGGAGGACGTGGAGCACCGCCGCTCGCTGGCCGACGTCACGTGGTCGCTGGAGCAGGCGCCGACCGACGCCGAGTGGGAGCGCGCGGTGGCGCGCCAGGGGCCGCGCCGGGCGCCGGAGCCGGTGGCCTCGATCAGCACACCCGCGGCGCTGTCGGCGCTCGACGCCCGCGACGTGGTCTCGGCGGGCGCCCTGGAGGCCTACGCGGGCTGCCCGGTCAAGTGGCTGGTGGAGAAGGTCCTGCGCCCCGACGCGCTGGAGCCCGACCCGGAGCCGATGGTGCGCGGCGCCTACGCGCACAGCGTGCTCGAGGCGACGCTGAAGGGGCTGGAGGAGGCGACCGGCTCCATGGAGATCACGCGCCAGAGCCTCGCCCAGGCCGAGGGGTTCATGCAGACCGCGCTGACCGAGCTGCGCGGCGAGTTCCGCCTCTCGCCCAACCAGGTGCGGGTGCGCGCGGCCGTGACCAGCCTGGAGTTCGACCTCCTGCGCTACCTCCGCTACGAGGCCGAGCGCGAGACCGCCTTCACGCCCACGCACCTGGAGCTGGAGTTCGGCTTCGACGATTCCGACCACCCACCGGTGCGGCTCGCCGACGGCACCACGGTGCGCGGCCGGATCGACCGGGTCGACACCAGCGACGGCCACGCCGTGGTGATCGACTACAAGAGCGGCAAGGTCGGTGACTACAAGGCGTCCGACTGGGACAAGCAGGCTCGCTTTCAGGCCGCCCTCTACATGCTGGTGGTCGAGGAGGTGCTCGGCCTGCAGCCGGCCGGAGGCGTCTACCTGCCGCTGGGGGGCGAGGAGCGCCGCGCACGCGGAGCGCTCAACGCGGACCTCAGGGCCGAGCTGGGCGACGCGTACTACGACAACGACCTCCTTCCCGGCGAGGAGTTCGCCGAGCTCAACGACCGCGCGCGGGAGAAGATCGGCGAGGCCGCCGCCGGCATGCGCGCCGGGCGGCTGTGCTCCACGCCCGACTCGTGCGCCTACCGCGGCGGCTGCTCGCACCCCTCGATCTGCCGGGTGGAGGCGCCGTGAAGTTCACCGACCAGCAGCTGGCGGCGATCGAGCGGCGCGACAGCTCGATCCTCGTGAGCGCGGGCGCCGGCACCGGCAAGACGTCGGTGCTGGTGGAGCGCTTCGTGCGCGCCGTGTGCGAGGACGGCGTGGACGTGGCGTCGATCCTCGCGATCACGTTCACCGAGAAGGCGGCCGCCCAGCTCAAGCAGCGTGTCCGCGCTCGCTTCGTCGACCTGAACGAGATCGGGCACGCGCGCGAGGCCGAGGCGGCCTGGATCTCGACGATCCACGGCTTCTGCGCGCGCGTGCTGCGCACGCACGCGCTGGCGGCGGGCATCGACCCGGAGTTCCGCGTGCTCGACGCCGTGGAGGCCGAGCGGCTGGCGCTCGACGCCTTCGACGGCGCCCTCGCCGAGTTCCTCGAGCGCGGGGAGAGCGCGGAACGGCTGCGGATGATCGCCGCGTACAACCCGCGCAAGCTGGCGGACATGGTGCGCACCGCGTACGACCACATGCGCAGCCAGGGCAAGGAGCCCGTGCTGCCCGTGATCGACCCGCCCGAGCCCGCCGGCGAGCGCGAGGCGCTGCAGGCCGCCGCCGCGGCCGCCGTCGCGGAGCTGGGCGCCCCCGAGCAGAAGACGGTGATCGCCGCGCTCGACAAGGTGGAGCGCTGCTCCGCCCTGCTCGACCGGCTGGCGCCGGGCGCCCTGGCCGGCCACGCCGAGGTGAAGGGCCTGTGCCCGAAGGGGACGGCGAAGGCGCTCCAGGGCCCCGCCTACGCGGCGTACCGCGACGCCCACGCCGCCTACGCCGCGCTGTGCCTGCGCCACGCCGAGTACCTCGACCACGTGCTGCTGCGTGAGCTGATCGAGCTCCACGGCGACCGCTACGCCAAGCTCAAGCGCGACCGCTCGGGCCTCGACTTCGACGACCTCGAGCTGCTGGCGCGCGACCTGCTGCGCGACGACGAGGGGCTGCGCCTGCACTACGCGGAGCGCTTCAGCCACGTGCTGGTGGACGAGTTCCAGGACACCAACCCGCTCCAGAACGAGATCGTCGAGCTGCTGGAGCGCGAGAACCTGTTCCGGGTCGGCGACGAGCGCCAGTCGATCTACCGCTTCCGCCATGCGGACGTGAAGGTCTTCCGCGAGCACCACGCGAGGGCGGCGCAGGAGGGGCGGGCCGAGGCCATCGGCGTGAACTTCCGCAGCCGCGGCGAGGTGCTGGACGCCATCGACCTCGCGTTCTCCGAGCTGTGGGGCGAGGAGTTCGACCCGCTGATCGAGGCGCCCGGAACCCGCGAGCAGCCGCCGCGGGTGGATCCGTGCGTGGAGCTGCTCGTGACCGACAAGGAGAAGAAGCGCTGGGACGAGGCCCTCGACCCCGCGGAGGACCCGTTCGGCTCGGGCATGCGCGGCGTCACGCCGTGGCGCGCCGCCGAGGCGCGGCTGCTGGCCAAGCGGGTGGACGAGCTCACGAAGGACGGCCCCTACGAGCTCTCCGACGTGGTGCTGCTGCTGCGCGCCACCACCCACATGCACATCTACGAGCGGGCGCTGGAGGAGCGCGGCATCCCCACCTACGTGCTCGGCGGCCGCGGCTACTGGAGCCAGCAGCAGGTGGGCGACCTGCGCAACTACCTCGCCGCCCTGGCCAACCCGCTCGACGGGCTGGCGCTCTACTCGGTGCTCGCCTCGCCTCTGGGCGGCCTGACGCTGGACTCGCTCGTGCTCATCGCGGCAGAGGCGCGGCGCAGGAAATGGGACCCGTGGCGAACGCTCACCGACCCCGAGGCGGAGATCGGCCTGGAGCCCGAGCAGGCGAAGCGGGCGGCGGCGTTCGCCGAGCGGTTCGCGGCCGAGCGCGCGCTGGCGCCGCGGATCTCGCTGGAGACGCTGATCGACCGCGCCGTGACCACCTCGGGCTACGACCGCGAGGTGCTGGCCATGCCCGCCGGCGACCGGCGCATGGCGAACGTGCGCAAGCTGATGCGGATGGCGCGGGAGTACGAGGGCGAGGAGGGCCGTGACCTGCGCGGGTTCATCGACTTCGTGGCCGAGCGCGACCTGGTGCAGGAGCGCGAGGGCCAGGCGCCGCTGGAGGCGGAGGACCTCGACGCCGTGCGGCTGATGACCATCCACCGGGCGAAGGGCCTGGAGTTCCCCGTGGTGTGCGTGGCCGACCTCGGCAAGGACGGGCGCGAGGACTTCAAGGCGCTGCGGATCACCGACGACGGGCGGGTGGGCATCCGCCTGGCCACGCTCGGTGGCGGGACCATGGACGGGGCCCAGCTCGAGACGATCCGCCAGGAGCAGAAGATCGAGGACGAGGAGGAGGAGCGGCGGATCTTCTACGTGGCCGCCACCCGTGCCAAGGAGCACCTGATCCTCAGCGGGGCCACCGACCTCGAGAAGCGCGAGTCGCCCGGCGCCGCTGCAGGAGCCGATGCGCTGGATCTGGCCGGTGCTGGCGCCCGACCTGGACACCGGCGAGTCGGAGGTCGAGTACCAGGGGCGCGCCGTGCGGGTGCGCTGCCAGGTGCTGCGGCCGGGAGACGACCAGCTCCTCGGCGCGGCCGACCGCGATCCGGCACGGCCCGAGCCCGAGCCGCCCGGCCTCGGCGCGCTCGCGGCCCCGGCGCTGGCGGCGGTGCCGATCCCGGCGGCGCTGCCGGTGAGCCGGCTCAGCTACTCGGGCCTGGAGGCCTACGACCGCTGCGGCTACCGCTTCTACCTCGAGAAAGCGCTGAAGCTGCCGCGGCCGGGCGACGTGCCCGCGCCCGCCGGCGACCAGGACGCGCTGCCCCCCACGCTGCGCGGCTCGCTTGTGCACCTGCTGCTCGAGCGGCTCGACTTCGCGGCGCCCCAGGCGCCCGCCCGGGAGGAAGTCACGGAGCTGATCGAGTCCTTCGGCCAGCCCGTGCGCGACCACGAGGTGGACGACCTGTGCGACATGGTCGAGCGCTTCGCCGCCAGTGCGCTGCAGAGAGCGGATCGCAGCGGCCGACCCGGTTCGCACCGAGCTTCCCTTCGTCTTCACCCTCGACACCGAGGGCCGCAGCCTGCTGGTGAACGGCGTGGTGGACGTGCATGCGGAGGAGGAGGGGGGCGCCCTGCTGGTGGTGGACTACAAGAGCAACCGCCTGGAGGGCCGCACCCCCGCCGAGGTGACCGAGGCCGAGTACACCAAGCAGCGGCTCGTGTACGCGCTTGCCGCGCTGCGGTCAGGGGCGCCGGCGGTCGAGGTGGCCTACGTGTTCCTGGAGCAGCCGGAAGCGCCCGTGGCCCAGCGCTTCAGCCAGGGCGACGCGGCAGGGCTCGAGCGACAGCTGCTCGATCTGGCCGCCGGCGTGACGAGCGGGCGCTTCGAGCCCACGGATACGCCGCATCGCGAGCTGTGCGCCGACTGCCCCGGCCGCGAGGCGCTCTGCTCCTGGCCGGCAGGAGCGCACCCTGGCTCCTGCTGAGCCCGCGTAATTCGCCCCGCGCCCCTCCGTTGGAGGGGCATGCAGAGGGTGAACATCCGTTGATTTTCATAGGTGGCAGGCATCTGTCGGCGGTAGGGTGCGAGAGGCGGTGGGGTCGGGAGCAACAGTGACTCTCGGTGCACGGATGACTCGGCGCGATGAGGCGTGCGTTCGTCGGGCGCAAGCGCGAGCTCGGCTTCCTGGACTCCTTGTTCGTCGACGATCCGCCGGCCAACGTGGTGCTGGTGCACGGCCCGGGCGGAATCGGCAAGAGCACCCTGCTGCGCCACGTCCAGCGCCGCGGCGAGGCGGCGGGCTGGACGCCGGTGCTCGTGGAGGCGCGCGACCTGCCGCCGGTGCCCGACGCGCTTGACGACGCGCTCGCGGAGGCCCGCGATGTCGAGCGCCCGCTGGTGCTGATCGACTCCTACGAGCGGATGGCGGCGCTCGGCGGCTACCTGCGCCGCGCCGTGCTGCCCCAGCTGCCGGACGCCACGATCGTGGTGATCGCGGGCCGCCGCGCGCCCGAGCCGGGCTGGTGCGAGGGCGGCTGGGAGGGCCTGACGGTCGAGCTGGAGCTCGAGCCGCTGTCCGGGGCGGAGTCGCGTGGCGCTGCTGGCCGGCCAGGGCGTGGATGACGAGGCCGCGCGCGATCGAGCTCGCCGACTGGGCGGAGGGCTCGCCGCTGGCGCTCACCCTCGCGGCCGACGCCGCCGGCGTCGATCCCGATTGGTCGCCCGATGCGCCAGGCCGACCCGCCCGAGATCGTGCGCGCCCTGATCCGCCGCCTGGCGGAGTCCGAGCTCGACGCCGTGCACCGCGACGTGATGGGCGTGGCGTCCATCGCCCGGGTTGTGACGGCCGACCTGCTGCGCGACGTGCTGCCGCGACGTGAACGCGGTCGAGGCGCTCGAATGGCTGCGCTCGCGCACCTTCGCCGAGCCCCTCGGCGACGGCATCACCCTCCACGACCTGGTGCGCCGCGCCGCGCGCGCCGACCTCAAGCAGCAGGACCCCGAGCGCGAGCGCGAGCTGCGCCGGCGGATCGCCGACCATCTCTACGAGCCGCGCCGTGGCGGGAGACCTGCTGCTCACCGTCGACCTCGCCGAGCTGGTGGAGACCCCGGAGCTGCGCGTCTTCTACGGCTGGGAGGGCGCCGTGCGCAACCGCATCGACGGCGTGCGCGAGGGCGATCTGGAGCAGATCGCGCTGCAGCTGGCCGACAAGGCCTCGGAGCGCTGGTGGGAGTCGACCCGCACGCTGTTCGACCGACGCCCCCGAGCGCGTGGTGATCGCCCGCGACCCGGGCGACAACCTGTGCGGCTTCTCGATCGCGGTCACGCCGGGCAACGCGCCGCCGGCGGTGCACGACGACCTGCTGCTCGGGCCCATGGCTCGCGCATGCGAACGAGCACGTCCCCGACGGCAACGCGATCCTCTGGCGCGACGCCGTGGACTTCACCGGCGACTCCGCCTCCGGGATCCAGGGGATGCTCAACATGGTGTGGGTCCTGCGCTCGGGCCTGGACAACCCGCGCTACGCGTACCTGCCGATCGACCCCGACCACCCCAGCGCCGGCACGTTCGCCGCCGCGCTGGGCGCCGCGCACATCCCGGAGCTCGACTTCGACGAAGGCCCCCACCGCGTGCAATGCCACGTGCTCGACTACGGCCCCAGCGGGCTGCTCGGCATGCAGCGCGCCGTCGTCTACATGGAGCTCGGCCTGGCCCCGCCCCCGTCGAGGAGGCCGTGGCGGACGAGCCGGCGGAGCCCGCCGACCCCGAGGTGGTGCGCGAGGCGCTCAGGAACCTGCGGGTGCCCTCCGACCTGGCGCGCAGCGCGCTGGCGCGGGGTGACGGGGTGGAGGAGCGCGCGGCGTCGGTCCGGGCGACTGTTCGAGAAGGCCGCGGAGAAGGCCTTCGGCGAGGGCGAGAACGAGCAGCTGCTCAAGCGCGTGCTCACCCGCGGCTACCTGGATCCGCGCCCGAGCCACGAGGCGGCGGCCGACGAGCTGAACCTCAGCCGGGCCGCGTATTTCCGGCGCCTGAAGCTGGCTTCGGAGCGGCTGGCGGAGTACCTGTCGGGGTGAGTTCTAGGCGACGAGCGAAGCGAGCGCCGTTAGGGGGTTGCAAAGGGGGGCATGTTTGCCCCCCTTTGAGGTTTTTCCGACCGGCGGTGCCCCTACCTTGCGCCGCATGCCCCTCTGCTTCATAGAGCCCCAGGAAGCCATCCGTGTCGTTGCCGAGGCCGTCGGCCGCGAGGCCAGGCGCCAGCTGCTCGGAGAGATCGTGCGCGCGTGGGTCGACGAGATTCCCGACGACGAGCTCGCGGGCCACTACGCGAAGGCCGTAGAGGTTCTCGACGACGACGACCTGTCGATGCTCGCCGCGTGGCACGCATCGCTCGAGGTCGGCCAGCCGATCGCCAACAAGGACTTCCTCCTCAAGGCGTTCACGCAGCTGGGCGACAACCGCCGCGAGGCGCTCCAGATCGCCGCGGGCTTCCGCGGCGAGGAGGCGTTCGAGGCCGGCGTGAGCGAGGAGCAGGCGCTGGACACCGTGCTGCCCTGGCTGTCGGAAGAGCGCACGATGGAGCTCGCCGCCGAGGCGGTGGAGCTCTACTGCTGGGACAGGCTGGGCTCCGACAACTAGCCGTTCCGCGCTCGCGGCGCTCGCCGCTCGCCGGCTGCTCCGCTGAGGACCTCGACCTCGTCGAGCCGGCCGACACCGGTCCGGTGCGCGGTCCGGCGCTGCCCGCGGACGCGGTCAGCGCCACCGTCGACCGGGTTGTCGACGGCGACACCGTCGAGCTGTCCGGGGTTGGGAAGGCGCGGCTGATCGGGATCGACACCCCGGAGGTCTACGGCGGGGTGGAGTGCTACGGGCGCGAGGCGTCCGCCTACGCCAAGCGCCAGCTCGACGGCGAGCGGGTGCGGTACACGGTCGGACGCGGGGAGCGCGATCGCTACGGCCGCCTGCTCGTCTACCTGTGGCTGGACGACGGCCGCTCGTTCAACGCGCTGCTGGTGAGCCGGGGCTACGCCCAGCCGCTCACGATCCCGCCCAACGACGACTACGCCGACCTGTTCGTGCGCCTTTCCCGGCGTGCGCGCGAGAAGGGCGTCGGGCTGTGGGCGGAGGCGTCGTGCTACAGTTAACCGTGTGGTTAACGATCCATTCAAGGCGCTCTCACACCCGATCCGCCGGGGGATAGTCGAGCGGCTGGCGGCAGGACCGGCCACCGTTGGCGACGCCACCGGCGGGTTCGGCGTGTCCAAGCCCGCGATCTCCAAGCACCTGCGGGTGCTGGAGGAGACCGGCGTGGTCTCGCGCGTGATCGACGGCCGGACCCACCGGCTGTCGCTCCAGACCCGCGCGATGGGCGAGGCGGCCGACTGGATGGATGAGCAGCGCGCTCACTGGGAGCGCCTGTTCGACGTAGTCGACGAGTACCTAAAGGAGGACGAACACCGATGAACACACCACCGATCGTTTCCCCGGAGGACTGGGACGCCGCGCGCGAGGAGCTGCTCGTGAAGGAGAAGGAGCTCACCCGCGCCCGCGACGCCCTGGCCGCCGAGCGCCGGCGCATGCCGTGGATGGCCGAGGAGAAGGACTACGAGTTCGAGGGCCCGGACGGCAAGGCGAGCCTGCTCGACCTCTTCGACGGGCGCCGCCAGCTCGTGGTCTACCGCTTCTTCTTCGACCCCGGGATGGAGGAGTACCCCGAGCGAGGCTGCGGCGGCTGTTCGTTTTTCGCCGACCAGGTGTCGCACCTCGCACACCTGAACGCCCGCGACGTAACCCTCGTGTTCGTGTCCCGCGCCCCGCAGGAGGAGATCCAGCGGCTGAAGTCCGAGATGGGCTGGGACATGCCCTGGTACACGATCACGGACGACTTCGACGTCGACCACGGCGTGGGCGAATGGCACGGCACGAACGCGTTCATCCGCGAGGGCGACGAGGTCTTCCGCACCTACTTCCTGAACAGCCGCGGTACCGAGACGCTGGGCACGACCTGGAGCTTCCTCGACATCTCGGCGCTCGGGCGCCAGGAGGAGTGGGAGGACTCGCCGGAGGGCTACCCGCAGACGCGCGCCGTACCAGTGGTGGAACTACCACGACGAGTACGAGCAAGGCGGCGGCATGATCGCCCACGTGTCCGTGTTTCCGCTCGAGGAGCTGCTGCCGGCGATCACGGCCGGGTCCGCGGTGCTGCTGGCGCGTGTGAGGGCCTGGCTGTGAACCAGGGCCACACGCTCACGATGGAGCGCACCTTCGCCGCGCCGGCGCAACGCGTGTTCGACGCGTTCACCAGCGAGGAGGTGATGCGGCGCTGGTGGCACGCGGACCACGACTGGGAAACCCCGGAGGCCCGTGTGGACCTGCGCGTCGGCGGCGAGGTGCGCGTGGTGATGCGCAACCCGCACGAGCGACGTCCACTACGGCGGGGGCGGCGAGTACACCGAGATCGACCCGCCGTCCCGCCTCGCGTTCACGTGGACCTGGGACGACGACACCGACCAGCTACGGCAGCTGATCGAGATCGAATTCCATGAGGCCGACGGCGCCACCACCGTCCGGTTGACCAACAGCGGCCTCCGGGACGAGGAGTCGGTCGCCTCCCACGAGGAGGGCTGGGGCGGCAGCCTCGACAACCTGGAGCGAGAGCTCTCGAGCTAGGCGATCACTTCTCGCTGCTGCGCTTGAGGCTCTTGGAACCCCCGCGCTTGTCGCTGCGGCGACGCAGCTCGGCCGTCTGGCGCCGCTCGGCATCGAGCAGATTGATCGACTTCTCGCGCTCGCTCTCGGCGCGCTCGGCCCGGCCGGCCTTGCGGACTGCGTCGTTGCGGGCGGTCAGCCCTTCCATGTGGGCCTTCCAGGCCGACCCGTCGGGCTTGCTGCGGGACTCGTCGCTCATTGGCACCTGACTTTGGGGAACACCTACACCTTACGCCCCTCGGGGCCGCCCCGTCAGTCGGGGCCACGACCCGAAAACCCGCTCTTCTCCGGAAAGAGCGGGATCGTTCTTCCGCGGAGGCCCTTGACGGCTCAGGCGCCTCGATGGTTGAGTCAATTCCAGAGACGCGGACCCAAGCGCAAAGAGCGAGGCCATGAGGTGTGAGGCCCGCCGCGTAGCCCCCGAAGACTTCGGTTGGAGGGTAGGAACGCTCCTCAAGCGCGATGGCCGCGTCTCGTTTTTGTTCTCAGCAGTTCGTGCAGTTCGCCGAGCATGTAGCGACGGTCCTCGAAGACGTCGGCCCACGTGAAGCGGCGGAACTCGTCGCCGCGGCCCCGGGCCTCCCGCTCGCGGCGGTAATCGCCCTCCCAGCTCTGGCGGCTGTTGTGGAAGCGGAAGCTGTTCAGTTCGAACCGTGAGTCTGTGGTCGGGCCAGCGGCAGTCCACGCGCTTGGAGCCCGCTCGCTTGTTGGTGATTGGGAGCGGCAGTTCTCGGCTCGGAGCACGTCGAAGAATGCGTGCTCCAGCCGGCTCAGCTTCACCTGCTCTTCGCCCGTGAGGACGGCGCGCAGCTTGGCCGCGCCTTTCGCGTTCGGCACGCGCGCCAAGACGTCCTCCACCTGCCGCGGCGTCGTGCCGTGGAGCACGCCGGCCTCGTGGCAGGCCCGCGCCAAGCGCCGCGGCGCTCAATAGCGGCGCCAGGTCGACCAGGGTTCGCGCTGGGCTGGTGATGGGGATGCCTTCCAGAGTCCGGTGTCCTCGGGCCGCAGGGTCTGGCAGCGCGTGCTCTTGAGGCGCGGGATCGTGAGTTGCCTCGCTGAGACCACCTCGGGCCTTGGAGCCTTCCCCTTCACCAGCCCCAGTGCGTGACCGGCCGCCTGCCGCGCGATGTAGGTGCCGGGCCCGCCGGCCTTCGTCGCCGCCATGTAGCTCGATTCCTGGCTCGGAGCCTGGTGGCCGACCCGGTAGACCCCGTCGTACTCCGGAATCAGAAGCCCCCGCTTAACCCGCCGCCCGATCCCGGACGAGCTCAAGCCGGCGTCGAGCAACTCGCGACGCGCCACGACGCCCTGGTCGCGAGTGGCGATCGCGGCGATCTTCATCTCCGCTGTGCGAACTATTTCCCGCATACCGGGAAATAGTTCGGAAGGCGCCGGAGTTCGCCCCCCGGCCCGGCGCTTCGGGCGCTACTGGCGCTTGCGCTTCGGCAGCACCTTCACCGTCTGCGTCATCGAGACGGGGTGCAGGCCGCAGAACAGCTTGTAGGTGCCCGGGGTCCGGAGCTTCTGGCGGAACTTGCGGTTCCCGTTCAGGTTCACCGAGGAGAAGCCGCGGGGGCCGCTGGCCACCGTGAGGTTGTGCAGCTCCTCGCCGAAGAAGCGCCAGTTCAGCACCGAGCCCGACTTGACCGAGACGTTGGGGCGCGTGAAGAAGCGGTCGCCGACTCCGATCGTGAAGCCGCTCTTGACCTTCCTCCGCGCGCCGGGCGGCGCCTTGATCTTCCGCGCCTTGCCGCTGCCGGTGAGGCCGGTGAGCGGCACGGTGAAGCGCGGCGGATTGGCCCTGCCCGTCTCGCCGCGGTACTCGCGCAGGTCGGACGGGCGGGTGCAGGTCTTGGTGGGCTTCGCGCGTCGCGTCCGGGGCGAAGAAGACCACCATGATCCCCATCACCCTGGTGTGCAGCAGCTCGCCGTCGTAGTTGGAGTCCAGGCGCAGCTGTTCGCCGCGCTGCACGGGGAAGCCCTCGCCGCTGGTGAAGCCGCTCATGTTCACCGGGCCGGGCTCGTGGAGGACCGGCTTGACCTTGTAGAACGGATGGCCGCGCCTGCCCCACGTGGGCTTCGACTTGTAGAGCTCGCATCCGCCGCGCGGTTGAGGGTCATGTTCTGCGCGCCGCCGTGCACGTGCCCGCCGCCGGCCACGATCCGCCCGGTTTCGGGCATCGTCCACCGTCTTGGAGCGCCGTGGTGGTGGAGCCGCGCTTCTTGCCGCCGGGGATGTCGAACACGGGGTCCGAGAGGCAGTTCTTGATGTCCAGCCAGAGCGGCTTGACGGGCTTCTTCGGCGCGGTGTCGTAGGTCACCGTGTACTGCACGTAGGCCGTGTCGGTCTTGTTGCGGTGGTTCATCAGCATGTACGTCATGGCCCACCGGTCCTTGGCCTTGATCGGGTAGCCGTAGCCCGTCGGGCAGGCGCATGCGCAGCCGCTCCTCGCCGGACCCGCCGAAGCGCTCGCCGACGTTCGGCAGCGCGGTCTTCGAGTCGAGCCCCGTGAAGCGGTTGCAGGTGCCGTCGCGCTTCTCGCCGATCTTCGTCGCCCAGGTTCAGGAAGACGATGTGGTGCAGCATCAGGCGGCTGATCGGCACCTGGCTGCCGTCGGCGTCCACGATGTCGGTGTGCATCTGGGTGATGTAGCCGTTCACCGCCGGGGTGGGGACGTCCAGCGCGAAGTCCTGCTGCTTCACCTCGTACGGCCCGACCTTGATCGCGTTCGAGCGGAAGGTCTTGGTGACGGACGCGGCGGATGCCGGCGCGGCAACGGCCAGGGCCGTGAGTACGGCGAGCGCTGCGATCCATGCGATGCGCGTCAAGAAGACCTCCGAACGCGCCTCCCCAGACCGCCGGACCAAGCCAGCGTACACTAGTTGCAGTCCGTCTGCGAAAAGCTTACGCTGGACGCGTGCCCATTAGCGACACAGGACGGACGCACCGCGCGGGCCGAGCGCACGCGCGAGAAGGTCGTTGACGCCGTGCTCGCGTTGCTCGACGCCGGCGACGTGCGGCCCACCGCCGAGCGGATCGCGGACCGGGCGGGAGTGTCCGAGCGCACGGTTTTCCAGCACTACGCCGACCGCGAGCACCTGTTCCAGGCCGTGGGCGAGCGCCAGACGGAGCGGGTGCTGCCCACCCTCGAGGTGATCCCGGCCGACCTGCCTCTGGCCGAGCGGATAGAGCGCTTCACCGGCCAGCGCGCGCGCCTGCTCGAGCGCCTCAGCGGCGTCCGGCGCGGGGCGCTGCTCATGGAGCCGGAGTCCGCGGCGGTGGCGGACGGCCTGGCGATGGCCAGGCGGCTGAAGGCGGCGGAGGTCGCGCGGGTGTTCGCGCCCGAGATCGCCGCCCGCCCCGAGCTGCGAGCCCCGCTCGTCTCGGCGGCCGCGTGGACGGCGTGGGAGGGCCTGCGCAGCCACCAGGGCCTCGGCGAGCGCGAGGCCCGCGAGGCCATGCGCCTCACCTTCGAGCGGCTACTGAGCTAGCGCCGCTTCGATCTCAGCCCGGGCCTGCTCGGTGGTCTCGAACACCACCGCCGCCATCCCGAGCTCGCGCGCGGCGTCGCAGTTGATCGCGATGTCGTCCACGAACACGCAGTCCGCAGGCCTCGAGCCCGCCGCCCAGGCGCTCGACCGTGAGGTAGTAGATCTCCGCCTCGGGCTTGCGCATTCCCACGAACGCCGAGTCCACCACCACCTCGAAGATCTCGTCGATCTCGGGCAGCATCGGCCGCCAGCGCGGCTCCCACTCGCGCACGTTGTTGGTGAGCAGGGCGGCGCGCAGCCCGCGGCCGCGCAGCTCGCGCATGTACTCGATCATCTCCGGGTTGCGCTCGAGGTGACCGAAGTAGGTCTCCAGCATCCCGTCCATGCTGTGACCGTCCTCGAGCTCGGCCTCGAGCCGCTCCAGGAACTCCGCCTGGGTGATCTGGCCCTTCTCGAGCACGAACAGCGGGTGCTCGCCGTGTCGCTCGGCGGCGGCGGCCATGGCCACGCCCGAGCGCCTCGAGCGGGACGCCCGACTCGCTGCGACCAGGCGGCGAAGGAGTTGCCCAGCGGGGTGGTGAGCACCCCGCCGAAGTCGCTGATGACCGCCTTCATGCCGCGGCGGGCTCCTGCGGGCGGATCCACAGCTCGTACGCGCCCGCGCCCTCGCGGTCCTCCATCCGCCAGCGGAAGAACGCCACGTGCACCGACAGGCCCTCGAGCTGGAGCGACGACCCCGCCACCACGGTGCCGTTCGCGCGGCGCGGGAACTCCTCGCCGGGCATCCACAGCTCCAGGCCCGCGCCGCGCTGCCGGCCCTCACCGTCGTAGATGGTGGAGATGCGGGCGTCCTCCACGTCGTGGGGCTCACCGTCGCGCAGCAGCCAGGCCGCGCACCTTCTCGTCGCCGTGGCCCGGCACGCCGCGCGGGCGCTGGGCGAGCGCGAGCACGGCGTTCTCGCTGTCGAAGGCGACCGAGATGCTGCGCAGGGCGTCGAGCTGCTCCCACTCGGGCGGCTCGTGCGTCTCGCCCACGCGTGCCGAGGCAGTTCACCTTCGTGGAGCCCACCTTCCCGTGCACCTTGCAGACGTGGGCGCTCCACTCCGCCGAGCCGTGCGGCCGGCGCCACCGGCTCCAGCTTCAGCTCGAACGATCCATCCAGCGCGCGCCGTCCAGCGCGTCGCCCTTGCGCGCGACGTCCGGGCCCGCGGGCAGCACGTTCGAGCCCTCCCCGTCGAACAGCAGCGTCGCGCCCGACCGGGCGGTGCCGAACAGCCCGTGCTCCGGATCGAAGAACGCGAGCGAGATTGCGGGGTCGGTCACCGCTGGAGGCGCGGGGGCTCCGCGGGGGGCCGCTCGGTGGCGGTGCCCTCCACGTCGTAGTCGTGCCGCGGGCGCCCGTCGGCCACGGTGATGTGCGCGGTCATCCGCTTGGCGATCCTGCGGGCGGCCAGGCGCAGGATCACCGCGCGCGTGGGCGGCAGGAGCAGCAGCAGGCCGAAGATGTCGGTCAGGAACCCGGGCGTGATCAGAAACGCGCCGCCGAAGATCACGGCGACGCCGTCCTGGATCTCTCGCTGAGGCATGCGCCCCTGCGCCAGGGTCTCGTTGAAGCGCCTCCACACCGCCCGCCCCTGCGTGCGCAGCAGCATCGAGCCGAGCAGCGAATCGGCGGCCAGGAGCAGGATCGTGAGGGGAGCCCCGATGGCGTCTCCCACCTTCAGGATCACGTACAGCTCCGCGAGCGGCACGACGATGAACAGCGCAACGAGGGCTAGTAGCCGCATCGACCGAACCCTATCCGGCGACTACCATTGACCCATGTCCGAAATCGTGACCGTGGACGACGTCCAGGAGGCCCTCGAGAACGTGATCGACCCCGAGCTGGGGCTCGATTTCGTGGAGCTCGGCCTGGTGTACGACATCGTGGTCGAGGGCGCCGATGTGGCCATCACCTTCACGCTCACCTCGCCCGGCTGCCCCATCGGCCCGCAGGTCTCCGAGCAGATGGAGGAGTTCGTGGGCGACCTCGAGGGCGTCTCGAACGTGAGCACGAGCATGGTCTTCACCCCGGCTTGGACCCCGGACCGGATGTCCGAGGACGCAAAGTTCGCGCTCGGCTACTGAGAGCGCGTTCCCGACATCGGCTCTAAGGTGGCTCTCGGATGAGGGGGCTGTACATCGCGGAGGAGCGCGCAACCGCGTGGAAGTTCGCCGCTGCGCTCTACCTCACGGGCTCCGCCACGGGGCTGCTGCTTCCGGTGATGCCGGGCGTGCCGGTGGACGACGCGGCCCTGCTGATCGCCGTCGCGGCCGCGGGTGGCGTGTGGGGCATCCTCGTCCTCACGGTGGTGCCGTGGGAGCGGGTCGCCGCCGATCGTCTCGCTCATGTCGTCGTTCGCGGGGCTGCCGATCACGGCGATGGTGATGGCCGAGACGGGCGGCGCCACCTCGCCGGCGCGCTTCTACCTCTTCTTCCTGGTCTTCTTCTGCTGCTACTTCTACGTGCCACGGGAGGCGGCGTTCTTCGTGGTGGCATCGATGGTCGTGCACGCGCTGCCGCTGCTCTACGAGAGCGGCCTGGCCGACTCCGGCTTCGTCTCCGAGCTGCTGGTGATCCTGCCCACCTACGCGGTGCTGGGCGGGCTGATCGCGGTGTCGAAGTCAGCTCAACGTCCGGCTGCGCGAGGAATCGCTGGTGATGGCCATGACCGACGAGCTCACCGGGCATCTCCAACCGGCGCGCGTTCGAGGCCGCCATCGACGCGATCGTCGGCGGTCAGCGCGCGGGCGACGGCACGGGCCTGCTGCTCGTCGATCTCGACGACTTCAAGGACGCCAACACGCTCTTCGGCCACACGGGCGGCGACCGGGTGCTGGTGCGCCGCGGCGAACGCCCTGCGCGACGCGGCCCGGGGGAACGACATGGTCGCCCGGCTCGGGGGCGACGAGTTCGCGATCCTCGCCAACGGCGTGACCGAGAGCGGCATGCGTCGGTCTCTCGGACCGGCTGTTCGAGTGCATGCGCCGTGCCAACGACGGGTTGGCGCTGCGAGGGGTTCGAGCTCAGCGCCAGCGCCGGCTGGGCCGTCTTCCCGACTCAGGCCGCGAACTCCACCGAGCTGTTCGAGCGGGCGGACCACGCGCTGGCCCAGGCGAAGATCGGTGGCAAGGGCGCGTGGAAGTCGGCGCCCACGGCCGAGCCCACGCCTCCGGTCAGCTGACCTCCCGCAGCGTCCCGGTCTCGACCTCGTAGACGAACCCGCGGATCGAGTCCTTGCTCGGGAGGAACGGGCTCGCCTTGATCCTTGCGATCGAGTCGCGGAGGTTGCCCTCGAGGTCGTCGAACGCACCCGGGTCCCAGTCCGGGCGCTGGCCGAAGTCCTCTTCCAGTCTGACGCTTGAAGTCCTCGTCGGTGAACTTGAGCATCCCGCAGTCGGTGTGGTGGATGACCACGATCTCCTCCGTCCCGAGCAGGTTCTGGGAGATAGCGAGGGAGCGGATCTCGTCGTCGGTGATCACTCCGCCCGCGTTCCGGATCACGTGGGCGTCGCCCACCTCCAGGCCGAGCACCTGAACCGGGTCCAGCCGGGCGTCCATGCAGGCGACGATCGCTAGCTTCTTGGCCGGCTGTGCCCCGTCGCTCATCCGCCTCATGAATATCAGGCTTCTCCGAGACTCCTTCCCCGCCGATCCCGCCCTGGACACGGCGGTGTCGCGCGCGCTGATGCTGCGCGTGGCCGCGGGTGAGCTGCCCGAGACGCTCAGGGTCGCCCGCCCGGGCCCGATGGTGGCGTTCGGCAAGCGCGACGTGGTGGGCGCCGGATATGCCGGAGGCGGTGCGGGCGGCCCGCGACGGCGGCTTCGAGGCCATCGAGCGCCTCGCGGGCGGCCGTGCCGCCGTGTTCCACGAGCACACCATCTCGTTCGCGCACGCAATCCCGGACAGCGACCCGCGCTCACACGTGGACGAGCGCTTCGAGGCCACGGCGGCGCTGATCGCGGCGGCGTTCGGGCGCCTGGGCGTCGACGCCCGCGTGGGCGAGGTCGAGGGCGAGTACTGCCCCGGCGCCCACAGCGTGAGCGCCCGCGGCGAACGCAAGCTGATGGGCGTGGGCCAGCGGGTGGTGGCGGGCGGGGTGCACGTGGGCGGCGTGATCGTGGTGGCCGGCGGCGACCGCGTGAACGCGGTCCTCACCCCGGTCTACGAGGCCCTCGGCCTGAGCTGGCGCCCAGAGGCCACCGGAGCGGTGGCCGACGAGGCGCCGGGGGCCGACTGGGATGCGGTGACCGCGGCGGTGCTGGCGGAATATGAGGAGCGCCACGGCTTGGAGCCGGTGGAGCTCGACGAGGAGACGCTCGCGCTGGCGAAGCGCCTGGCGCCCGAGCACCTCAGCCCGTCTCCACCAGCTCCTTGAGCTTGGTCAGTCCCTGGCGCATCAGCCGGCTGTACATCGGCCCGACGACCGCCACCTTCAGCCAGGTCCCACGAGCGATACCGGATGTGCACGTGCGTGGAGAAGCGCGTGCCGGCGCCCGCCGCCTCGAGCCGGTAGCCCGCCGTGGCCGTGAACAGCTCGTGGCCGTGGGAGGTGCGCAGCCGGTGGGGAGGCTCGTACTCGAGCACCTCCACCTGGGACTCGCTGTCCTGCCCCGCGGGAGGCGAGCCGACTCCGACCGTGTCGCCCATCCAGGCCTCCTGCTTCTGGGCGTCCACCAGGTATTCCCACACCTGTTCGGCTGTGGCGGCGATGTCGATCGACGCCCTGCCCGAGATTCCCCTGAAGCGCAGCATCGCGGCCGACACTACCTTTCAGGCAATGGCTCACGGACGGTCCATTGGCGGGGCGCTGGCGGTGCTGGCATTGCTGGTCGCGGCCGCCCCGGCCCAGGCAGCGCGGCCGACCGGCCGCCACCTCGTGACCTTCGAGAAGGCGTCCACCGCGCGTTCTTCCTCGGCGCTCCAGGCCGTGCTCGCGCGCACTGGCGTGCGCCGTGCCGGCCGCGGCGTGCCCGCGCTGAGGATCGCCACCGTCCGTGGCTCGTCCGCGGCCATCGCCCGCCTACGCCGCGACCGCACCGTGCGCAGCGTGTCGGTCGAGTGGGAGCGCGACCTGCGCCGCGTGCCTGGCGACCCCGCTCTGGGCACGGCCGAGACCGAGTTCACCACCGGCGTGCCCGCGGGCACGCCGATCCAGTGGGCCCTCGCGCGCCAGGGGTTCCCGCGCGCCTGGGACCTGACCACCGGGTCGGGGGCGATCGTCGGAGCGCTCGACACCGGCGTCGACGGCGGCAACCCCGACCTCGCGGGCAAGATCGCCTCCGCCGACGTGGCCGGCGCGGCCAACGCCCTCGCGGACGGGGACGGCCACGGCACACACACGGCGGGACTCGCGTGCGCGGGCACCGACAACGGCATCGGCATCGCAGGAGCGGGCTTCGGCTGCCGGCTGGCGGTGGTGAAGCTCGGCACCACGATCACCGGAGGCATCCGCGACGAGGACATCGCGGATGGCATCCGGCTCGCCACCGATCGCGGCGCCGACGCCATCAACATGAGCTTCGGCGGCGGCGTCACGAATGCCGTGCTGCGCCAGGTGATCGAGTACGCGGTGTCCAGGGGCGTGGTGCTCGTGGCCTCCGCCTCCGAACGACCCGGTGGAGGACCAGGGCGCGCCGGCCGTGGAACTGCAGCCCGGCGACGCACCGAACCTCGGTGCCGGGCGCGGGCTCGTGGTGACCGCCGCGGAGTTCGACGACACCCGAGCGGGCACCGGCCTGGGCAACCAGATATCGCTGGCCGCCTACGGGTTCTTCGATGACGGCACGCTCGGCCCGCCGGGCCTGATCTCCACCTACCCGCGCAACGGGACGCCGCGGGAGGGCCTGCCGACCTTCTGCCAGTGCCGCCGCGCGCTCGCCGACGGCGACCACTACGGCTACCTGCAGGGCACCTCGATGGCCGCCCCGCAGGTGGCCGGTCTGGCCGCCCTCATCTCCAGCCTGAATCCGTTCCTCACGCTGCGCGACAAGCTCACGCTGATCAAGCAGAGCGCCCGTCGCGTGGGTGGTTGGAGCCCGGAGCTGGGGTGGGGCATCATCGACGCCGCGGCAGCCGCGGAGACGGCGCGGCGCATCGACCGGCGCCCGCCCACGTCGAAGGCCCGCGCGCGCAAGCGCTCCCGGCTGAAGCGCGGCAGGCGCACGCTGCGGGTCCGTGTGCGCTGGTCGGGCTCCGACCCCCAGGGCGCGCCCAACCTCGTGGCCTCCCGCGTGCGCGACTACGACCTCTACGCAAAGCGCGGGCGCGGGCGCTACCGGCGCGTGCGCCGCGCCACGAAGCGGCGCACGACGGTCGTCAGGCTCCGGCGCGGGATCTACCGCTTCTACACACGTGCCCGGGACCGGGCGGGGAACCGCGAGGCGGCGCCCAGGCGCGCGGATGCGCGTATCGTGATCCGGAGGTGATGAGACTCAAGGGGGCAGCGGCGTTCGCCGGGGTGGCGGCTGGGTTGTGCATGTGTCCGGCACTGGCGGCCGCCGAGGAACGTGGGACGGCGGCGCGTCTCGAGCCGCGCGCCGATGCCGCGGCATCGCGGGCGGTGCTTCGCATGTCGATCGACACCCGAAAGGTGCGCCTGAAGCGGCGCATCCCGCGCTCGTTCGTCGGCGTCTCCACCGAGTTCCAAACCCTGCCCTACCTCACCGGCGGGAGCGTCGCGGGGCCCAACACCGTCGCGGACGGCCTGTTCAGCGAGATCCGCGCGGCGGGCTCTGGCTCTCCGCTGCTGCGCGTCGGGGGAGGATCGGGGGACGAGGTCTGGTGGAACCCGCTGCGGCGCAAGCCCCGTCCCACCGGCATCCAGCGCGACTTCACCGAGGAGGACGCCACCGCCTTGAGGCTGTTTCAGTCGCGCCACCGAACGCCGCTGATCGTCGCCCTCAACCTCGCCAGTAGAAACCCGGCAATCGCCACGGACATGGCCAAGGCGCTGGTTGGCCGGCTCGGGCGGCGTGCCTTCCGGGCCTTCGAGGTCGGGAACGAGCCCGACATCTACGGCGAGCGCGACTACTACGTGGACTCAGCCGGGCGCCGGCACAAGGCCCGCAACCGCGCGTACGACTTCGGCAACTACCTGTTCGACTTCCGGCTGCGCGCCAAGCGCCTGCGCACGGCGGTGCCGCGGCTGCCGCTGGCCGGGCCGGCATCGTGCTGCACTCCGAGCTTCACGGAGCGCCTACCCCAGTTCCTGCGCCGCGAGCGAAAGCGCGTGCGCCTGATCGCCTACCACGAGTACTTCGGAGCGGCCTGTCCGGTGTGGGTCCGACCAACCCCGGCTTTCCCACCCGGAGCAAGCTGCTGGGCCCCAAGGTGATGAACCACGTGTTCAACAAGTACATCCCCCTGGTCGCGGCCGCCCGCCGCTACCGCAAGCAACTGCGCCTGACCGAGACCAACAGCTTCGCGTGCGGAGGAAAGGCGGGCATCAGCGACACGTTCACCTCGTCGCTGTGGGCCGCCGACTACATGATGCGCATGGCCGCGATCGGGGTGAACGGCATGGACTTCCACTCCTTCGCTACGTATTCGCCGTTCGTCCTCGGCTACCAGCCGGGGGTGGGCTACGTGGGAACGGCGCAGCCGCTGTTCTACGGGATGCTCACCTTCGCGCGGGCAACGGCCAACCGGGCCACGATCCTGATCGATCCCACCCTCAGCTCGCGCGTGCGCCGCGGGGTGAACCTCGCCCCCTTCGTCACCCTGGACCGCAAGCGCACCCTGCGGGTCCTGGTGATCAACAAGGACTCGCGCCGGGGAGGTCCGGCTCGCATCCGCATCCGGCGTGGCGCGGCCACGGCCCGCCTCACCCGCCTGACGGCCCCGGGGCTGGGCGCCAAGACCGGCGTGACGCTGGCCGGCCAGTCCGTGCCCGCGGAATCCCGCGACGGCAGGCTGGCGGGCCCGGTGCGCGCGACCACCGTCCGGCGTCGCGGAGGCGCCTACCGCTTTTCGATTCCCCGGGCCAGCGCCGCGCTGCTCGAGCTCAAGGTCCGCTAGCGGCGGGCGCGGGCTCGGTCGCCGCTCTGGCCGCGTCCTTCAGCTCCGCCAGCGACTCCTCCAGGAACCCGGCGAAGCGCTCGAGGTCGGGCATCGCGTCGTAGTCGCCGAGCAGGCCGAAGTCGAGCTTGCCGTTGTAGCTCATTGCCGCGATCGCCAGCGCGTGGTTCTCGGGCAGGAACGCCACCGGCACGATCTCCAGCATCTCGCGCCCCATCAGGTACAGCGGGAACTGCGGCCCGGGCACGTTGGTCACGATCAGGTTGAACAGCCGGGTGGAGAAGTTCAGCCGCGACGCCTGGGCGAGCAGGGTGGGGGGCGCGAAGTCCTCCAGCCCGGAGATCACCTCGGCGCCGAGCGCCTGCTTGGACTCCTTGATGCCCTGCATCGCCTCGCGCACGATCCGCAGCCGCTCCACCGGGTCCTCGCGCGTACACGGGCAGCGGGCCGCGCAGGGCGGCGATCCGGTTGCCCGAGGTTGTGCTGCTCGTCCTCGGTGCGGATCGAGACGGGCACCAGGCCGCGCAGCTCCATGCCCTCGGTGCGCACGCCGCGGCTGCGCAGCCAGCGCCCGAGCGCTCCCGCCACCACGGCCAGGAAGGCGTCGTTCACCGTGCCGCCGAGGCCGTTCTTCACGGCCTTGAAGTCCGCGAGGTCGGTCTGGGCCCAGAACAGGCGGCGGTGCGGCCCGATCGGCACGTTCAGCGGCACGTCGGGCGCCGGGTTGAGCCCGGCCCACGCCACCTCGCCCACGCCCTCGAACGCCTCGCGCGCGCGGTCCGCCGTGCCGCCGGGGTCGCTCGCCACCTTGACGCGCCTCGCCCGCGAGCCGGCCCGGCGTGCGGATCAGTCCCTTGATGCCCTCGGCCACCAGCTCCGCCTGCGACGGCTCGGGCGCGGGCGTCCACGCCTCGTCGGCCTCGGGCGGGTCCTCGGGCACCGGCGCCAGGTCGAACAGCACGGTGGCGATGTCCACGCCCGGACACGCCGTCGACCAGCGCGTGGTGGGTCTTCGAGATGAGCGCGAACCGATCGCCCTCGAGCCCCTGCGCCAGCCAGATCTCCCACAGCGGCTTCGAGCGGTCGAGGCGCTGGGAGAAGATCCGCCCCGCCAGTCCGCGCAGCTGCTCGATCGACCCCGGCGCCGGCAGCGCCGTGTGGCGCACGTGGTAGTCGATGTTGAAGCGGGGGTCGTCGATCCAGAACGGCCGGCCCATCTCGAAGCGCGGGAACGACAGCTTCTGGCGATAGCGGGGCACGAGATGCAGGCGCGTCCTCGATGTGCTCGGAGAACTCCTCGCGCGTGGGCGGCGGGCCCTCGAGGATCACGATCGCGCCCACGTGCATGTGCGAGGACTCGCGCTCCTGGTGGAGGAAGGACGCGTCGACCGCGCTGAGACGATCCTTGTGGCCCTGCGCCATGCGAGAACCCTAACCTCCGCGGCCGATGAGAGTGATGCGCCTATTGATGCGCTGGGGCGCTGCTGTGCGCGCTGCTCCCGGCCTGCGGGGGCGACGACGGCCAGGCCGACGCCGCCCCGCGCGCGAAGGCCGAACCGCTTCAACGCCACCGGCGCCTACGGCTCGGTCAAGCGCCAGGTGGAGCTCGGCCCGCGCCCCGCCGGCTCGCCCGCGTCGCGCAAGCTCGGCGAGCGCATCCGGCGGGCGCTTCCGCGGGGGCGCTTCGAGGCGGTGCCCGGCGGCCTGCGCAACGTGGTGGGCCGCGTGCCCGGCCGCGACCCGAGGCGCACCGTCGTGATCGGCGCCCACTACGACACCAAGGACATCCCCGGCTTCGTCGGCGCCAACGACGGCGCCGCGGGCACGGCGATCCTCACCCAGCTCGCGCGCACCGTGAAGCCGCGCCGGCTCAGGTCCGACGCTGGTGTTCATCGCGTTCGACGGCGAGGAGAACCCGCCGGGCGCGCCCGACGACGAGTTCGAGCGCTTCGCGCCTGCGCGGCAGCAAGGCGATCGCCCCGCAGCTACCGCGAGGCCAAGGCGATGATCCTGCTCGACTTCGTCGGCCAGAAGGGCCTGCGGATACCGCGCGAGGGCAACTCCGACCTCGAGCTGTGGCGCAAGCTGCGCGCCGCGGCGCGCCGCGCCGGGGTGGCGCGCGTGTTCCCCGACGAGACCCAGGGCGCGATCAGCGACGACCACGTGCCCTTCATCCGCCAGGGCGTGCCCTCGATCGACCTGATCGACTTCGACTTCCCCTGCTTCCACCGCACCTGCGACGACCTCTCGCAGATCTCCAAGACGAGCCTCGACGCGGTCGGGGAAACCATGATTCAGCTGCTCCCTAGACTCTGAAGTCAGATGGCTTCAACACTCCAGACAAGCTTCTGCTCGCCGCCCCCCGCGGCTATTGCGCCGGGGTCGATCGCGCCGTGCAGACGGTCGAGCGCGCGCTCGAGCTCTACGGCCCGCCCGTGTACGTGCGCAAGGAGATCGTGCACAACAAGCACGTGGTGGAGCAGCTGAGCGAGCGCGGGGCGATCTTCGTGGAGGAGGAGACCGAGGTGCCCGGAGGGCGAGACCGTGGTGTTCTCGGCCCACGGCGTCGCGCCCAGCGTGCACGCCAACGCCGGCGCCCGCGAGCTGAAGACCATCGACGCCACCTGCCCGCTGGTCACCAAGGTGCACGTCGAGGCGAAGAAGTTCGCCGCCGAGGGCTACACGATCGTGCTGATCGGCCACGCCGGCCACGAGGAGGTCGAGGGCACGATGGGCGAGGCGCCCGACCACATCGTGCTGATCGAGACCGAGGCCGACGTCGAGGCGCTGGAGGTCGACGACCCCGACCGCGTGGCCTTCATCTCGCAGACCACGCTCTCGGTCGACGAGACCCGCGCGATCATCCTCAAGCTGCGCGAGAAGTTCCCCAACATCACGGGGCCGCGCACCGACGACATCTGTTACGCCACCACCAACCGCCAGATGGCCGTGCGCCAGATGGCGGTCGAGTGCGACCTGGTGCTGGTGATCGGGTCGAAGAACTCATCGAACTCCAACCGGCTGGTCGAGGTGGCCCGCGACCACGGCGCCGACTCCTACCTGATCGACAACGAGTCCCAGGTGCAGGAGGAGTGGCTGGACGGCAAGCGCGTCGTCGGGCATCTCCTCCGGCGCCAGCGCCCCCGAGGAGCTCGTGCAGAGCCTGGTCCAGTTCTTCCGCGACCGCGGCACCGACGACGTCTCCGAGTTCGAGGTCGTCCAGGAGGACGTGCGGTTCATGCTTCCTAAGGAGATCAGGAAGGCGCTGGCGGCTCAGGCGTGACCGCCGGGCCCTAGCGGCGCGATAAGCGTCGCCTGCCTGCGTCATCGGCGGCCTCGTGTGCGTTCGCACACGTCGGCCACCTTTTCCTTGGCATGCTCGCTTCTCCCGCCGCTATGTCCCGGCGGCGGTGTACCGGGGTACTTCGGTGCATGGACAGGGCCTGGGTGCGGTGGGCAGCAACGGTGGTGTTCGTGGTGCTGGTCGCGGGGCCCTATTACGCGGACGCTCTGTGGGACTGGGAGGGCGACGTTGCCATCAGCGACGCCGTGGCGGTCGCGATTATCGTCGGCGTTTTCTTCGCGACTGGGTTCTTGGTCGGCCGCTGGTGGAGCCTGGTGGTCCTTGTGGTGCCCGTGTTGCTCACGTGGCCCCTCGGAGTCTCCCCTGGCGACTCGGACGGCTGGACATACGCCTGGCTGTTGATCTGGGGTCCGATGCTGATCGGTGCGCCTTGCCTCGTCGCGGGGTACGTCACTCGGGTACTCGCCGATTTGGTCAGGGCGCGGCAGGCGTAAACTGGAAGCCGTGGAGGCGCAGCCCGGCCGCTTCGGCGACCACCCTCCCGTCCATCTCGTAGAGCCCCGGCTCCACGGCGCCCGAAAGCACCGCCCACGCCCCGCCGGCCGTGAAGGACGCGGTCGCCGAGCAGCCCGCCGACGCAGCCTCGATCCAGTCCTCGCCGTCGACCCATTCGCCCTCCAGCGCGAGCCGCTCGCGATCGGCCGGCAGCGCGACGTCCGCCGTCTGCGGCTGAGCAGCGCCCCCGGCTCGTCCTCGGGCCGGATCGGCAGTAGCGGCTCGGGTGCCTCGAAGTCCTCGTCGAGCTCTGAGAGCACCTCGGCGATGGCCGCCTCGGTGCCGGCGTAGTCGCCCTCTCCGTAGTGGATATAGCGCAGGTAGCCGCGGAAGTCGAACAGGTACCGCCCCGGCCAGCCCTGGTTTCCGTACAGCCGCCAGACCTCGAACTTCGGGTCGAGGATCACGGGATGGCGCACCCCCAACGCGGCGGACAGCCGTTCGGCCACCTCGGGGTCGCGCCCGAACGAGTAGCCGGGGGAGTGCACACCGATCGTGCGCAGGCCGTGGTCGCGGTAGCGGGCGTCCCAGCCCTGCAGATACGGGAGCGTGCGGTGCGAGTTCACCCGCGCCGTGTCGAAGAACTCGATCAGCACGGCGTTCGCCCCTAAGAGCTTGTCCATGCGCAGGAAGGCGACGTTCAGCCAATCCATCTTTGGCGGGAACTCAGGCGCGGCGATGTCTGCTCCGTCAGGCGGTCGCACGGGGTGGGTAGGATGCCAAGCCTCACCTTCGCCGCCGACCAAGGAGACTGTGAAGTGGACTTCTTCGCCCGCCTGGATGCCCTGCGCGACCGCTGGAACGTGCTCGAGCACCCCTTCTACCAGCGCTGGAGCGAGGGAAAGCTCGAACGCGATGAGCTCGCCTTCTACGCGGGTGAGTACCGCCACGCCGTGATCGCACTGGCCGAGACCGTCGACGCCGCTTCGCGCGCCTGTGAGCCCGAGGTCCGGGCGCAGCTCGCCGAGCACGCCGAGGAGGAGGCCGAGCACGTGGCGCTGTGGGACGGCTTCGCCGACGCCCTGGACGCCGACACCGAGCGCGCGCCGCGGCCCGAGACGGTCGCCTGCCGCGAGTCGTGGACGGCGGGCCGGGACGGCCTCGAGAACCTCGTCGCCGCGTTCACGATCGAGTCGGGGCAGCCGGCCATCGCACGCACCAAGCTCGACGGCCTGGTGGATCGCTACGGCTTCGAGGAGGGCCCGGCGACCGAGTACTTCTCGCTGCACGCCGAGCTCGACCACGAGCACGCGGCGCAGTCACGCGAGCTGATCGAGGAGCGGATCGCCGACGCGGACCTCGACCGCCTGCTCGAGGTGGCAGAGGGCGTTCTGCGCGGCAACTGGGAACTGCTCGACGGCTGCGATCGGGCCGCCGGCAGGGATTAGACCGCTCGGGTCACGCCGCCGACTTACGCAACTTTTAGCCGTTCCGCGTGTTCCATTCGGGCTATGCTGGCCTACCTATGGGCAGCACCGCATGACTGAGGGCTCGCCCTCCATGTACCCCCATCCCTGTGTTTCCCCCGAAGGAGGAGTTGTTTGATGCGAAAGCTGATTGCTCTCGCCGTGGTCTGTACGACCGCGCTCGTATTTGCCGCGGTTGCGTACGCAACCAACGTGTACACCGTGACCCCCGCGTCCACCAAGGGTGGCGGCGGTAAGGGCACTTCCGCCAAGCCCGTTGCCAAGGCCGTCGTTTTCGGCTTCAAGACCAAGGACAGCGGCGGCGGCCGTGCAACCCCGATCAAGCGTTACAAGATCGGCTTCCAGGGCCTCAAGTACTTCGGTAAGTCCAAGGTGTTCCCGAAGTGCACGATCGCCAACCTCAACCAGAAGCTCGAGTCCGACGTCAAGGCCGACTGTGGCAAGGCGTTCGTGGGCAAGGGCGTGGTGAATAACCTGGTCGGCGTGACTGGCAGCCCCGTCACGACCGACCAAGTGTCTCCTGCGGTTGAGCCTCTACAACACGGGCAAGGGCTTTGCTCTGCGGCTCGACGGTGGCAACACCGCCAAGCCTCCGACACCTGCCCGATCGCCGTCAACCAGTCGATCAACGCGAAGTTCAAGACGCGGAAGATCGGCGGCAAGTCGAGCGCATCACTCGAGTTCGACGTGCCGAGCAACCTGCTCCACCCGGGCAGCCCGAACATCAGCAACGCGATCGAGACGACCACGTCCACGATCTCGGGCAGGAAGCGCAAGGTCAAGATCAAGGGCAAGACCCGCAAGGTCTCGATCCTGTCCTCCGTTTCGTGTGGCAAGAGCAAGCGCTCGATTCAGGTCAGCTTCACCGACGAGAAGAACAGCACCGTGCCTGCCAAGGCATCGGTGAAGTGCTAGTCGGTTAAGCGCAGACGTACGACGTAAATGCGGGGCGGCTTCGGCCGCCCCGCAGTCGTTCTAGGCCGCAAACGCGTTCAGGAGCGCCGGCGATACGTACAGCTCCACCGCGGCGGACATCAGCAGTACCGGCACGGCGATCGCCACCGTCACGACGGTCGCGGCCAGCAGCTCGTCCCAGCGCCCGCTGCGGCTCGCGACGAGCCATGCGGCCAGGGGGAGGAAGAGGGCCGTGAGCTCGGGCAGCGCGTGGGGCAGGAGGCACGCGATGAGCACGCCCGGTGACATGCCGAGCTGTGCCGCGATGGTCGACGCATTGCCCCCGATCCCGTAGGCCTGGGTCGAGAGCGAGAAGAGCGTGGCCGCCACCACGAAGCCGATCGCCAGCTTGCCCGCCTTCTCGTGCACCCAACGGTCGACCCCGCTGCGGTTCGCGGCCGACAGGGGGAGCGAGCTTCCGGCCATGAAGCCGGCGACGCAGGCCATCGCGTGCAGGGCGAGCACCAGCGAGTTGCGGTAGAGGATGTTGAGGTAGTCGGGCGCGGTCGGGTCGGTGTTCACGCCCGGGATGGCAAGCAGCGTGGGGTCGGACGGCGAGACCACGGCCACGACCCACACCGCGACCAGCAGGCCGACCGCTGTCAGCGCGCTGAGCTTGAGCCAGGGGCCGAGGACATGCGCCGGATGATCGTTCCAGCGGCGCAGGGCAACCCGGGTGTCCTTCATCCCCTGAACGAGGACGAGATCGTTCACGCTCATCCCCGCTCTCATCGGCATCAACCGAGGCGAGTGTTAGGCGTCCGCGCTGCCTCAGCCCTTCTTGCCGATTCGCTCCAGCTCGCGGCCGAGGGTGCTCTCGACCTCCTCGGTCATATTCATCTGGAAGAAGGCGAGCAGCGACTCGGCGGCGAGGGGCCGCAGCCGCTCCAGCGCCTCCAGCACCTCGGGCCAGCGCTCCGCCGGCCGGCCGTCGCGCTCGAACGGCTCCCAGATCACGTCGACGAACAACTCGACGTACAGCCTGGACACCCCGCGCGCGTGGCGGCTCACCTTCGCGGCGATCGAGAGCGCGCGATCGGCGGGTACGCCCAGCCGAGCCAGCTCGGCGCCGGCGTGGCCGAGCCGCGGGGAGGTCTCCTCGAAGCGACCGTCGCCGAGGGGGCGGTAGAGCCCGAGCTTCGTCGCCTGCTCCACCAGCTTCACGGTGGCGTCGGGCCCCCACTGGTCGGCCAGCTCGGTGAGCTCCACGATGCGCGGCTCTTCCTCCTCGAACGCCGCGTGCACGGCACGGGTGAAGCGCAGCACCTCGGTGGTCGAGCCGCCGGCGCTCTGGACCAGGCGCCGGATGGCGTCGAGGTGGAAGCCGTCGGCCTGAAGCTCCTTGATCAGCTCCACCCGCGCGAGGTGATCCGTGCCGTAGTAGCCGGTTCGCCCGCGGACCTCGGGAGGGGGGAGCAGGCCGCGCGACTGGTGGGCCCGGATGTTGCGCACGGTCATCCCCGTGCGCTGGGCCAGCTCGTCGATGGTCAGGTCGCTGTGCTGAACCTCGTTCACGTCTTCGTTCACGTCTGGAAGGCTACATCGCTACGGTTACATGCCAAACGTGACATCAGTTATGTTACGGTTTGGCGGGGCCGGGGTAACCGTCCTTATGGATATGACCTTTGCTCAGACAAGCGAGCCCGCCGGCGGTGCCGCTCTTGGTGACCTCGTGTACGCCTCGGCCGCCGCCACCGTGCTCACCATCGGCCTGCTGGCGCTCGCGTCGGGCCATCGCAGCGGCCGCATCAAGTGGCTCGGCCGCCTCGCCGACTTTGCCGCTGACGTCTCCGGCCTGCCGCGCTGGTGCGCCCTTCCCTCCGCGGTGGCGGGTGGCGCCCTCATCCTCGCCATGTTCGGGTTCTTCTGGGACGTGTCGGTGCACATCGACAACGGCCGCGACTCCGGGCCCTTCGGCACCCCCGCCCACTACGCGATCCTGGCCGGCATAGGCGGAATCGCCCTCGGCGGGGCGCTGACGATCATCCTCGGCGGCGCCAAGAAGTCCCCGTCCTCCATCAAGCTCGGGCCCGGATGGCACGTCCCGGTGGGCGGTGTTCTGATCTTCGCGGGCGGCGCGCTCGCCGCTCTCGGCTTCCCGCTGGACGACGTGTGGCACCGGCTCTTCGGCCAGGACGTGACCCTCTGGGGACCGACCCACGTGCTGATGGTGGCCAGCGCCGCGCTGTCCACGCTCGCGATCTGGATCCTGCTCACCGAAGGTCGGCGCGCCATGCCGGAGCCGCCGCCGGGCGAGCAGAAGAAGGACCTCGGTACGCGGCTGAACAGCCTGCGCGGTCCGTCGATCGCCGGCGGCTTCCTGATCGGGATGTCGGCGCTCCAGACCGAGTTCGACTTCGGCGTGCCGCAGTTCCATCTCGTCTTCCAGCCGATCATGCTCATGCTCGGCGCCGCCTGCGCGCTCGTGGCGGCCCGGATCGTGCTCGGGCCGGGCGGAGCGCTGAAGGCCGTGGCCTTCTACCTGGTGATGCGCGTGGCCGCGACCGTGCTCGTCGGGCCGGTGCTCGGCGAGAGCACCCAGCATTTCCCGCTGTACGTGGCGGAGGCCGGCCTGGTCGAGCTGGCCGCCCTCTGGCTCGGCTCCGAGCGCTCGCTGCGGCTGGGCCTGGTGGCCGGAGGGCTGATCGGCACCGTCGGCCTCGCGGCCGAGTGGGGCTGGTCGCACGTCTGGATGCCGATCCCGTGGTCCTCGTCGATGCTCGCCGACGCAATCGTGCTCGGCGGCGCGGCCGCCCTCGCGGGCGGCGTGCTCGGAGCGTTCATCGGAGGCGCCCTCCGCGGCCGTGCGCCCGCAGGGCCGATCGGCCCGGGGTGGGCCGCCGGCGCCGCAGCGCTCACGCTCCTCGTGGTGATCGCCTGGCCGATGGCGAAGACCGACGGGTCGTCGACCACGGCGACCGTCACGCTGCGGACGCTGGAATCCGGCCCCGAGCGCACCGTCGAGATGACCGCGCGGCTGGACCCGCCCGACGCCGCCGACGACGCGGAGTGGATCGACGTGATCGCGTGGCAGGGCGGCGGCCTCGTGCTGAACCGCCCCAAGGAGATCGCCCCGGGCGTGTTCCGCTCGACCGAGCCGATCCCGGTCCACGGTGAGTGGAAGGCCGGCCTGCGGATCGCCAAGGGGCGCTCGCTCCAGACCCTGCCGCTCTACATGCCGGCCGACCCCGCCATTCCCGCGGCGGAGGTACCGGCCGAGGCGCAGTTCACCCGCGCGGTGCTTCCGGACAAGGAGTTCCTCCAGCGCGAGTCGCGGGATGGCGTCTCATGGGTGCGGCTCCCGGCGTATCTGGTGCTGGCCGGTCTCATGGCCGCGCTGCTGCTGGGCTTGGCGTGGGCGCTGCGGCGGGTGCACACCGCGGGCGCGCCCCTGCGCCGTCCGCGGCCGGGGCGCCGCACGGCAGCACTCCCGGCGTAGATACTTCTCAAACGATGCTCGGCATCCCGAACCCGCTTGGGCGGCCGATCGGTGGCGCGGCAGCGCTTCTCGACACGCTCAAGGTGCTTCCCGAGATCGCGGAGAACACCGCGGCGATGGCGAAGGCCACCCGCACCCTCCCGGGCATCGAGCGCAAGCTTGCGGAGATCGAGGAGGCTGTTGTCCAGATGGACGGCCGGATGGAGAACATCGAGGCCGCGATGCCCGTGCTCCTCGAGGTCGAGAAAACGCTCGAGGCGCTTCGGATCGAGATGGCGCCGCTCCAGGACATCGGCCGGCTGGCGAGGCGAATTCCCGGAGGAAACCGCGAGTGACCCGGCGCGACAAACTGCGTGAGCTGGACTCCCGCCCCCAGACGATCAAGGTGGCGCGTGCCTTGCGCTCGCTGCTCCCGGGGGACGAGGACTACGGGGACCCGCTGTCCACCGCGGGCGATGAGCCCTCGGCCCTGCTGGGCCAGCGGCTGTCCGCCATCACCGCCGAGCGGCCCTCGGCGATGCGCGAGGTCGGGCTCTCCGCGCTCCAGGTGTGGCAGGCGCTGTCGGAGTCACAGGGCCGCGGCCGGGGCGAGCGCGAGCTCACGATCCTCTTCACCGACCTCGTGGAGTTCTCGGAATGGGCGCTGGAGGCGGGGGACACCATGGCCGTCGACCTGCTGCGTCAGGTCGCCCATGTGGTCGAGCCGCCCATGGAGGACCGCGGCGGCAAGATCGTTAAGCGCCTCGGCGACGGCCTGATGGTGGTGTTCGACGAGCCGGGTGAGGCGGTGGAGGCGGCGCTCGAGGCGGTCGCGGCGATCGAGGATGTGGAGGTCGGAGGCCACCAGCCCAGCCTGCGCGCCGGGTTGCACACGGGCCGCCCTCGCAAGGTGGGGCGCGACTACCTGGGGGTGGACGTGAACGTGGCGGCGAGGATCGCCGAGGCAGCCGGGGCCGGGGAGGTGCTGGTGTCGGGAGTCGCGTGTGAGCGCCTCGACAAGGACACGATCACGCTCAAGCGCAAGCGCCGCTTCAAGGCGAAGGGCGCGCCGAGCGACCTGGAGGTCTTCGCGGCCTCACTCGGGGGGTAGCCGAACGGTTCGCGTTGCGAGCCTCCGATAGAACTCCCCGACGTGAGCTCCGCGATCAAGCTGCGCGGGTTCGTCAAGCGGTTCGGCTCGATCACCGCTGTCGACGGCCTGGATCTCGACGTCCCGTTCGGGGCGTGCGTCGGCCTGCTCGGACCCAACGGCGCCGGCAAGTCGACCACCATGAAGGCGCTCACCGCGCAGGTGATCGGGGATGAGGGTGAGCTCGAGGTGCTGGGCTTCCGGCTGCCCGGGGACTCCAAGCAGGCGCGCGCGGCGATGGGCGTGGTGCCCCAGCTCGACAACCTCGACGTCTCGCTCACGGTGGAGCAGAACCTGCTCGTCTTCTCGCACCTCTACCGCGTGCCCGCCGGCGAGCGCCAGGAGGCGATCGAGCGCTGCCTCGGCCTCGCCAACCTCGGCGCCCGCCGGGCCTCCAAGGTCGACGAGCTGAGCGGCGGCATGCGCCGCCGGCTGCTGATCGCGCGCGCCCTGCTGCATGAACCGCGGCTGGTGCTCCTCGACGAGCCCACCGTGGGGCTCGACCCCCAGGTGCGCCAGGAGCTGTGGGCGCTGATCGACCGGCTGCGGTCGGAGGGCGTCTCGATCCTGATGAGCACGCATTACATCGAGGAGGCCGAGCGCCTCTGCGAAGAGGTCACGATCATGTCCCACGGCAAGGCCGTGGCCGTAGGCTCGCCGCGCGAGCTGATCGCCGAGCACGCCGGGCCCGAGGCCATCGAGGTGTACGGGTCGCCCACGCGGCTGACCGAGGTCGAGGGCATCGCACTGGAGCGCGGCTGGAGCACGCGCCGGACCGGCACCTCGGTGTCGATCCTCCGCGCCAACGGCGCGAGCGACATCGACGGCGAGCGCCGAGTGACCAACCTCGAGGACGTCTTCGTGCTGCTCACCGGAGAGGAGATCACCTAGTGGAGGCCGCCTCGGTACCGCGCCGTCTGGGTCGCCTCGAGCGCGCCGCGCTCCAGGGCGTGATGGTGCGCGAGATCGTGAACTTCTCGTCGTACTGGCGCTCGTCGACCTTCTCTTCGACGATCGACCCGACGATCTACCTGCTGGCCTTCGGCTTCGGCTTCGGGTCGCTCGTGAGCGAGGTCGGGGGGTACGACTACATCGACTTCGTGGGCACCGGGATCGTGGCCACCACGGTGCTGTTCTCGGGGGCCTTCCCCGCCATGTACTCGACCTTCATCAAGTTCGAGTTCCAGCACACCTACGACGCGATCCTGGCCGCGCCGGTCGACACCGAGGAGCTGGTCACCGCCGAGGCCCTGTGGATCGGCATGCGCACCGGCGTCTACGGGTGCGTGCCGATGCTCGTGGCCGTGGTCTTCGGCCTGGACCCCAGCTGGGGAATGCTGCTGGTGCCGGAGATCGCGGGCGCTGTCCGGGTTCGGGTGGGCGGTCTTCGGCATCTTCATCGCGGCCAGGTCGAAGGCGATCGAGAGCTTCTCCTACTGGCAGAGCGGGCTGCTCACCCCGATGTTCCTGGTGGCCGGGACCTTCTTCCCGCTCGACGAGCTACCAAAGTGGGCGCAGGTGCTCGGCCACATTAATCCGCTGTTCCACACCGTCGAGCTCGTGCGAAACGCCGTCTTCGGCTTCGAGGGCTGGGCGGACGTCTGGCACGTCTCGTTCCTGGTCGGCTTCGCGTTCGTGTCGTGGCGACTGGCGATCCGTTACATGGAGCGCAGGCTCGTCCTCTGATACAGACGCGGATTGCGGCCGGGCGGGCTGGGATAGAGACCCTCTGAGGCGAACAGGGCGTGGATCAGCTGAACCGTCACCGCACCCTCGCCCACCGCCGAGCCGACCCGCTTCACCGACCCATGCCGGGCGTCGCCGGCGGCGAACACTCCGGGGAGGCTCGTCTCGTGCCTGAACGGGGGCCGCTCGAGCAGCCAGACCCTGTCTCGGCAAGGTCGGGCCCGGTCAGCAGGAAGCCGTCGGATCGCGGGCGATCGACGCCGGTAGCCAATCGGTGTTGGGCCTGGCCCCGATCAGCGACGAACAGCCCGCCGGCCGCCACTGTCTCCTCCTGCCCTTCGGGCGAGCGCAGCACAAGGTGGTCGAGGTAGCCGCTGCCTCCGCCTCCGACGACCGTGGTCTCGAGCCGCACCTCGACGTTGGACGTGGCCTCCATCTCCTGGATCAGGTAGTGCGACATCCCGGCCGCGAGCGACGGCGCGCGCACGACGAGCGTCACGCTGCGCGCGAAGCGCGCCAGGTGCAGCGCCGCCTGCCCAGCCGAGTTTGCACCCCCGACTATGTAGACGTCCTCTCCGGCCACCGCCTGCGACCTCGGAC
Organism: uncultured Thermoleophilaceae bacterium; assembly: GCA_963825775.1. Taxonomy (GTDB): domain Bacteria; phylum Actinomycetota; class Thermoleophilia; order Solirubrobacterales; family Thermoleophilaceae; genus JAAYBF01. The sequence continues at coordinate 139,772 of CAWGUV010000002.1, read as the reverse complement.
ACGGGCCCGCCGTAGAAGACGCCGGCGCCCGTTAGCGCCTCCAGCGACGGGACGCCGAGTCTCGCCACTCGGCCCCGGTTGCGAGGAGCACGGTCCGGGCGCTCACGGCCGGTTGACCCGGAAGGCTCAGGCCAGCCGGTCCCCGTCCTGCTCAGTTGGGTCGCTCGCTGCATGAACGCGAAGCCCGCGCCGAAGACCCACGCCTGGTCGTATGCGCGGTTGGCGAGCTGGCCGCCGGTGACTCCGTGGGGGAAACCCAGGTAGTTGCGGATCAGGGAGCTGGAGGTCGCCTGGCCGCCGATTCCTCCCGAATCGATCACGAGCGTGTGAGGCCCTCGGAGGCGCCGGTCACCGCAGCCGACAACCCGGCGGGTCCCCGCCCACGATGACGAGGTCGAACTCCTCTGATCGGAGTCGGCCGCCCCGCCGACCGCCTGTGCGATCTCGAGATTGGTCGGATCGACCAGCACCTGCCCGTCGGGCAGGACGATCAGAGGCAGCTCGACCTCCTTGTCAACCTGGCCAGCAGCTCGCGTCCCGCCTCGGACCCCGCCAGGTGGAAGGCGTGGGGGGCGGCGCAGCGCTGCAGGGTGTCCCTGAGCTCGTAGGCCCGCCCGGACCACGTCTCGCCGATCACGTGGACCGTGTGGGGCGAGTTGTGCCGGCCCTTGCTCCACTCGAGCAGGAAGCCCGAGATGGCGGCGTGGAACAGCTCGTCCGAGGGAGTGGCGGGCTTCAGCGCGTAGTAGTCCATGCGCCCGAGCGCCATGGCGTCGTAGATCGCGCGGGCGGTGGGCGGGTCGCCGCTGGCGGGCCATGGCACCAGCAGCGCGCGCTTGGCATGGGGGTGGAGCTGCCCCGCGCGCTCGAGGAGGTTACCGCAGGTCGTCGCGCCCAGGTCATTGGCGACCAGCACGAGCGCGGCCGGCGAGCCTCTCCTCCTTCAGCCGTTCGAGCGCCGCCAGTGTCTCCTCCGCGGACCCGACGCAGGCGATCGTGTAGTCGCTCGCGTAGCGATTCCCAAGGGCGAGCTCCAGGGTGCCCCGTGCGGTGGGATCGGGGTCGACCACGACTATCGCGGGCGAGTTCATGGGCCGCGTCCAACTGTAACCGCGAGACTTACCCTGCGCTTCGATTTGCTCGTCACGCTGGCGGCACGACGACGAAAGGACGCCCGTGATCGCCATCCGCTGCACTCGCTGCCACCGCAAGCTCTTCAGCGCCGCCGAAGCCACGGCCGGGGGTGCGCTGCCCTGTCTGCGACGGGCCCCTGGAGGCAACCGACGAGCCCGTCGAGCGCGGACGACCTCGCCGCGACGATGCCCTGGCCGATCCAGCGCCCCGCCTGAGGAGGACAGGCTACTCGAACGGTTACGCGTCGCTTGATGGACTTCGCACTGGACGACGACTCGCGCGGCTGGCTTCACCCGCTTGCGGATGTCGGCCTGCGCTGGCTCGATCGTGCCGGCGAATTCATCGCGCGGCGTGGGGCGCAGAAACTGGCGAGCTCACCCTTCAGGGCGGATCGTCCCGAGGCGGGGGGGGGCCACGTGGAGGTGCTGGGCGGGTTCGCCGTCGCGACGACTCGGGACGCGCTGGGGCTGGCGTGAGCGGTGCGGGCCGCTCGACGCCTCGGCCGAGGCTGCGCGAGCGGGCCTCGTTGGCGCCTTAGGGTACCTTGCGTAGTTCGTCGCGCTCGGTCACGCGCATCTTGCGGCCTCCAGGGCCGTTGATCTGGCCCCGCGCGTCCGCCTCGGTCCGCGTCACCTCGGCTCCGTCGTGCACGATCTCGGTCCGCTCGGTTGACCAGAGCGGGTCGAGCTCCGGGTGCGACCCCGGGCATCGACGCTGATCCGCTCCTCGAGTGAGCATCGCGTCACGGGCTCGCCGGCTTCTCAGGTGTGACCCAGGGCGAGCCCATGCGCGCCGAGGTCGTTCGTGGCCGTACCCCCAGCGTCGGTGCGGCTCGACCGGCGCCCGAAGGCCGCTGTCGATGGTGACCGGCCGGGCCCCCGCCCCGGCCGTCGGGCACCAGGCGTCCATGCCCCTCCAGGTCCATCGGCTTCTGAGCATACTCGACGGACGCAGCCGGCGACGCAAGTCCGCCGAGGCCGGCGAGCGAACATGCTCAGTCGGGATGTCGCTTCCGCGCGCGGCTGAGCCGTCGGCGCGCGTGTACTCAGGTCGTACTGCCTACGACGATCAGGCAGCGACCCGGCTGCGTCGCCGGCGCCGGTGCGACCCGCGGGGTGCGTCTCGTCCCTGACTCGACGTTCGGACAGCTTGGATCAGCTCCAGTAGACCTCCTTCGCCCGTTCCGCGGTATTCGAGCACTGGTGGAGTCCGTGCCCATCGATGGTCAGCGGCTCGCCGCGCCACACGCCCTGGCAGCCAGCAGGCCCGCGAGAAACGGAGAGGCTCGAGCTCACGTGGACGGAGCGCGGCCGGAATGCGGTACCAGAGCCGCTCTCCTTCACCGGAGCGAGCTTGCTCTGACCGAGCCGTGCGGACAACTCCCAGCCGCCGTCACGTTCGTCGAGCCTCAGGTCATCGACGATCACAGCTCGCGCTCGTAGTAGAGCATCGACGTGCGCAGGGTCGCCCGGCTTCTCGAGGTTCGTGAAGCCGAGGCTCTCGTAGAGCCCGCGCGCGGCGCGGTCGTCCGTCGCCGTCCCAGCTCCATCGTGGTCGCACCGCGCTCGCGGGCGACGCTCGAACGCGGTCTCCATCAGCGCCGCGGCCGTGGCCCTCGCCGCGGCGGTCGGGCACCACGTACAGCTCCTCGAGGTAGACCATCGGCTTGCCCGTGAGCAGGTACTCGCGGAAGCGCAGCTGCGCCACGCCCACGTCCGGCGGGCCCGGCGAGCAGGAAGACGCTCAGGTCGCGCTCGATGTGCTCGACCACGCGCGGCTCGAGCACCTCGGCGCCCGGGGTGTTCTCGTCGTACTCCGCCTGGAAGCGGTCGAGGAGGCGGGCGGTCTCCGCCGCGTCCTCGACCTGCGCGATCCGGCTGGGTTCAGCCGATCGAGCCAACCATCTCGAGCTGAATCAGCCGGTTCAGCTCCACGGCGTACTCCATCGGCAGCTCCTTGGTGACCGGCTCGATGAAGCCGTTCACGATCATCCCGGCCGCCTCCTCCTCGGAGAGGCCGCGCGACTGGAGGTAGAAGAGCTGCTCGTCGGAGATCTTGCCGACCACGGCCTCATGGGCCACGGTCACGTGCGGGTTCTGGATCTGGATGTCGGGCCAGGTGTCCGAGCGGCTGTACGGGTCCATCATCAGGCCGTCGCACTGCACGTGTGACTTGCTGCCCTGCGAGTTGTGGCCCATGCGGACCAGTCCGCGGTAGCCCATGATCCCGCCGTCCTTGGAGATCGACTTGGCGAGGATGTTGGACGTGGTGTTCGGCGCGAGGTGCACGACCTTGGCGCCGGTGTCCTTCCACACGTCGCCGGAGGCGACGCCCACGTTGAGGTGGTCGGCGCGCGCGTGCTCGCCCATCAGGAACGAGCCGGGGTAGAGCATCACCTTCTTGGCGCCCATCGAGCCGCCGACCCACTCCACGGTGCCCTCGGCCTCCACGATCGCGCGCTTGGTGTTCAGGTTGAAGACGTCCTTGGACCAGTTCTGCACGGTCGTGTAGCGGGCCTTGGCGCCCTCCTTCACGAAGATCTCCACCACGGCGGAGTGCATCGAGTTGACCGAGTAGGTCTGCGCGGTGCAGCCCTCGATGTAGTTCACCTCGGAGCCCTCGTCGGCGATGATCAGCGTGTGCTCGAAGGTGCCCTCGTTGGCGCCCTCCATGCGGAAGTAGGCCTGTAGCGGCAGGTCCACCTTCACGCCCTTGGGCACGTAGAGGAACGAGCCGCCGGACCAGACCGCGCCGTGCAGCGCCGAGAACTTGTTGTCCTGCGGCGGCACGCACTTCTTCATGAAGTACTCCTGCACCAGCTCGGGGTACTCCGTGATCGCGGTGTCCATGGAGGTGAAGAGGATCCCCAGGTCCGCGTACTCCTTCTTGAGGTTCTCGTAGACCGGCTCCTGGCGCCAGGTGCCCACGACGCCGGCGAGGTGCTCCCGCTCGGCCTCGGGGATGCCGAGGTCCTCGTAGGTCTTCTTCATGTTCTCCGGGACGTCGTCCCAGCTGTCGTAGCGACCGGCCTCGGGCGGGCTGTAGAGCACCAGCTCGTCGAGGTCGAGGTCGGACAGGTCCACGCCCCAGGTGGGGATGGGCTTGCGCATGAAGATCTCGTAGGACTTGACGCGCAGGTCGCGCATCCACTGCGGCTCGCCCTTGACCTTGGACAGCTCCTCGATCACCTCGCGGGAGATGCCCTTCTGGGCGATCAGCTGGCCCTGATCGTCCTCGACGATCGGGCTGGGCTTGGCGATTCGTGTCTTGTCCTTGGCTGCCATTGGATCCTCTGCCGGGTGCGGAAATCCGTTCTGCGTGGTCGGATATCGAGTCTAGCGATGCGGACTCGGCGCGACCGGCACGGGTCCGGACGTCGATTAGGCTACCCTAACCGCGTGTCTCGCCGGAAGCTGATCGCCCTCGGATCCGTCGCCCTGCTCGTGGTCGCGGGCGCCTTCGTGGGCGTTGTGGTGGCCACCTCGGGTGGAGGCGACAAGCTGGTGGTCTACACCGCGCGGTCGCACTACGGCGAGGAGAAGCCGTTCGAGACCTTCGCCGCGGACGAGGACGTGGACATGACCCTCTTCGGCGGCGACGCGTCCTCGCTCTACGAGCGGCTCCAGAGCGAGGGTGAGAACACCAAGGCAGACGTGCTGATCACCGTCGACGCCGCCAACCTGTGGCGTGCGGAGCAGGCGGGGCTGCTGGCGCCCGACCTCGATCCCGAGGCGCAGAAGCACGTGCCCGAGAACCTGCGCGACCCCAAGGGCCGCTGGTACGGGCTCACCGTGCGGGCGCGCACGATCATGCGCTCCACCGAGCGCGTGAAGGCCACCGACGCGACCACCTACGAGGACCTGGGCGATCCGCGCTGGAAGGGCCGGCTGTGCCTGCGCTCGGGCACCAGCGAGTACAACGTCTCGTTCGTAGCCGACCGGATCGCGAAGGACGGCGAGGCGGCCACCAGGAGGATGCTGGAACGCTGGATGGCCAACGACCCGGAGATCGTGGGCTCGGACGTCGATGTTCTGAAGGCCATCCGCGACGACACCTGCGATGTCGGGCTGACCAACTCCTACTACCTGGGCCGCGAGCTCGAGGACGACCCGGACTTCCCCGTGGCGCCGGTCTGGGCCGACCAGGACGGGCGCGGCACGCACGTGAACCTGTCGGGAATCGGGGTGGTCAAGGGCGCCGACCAGGAGGAGACCGCCAAGAAGCTCGTGCGCTACCTCACCGATCCACGCCAGCAGCGCGTCTTCGCGCAGAACAACCACGAGTTCGGCGTGGACTCCCAGTCCGACACCACGCCGGAGATCAAGCAGTTCGGCACCTTCAAGCGGGATCCCATCGATGTGGCCGGCGCCGGGGAGCACCTGGACGACGCCGTGAGCATGATGACCGACGTGGGGTGGAACTGAGCGCGGTCGCGCGGCCCGCCGCGATGGGGCGGCGGCGGTGGTCGCGGCCGGACGGCTGGACCGTCCTCACGGTCGTGGCCGCGGCGTTGGTGGCCGGCCCACTGCTGGTTCTGCCGGCCAGCTTTGTGGCCTCACCGGGCGCTCTCGCGGACTTCAAGGGACTGCTGCCGGACGCCGCCGAGGCCACCGCCGCACTGGTGGTCGGCGTGGGGCTGGGCACGTTCCTGCTGGGCACGGGCCTTGCCGCGCTGGTGTGCTTCTGCGAGTTCCCGGGCCGGCGCTGGCTGGAGTGGGCGCTGGTGCTCCCCCTCGCCATGCCGAGCTACGTGTTCACGCTGTTTGCGCTGGGCGCGCGCGACGACCTGGGGCTCACCTGGCTGCCGCTGAGGTCAACGGCGGGCGCCGTGGCGGTGTTCACGCTCACGCTCTACCCGTACGTCTACCTGCTGGCCCGCACGGCGTTCGTCGCGCAGGGGGCGGAGCTGGTCGAGGCCGCGCGGGGGCTGGGGCTGACCCCGCTGCGGGCCATCCTGAGGGTGGCCATCCCGATGGCCAGGCCCGCGATCATCGGCGGCGTGGCGCTGGCTCTGATGGAGTCGCTGGCCGACTTCGGGTCGGTGAACCTGCTCGGCGTCCAGAGTTTCACCAACGCGATCTACAAGGTCTACACCGGAGCTTTCGAGCGCGATGCCGCCCTCCAACTGGCCACGATGCTTGTGGCGGTGACGCTCACGCTGCTGGTGCTCGAGCGCGCGTCGCGCGGGCGCGCGCGGTATGCGCACGCGGGAGACGGGGGCGCGATCACGCGTTTCCGGCTTCGCGGCCCGGCCGCCGTTGCGGCCGTGGCGGGCCCGCTCGCGCTGCTGGTGCTGGTGGTGGGGGCTCCCGTGGCGCAGCTCTCGGTGTGGGCGGTCCAGTCCGTGTCCCGCGGATTGCTCGCGCCGGAGTTCGGGACCGCCGCACGCAACAGCGTGCTGCTGGCCACGATGTCGATCGCGCTGGTGGTGCGGGGCCGCGCTTCTGCTGGCCTACGGCAGGCGGGCGTCCCGCTCGCGCGCCGGCGGGCGGGCGGTCCGGGTGGCGACGATCGGCTACGGGCTGCCAGGGTCGGTGGTGGCGGTGGCCGTTATCGTGCCCCTGGGCTGGCTGGACCATCGCCTGGATGACGCCGCGGGCGTCGGCCTCCTGCTCACAGGCACCGTAATCGGACTGTTCGTGGCCTACACCGTTCGCTTCCTCGCTCTCGCCTTCCAGACCGTCGACGCCGGCCTCGAGCGGGTGCCTCCCTCGCTCGACGAGGCGGCCCGCGGCCTCGGCGCCGACCGTCTTGACGTGCTCGCGCGGGTGCACGTGCCGATGATCTCGGGCGCCCTGCTCACCGCGGGTCTGCTGGTATTCACCGAGGTGCTCAGGGAGCTTCCCGCCACGCTGCTGCTGCGACCGCTGGGCGGTGACACGCTGGCGGTGGCCGTCTGGCAGGCCACCACCGAGTCCCTCTACCGGACCGCCGCCCTGCCGGCTCTGATGATCGTGCTGGTCGGCCTGCTGCCCGTGGCGCTGCTGATCCGCCTGTCCCGGAGGGCCGCCGCGTGAGCATCCGGGTGGAGGGTGTGGCGAAGAGCTTCGGCGCCACCGAGGCCGTCGCGGGGGTCGATCTCGCGATCGCCGAGGGGGAGCTGGTCACGGTGCTCGGCCCGTCGGGCTGCGGCAAGACGACGCTGCTGCGCCTGATCGCGGGCTTCGAGGTGCCGGACGAGGGGGCGGTGGTGGTGGCCGGCGAGACGGTGGCCGGGCCGGGCTGCTGGGTGCCGCCCGAGCGCCGGCGGATCGGGATGGTCTTCCAGGACTACGCGCTCTTCCCGCACCTGCGCGTGCGCGGGAACGTGGCGTTCGGGCTGGCGCGCCACGCGACTGAGGACCGCGATCGCCTGACCCAGCGCACACTCGAGCTCGTGGGCCTCCAGCACAAGGCCGATCGCTACCCCCACGAGCTGTCCGGCGGCGAGCGCCAGCGGGTGGCGCTGGCACGAGCCCTGGCGCCCGAGCCGGCGATCGTCCTGCTGGACGAGCCCTTCTCCAGCCTGGACGCCACGCTCAGGGCGGACCTGCGGCGAGAGGTCGAGCTGATCCTGCGGGAGGCGGGCGCCGCCGCGCTGCTGGTGACCCACGACCAGGAGGAGGCCCTCGCCCTGGGAGACCGGCTGGCCGTGATGCGGGCGGGCAAGCTCGTGCAGGTGGGGCGCCCGGAGGAGGTCTACGCCAGGCCCGCGGGCCGCTGGGCCGCGCAGTTCGTGGGCGAGGTGAACGTGCTGTCCGGGGCCGCGGACGGCCGGCAGGTCGAGACCGAGCTCGGTGTGCTCGATCTGGTGAGCGCAGCGACGGGATCCGTGAACGTGGCGCTCCGTCCCGAGCAGCTGCAGCTCAGCGCGGATCACACCCCAAACGCCGAGGTGGTCGGCCGCGAGTTCCGGGGGCATGACGTGCTCTACCGGCTGCGCCATGAGGGCGGCCGGCGGCTGGTCGTACAGCTGCCCTCGCTGGAGCTTTTCGAGGTGGGGGCCCAGGTGTTCGTGCGGCCCGTCCCATCCGCTCTGGCGCCCGTCGTGGACTGAGGGCTAATGGCCGGGGCACCGGCTGCCGATAGCGACCAATAGTTCGGGATCTCTCCCCCGCCCCCAAGGGCAGTGATCGCCATCCGGCGACTGCGGGATCTCCTTATCTGCCGCAAGCGCCTCCTGGCGTGCCGGCGGACCCCGCAATCAGAGGACTTTCAGTCCCATGCCGACCGAATCACCCGCCTCGCCCCAGGCAAGCAACGGAGCATCTGAAGACACCGCAGCACTGGATTCCGAGCTGCTGCTCGGCGTACTCAGCCAGGTCAAGGCCGGTGACTTCACGGCCCGGATGCCGATCCACCTGACCGGCGTCGCCGGCAAGGTCGCGGACTCCCTCAACGACATCATCGGCGCGAATCAGGCGCTGGGAACCGAGCTCGAGCGCGTGAGCCGCGTGGTGGGCAAGGAGGGCAAGCTCTCGCAGCGCGTCTCCTTCAAGGGCAGCAACGAGGTCTGGGGCGACTGCATCGAATCCGTCAACTCGCTGATCGAGGACCTCGTCCGTCCCAGCACCGAGATGCAGCGCGTGATCGGCGCCGTGGCCGGCGGGGACCTGAGCAAGAAGGTCTCGGTCGAGGTGCACGGCGAGATGCTCGAGCTCAAGAACACCATCAACGACATGGTCGATCAGCTGAACGGCTTCATCTCCGAGGTCACCCGCGTGGCCCGCGAGGTGGGCACCGAGGGCAAGCTCGGGCAGGCCGCGGCGTACACGATCGAGGTCGGTGGCGTCTGGAAGGAGCTCACCGACAACGTGAACCTGATGGCCGGCAACCTCACCGGCCAGGTCCGCGACATCGCCGAGGTGACCACCGCGGTGGCCAACGGCGACCTGAGCAAGAAGATCACCGCCGACGTGCGTGGCGAGTTCCTCGAGCTCAAGAACACCGTGAACGCGATGGTCGACCAGCTCAACCGCTTCGCAGGCGAGGTCACCCGAGTCGCCCGAGAGGTCGGCGTCGAGGGCAAGCTCGGCGGCCAGGCGCAGTCCGAGGAGGTCGCCGGAGTCTGGAAGGACCTCACCGACGACGTGAACCAGCTCGCGGCGAACCTCACCGACCAGGTGCGCGCGATCGCCGAGGTGGCCACCGCCGTGACCGAGGGCGACCTCACGCGGCAGGTGAGCGTCGAGGCCAGCGGCGAGGTCGCCGTGCTCAAGGACAAGCTCAACGAGATGATCCGCAACCTGCGCGAGACGATGCGCCAGAACACCGAGCAGGACTGGCTCAAGACCCACCTCGAGCGGTTCACCCGCATGCTTCAGGGCCAGCGCGACCTGTTCACGGTGTCCAACATGATCCTGTCCGAGCTGGCGCCGCTGGTGTCCGCCCAGCACGCCGTGTTCTACGCCCTGGTCGACCCGGGCGATGGCGGCACGCCATCGCTCGAGTTCCAGGCCGGCTACGGGTTCAAGGAGCGCAAGCACCTGGGCAGCAGCTTCCAATTGGGGGAGGGCCTGGTGGGCCAGTGCGCCCTGGAGAAGGAGCGCATCCTGCTCACCGACGTCCCCGACGACTACATCCGGATCAACTCCGGCCTGGGCGAGTCGCGGCCGCTGAACATCATCGTCCTCCCGATCCTGTTCGAGGGATCGGTGCGGGCCGTGATCGAGCTCGCCTCCTTCTCACCGTTCAGCGACGCGCACCAGTCGCTCCTGGACCAGCTCACCGAGAGCATCGGGCTCGTGCTCAACACCGTGGACGCCACATCGGTCACCGACGAGCTGCTCCAGCAGTCCCAGTCGCAGGCCCTCGAGCTGCAGTCCGGCCAGGAGGAGCTGGAGAGCAAGTACCAGGAGGTGGAGGCGGCCAAGCGGCTGGTCGAGGAGAAGGCCGCCGAGCTCTCGGTCGCATCGAAGTACAAGTCGGAGTTCATCGCCAACATGTCGCACGAGCTGCGGACCCCGCTCAACAGCCTGCTCGTGCTCGCGGAGCAGCTGGAGGACAACCCCGACGGCAACCTCTCGGAGCGCCAGGTCCAGTACGCGAACGTGATCCGCTCGTCCGGGCTCGACCTGCTCAAGCTCCTCAACGAGATTCTCGACCTGGCGAAGATCGAGTCCAAGACGGTGGAGATGCAGCTCAGCGAGGTGTCGCTGAGCGAGCTCGCCGACAGCATGGCCAAGACCTTCCAGCCGCTCGCCGAGGGCCAGGGCCTGGAGTTCTCGGTCCACGTGGCCGAGGACCTGCCGCCCACCTTCGTCACCGACCCGTCCCGCCTGCGGCAGGTGCTGAAGAACCTGCTCTCCAATGCGCTGAAGTTCACCGAGCAGGGCTCGGTGAGCCTGAAGATGGAGCGCGCCGAGGCCAGGGCCGCCCTGGCGATCAGCGTGACCGATACGGGCATCGGCATCGAGAAGGAGCTGCAGAGCGCGATGTTCGAGGCCTTCGCCCAGGCCGATGGCACCACCTCGCGCGAGCACGGTGGGACCGGCCTCGGGCTTTCGATCAGCCGCGACCTCGTCGCCCTGCTCGGCGGCGAGATCGTCCTGAGCAGCGAGCCCGGGCAGGGGAGCACCTTCACGATCTACTTCCCCCTCAACGCGCAGGCGCCCGCACCCGTGGTGGCCCCGGTGGCCGCCCTGGTGGCGGCTCCATTTTGGCTCCGGTTGTGGCTCCGCTTCCAACCGTGCCCGCCTCAACCAACGGCGACACAGCCACGGACGACGAGGCACCCGGGTCACCGGTGGTCGGGGAGCTCGATCACCCGCTCAGGATCACGCCACTACGACCCGTGCCCTCGTCGACCCCCGGTGCCACGGCCAAGGTCCTGATAGTCGACGACGAGTACCGAAACATCTTCGCGCTCACAGCGCTTCTGGAGCGCGGAGGCATGATGGCTCTGCCGGCTCAGAGCGGCGCGCGCGGCGCTCGATTTGCTCGACGAGCACGCCGACATCGACCTGGTTCTCATGGACATCATGATGCCGGTGATGACGGGCTACGAGACGATCGCCGCCATCAGAGAGCCGGTCGGCATCCGAGACGCTCCCGATCATCGCCGTCACCGGAAAGGTCGTTGAGGGAGAGCGCACCCGCTGTCTCGACGCCGGCGCCTCGGACTACATCCCCAAGCCTGTCGACTCCTCGGAGCTCCTCTCGGCCCTCGCCCATTGGCTCCCGGTCTCCAGCCCGGCCGAGGCGCCGGGCGAGTAGGCGCGTTCCCGATGGAATCGAACGGAGCGCAGGCAGCCGTCCTCCCGGCGGAGGCCGCCACGATCCTCGTGGTGGACGACACCGTGGGCAAGCGGCTGGCCATCACCTCGATCCTGGAGCCGCTCGGGCACACGATCGTGGAGGCCGACTCGGGTGAAGCCGCCCTGCATGCCGTGGTGGAGCAGCAGTTCGCCGTGATCCTCCTCGACGTGCAGATGCCCACCATGGACGGATACGAGACCGCCCGGCTCATCCGCCTACGGCGCGACTGCGAGCACATCCCCATCATCTTCGTGACGGCGCACATCGAGGAGGAGGCCCAGCTGGCGGTGGCCTACGCCAGCGGTGCCGTGGACTTCATCTTCGCCCCGATCCTCCCCGACATCCTTCGCGCGAAGGTCACGATCTTCGCCGATCTCTTCGTCAAGTCGCGCGCTCTGAGGGAGGCGGAGGCGCGCACCGTCTCCGTGCTCGCGAACGTGGCCGACGGGATCATCACGCTGGACCACTCCGGCGTGATCGAGTCCTTCAACCGCGCCGCGGAGGACCTGTTCGGATACTCGGAGCAGGAGGCGATCGGAAGCCCACTGTCGATGATGCTGGGCCCCAGCCACCCAGAGGACTTCGCCGACGGCGTCGAGCCCGCCGAGCTGTATCTACCGCCCTCCGCGCCGAAGGCGCCACGGAACACACCATTCACCGGAAAGCGCAAGAGCGGGTCGAGCTTTCCCGTCGAGGTGGAGCTCAGCGATATCCAGCCGGGCAACATCCACATCGCGTGCGTTCGCGACATCTCGGAGCGCCACTCCTATGTCGAGGCGCTGAAGCACCAGGCGCTGCACGACAACCTCACCGAGCTGCCCAACCGTGTGCTGTTCGAGGACCGTGTGAACCAGGCGGTTCGAGCCACGTCCAGGTCCGGGGAGTCGCTCGCCCTTCTCCTGCTGGACCTCGACGGGTTCAAGCAGGTCAACGACACGTTCGGCCACCAGCAGGGCGACGAGGTCCTGAAGCTCGTGGCGGAGCGGCTGGTGGAGTGCCTGCGAGAGGGGGATACGGTCGCCCGGCTGGGAGGCGACGAGTTCGGCATCCTCCCGCTGGCCGGCACGGACCTGCCCGGCGCGGCGTCGGTGGCGGCGAAGATCCTCGCGGCGCTCGACGAGCCGTTCCTGGTCGACGGCCGGAAGATCGGCGTCGATGCGAGCATCGGCATGGCGCTGGTCCCCGACCACGGCGACAACATCGACGACCTTCTGCGGCGCGCCGACCTGGCCATGTACAACGCAAAGCGGGCGGGTCGCGGCGGCTTCGCGGTGTTCGCCGCCGAGCAGGAGGAGGAGCCCGCGCGGCGGCTCGCGCTTCTGAACGACCTTCGCACCTGCGTCGAGAACGATGAGCTGGTGCTGCACTACCAGCCGAAGATCGATCTCACCACAGGGCAGGCGACCGGCGTCGAGGCCCTCCTGCGGTGGCAGCACCCTTCGGGAGAGCTGCTGATGCCGGGCGCGTTCATCCAGGAGCTGGAGCATCACGAGCTGTTGATCCCAATCACGGAGTGGGTGATCGAGGAGGCGCTGCGCCAGCTGCGCGCCTGGCGCGACGCCGGTTACGACCTCACCATGGCGGTGAACCTCGGCGCCCGCTGCCTGGCCGAGGGCACGGGGCTGTTCGAACGCGTCGACGAGCTCACGGAGAAATGGGGCATCCCGCCTGACAAGCTCACCTTCGAGCTCACCGAGAGCGACCTGATCGACACCAGCGCGCCCGACCTGCTGCCTCGGCTCCAGGCGATGGACGAGCGCCTGTCCATCGACGACTTCGGCACCGGGTACTCCTCGCTGGTCTATCTCCAGCGTCTTCCTGTGGTGGAGATCAAGGCCGACAAGTCGTTCGTCACGACGCTGGCATCGGTGAAGGAGGACGCCGTCATCGTGCGGGCGATCATCGACCTGGCCCACAACCTCGGCGTGACCGTGGTGGCGGAGGGCGTGGAGGACGAGGAGACAATGAAGCACCTCGCGGACCACGGTTGCGACTCGGCCCAGGGCTACTACTTCAGCCGTCCGCTGGCCGGGGCGGACATCGTCGCCTGGCTGGAGACGTCGCCGTACGGCGCGCCACCGGTCCTCGGCGTGGCTCCCGGCGCAGCAGTCGCCTAGCTCCCGCGCCCGGATAGGGTGCGCGTATGAAGCTCTACGTCTGTTACGGGTTCCTCAAGGACGTGCAGACCACCGGCCGCCCCGGCGGCCATCCGTGCGGCAACGCCCACGTCGCTCTGAAGGAAGCGGGGCACAGCCCCGAGGTGGTCCCGGTGCACGGGCTCGGCATCCCGCCACTGAACAAGCTGGGGAAGCGCGAAGAGGTCGAGAAGGTGAGCGGTCAGCGGTGGGTGCCGGTGCTGGTCACCGACGACGGTCAGGTGATCAACGAGTCGAAGGACATCGTCGCCTGGGCGAAGGCCAACCCGGCTCCCTGACCGTCGGCATTGGCCGATTGTGGGACATTGCGGCGCCTCGGCCGGCGTGACACCGTCGCGGGATGCTCTGGGCCGCCCTAGCCACGATCTACATCGTCTGGGGCTCCACCTACCTCGCGATCCGGGTGATGGTCGAGACGGTGCCGCCGCTGCTCGGCGCCGGCGCGCGCTTCGCCGTGGCCGGGGCGATCTTCCTGGCGATCCTGCGGCTCCGTGGCGGCACAAGGCGGGTGCGCATCACGCGCGCCCAGGCCCTCGGCGCGGCGCTCGCCGGCAACCTGCTCTGCTTTGGCGGCAACGGCCTGGTGACGGTGGCCGAGCAGGAGGTGCCCTCCGGCCTCACGGCGCTCATCATCGGCTCGGTCCCCCTCTGGGTCGTGCTGATGCGCCTGGGCGAGGGCGACCGGCCGGGCCGGGGACTCTTGCCGGCGTGATCGTCGGCTTCGTCGGCCTGGCCGTGCTGGTGCTGCCCGGCGACCGTCCCGACGGGGCGCCGCTGTGGGGCGTGCTGCTGATCGTGCTCGCTGCCGTGCTCTGGGCCTCGGGCTCGTTCTACTCCAAGCGGATGACCCTGCCACCCGACCCGCTGGTGTCGACCGCGTGGCAGATGTTGATCGCGGGCGGCACGATGATCCTCGCCGGGCTCGTCGTGGGCGAGGCGTCCGACGTCCACACCTCTGAGTTCTCCACCGACTCGCTGCTGGCCCTGGCCTACCTGATCACGTTCGGGTCGATGCTGGCCTACACGGCCTACACGTGGCTGCTGGGCAACGCTCCGATCTCAACGGTCACGACCTACGCGTACGTGAACCCGGTGATAGCGCTGGTGCTGGGCGCGGCGATCCTCTCCGAGGAGATCACGGCGATTGTGCTCGTGGGCGCGACGGCGATCGTGGCGGCCGTGGCGACGGTGGTTCGGGAGGAGGGGGCAGCTATTCCGGCCAGGACGCGTCGCCGGTGGTGGCGCCGCGCATCACCTTCAGGCTGAGCAGCGCGCACTTGCGCCGGGTGGGGGAGATGGGGATCCCGAGCAGGTCGAAGATCCACTCCGCGTCGAGGTCGCCGATGTCGCGCGACCTCCATTCCGATCAGCTCCTCGGACGCGATGGAGGCCGACGCCTGGGAGATCGCGCAGCCCTGGCCATGGAAGCGCAGGTCGGCGATCTTGCCGTCCTGACCACGATGTGCACGCCCATCTCGTCCCCGCAGAGCGGGTTGTGGTCGTGGGCCTCCAGGTCGTGCGGGTCGAGCGTCCCGAAGTTCCGCGGGTTCTTGTAGTGGTCGAGGATGTAGTCGCGATAGAGCGCGTCCATCAGAGCGCGAACACCTCGCGCGCCTTCACCAGCGCCGCGATGAGCCGGTCGACGTCGCTTCGGTCGTTGTAGACGTGGAAGCTGGCGCGGGCTGTTGCCGGCACTCCCATCGCCCGCATCAACGGCTGGGCGCAGTGGTGCCCGGCGCGGATGCAGACGCTCCTCGCGGTCGCAGAGCTCAGCGACGTCGTGGGGGTGGATGCCCTCCAGCTCGAAGCTCACCACGCCGCCGCGCCTGTCCGGGTCTGCGGGCCCGAAGACGCGCAGGCCCTCGACCTCGGGCAGGCGCTCCAGCGCGTAGGCGGTCAGGTCGCGCTCGTGGGCGCGGACGTTGTCCATGCCGATTCCGGCGAGGTAGTCGATCGCGGCGCCCAGGCCGACCGCCTCGGCGATCGGTGACGTGCCGGCCTCGAACTTCCACGGCAGCTCGTTCCAGGTCGATGATCTCGAACCCGACGTTGGCGATCATGTCGCCGCCGCCGAGGAAGGGGCGCATCGACTCGAGCAGCTCGCGGCGCCCGTGCAGCACGCCGATGCCGGTCGGGCCCGAGCGCCTTGTGGCCGGTCCAGGCGTAGAAGTCCGCGCCGATCGCGCCGACGTCGACCGGCATCTGTGGCACCGCCTGGGACGCGTCGATCACCGACACCGCGCCGGCCGCGCGTGCGCGGGCGACGATCTCGGCCACCGGGTTGATCGTGCCGAGCACGTTGGACACGTGCGCGACCGACACCAGCTTCACGCGGCCGGATCGCGAGCACGGAGTCCAGCTCGTCGAGCGAGAGCTGCCCGTCGTCGGAGACCTCCAGGTAGCGCAGCTTCGCGCCCCGCTCCTGGCACAGCAGCTGCCACGGGACGATGTTGGAGTGGTGCTCCATGTGGGTGATGAGCACCTCGTCGCCCTCGCCCACGTGCTCGCGGCCCCATGCGTAGGCCACGAGGTTGAGCGCCTCGGTGGCGTTGCGGGTGAAGATCGTGGTGGCGGTCTCGCCGCCGACGAAGGCGGCGATGCGCTCGCGCGCGCCCTCGAACAGGTCGGTGGCCTCCTGGGCCAGCGCGTACACGCCGCGGTGAACGTTGGCGTTGGAGTTCTCGTAGTAGGAGCTGATCGCGTCGATCACCGGGCGCGGCTTCTGCGACGTTGCCGCCGAGTCCAGGTACGCGATGCCGCGGTCGAGCACCGGGAAGTCCGCGCGGACGTTGATGGCGGAGGCGGTGCCTGGCGTCACGCGCTCTCCGCCCTCTCCCCGATGAACTCCGCCACCTGGTCCTCGGCGGCCGCCAGCTTCTCGGCGATCCGCCGTCGCACCAGCGTCTCCAGCGCGTCGTCGTCGAGGCGCTGCACGACCTCCTCGAAGTAGCCCTCCACCAGCACGCGCACCGCCTCGGAGCGAGGGATGCCGCGGGCCATCATGTAGAAGATCTGGTCCTCGTCGAGCTCGCCGACGGTGCCGCCGTGCGAGGCCGACACGTTGTCGGTCTCGACGATCAGCGACGGGATCGCGTCGCCCTTGGCCTTCTGCGACAGCAGCATCTGGTGGGTCTGGAGGTAGGTGTGCGTCTCCTGCGCGTTCGGGACGATGTGGATCAGGCCCTCGTACGAGGCGCGCGAGTCGCCGGTGAGCGCGCCCTTCCACACGGTGTCGCCGGTGGTGTGACCCGCCTCGTGCTTGTCCGAGGTGAACAGGTCGAGGTGCTCCTCGCCCTCGGTGAAGTAGAGCCCGGTGTGGCGCATGTCCGAGCCCTCCTCGGCGGTGATGATGTCGAGCTGTCTGCTTGGTCAGCCGCCCGCCGAGGTGGATCGGGATCCAGCTCACGTGGGCGTCGCGCGCGATCTCGACCCGCTTGGTGGAGATGTCGTAGACCTCGCCGGGACCCCAGTCCTGGAAGTGGGCCACCTTCACCTTCGACCCCGGACGCGCGTAGAGCTCGAAGGCGCCGGCGTGCAGGGCCTGGCCCTCGATCGGGGTGCCCAGGCAGTACTCGCGGATCTGGCACTCGGCGTGCTCGCCCACCACGGCGAGCGTGTGGGCGTACTGGGCGGTACCGGGCTCGTCGATCAGGTAGACGATCTGGATCGGGTGCTCGACCCGCACGTCCTTGGGCACGTGCACGAACGCGCCGCCGGTCCAGAAGGCGGCGCTTGCGGCGGAGAACTTGCCCTCCTCGTGTGAGAGGCGGCGCATGTACCACTCCTGCACCAGGTCGGAGTGCTCCTCGGCGGCCTGCTCGAGCGGCATCACGATCACGCCCTGCTCGGCGACCGCGGGGTCGATCGAGGTGTGGATGGTGCTCGCGCCGCGCTGCACGATGAGGCCGGCCAGCGGCGCGTCGCCGATGTCCTCGCGCACCAGCTCTGGCAGCCCGTCGACCGCCTCGTAGCGGCGCGGCTCGAGCGCGTCGAGCTCGAGCTTGCGCAGCGTGGTGGTCCAGAAGCCCGAGCGGCGCCACGTGGGCACCTCCTCGGCCTCGTAGGCCTCGAGCGCCGCCTTGCGGTCTTCCTCAAGCCAGCTAGGAGGCATCGGCTGCAGCGACCTCCTCGCGCACGAACTCGTAGCCCTTGTCCTCCAGCTCGTCGGCCAGCTCGGGGCCGCCCTCACGCACGATCCGGCCGTCGAGCATGATGTGCACGAAGTCCGGCCTCACGTAGTTCAGGATGCGCGTGTAGTGGGTGATGATCAGTGAGCCCATCTCGGGACCGCGGAGCTTGTTCACGCCCTCGGCCACGATCCGCAGGGCGTCGATGTCGAGGCCCGAGTCCGTCTCGTCCAGCACGGCGATCTCCGGCTTGAGCATCGCCAGCTGAAGGATCTCGGCGCGCTTCTTCTCGCCGCCCGAGAAGCCCTCGTTGAGGTAGCGGCTCACGAACGAGGGGTCGATCTTGAGCATCTCGACGTGCTCGCGCATCATCTTGCCGAAGTCCTTCACCTTCATCGGCTCGTCGAGGCGGGAGTTCACCGCGAGGCGCAGGAAGTTGGCGACGGAGACGCCGGGAACCGTGGCCGGGTACTGGAACGCCATGAACAGGCCGGCGCGGGCGCGCTCGTCGGGGGCGGCCTCGGTGATGTCCTCGCCGTTGAAGACGATCGATCCCTCGGTGACTTCGTAGTTGGGGTTGCCCATGATCGTGTTGGCGAGCGTGGACTTGCCCGATCCGTTCGGGCCCATCAGGGCGTGGGTCTGATCCTTGTCCACGGACAGGTTCACGCCGTGGAGGATCTCCCGCTCTTCGATTCGAACGTGCAGATCCTTGATTTCGAGACTCATGTGGTTGCAGCTTCCTTTCGGGGCGACGAAGTCAGGTCGGCGAGGGTCATCTCGCTCAAGGTGCGGACGATCGAGCCCTGCACTCGGGTCCACAGCAGCTTGGTGGGGCACGGGTCGTGCCCGGGTTCGCCGTCACGTGCGCAGTGCAGCGAGCCATCCGCCTCGGCGGTGATGCACTCGATCGGGGCGATCTCACCCTCGAGCGCCCTCACCACCTCGGCCATCGTGATGGTATCGGCCGGCCGGGCGAGCGAGTAGCCGCCGCGCGCTCCGCGGGTGCTCTCGACAAGCTCGGCGCGCCGCAGGCGCGCGGCGAGGTGCTCGAGGTAGGCGAGCGGCAGGCCCTCGGCCTCCGCGATCGAGGCCAGCGACGTGGGGGCGTTGCCGTCGCGGCCGGCCAGGTGCGCCATCACGCGCACGCCGTACTCCGCCTTGGTCGAGAACATCATCCGCCTTATCCTACTCAGGAGGTCGGATTAGCCGGGAGAATTAGTCTCCGCGTCCATGAGCGATCTCCTGGACCAACTCGTCGAGTGGCTGCGCATCCCGTCGATCTCGACCGGCGGCGGCGACCCGGCCGACCTGCGCCGCGCGGCGGAGTGGGCGGCGCGGCACGTCGAGCAGGCGGGCGGCAGCGCTGAGCTCGTTCAGATCGGCGACGGCAACCCGCTCGTCGTGGGCGACCTGCACGCCGCGGGGGCCGACGCGCCGACGGTCCTCATCTACGGCCACTACGACGTCCAGGGCCCGGGCGATCTGAGCGCGTGGACATCGCCGCCGTTCGAGCCGAGATCCGCGACGGTCGGCTCTACGCCCGCGGCGCCGGCGACGACAAGGGCAACTTCTGGCCGCTGCTGCACGCGGCCTGCGCACTCGCCCGCGAGGGCGAGCTGCCGGTCAACGTGCGCGTCGTCGTCGAGGGGGAAGAGGAGGCGGGCTCCGAGACCATCGCGCAGTGGATTCGCGCGGACGAGCGCGGCGCCGACGCGGCGATCGTCTTCGATTCCGGCATGGTCGACGAGCGCACGCCCGCCATCACGGTCGGGCTGCGCGGCATGGCGACGGCGCAGATCGAGGTGCGCACCGGGGCGCGCGACCTGCACTCAGGCATCTACGGCGGCAGCGTCCTCAACGCGCTGCACGTGCTCCACCACATGCTCGCCGAGGTCGTCCCCGGCCCCGACGGGGCGCTGCGCGAGGAGCTGCTCGCCGGCGTCCTCCCCCCGGCCGAGACCGAGCGCAGCTCCTGGGAGCGCCTGCCGCCCGGCGAGCAGGTGCTCTCCGAGGTTGGCGGCCGCCCGGCCTATCCCGGGGCGGCGGCCGAGTACTACGAGCGCAATGGCGCGTACCCCTCGATCGAGATCAACGAGATCGTCGCGGGCGAGCCGCGCACGATCGTGCCCGCGGTCGCGCGCGCCACCGTGTCGATGCGCCTCGCCCCGGGCCAGAGCGCGGAGGAGATGGGGCCCGTGCTCGAAGGCCTCCTGCGCGGCGCCGCTCCGCCGGACGCCGACGTCGCGATCGAGCTGCAGCTCGCCGACCCGTCGCTGTTCGAGCCCGACCTGCCCGCGCTGGTGCTCGGGGCGCAGGCGCTCGAGCGCGCGACCGGGACGGCGCCGGCGCTGATCCGAAGCGGCGGCTCGATCCCCGTGGTGGCGGAGTTCGCCGCCCGTGGGATCCCCACGATCGTGAGCGGCTTCACACTCCCCGATGACGCGTTCCACGCGCCCGACGAGTCGTTCCTCGTCACGAACCTCGAGCTCGGCGAGCGCGCCGGGCGCGAGCTTCTGGTCGCGCTCGCGGGCCTGTAGCTAGCGCGGCGCCGGGGCCAGCAGCGCGCAGAACGCCTCGACCACGTCAGGGTCGAACTGTTCACCGGCGCAGCGACGCAGCTCCTCCAGAGCAGCGTCGGGCTCGATCGCGGAGCGGTAGGGCCGCCCGCCCGTCATGGCGTGGAAGGCGTCGCACACCGCGACGATCCGGGCGCCGAGGGGGATGCCCTCGCCGGCCAGCCCGTCGGGGTAGCCGGCGCCGTCGAAGCGCTCGTGGGAGGCCCGCACCATCTCGGCCACCGACGACATCGCCGGCGCGGCGCTGAGGATGCGGTCGCCGACGAGGGTGTGCTGACGCACGAACTCCCACTCGGCCTCGTCGAGGGGGCCGTGCTTGTCGAGGATGTCGCTGGGCACGGCCACCTTGCCGATGTCGTGCAGCTGCGCGGCGCGGGTCACCTCATCGAGCTCGGCGGGCCGCATGCCCATGTGCGCGGCCACGCTGCGGGCCAGCGTCGCGACCTCGTTCAGGTGCCCGTTGAGGCCGGGCTGGGCCTCCTTGAGGACCGCGACGAGCGCGTCGCTGGTCTCCTTGGTCACCGTCGCGCGGCGGCTCGAGCCCTTGTGCTCGTACAGGCGCTCGTCGGCGAGGCTGAGCGCGTGCTCGGTGTCGGGTGCCTCGTCGGGCACCAGCACCATGCCGAAGGAGCTGGTGATGTCGAAGCCGCGGCCCGGTGTCGTGGAGCGCGGCATGCGCCTTCGTCGCGAGCGCCGACAGCTCGGCGCGGTCGCCGCAGGCAACCACGCAGAACTCGTCGCCGCCGAGACGGTAGCCCCGTCCGGCGTCGTCCACGGCCTTGGCCAGGTTGCGGCCGAGTCGGGCCAGCAGCGCGTCGCCGACGGGATGGCCGAAGCGGTCGTTGTACGCCTTGAAGCCATCCAGGTCGAACATGATCAGCGCGCACGGGTGCTCGGTGTCCGCCCGCGCGATCATCTCGTCGAGGTCAGCGAGCAGGCGGCGGCGGTTCGAGAGGCCGGTGAGGGCGTCGGTGAGCGCCTCGCGCCGGGTGCCCTCGAGCAGGCGCACGTTCTCGCGGAAGGTGAGCGCCATCCGCACGATCGCAGCGCCGAGCGTGGCGACGGCGAACGCCAGGGCGCGGTCCGTTCACCGGGGCGATCGCGTGGTAGGCGAGAACTCCCAGCGCGGCGAGCGCGAAGAGCGCCGGCAGCGCCACCACACGAACGCCCTCGATGCGCAGCGGGCGGGCGGATGGAGCGGATGCCCAGGCCGCGGCGCCGATCATCAGCGCCGAGGCGGGCCACAGGGTTGCGATGAGCGTGCTGTCCACGCTGGCGCCGGTGGCGTCCATGTACATGAAGAAGCCGTCCACGACGGCAGCGGTCGCCAGCCCGACCCCCAGCAGCGCCCAGGTGGAGCCGGGGCGCCAGCCGGTGAGCGCGAAGACGGAGATCACGCAGCCGATCAGAAGAAGGTCGGCCAGCAGGTACGCGAGATCCAGGGTGACCAGCGGCGCCGCCGCCGGCCGAGAGCGGCCCGTACACCAGCGCGGTGCCGACAGCGGCGATGGCGAGGGCGCCGACGACTCCGTCGAGCCAGAGGCTGGCGCGGAACTCGCGCACGCGGGCGCGCACGAGCAGGACCATCGCCATGTAGCAGCAGGGGAAGAACGCGAACCACAGCAGGTCGGCGACGTTGGGGATCGGCGGCTCTGCGAGGTCGTTGGCGTAGGCGACGTTCCAGTACAGCTCGCCGGCCGCCCATGAGGCAGATGCCGGCGCCGAGGATCAGCCACGGTGCGCGCTCGGTGGACACCAGCAGGCCGCGCGAGATGCACAGGGCGGCGGCGACCAGCAGCAGTCCGGTGTAGACCCAGGTCTCGAAGAACCCGTCGGCGGCCGCGCCGCAGATCGCCACCGCGGCCTGGGCGGCGTAGGCGCCGAGGCCGGCGACCGCGGTCAGCTGGGCGGCGCGAACCAGCGCGGCCGGGCTGTGGACACCGGCGGTCACTTCGGCGCCTTCAGCTTGGGCTTCGTGACCTTGGGCGCCTTCAGCGACACCGTCTGCTTGGTGGTCACGAGCTTGCCGTTCTGGCCCTTGTTGGTCACGCTCACGCGGCACCGGATCCGGCGCTTGCGCAGCACCTTGCGGCGGCCGCGGCGCGACAGGTGCACGCGGATCTTCTTCTTCTTGCCCGCGGCGACCCTGAACTTGGTCTTGCCCAGCACCTTGCGCCGGCGCGAGCGGCGCGACGACTTGGCCTTGCCCTTGCTCTTGGCCGTCGGCTCAGCCGCGATGTCGATCGTGACCGTGCCGGCGCAACCGCCCGTCTGGGCCTTGGGGCAGGCGATCGTGACCGGCACGTTGCCGTCGCGGCCGAGGGTGAGCGGGCCCGTGGAGAGCTTGAGCTTCTTGCCCTGGGCCTTCGCGGTGGCCTGTGGCCGTCGCCGGCGTCGTCGCTTCGGCACCTTCGCGGCAGGCACGACCGGCGCCACCGGCCCCGGGCCGGTGTCGACCGACTCGCAGTCGGCGTCGGCGTCGTCGCCGGGGTCGGCGGTCACCGTGTCGGCCTCGCTGCCGCAGCTCATGTGGTCGTTCGCGCCGTCGCGCGCCAGGAAGGTGTCCGCGCCGGGGCCGCCGGTGAGCGTGTTCACGGCATTGCTGCCGGTGAGCGTGTCGGCGCCGGCGCCGCCGATCAGGTTCTCCACGTCGGCGGCAACGTCGTCGCCCTCGCCGGTCTCGCCGTCGTCGGCCGCGCCGTTGATGCTGGCCTCGACGCTCGCCGAGCGCGACGCGTAGGTGACCGTGTCGGTGCCCGCGCCGCCGGCCAGGGCGTCGGCACCGAGCCCGCCGTCGAGCAGGTTGGCGTCGGCGTCGCCGGTGAGCGTGTCCGCTCCGGAGCCGCCGGTCAGGTTCTCCACGTCGGCGGCGATGTTGTCGCCCTCGCCGGTCTCGCCGTCGTCGGCCGCGCCGTCGATGTCGGCCGTCACGGGCGCGGTGCGCGCGGCGTAGGTCGCGGTGTCCGTGCCGCCGCCGCCGTTCAGCACGTCGCCGCGCCGGGCCGCCGTCGAGCAGGTTGGCGTCGGCGTCGCCGGTGAGCGTGTCCGCTCCGGCGCCGCCGGTCAGGTTCTCCACGTCGGTGGCGATGTTGTCGCCCTCGGCGCGCCTCGCCGTCATCGGCCACGCCGTCGATGTCGGCCGTCACGGGGTTGGTGCGGCTCGCGTAGCTCACGCGATCGATGTCGGCGCCGCCGGCCAGCGCGTCGTTCCCCGTCCCGCCGTCGAGCACGTCGGCGCCCGGGCCGCCGTTGATGGAGTTGGGGCCGGCGGCTCCGGTGAGCGTGTCGTCCCCGGATCCGCCCACCACGTTCTCGGTGACGGCGTTGTCGTTCTCGCCCGCGGCGCCGTCGCCGGCCGTGCCGTCGAGGGTCACGGAAACCGCTGCCGTGTGCGCGGCGTAGGACACCGTGTCGATGCCGTCAACGCCGTACATCACGTCGGCCCCGCCGCGGCCGTCGAGCGTGTCGTCGCCGTCCCAGCCGACGAGCATGTTGTCGGCCGCGTTGCCGGTCAGGGTGTCGTTGCCGTTGCTGCCGATCACGCTCTCGACGTCGGGGCCCAGCACGTCGTTCTCGCCGGGCTCGCCGTCGTTGGCGATCCCGTCGAGGCTCACGTTCACCGGGTTGGTGCGGGTCCAGTAGAGGGCGTAGTCGTTGCCGACGCCGCCGTTGAGGGTGTCGGCGCCGGGGCCGCCGTCGAGGCCGTTGTCGGCCGTGTTGCCCGTGAGGGTGTCGTTGCCGCTGCCGCCGACCAGCGTCTCGACGTCCGCAGCGATCGTGTCGTTCTCACCCGGCGCGCCGTCGTCGGCGAGGCCGTCGAGATCCGCCGTGACCGCGCGTGGCGCGCGGGAAGTAGCTGGCGTAGTCGTTGCCGGTGTCGCCCGTGAGCGTGTCGGCGCCGGTGCCGCCGGTGAGCATGTCGTCGTTGGCCCCGCCGTTCAGGTTGCCGGCGATCGAGGTCGAGTTGGTGAGCCAGTCGTCGCCGTCGCTGCCCGGTCATCGAGATCAGCGTGGTGCCGGCGAGGGTGCACAGCACCTGGTTGGTGCCACCGCTGACGCAGCCCGTCCCCGCGGTCAGGCGTCGCGCCGGAGCCGGTCTCGGCGATGCGCAGGTTCGACCCGTCGACGGTCACGTTCAGGCGGTTGGTCTGGCCGGCCGACGAGGCGACCGTGACGGTGCTCCCGCTCTTCGAGGCGGTTCCGGCCATCGCCTGAGCGGGCAGGACGAGGGCGAGGGCGGCAACGGCCGCGATGGCGATCCGGGCCTTCATGAGACCTCCACCGCTTCGGGCGCGGGGGGCGCGGCGGGCGCGGCGAAGCTCGTCGACCACCGAGCAGAAGACACGGACCATGTCGGGGTCGAACTGGCCGCCCGCGCACCGGCGCAGCTCGTGGATCGCGTCCTCGTGGGGCCGGGCCTCGCCGTAGGGGCGCTCCGATGTGATCGCGTGGTAGGCGTCGCAGATGGCCACGATGCGCGCGCCGCGGGGGATGTCCTCGCCGGCGAGTGCCGTCGGGGTAGCCGGCGCCGTCCCAGCGCTCGTGGCTGGCGCGGACGATGCGGGCCACCGGCACCAGGGCCGGCGCGGCGCTCAGGATGCGCTCGCCCACCACGGTGTGCTGGCGCACGAAGCCCCACTCGGTGTCGTCGAGCGGCCCAGGCTTGAGCAGGATCGAGTCGGGCACGGCCACCTTGCCGATGTCGTGCAGCTCGGCGGAGCGCACCAGGATGTCGATGTCGTCCGCGGAGAGATCCAGCGCGCGGCCCACGGCGCGGGAGAGCGCGGCCACCTCGTCGATGTGCTCCTTGAGGCCGGGCTCGCGCTCCTGCAGGGCCTGCATCAGGGCGTCGCGCGTCTGCTTGCCGGCCACGGAGCGGGACCGCCCGGCCTTCTGGTCGTACAGGCGCTGGTCGGCGAGCTGCATCGCCCGCTCGGCGGTCTCGGCCTCGATCGGGCAGGACCACCGCGCCCCGTGAGGCGGTGATCGAGAAGGCCTCGCCGGCGTCGGCCAGCGCGAGCGACGTCGCGGCCACGAGCGCCTCGGCCTCGTCGCCGGAACCTGGGATCAGCGCGCAGAACTCGTCGCCGCCGAGCCGGTAGGCCGTGCCGCCCGGCTCGATGGTCTCCTTGAGGCTGTGGCCGAGGCGCGCGAGCAGGGAGTCGCCCGCGGGGTGCCCGAAGGTGTCGTTGTAGCGCTTGAACCCATCCAGGTCGAGCACGACCAGGGTGATGGGGGAGCGGGGCGTCCGCCACGGCCAGCTCGTCCTGCAGGTCCTCCATCAGGCTGCGGCGATTGCCGAGGCCGGTGAGCGCGTCGGTCATGGCCTGGCTGCGGCTGCGCGCGAGGACCTTCATGTTCTCGCCGAAGGTGAGCCCCATGCGGACGATCGCGGCCACCAGGGTGGCGCCGGCGAAGACCACCGAAACGCGGTTCAGCTGGCTGAACTCGCTCATCAGCAGCAGGCCCAGCGCACCGAGGGCGAAGGCGGACGGGATGAAGAGGGTGCGCCAGCCCTCGAGCCGCTGGCTCACCACGGGCTCGGGCTTCACCCAGGCGGCGAAGCCCAGCAGCAGCGTGGCGGCGGGCCATGCCGCGTCGAGCAGGCTGCCCTCGACGTAGGTGCCGGAGGCGGCCTGGTAGAGGAAGACGCCGTCGGCCAGCGCGACGCCGACCAGCGCGACGCCGATCATCGACCAGGAGCGCCCGGGGCGCCAGCCGCTCAGGGCGAACGTCCCGATCACCAGCGCCAGCAGCAGCACGTCGGCCAGGGGGTAGGCGAGGTCGGTGAGCACGGGGAGCAGGTCGCCGCCGGTGCTCTCCATCACCGGGCCGATCAGAATCGCCGACCCGAAGGCCGCAACGGCCAGGGCGGCCACCGCTCCGTCGACCCAGTGGCTGACCGGGAACTCCTTCACCCGGCGGCGCATGAGCAGCATCAGCGCCACGTAGCTGGCGGGATAGCAGGCGAGATAGAGCGCATCGCTGAGCGATGGGTAGGGCGGCTCGGCCATCTCGGCGAGGTGGACCGTGTAGTAGAGCTCGCCGCCGAACCACGAGAGCAGTCCGACCCCGAGCAGCAGCCACGGCGCGCGCTCGGCGGGCACCGCGACGCCACGCCATATGCAGAAGCGCGGCCGACGTGAAGATCAGCGCGTTGTAGAGGACGTCCTGAGCGAACCCGTCGAAGCCCGTGCCGAGAGCAGCCGGTGCCGGTATGCACGGCGTAGACGGCCAGCGCGCACAGGGCGACCACCTGAACCGTCCTGAGGGCGAGTCTCCCGCGTGCGGCCACGGGTTCGCTATCGGCGGTGGGCGTACACCGCCGGATGGGATCTTCGTCTACCTAATTCGGGTCAGGCTCCGCCCTGAAGCAGTCGGATGTCGTGCGCGATCCGCTCTGGAGTCGCCTGTTCGAGTGGAAAACCGACCCGCTGACGGCCTTTAGCGTCCACCAGGACGATGCGGCCGGTGTGCTCGAGATCGTCACGCTGGGGCTGAACGGCGAAGCCTTTCCACACCGGCGCCAGCTGCGACCTGGTGCCCAGCGCGAAGCTCATCCGGCCGGTCATGCGCTGCTCGGAGAGGAATGCGCGCGCCCGTTCGGGGTTGTCGCGGGGCGGGTCGACCGCCACCGCCACGGCGGGCACGTCCTCGCCGAGCTCCGCGAACGCGCCCTTGACCTGCTGGGCCTGGGTCGGGCAGGTGTCCTCGCAGGTCGTGTAGAGGAACGTGACGATCACGGGCTTCCCCGCGCAGCGACCGCATGGAGATCGGCTTGCCGTCCTGGTCGGTGAGCGTGAAGTCGGGCGCCCGCAGGCCGGCGGGCAGGACGGCGCCCTCGAATCGGCGCGGGCCGGCGGGCTCGGCGGGATCGTCCTCGGGCGCGGCGAGCACGATGGCGCCGAGCGCGGATACGGCAACGACCGCGAGGGCTATGACGAGGCGTGGGTTCAGGGGGCCGCAGGTTACGGCTCGACGAGGCCGCGCCGGATGGCGTAGCGCACGAGCTCCACGCGGTCGCTCATGCCGAGCTTGGCCAGCACGTTGCCCCGGTGGGATTCCACCGTCTTCTCCGAGAGCTTCAGCGCCTCGGCGATCTGGCGGTTGGTGTTGGCCTCGGCGATCAGCTTGACCACCTCCAGCTCGCGCGGCGTGAGCTCGTCGGCCGGCTCGGTGCGGCCGTCCTCGAGCCACTGCTTGAGCAGCGTCTGCTGGGTGGCCGAGCTGAGGAAGGTGTCGCCGCCGGCGACCGTGCGGATCGCGTCGATGAGGCTGCCGTCGGCGGCGCGCTTCGACACGTAGCCCGACGCGCCCGCCTCGAGGGCCTCGAAGAAGTAGGCGTCGTCCTCGTGCATGGAGAGCATCAGCACCTGGATGTCCTCGGTCTGCTCGCGGATCTGGCGCGCGGCGTGCAGGCCGGTGAGGCGCGGCATCGAGACGTCGAGCACGGCCACGTCCGGGCGGTCGGCCAGCGCCCGCTCCACGGCCTCGATCCCGTCCTCGCGCCTCGGCCGCGACCTGCATGTCTGCCTGGCGCTCGATCAGCATCGACAGACCCGAGCGCACGATGCCGTGGTCGTCGGCGATCAGGACGCGGATCATGGGAGCCTCAGGGTCAGCTCGGTGCCCGAGCCGGGGGACGAGCGCAGATCCAGCTCGCCGCCCACCAGCCGAGCGCGCTCGGCCATGCCCTCCAGGCCGAGGCCGCCATTGCGGTCGGCGGCGGGATCGAAGCCGGCGCCGTCGTCGCGCACGTGCAGCTCGGCGCCGCCGTCCGCGGCCGTCAGCTCAACCTCCACGTTGTCGGCCTCGGCGTGGCGCCCGGCGTTGGTGAGCGCCTCCTGGGCCACGCGGTAGACCACCGTCTGGCGCTCCTCGTCCAGCTGCGCCGGGATCGCCGCTCGTGCGCAGCGTCGCGTCGATGCCGGTCCGCTCGCCGAACCCCTTCAGCTGGGCCTCGAGCGCGGGGACGAGGCCGTGGTCGTCGAGCGCGGTGGGGCGCAGCTGGCGGGCAAGGTTGAGCAGCTCGTCCATGGCCTGAAGGGCGAGCCGCTTGAGCTCGCCGACCTCGGTGGCCACGCTCGGGGGTGTCCTGGGCGAGCGCCTCGAGGCGCAGCAGGATGGCGGTGAGCGCCTGGTTCACCTCGTCGTGCAGATCGCGGGCCACGCGCCGCCGCTCCTCCTCCTGCGCGCGCAGGACGAGCTTGCCGGAGCGCCGGCGCTCCTCGTCCACGCGCTGGAGCAGGCGGTGGAATGAGCCGCGCCAGGCGGTTGATCTCCTCGACCGGGTCGCCGGCCAGCTCGAAGGTCGAGGGCTCGGCCGGGTCGATCGCGCTCGATCTGGTCGATCAGGTGCTCGAGCGGCCCGAAGCGGCGCTGGAGCATCCAGATGTTCACGCAGAAGGTGAGCAGGATCACCAGCCCGAGCACGATGAACTGCCAGCGCTGGTCGCTCACGGACAGGTCGAGGCCGGCCACCACGCTGGCTGTGAACAGCGTGAGGGTGACCAGCACCACGTTCGCCACGACCACCTGACCGATCAGGGAGTCGCCGCGGTGTCTCTTCGGGAGGGGCGTCATCACAAATGGGGTCTGCACCCCATATCGGCACGGAGCCCCATAGACGAGAATGTGCGTAGAAGCTTTCAACGCGATGGCTTCCACAGCAGGGTCTGGGATTTGTGGCGGGGCGCCCCTTTGAGGCGCCCCGTCTGCTTTCCGGTTGCAAACGACGGCCGCTATTCTTTCTGAAGCAATGGCTTCCGGCGCAGAGATCATCCGCAAGGCGAAGGAGCAGATCCGCGAGGTGGACCCGAAGGACGTCCACGATCTGCTCGGCGATCGCAACGGCGAGGTGATCGTCGACGTCCGCGAGCAGACCGAGTTCGAGGAGTCGCACCTCCCGGGCGCCGTGCACGTGCCGCGCGGGCATCTCGAGTCGCGGATCGAGGGCGCCGCGAAGGACAGGGACCAGCGCGTGGTCCTCTACTGCGCAGTCCGGCAACCGCTCCGCCCTCGCGGCCAAGACCCTTCAGGAGGAGCTCGGCTACGAGAACGTCGAGTCGATGACCGGCGGCATCACGCTGTGGAAGGACCGCGGCTACGACGTCGAGGTGCCCCGCCGCCTGACCGCCGAGCAGCGCGAGCGCTACTCGCGCCACGTCCTCATCCCCGAGATCGGCATCGAGGGCCAGCTCAAGCTGCTCGACGCCAAGGTGCTGCTGCTGGGCGCCGGCGGCCTCGGATCGCCCACCGCCCTCTACCTCGCGGCGGCGGGCGTCGGCACGCTGGGCATCGTCGACGACGACGTGGTCGACCTCTCCAACCTCCAGCGCCAGATCATTCACACCAACGACCGCATCGGCGTGCCCAAGGTCGACTCCGCCGAGCAGGCGATCCACGAGATCAACCCCGACGTCGAGGTCGTGAAGTACCAGACCCGCCTCGACTCCTCGAACATCATGGAGATCATCGAGGGCTACGACGTGATCGTCGACGGGGTCGACAACTTCCCCACCCGCTACCTCCTCAACGACGCCTCGGTGCGGCTCCGCATCCCGGTCGTATCGGCCTCGATCCTCGGGTTCGACGGCCAGCTGTCGGTGTTCGCCCCCTACGACGGCCCGTGCTACCGCTGCCTCTACCCGACGCCGCCGCCCGCCGAGCTGGCCCCGTCCTGCGGCGCCAACGGCGTGCTGGGCGCGCTGCCCGGGATCATGGGCGTGCTGCAGGCGATCGAGGTCGTGAAGCTCGTGACCGGCGCCGGCGAGCCGCTGATCGGCCGCCTCCTCCTCTACGAGGCGCTGGGCACCACGTTCACCAACCTGAAGCTCAAGCGCGATCCCGACTGCCCGATCTGCTCGCGCGAGCCCGAGGAGATCTCCGACGAGGAGATGGGCGTCTTCCCGGACTACGAAGCGTTCTGCGCGGCCGCGGGCTAGGCTCCGCCGCGCTTATGCCGCTGATCAAGATCCCACCCGTGCTGCGCGCCTCCACCGGGGGCGAGAAGGAAGTCTCCGCCGAGGGCGCCGACGTCGGCGACGTGCTGCGTGCGCTCGCCGACGCTCACCCCGAGACCCAGTCGCAGCTGTTCGGCGAGGACGGCTCGCTCAACCGGTACGTGAACGTCTACCTCAACGACGAGGACGTGCGGGTGCTGGACGGGCTGGACACCGCGGTGTCGGGCTCCGACACGCTGGTGATCCTGCCGGCGATGGCCGGCGGCGTCTAGCAGCGTCCAGAGCGCCTTCAGAGGCGCCGGACACCGGCCGATACCTGTAGAGATGAGCCGGGCCTCGGACAGCGATAGCCTGCGGGAAACCCCGCCCGTCGCGCGCTGCGCCGCGCTGCTCTTCGCTGCCGCGACCGTGGTCTCGGCGCTGGGGCTGATCTTCCCTCACCAGGCAGAGGCCAACGACGGGGGTCTCGCCCTGGTCGTGATTGCCGCCGGCGCGCTCGGGGTCTTGCTGGCTGTCGGCGGCGAGCGCCTTCCGTCCTGGGTGATCGAGCTCGCTCTGGGCGCGGCCACGATCCTCATCGCGCTCTCGCTGGTGTTCAACGGCGAGCGTGACGGCGGCGCGGCGGGTGGCGACGAGGTCTACTTCCTGTGGATCGCGCTGTTCTCCGCTCACTTCTTCGGGCGGCGGGTGATCGCCATCCAGACGACCTTCATCGCGGTGGTCTACGCGGGGGCGCTCGTATCTGATCGACCCGGGCGCAGTCGCCATCAGCCGCTGGCTGACGATGGTCGGCCTCGTGTTCGGCTCCGCGGTGATCGTCTGCATGCTGTCGGAGCGAAACAGGGATCTCGTCAGCGATCTCGACCAGATGGCGCGGACCGACCGGCTCACGGGCCTGGCGAACCGGCTCGCGTTCGAGGAGCGGTTCGAGGAGGAGATCGCGCGGTCCGAGCGCGATGGCCGGCCGCTGTCGCTGCTGCTCGGCGACGTGAACCAGCTGAAGGAGATCAACGACCGTTGGGGCCACCCGGCCGGAGACAGGGCGCTCGCGCAGGTCGGCCGGGCACTGCGGGGCCAGCTTCGCCCCAGCGACACCCCGGCCCGCATCGGTGGCGACGAGTTCGCCGTGCTGCTGCCGGGGGCGGACGCCGCCGCGGCCCAGATCGTCGCGGCCCGGCTCGGCAGGGCCGTTCGGGAGGCGCCGTGCGAGCCCACGTGCACGCTGGCGGTGACCTTCGGCGTCGCGACCCTCCCCATCCAGGGGCGCGCGCAGGAGGATCTCCTTCGCGTGGCCGACATCGCGCTCTACGCGGCCAAGCCGAACCGCGTGCCCGCGGGCGCGTAGACCGGCCAAACCCCACTACACTTTCTGAAGTGATGCTCGAGCCCCGCCTCGACAACCGGCCCTGCGGCGGCAGGTATGAGGACATCGTGGCCGCCATCGGCAACACGCCGCTGGTCGAGCTGCAGCGCCTCTCGCCCAAGCCGGGCGTGCGCATCTACGCGAAGCTCGAGTCCTACAACCCGACCGGCTCGGTGAAGGACCGCGTCGCGCGGGCGCTGATCGAGGACGCCGAGGAGAAGGGCGCGATCAGCCCGGGCCAGACGATCCTCGAGCCCACCTCCGGCAACACCGGCATCTCGCTGGCGATGATCTGCTCGCGCAAGGGCTACCCGCTCAAGGTCGTGATGCCCGACAACGTGACCGAGGAGCGCACCCAGCTGCTGAAGATGTACGGCGCGGAGATCGTCTACTCACCGGGCGAGCAGGGCTCCAACGGCGCCGTGGCGCTGGCGCTGGAGATGGCCGAGGCCGACGCGTCCTACTACATGCCCTACCAGTACGGCAACGAGGCGAACCCGCTGGCGCACTACAACGGCACGGCGGTCGAGATCCTCGAGGAGCTCGACGAGGTCACCGCGTTCGTGGCCGGGCTCGGCACCGGCGGCACGCTGATGGGCAACGCCCGCCGGCTCAAGGAGCACGATCCCGACACGCTGATCGTGGCGGCCGAGCCGCTCCAGGGCGAGCTGGTCCAGGGCCTGCGCTCGCTCGACGACGGCTTCATCCCGCCGATCATCGACCTCGACCTGCTCGACCGGAAGATCTTCGTCTCCAACCGCGACTCGGTGGTGTGGACCCAGAAGCTGCTGGCCGAGGAGGGCCTGTTCGCGGGCGTCTCCAGCGGGGCGATCGCCTCGATCGCCGTGCGTGTCGCCGAGAAGATCGACGAGGGCAACGTGGTCTTCGTGGTCTGCGACGACGGCTGGAAGTACCTGAGCTCGGGCGTCTACACGAAGACGATCGAAGAGCTCGAGGCCGACGGAGCGCTCGAGAGCGCCTCCTTCTGGTAGGCCGAGCAGGTGGCACTCAAGCACCCCGCGGTGGGCGCCGGGCGCAGCCACGACCTCGAGGTCAATCCGATCACCGCACGCGAGCCGCTGCGTGTGCCTCGCAACGAGCTGCCGGCGGACCAGATGGACCCCGACACCGCGTACCAGATCGTTCACGACGAGCTGATGCTCGACGGCAACGCCCGCCTGAACCTCGCCACCTTCGTGGCCACATGGATGGAGGCGCAGGCCGAGCGGCTCATGGCCGAGTGCTTCGACAAGAACATGATCGACAAGGACGAGTACCCGCAGACGGCCGAGCTCGAGGAGCGCTGCGTGTAGCATGCTCAGCCGCCTGTGGAACGCGCCCGGATCCGGATCAGGCGATCGGCTGCTCGACGATCGGCTCAAGCGAGGCGTGCATGCTCGGCGGGCTCGCGCTCAAGCGCCGCTGGCAGAACGCCCGTCGCGCGGCGGGCCAGCCGACCGACCGCCCCAACGTGGTGATGGGCATCAACGTCCAGGTCTGCTGGGAGAAGTTCGCCAACTACTGGGAGGTCGAGCCGCGCCTCGTGCCGATGGAGGGCGATCGATTCCACCTCTCGGCCGAGGAGGCGGTGAAGCGCTGCGACGAGAACACGATCGGCGTCGTCACGATCCTCGGCTCGACCTTCGACGGCAGCTACGAGCCGGTGAAGGAGATCGCCGCCGCGCTCGACGAGCTCGAGGCGAGCACCGGCCTCGACGTCCCGATCCATGTCGACGGGGCGTCCGGCGCGATGGTCGCGCCGTTCCTCGACCCCGACCTCGAATGGGACTTCCGCGTGCATCGTGTGGCCTCGATCAACACCTCGGGCCACAAGTTCGGGCTCGTCTACCCGGGTGTCGGCTGGGTCGTCTGGCGCGATGCGACTGCTCTGCCCGACGAGCTGATCTTCTGGGTCAACTACCTGGGCGGTGACATGCCCACGTTCGCGCTCAACTTCTCCCGTCCCGGCGCGCCGGTGGTGGCGCAGTACTACACCTTCCTGCGGCTCGGCTTCGAGGGCTACCGGCGCGTCCAGCAGCAGTGCCGCGACGTTGCCACCAAGCTGTCGGGCGAGATCGCGCAGCTCGACCCGTTCGAGCTCATAACCGACGGAAGCGAGCTACCGGTGTTCGCCTTCAAGCTCAATGACGAGGTGCGCAACTACACGGTCTTCGACGTGTCAGCCGTGCTCCGCGAGCGCGGCTGGCTGGTGCCCGCGTACACGTTCCCCGAGAACCTGACCGACCTGGCGGTGATGCGCGTCGTGGTGCGCAACGGTTTCACGAACGACCTGGCAGACATGCTGCTCGAGGACCTCCAGCGAGCGCTACCCCGCCTCCAGCGCCAATCGGCCCCGATGTTCGACGCTTCCACAGCGCCCACGGCCTTCGACCACGGCGCCGGGTCGAAGTCGCGCTAGCCGAGGCTCAGCTGCGGCCGGGCGACGCCGCCGGCGCGGCCTGAGGGGCGTCCGGCTCGTCGTCCGGATCGTCGTCGAGGTCCGCGTCGTCATCCTCGAAGTCGCGCTCCTCGATGCCCGTGTGCACGTGCGCCTCGTCCTCGTCGTCATCGTCGGTGAACCCCTGGAACGAGTCGCGCATCTCGCGCATGCCCTTGCCCACCGAGCGGGCCGCGTCGGGGAGGCGGCTCGGACCGAGCACGATCAGCGCGATCACCAGGATCACCATCAGCTCCATGGGAGACGGGGAGAGGAATGCGAGCTCCACGGGGCTCAGGCTAGCGCGACCGGCAAGTGCCTAGGCTTGGTCCGATGAGGCTTACGCGGGACCAATGGGACGAGCTCGTCGCGCACGCGCGCGAGGAAGCGCCCAACGAGTGCTGCGGGGTGATCCGGCTCCGCGACGGATCGGGGCTCGAGGTCCACAGGGGGCAGAACAAGCGCAAGTCGCCCTACGGGTACGACCTCGACGACAAGAGCCTCTTCCTCGCGGCCGAGTCCTTCGACGACGGCGACCAGGTGGCGATCTACCACTCCCACCCGAAGAGCGCCGCCGAGCCGTCGCAGATGGACATCAATCTGGCGAAGTACAACCCCCACTACGTGCAGGTGATCGTCTCCCTGGCGGACGAGCCCGATGTGCGCGCCTGGCGGATCGAGGACGGCGCGGTGTTCGAGGATCCGGTCGAGCTCGCATGACCGAGCCGCTCGCCTGCCCGACGTGCGCCCTGCGCTACGACCTCGACGAGCGCTTCTGCGCGAAGTGCGGGATGCCGCTCGTTTACGTGGGCAGCGACCCGGTCGAGGTGCCGGTCGACGCCGCACACGGGCGCGCGCGCAAGATCGACCCGCGCTACACCGAGGGCGAGCTCGTGCGGGTGGCCGGCGGGCGCAACCAGGCCGAGGCGGAGTTCATCCAGGGGATGCTGCTGGAGGAGGGCGTGCCGAGCATTTTGCGCCGCAGCGCCGGCTTCGACGTGCCGGACTTCCTGGCGGCCGGGCCGCGGGATGTGCTGGTGCCCGAGGCCGGGGCGGAGATCGCCAAGGACGTGTTGCTCGAGGCCGACTTGGCGCCTCAGCAGGAGGCCTCAGGCGTCAGGCCTCAGGCATCAGGGGCGAGGCTCGCTGCCGTGGTTTTTGGCGGCGGGGCGCTTACGGCCCTCGTCACCTGGGGCTTGATCCAGCTTGCCGGCTGAGCTGCGGGTCGCGAGCTTTCTCGCGCCTCGGCTGGAGGGGCTCTATCGCTCTGTGGCGGAGGCCATCGGCGGGGAGCTCGTCGAGGCGGGGTCGTTCGAGGCGCTGGAGGCAGGGGAGATCGACCTGGCCTTTCTGTGCGGGCTTCCGTACACGCGCCTCGGTGGCGACGTGGAGGCCCTGGCGGCGCCGGTTCCCGCCGGCGAGCGGTACGGGGGGCGGGCCGTCTATTTGTCCGACGTGATCGTGCGTGAGGACGATCCCGCGCGTTCCCTCGGCGAGTTGCGCGGGCGGCGGTTCGCGTTCAACGAGGAGCGGTCGCACTCCGGCTACAACGCGGTGACCGCGGAGATGGACTTCGCCGACTTCGGTTCAAGCGTTGAGGTGGGATCGCATGTGGCGGCGATCGCGGCAGTGCTGGCGGACGAGGCCGACGGCGCGGCGATCGACAGCCACCTGCTCGATGTGCTCGGCCACCCCGGGCTTCGCGTGATTCAGTCGCTGGGGCCGTGGCCCGAGAAGCCGCTCGCGGCGGGGCCCTCGGTGAGCGCGGCCAGGAGGGCCGAGCTCAAGGCGCTCGTCGCCGGCCTGCCCGCACAGCCGGCGTTCCGGGTGGACGGCTGGGCGCCGGTGGCCGACGCCGACTACGACCCGATCAGGCGGCTCGCAACTCGGTTTCGTGCGAGATCGAGTGGCGGGTGAGCGTGCCGTCCTCCTCGACCATGTAGGCGCCCATCCGGTTCAGCGGCGGGGAATAGGCGTGCACGGTGAGAGCCGGCTCGTCGCCGACGTGGACGACCCGGTGGATCTCCGACGCCTCGATGGTGAAGGTCTCGCCGGGTCCGAACTCGCGCACCACCGGTGGCCCGCCCAAGCGCAGCCGCTCCTCGCGCACGCGCCCCCGGATCACGTGGACCGCTCCGGTGGACAGATCGTGGTCGTGGAAGCCGGTGTCCGCGGTCTGGCCCCAGTGGATCAGCCAGGTGGAGAGCTGTTCACCCCGGTAGAGCTCCTGGTAGCTGCGATCGGCGTCGACGTCGAGGCAGAGCTCGTGCCAGGGCTTGCGGCCGAGCCATCCGGCGGTCTCGGACAGCTCGGCGGAGGTGAGTTCTCGGTCGGGTGGAGACATACTCAACAAAGTTGGTAGACAATATACAGATTAGGCACACGGTACGCTCTGCGCCGCGTGGATTTCACTCCTTCAGACCGCGTGCAGGGCCTCCGCGAGCGCGTTCGCGAGTTCATGGACGAGCATGTGATGCCGGTTGAGGCCGAGGCGATGGAGGCGCTCGACAAGGAGGTCGGACCGGGGGTCGCCTACCCGGAGATCGTGGTGGAGATGCGCGAGCGCGCCAAGGCGGAGGGCCTATGGAACCTGTTCCTGCCCGACGAGGAGCACGGCCCCGGCCTCACCAACTGGGAGTACGGGATGCTCTGCGAGGACATGGGCGGCGGCGGCATCGTGGCCGCGATGGCATTCAACTGCTCCGCGCCGGACACCGGCAACATGGAGATCCTGGCCGAGTACGGCACGCCTGAGCAGAAGGAGCAATGGCTCCAGCCGCTGCTCAACGACCACGTGCGCTCGTGCTTCTCGATGACCGAGCCAGAGACCGCCGGCTCGGACCCCACTGGCCTCGCCACGCGGGCGGAGCTCGAGGGCGACGAGTGGGTGATCAACGGCCACAAGTGGTTCACCTCGGGCTACAACGGCGCGAGCATGGCGATCGCGATGGTGGTCACCGACCCCGACGCCGCGCCGCACAAGCGCGCGAGCATGATCGTGGTGCCGATCGAGACCCCCGGCTTCACCGGGGTGCGCCCCGTGCCGGTGATGGGCCACGACGAGGGCCCCGGCCACTGGGAGGTCCTCTACGAGGACGTGCGCGTGCCGGAGGCGAGCCTGCTGGGCCCGCGCGGCGAGGGCTTCGCTATCGCCCAGGCCCGCCTGGGGCCCGGCCGCATCCACCACTGCATGCGCGCGATCGGCTCGGCCGAGCGGGCGTTCGAGATGATGTGCCGCCGCGCCCACGATCGCGAGGCGTTCGGTGGCAAGCTGGCCGACAAGCAGTTCATCCAGGACTTCATCGCCAAGTCGCGGATGGAGATCGACTCCGCCCGGCTGATGGTGCTGCACGCCGCCTGGAAGATGGACACCGAGGGCAAGCGCGCCGCGCGCCAGGAGATCTCGATGATCAAGGTGATCGCCGCACAGATGCACCAGGAGGTGCTCGACCGCGCGATGCAGGTGCACGGCGCGCTGGGCATGTCCGACGACACACCGCTCGCGGCGATGTGGCGCCAGGGCCGCTGGCTGCGCATCGCGGACGGGCCCGACGAGGTGCACAAGATGGTGATCGCCCTGCGTGAGCTGAACCGCTTCAAGCCGCGCGAGCCGGTCGAGGCCTGATGGAAGCCGCAACCGCGCCGTCGGCCTCCGGCCTCACCGACGAGCAGAAGGACTTCGTCGCGGCGATCCGCGACTTTGCCGAGAGGGAGAAGGTCGAGGGCTCCGGCGACGACCACCACTCCGACGAGCTCGCCAGCAAGATGGCCGAGCTGGGCTGGTGGGGCCTGCAGATCCCCGACGAGTACGGCGGATCGGACGGCAGCTTCCTCGACGCCTGCCTGTTCCTCGAGGAGACCGCTCACGGGCAGATCCCGATCGGCGCCTACGGCGTGACGCTGATCGTGGTCGGCGCGCTGAACCGGTTCGGCACCGAGGAGCAGAAGCGCAACCTGCTGGGCGCCGTGAGCAAGGGCGGGGTGCTGGCGATCGCGATGTCAGAGCCCGACTCCGGCTCCGACGTGGCCTCACTGAAGACCAAGGCCCGCCTGGAGGATGGGGAATGGGTCGTGTCCGGCTCCAAGATGTGGTGCAGCTACGCGCACCGGGCCAGCCACACGCTGATCGTGTGCCGCACAGGCGAGGACTCGGAACGCCACGAGGGCCTGTCGATGATCTTCGTGCCCCACGACGCCGAGGGCTTCACGATCACCCCGATCAAGACGATGGGTGGCGAGGAGACCAACGAGCTCCATCTGGACGACGTGCGGGTTCCCGAGAGCGCGCTGCTCGGCACCGAGGGCAACGGCTGGATCCAGCTGATGGCCGGCCTCAACTACGAGCGCACGATCCTGGCGGCAACCTCGCTCGGCCTCGCCCAGAGAGCCTTCGACGACACGCTCGCCTACGTGAAGGAGCGCAAGCAGTTCGGCCGTCCGGTGGGCAGCTTCCAGGCGCTCCAGCATCGCCTCGCCGATCTGGCGACAGAGCTCGCGCAGGTGCGCCTGCTGGTGCGCTGGGTGGCGCGCCTGACCGACGAGGATCCGTCTCGGATGCTGCCTCAGGAAGCGTCGATGGCGAAGCTGGCGGCCACCGAGCTGGCGAAGAAGGCGGCGCTCGAGGCGGTGCAGATGGCGGGTGGCTACGGCTACGCGACCGAGTACCCGATGGAGCGCCACCTCCGGGCCGCGGTCGTCACCACGATTTACGGCGGCACGTCCGAGATCCAGCGCAACATCATCGCGAAGACGCTCGGGCTCTAGCGCCCGGGATTCGCCGCTCGCATCTAGGGGGTAAAAAGAACAGTCATGGCCGCCGATACATCCCACGTGGGGAAAACTGACCCTGCCTTGATCACAGGTAGAACAGGCGGCGCCCGCGAGGCCATGCAGGCCGTAGCGCGGCTGCTTTCCGCAGCCGCTGACCAGCAGGCGCCGGGCGCGGTGCACGATCACCTGGTCGAGGAGGCGCGCGCATTCTTCGGCGTCGCGCACGTGGCGCTCCTGGCGGTCGGTGCCGGCGAGGCTCGGGTGGAGTCAATCGCGGCCAGCCCCACCTCGAACCCGCGCCGTGGCTCGCTGGCGATCGCCTCCCTGCCGGCGCTGACACGCATGCTCGAGCGCCAGGGCGCCGCGGAGGCGTTGGAGGCCGCGCGAGGCCGAGTCGCTCGGCGCCGTCCTCGGCGAAGCCCCGGCGGGCACGTGCCTGCTGCTGCCCATGCGGGCCGGCGACGTGCTTGGCCACGTGCTGGTGCTCGTGGCGGACGGCCCCCGTGACTTCGGGTCGGAGGAGGTGGAGATCGCGGAGGCATTCGCGGCGGCCTCCGCAACGAGCCTCGCGCAGCTTGCCCTCGTCGAGGGCAACGCCGAGCAGATGGCCCACCAGGCGGCGCTCGCGCGCGCGGCGAAGTCGCTGAACGCGAGCCTCGACCTCAACCGGGTGCTGGTGCGAATCTGTCTCGAGGCCGCGGGGATCCTCAACAGCGACAACGCCGTGGTCTACCGCGGCAACGGTGAGGACGGCGTGGTGGTCGAGGCGACCTTTGGGATGCCGCCCGAGTCGATCGGCTACCGCATGGAGCCGGGGACCGGCCTGGCCGGCAAGGTCGCGGAGCTGGACCGGCCGCTCATCACCAACGACTACCAGGGCATGGCGCGCCAGGCGGACAGCACCCTGTTCGGCGACGTGCGCGGCTGCGCCGCGGTGCCGATGCATTGGGACGGCGAGCTCCGAGGCGTGCTGGCCGTCGGCTACACGCGGCCGCACCTCGTGACAGACGAGCATCTGAGTTTGCTCGAGGCCTTCGGCGAGCTCGCGGCCGCGGCCTGCCGCAACGCCAGCGCGCATGCCGGGCTCGCGCAGGAGGCGCGAACGGACGGGCTCACCGGGTGCCTGAACCACGCCGCGCTACACGACGCTCTGCGGCGCGAGATCGACCGCTGCGAGCGCACCGGCCACCGCCTGTCGCTCGTGCTGGTGGACATGGACGACTTCAAGCAGGTCAACGAGGAACACGGCCACCTGGTGGGCGACGAGGTGCTGCGACGGGTGGGCGAGGCCCTGCGCCAGGCGGTTCGCCCCTACGACCTGGTGGCGCGCTACGGCGGCGACGAGTTCGCGATCGTGACGATCGAGGCCGATGAGCGCGAGGCGCTCGAGGCCGCCTCGAGAGCGATCGAGGGAGTGCGCCGCGCGCTCGCCGACATGAGCGAGGTGGGCCAGGGGGGTGCCAGCGCCGGCGTCGCGGAATGGAGCCCCGAGGAGTCTCCGACCGCGCTGATCGAGCGCGCCGACCGCGCGCTGCTCTATGGCAAGCAGGAGGTGGGCCACGGTGCGGTTTCGACCGACTCCGACGCGCCGGGCGACTTCCGGCCCAGCGGCCTGCGCCCTCGCACGGCCCCGGAGGCGCCCGAGCCCGTGGTGGAGACGATCATCGAAGCGGCGGCCACGACGTCAGCGTGGCCCGGGCCCAGCCGCGACCAGACCGAGCGGCTGCGCAAGCGGACCCGCCAGCTCTCCCTCGCGAACGCGCTTGGCACCCGGCTGTCGGGGATGACCGAGGCCCAGGCGATCGTCGACGCCTCGGCCGACGAGCTGCATCGCGCGTTCGGGTACTACCTGTGCGCGATCGTCCGGATTCGCGAGGACGGGTACGTGGAGTGCGCCGCCGGCCGCGGCGACGCGTTT
Organism: uncultured Thermoleophilaceae bacterium; assembly: GCA_963825775.1. Classification (GTDB taxonomy): domain Bacteria; phylum Actinomycetota; class Thermoleophilia; order Solirubrobacterales; family Thermoleophilaceae; genus JAAYBF01. The sequence continues at coordinate 99,090 of CAWGUV010000002.1, read as the reverse complement.
GTGCGGCTCAAGCAGCAGGGGTGGTCACAGCCGAGCAGCACGGGCGTCGTCGGGCGCTGCCTGCGGGAGCGCAGGCCCGTGATCGTGGACGACACGGCCGAAGCGCCCGACTTCGCTGAAACCTCCGAGACCGCCGACGTTCGCTCCGAGCTGGTGGTGCCGATTTGGGTCGGGAACGCCCTGTGGGGGGTGATCAACCTCGAGGAGACTCGCCCCAAGGCGTTCGATGAGGATGACGCCCGGCTGGTCCAGACGGTGGCCGACCAGGCGGGGTCGGCGTTGCGCTCGGCCACGCTGTACGAGCGCCTGGAGGCCGCGTATGTGGGCACCGCTGAGGCGCTGGCGGCCGCGCTGGAGGCCAAGGACTCCTACACCGCCAGCCACTCGCGCGCGGTGGTGGGCCGGGCCCTGGCGGTGGGCCGGACGCTCGGAATGCCAGAGGAGGCGATGCGCACGCTTCGCTTCGGCGCGATCTTCCATGACATCGGCAAGATCGCCCTGCCCGAGGCGATCCTCAACAAGCGCGGGCCGCTCACGGCGGAGGAGCGGGCGGAGATCGAGCGCCACACGCTCGTCGGCGAGCGGATCCTCTCTTCGGTGCCCTTCCTCGAGCCCGTGCTGCCGCTGGTGCGTCATGCGCACGAGCGCTGGGACGGCCGTGGCTATCCCGACGGCCTGGAGGGCGAGCGGATCCCGCTCGGCTCGCGCATCATCCTCGCCTGCGACGCCTTGGACGCCATGATCAGCGATCGCCCCTATCGCGCCGCGATGTCGGAGGCCGACGCCCGTGCCGAGCTGATCGCCGGCGCCGGCACGCAGTTCGACGAGCGCGTGGTGGCCGCGCTGCTCCAGGTGCTCGAGGCAAGCCCCGTTCAGGCGGCCGTGAGCGAGGCCAGGTAGCCGGACCAGTCGCGCTCGACGGTCGCGCCCGGCCGGCCGAACACGTCCTCGATCGAACGCCGCGGGCTGCGGGTGTCCGGCGACCGCGCCAGCTCCGCGCAGGCCTCCGGGCCCTGCTCGCGCGCGAGCATCTCGAACACCGTGCCGCCCAGGACCAGCGCGTCACGGGACGCGGGCGGGAACTGTGGCCGCCGTCCCTCGCGCAGGCGGCGCGTGATCGCCGCGCGCATCAGCGGCACCTGGCCCGCCAGGTAGGCCGCCGCCCCCTCGCACAGCCATGCCGAACGGGCGTAGCGGCGGAACGCTGCTGTTGACCACGGGGGCGGGAGGGTCTCGTTGTTGGCGCCGAGGACGACGTGCGCGTACTCGTGCCGCGGAGTGCGCATCAGCGCTTCGCGCGAGCCAGGCACGCTCGATGCCCGCTTCTCCAGCGCCGCGGGCGCCAGCACGTGAATCTCATTCGCGCCGAAGAACCCCGCGAAGTAGCGCCGCCCGGCTGGGGCCGAGACCCTCCGCGCAAGCGGTAGCCACGGCGCGGCCAGGCTCATCATCAGCGGGCGTGGATGAACGACCACCGCCACGTCGCCGGGAACGACCTCGAACAGGCCCTCCAGCTCGATGCGGAACTCCTCGAGGTCCTCGAGCATCGCCGCGGCCTCCTCGGCGATGTCCGAGTCGTGGCGCGCGACGAAGGAGAGGGAGGGGTTTCGACCCACGCCATCGGCGTGGAAGCTACCTACGGCCCCAGCCCCACCGACTGCTCCCAGGTGCCGCGGTCGAAGAACGGGAGGTCCGGGGTGGCCGCCGCGCCCTGGGCGGTCACGTCGTACATGCGGCGCGGCTCGCGCCAGTTGTCGGGGTTCGGGGTGCGGAAGCGCCCGGCGAGCGCCTCGTGGGTGCGCTCGGCCGCCAGCCGCAGCGCCCTGACCTTCAGCGTCCGCAGCGCGAACGCCTCTCCGTTGGAGATGTCGAACATGTGCGACGTGCCGGGGTTGCCGGCCAGGCTGAGGGTGCCCGGGCCGGGCACGCGCTTGGTGAGTCCGAAGAGGGCGATCCGCTCGGCCTGGTCCTTGAACTCCTCCCAGATCGCCACCCCCGGGCCCACCGTGCCATCGGAGGCACGGGTGCGGTTGTAGTTGCCGTCCCACTCGAGCAGCGAGGCGAACACCTGGCGGGTCGGCCCCCTGGCGCCCTTCACGGCGCGGCGCAGCGTACCGGCGGAAGAACACGTACTGCTGGGCGGAGGTGCCACTCACGCGGTCGATCGCCTTCGAGGCCTCGAAGGACGGCTTCTTCACCGCGCGGCCGACCAGCAGCTTGAGCAGGCGGGAGCGGTGGTAGGGGCCGGCGAGGCGCTCGGTGGCCTCCGAGTCGGCGTTCGTCCAGCCCATGGAGGGCATGTTGTTCCAGTTGAACAGGAAGCCCTGGCGGGGGTTGATCGCGTACGGAGTGCGGCGCCTGGGCAGCAGGCCGCGCCACTCGGCGTCCCCGGTGCCGGGATAGGGCAGGCGCTCGTCGAAGCCCCGCGGGCGAAGTGGGTGCAGGCCCGGGTGCCAGTAGCCGATGTTGCCGCGGTCGTCCACGGCGATCACGTTCTCGTTCCAGGTCACGCCGAGCATGGCGCGGTCGGCTTCCCGCACGGTCTTGGCGTCGTTCAGGCCGCTGAGGCCGTTGAGCGTCTCCAGCTCACGGCCCCAGATCGCGTACCGGCGGGCGTACGCCACGCCATTAGCGCGCACCTGAACGGGCCCGTGGACGGTCCTGCAGATGCGCTCGGTCTTCGATCCGCTCAGGCGGCTGGGCGAGGTGATCAGGTCAGGCAGGTCGGTGGCCGGCGCGCGGAAGTCGAAGCGCTCGTTGCGGCACTCCATCCGCCTGGTCTGGCCCTTGAAGCGGTAGGTCTCCTGGCCGGTCAGCGCCTCGGCGTAGAGATCGTCCTCGTCCGAGAGGCCCGAGGTGAAGCCCCAGGCGAGCCGCCCGTTGTGCCCGATGCCCATCACCGGGATGCCGGCCGCGCTCACGCCGCGCATGTTCTGCACCGGCGAGTGCAGTTCGAACTCCACGAACAGCTCGGGGATGGAGAAGCCGAGCTGAGGGCCGTTGAACAGGAACGCCTTGCCCGCGCCCTTGGGGCGGCGGTAGCGCGGCTTGCGGCCCTTGCGCTTGATCTTCTTGGCCGGCCGCCCGATGCCCCACATGTACGAGCCGCCTCGGGGCAGGATGCGGCGCGACTCGCGCTGACGGGACGCGAGCGATGCGGCCGGGCCGGGCAGCGTGAGGCCCGCCACGAACCGCTGGGAGCGCCGGTAGGCGGCGCGCTCCTGCTTGGCGGTGCGGCCCGGCTGGGACGGGAACAGCCCCTTCTCCTTCGGCACGGTCGACACCCGGCCCTTTGTGCGCAGCGGGAGCAGCTTGGAGAACCCGCCCGGGCCGAGCTCCTTGAGCGCGCGGGCGTTCTCGATCTCGCGCCCGTCGCCGGAGGGCACGGTGCGCGCGAGGAAGACGCCCACGCGGGCGGTGTCGCGCAGGGTCCAGGTGGGAACGGCCACGGCCAGCGCGGCGAACTCGCCCGGCAGCTTGCTCGGGTCGGCGCGGGCCTCGGCCGCCCAGGCGTTGATGCCGTCGCGATAGGCCTCGGCGCGGCGCTTCAGCGTCGGTGGGATCGCGGCCACCATCCGGTCCAGCTCGGCGTCGGTGTAGTAGTCGCGCCGCGCGATCAGGTCGTCGTCGAGATACGAGTCGCCCAGGATTTCCGCCAGCCGGCCGCTGGTGGCGCGCCGGAACAGCTCGAGCTGGAACAGCCGGTCCTGCGCCACCGCGTAGCCCACGCCCCACCAGGCGTCGTAGTCGCTCGCGCCGGTCACGGCGGGCACGCCGTAGGGCCCGCGCACGATCTGCACCCCCGCCTTCGGGTTTGGTCGTGGAGCCCGACTGGTTGAAGAGCGCCGACTTGTAGCGGAACGAGGTGAACAGGCCCGTCTGGTCGTTGAGGTGCGGCGAGCCCGTTCCCGCCGTCACGCCTGCGATCGAGACGTGCCCGCTCTGCCCCGGCGGCAGCACGGTTTCGGCGTTGATCAGACGCGCGTGGGCGGGCGCGGCGGCGGCGCCGAGTGCCAGCACCGCGATCGCCAGGGCCCTAGCGCGGCGCACGGCCCTGGATCTCCACCGCTTGCTGGAAGGTCGGCCTGTTGATCCAGTGGATCACCGGCTGCTGGGCGGCGCCGAGCGCGCGCATCCAGATCGAGTCGAAGCACAGCTGATTACCCGCCCTGCGGCGCGGGTCCGACGGGCCGAGGCCGGGCTGGGACTTGCAGATGTCGTCGCCGCCGTAGAGCTGGGCCGGCGTCTTCGTGGTGGCCGCGATCAGCGTTGACACGAGCACGCGCCGGCAGCGGCGCAGCGTCCCGCGGCGGGTTCTGGTGCCTCCGCAGTAGGTGCGCGAGTAGCGCGACTTCTTGCCCGGTGGCCCCTTCAGCTTCTTGAGCCGCTTGCGCCCCAGCAGCGTGCGCAGGTCCTTCTGCAGCAGGCCGTACGTGCCGCCCTGGTAGGCGGACCCGAGGTGGGCGCCGTGGTTGTTCGGCTCGTTGTCGAGGTTCTTGAAGCCGATGAAGCGGTCGTAGGCGTCCTTGCCGAGCGTCGGCTCGAACGCGCCGCGCACGAGCGCCGGCCACCACGCGTCCATGATCCGAACGGCCTCGGCGTGGTCGTACACGCCGTCCCGGTTGGCGTCGCGGCGCGGAGCGCCCGCCCTCAGCCAGGCGCGCAGCGTGCCGAGCGCCTTCACCGCGCGCGGGTCCTTCTGCCTGCCGATCGCGCGCAGCAGGTAGGGCAGCACCGAGTCGCCGCGCAGGTCGGTGTAGCCGGCCGTCTCCATCGCATCGGCCAGCTGGGGCAGCGTCATCTTGCGCGCCCCCTTGGTGCCCCGCTTCACGCGGTCCTCGAGCAGCTTGGAGCGGTAGATCGAGGTGTACTCCCAGTTGGAGTCCGCCGCCCTGAACTCGCGCGCGGACTTGTTGTTCCAGTTCACGATGTAGCGCTGGTTGATCGTCTGCGGCAGCTTGGCGAACGGCACGTAGCGGGCGCGGTAGGCGTCGGGATTGAAGCCCTGCCACTCGAACTTCGCCCGCACGGGGAAGTTCTGGTTCACGCCCTTCGCGCGCACCGGGTTGTCACCGGTGTTGATGTAGGCGATGTCGCGGCTGTCGGCGTAGAACCAGTGGAAGGCGTAGTGCAGACCGGTCGCCGCGCGCTGGAAGTCGCGGGCGCTCTTGATCACGTTCGGGTTGTTGAAGCGCGACACACCGATGCCCGCGTCGAGCTCGTGCATGTAGGTCGAGCGCAGCTTGGTGTAGGCCACCGGCTTGCCCTTGATCGTCCCGCGGGCGATCACCAGACCCATCTTGGTGCGGAACGCGCGCAGCGTCTGGGTGCCGGCCGGGGTGCTGTCGCCCAGGCTGGGGGACCAGTTGTTGCGTCGCTCCAGCATTTCCATGGGAAGGCAGCGACCGCGGAAGCGGTAGTGGTTCGAGGTCTTGCGGGGCCGCGAGCCGTTCGGCTCGCACAGGTCGACGGCGAAGGTGTCGATGATGTCCTGGCTCGACGACGTCGCGCTCCAGGCGTAGTCGCGCCCGCGGCCGAGGGTCACGTACAGGTTCACCCCGTTGAAGGCGGCTCCGCGTGCGTCGATGCCGGGGCCGTGCAGGTCGATCTCCATCAGGATCTGCGGGTTGAAGTAGCCGGTCTGGGGTCCGAACACCGCGAGCGGCTTGCCGGAGGCCGACTCGCGACCGGACACCAGCAGGGCGTTGGACTGCTTTGCCGGGATCGAGTCGAGGTTGCCGAGCAGCCCATTCCGCTTCGCGTTCGCGCGCGATGCGCTGGAGGACACCTCGAACCTCGTCTTGTCCACCGAGCCGCGATCCGGTATCGCCAGGCTTCCCTTGCGCACCCGCTTCGGGGGCTTCTGGTAGGGGAACTTCTTCTTCAGGACCGTGACCGGGGCCTCGGGGTCCTCCGCGCTGCGGAAGTCCCGCCACGCGGCGTTCCCCTTCTTGGTGCCGAACCGCCGCCGCGCGGCCTGGAGGGCGATCGCGGAGTCGAGCTCTGAGCCGCCGCCCTTGCCGAACGTGGCGCCGATCAGGACGGCTGTGGAGATCACGTCGCGCACGTTCCAGTCCGCCGGCCCCTGCGGTCGTCCGATGGCCGCATACTCGCCCGGCATCTTCAGCGGGTTGATGCGCGCCTCGGCGATGTAGGCCTGCACGCCCGCGACGTAGTCGGCGATGTCGCGCTGCACCTGCCGGCCCTCAGCGCCGTAGAGCTCGTCGAAGTCGTCGTACTGGCGCTGGAGGTCGGACTCGTTGTAGGGCGCCTGCGACCAGATGTCCTCGTCCTGGGCCCGGTTGCCCGCGGCGCCGCCGGCGAAGCTGGAGAGCGTGCCGCGCCCGACGTTGCGCAGCGCGTCCATGAAGAACAGTCGGTCCTCTGCGCCCGCATACCCGGCCCCGAACATCGTTCCGGAGCGGGTCCGCCCGTACACGTGTGGTATTCCGAAGCCCCTGTCGCGCTGGATGGTGACGTCGGATCTCGGCGAGTACGTCCGCTCGACATCGCCCTGTCTCACTCCGAAGCTCGCGTCCTTGAAGAACTGCGGCAGTGAGGCGGAGGTCAGCCCTGGGCTGGCATAGACGAGGTTCTCGTACATGCGCAGCTGGTCGTCCGAATGCGGCGGGCGCGCGCCGGTGGCCACGAACTGGCCGAGCTGGATGGCGTTGAACGTGCCGTTCTGACCGGAGGGCAGCACATTGCGGAACCCTCTGGCGTCATTCGACTGATACGGCTGGACCTGGGCGTACGCGGGTGCCGCCGCGAGCGCGGCTAGGGCAACGGCGAGTCCGGCGATCCCGCGGCGCAAAGCGGAATGAAGCTACCAGCGGGGCGAGGGTCGGCGCGCCGGTCCGTCAGCCCTGACCGCGGCCGATGTTCCGGTCGAAGGCGCTGCGTGGGTCGTCGGCCTGTGGCGGCTTCGGGGACGGCCTCGGTGGTCGTCTTGAGCGGATCGATCCGCGCGCCCGGCGGCATCGCGACCTTCACGACCTCCCAGGTGTGGTCCTTCTTCTGGCGCGGGATCCAGCGGTGCGTGGCCCGGTCGGCGTGATGGGCGCCGAGCTCCTTGGCAGCCTCGACAGCCTCGTCGCGGGTCATGGGCGGGATGCTAGTGCGAGAGGTACCTCGGATCGCATCGATGGAGGTCGGGGCGGGTTGGAGATGTCGTGAAAGGACTCCGCTCTGTCGGCGGGGTGGTCGTGGTCTCGGCACTGATCGCCCCAACGGCTGCCGCCGCGCCCTTCCCGCCGATCCAGGTCACCCAAGCGGGAGCCGATGCCCAGCGCCGCCCATTTACGCGCTGGACGCCCGATTACCCGTTCGTGAACGTTCGCGTGGCCACGAGGCCGGTCAGGGGCCCAGGCACCCAGCCCTCGAGCGGCTACTGGGTCCAGGCCGACACCTTCGACCGAGCCGACGACGGCCCGGCCCCGTTCTGGCGAGGAGGCCCGCTGGTTCCTGGCGTGTACTACACGTCGATTCAGGGGGACGCGGCGTCCCAGGATGGCATGGCGTGGACCCCGTTTCGCCGCTTCCGAGTGGCGGCGCGCCGCGGAGAATGGACCGGGCCGACCTCTCAGCGGCGCTACCTCCGCTTCACGCGGCCCCGCCGGGGCGTGATCCAGGGCCTCGCGTTCTCGGTCTTCGCCCGCCGCTGCGGGGGGTATGCCGCGCTCTCGCTGCCCGGTCAGGTGAAGGTGCGCCGGGACGGGAGCTTCGCCGCACGCGGCACCGGGAGATCGACTCGCTGGGTTGGCGCGGCGAAGGTCCGGATCGAAGGACGCATCCGTCGCGGCTTCGCCCGGGGCGTGATCCGCGTCGACGGTCTGTTCGAGGGCTGCAGCTCAGGGTCCATGCGCTGGTCGGCGCGCCGCCGCTAGCGCGGGCTCAGCCCCGCGGCCTTCCGGGCCTCATCGACGAGCTTGTAGTCCTTGCGATCCACAACCCGTCCCTCTTCGAGCGTGTAGACGATCCCAAAGTCCAGCTCGACGGCCGCTCCACTGGTCTTGCCCGTGGCCGACTGATGGACGACCGCCAGAACCCGGTCGTCGCCGGCGTCGACGGCCTCCACAAGCGTCATCGTTAGGCCCTCCCAGTCCTGAATCCAGGACCGGGTGAATTCGGCGAATCCGTCTATCCCGACATAGACGTCCTTCATGCCGGGGATCTCCGGGACGGGACTGGCCGTGGCGTGGGCTGCGACCAGCCCCTCGTCGTACGGAGCGGTGAGGGCGCCGTTGTCACCCTGCTCGAGGCCGACCGTGTAGATGTCCCAGATCCGCTGGACGACCTTCACGTTCTCCTGGGACATGGCCCAAGTATGCCGCCGGCCGGAGCATCTGTGGAGCGCTGGCCGGGGCCATGACCCCGGTGAGTGCTCCACACATCGAGTGGGGCCTTATCGGGGTTGGGACCCCGTTAAAGCCCCAACGGATTGATCAACCGGGACCGCGGGGCGCTGAGGCGCCGCTACGCCAGCGCCGGCACGGCGTCGGACGCGATCGACTCGATCTCGGCCTCGACGCGGTCGAACTCCTCGTCGGAGAGCACGGGCGTGCCCTCGAACGGGAGCTCGCGGTGCAGCTCGATCCACGAGCGGCAGCCCTGGTACTCGGGGCGCACCTTCACGGTCACCGGGCGCGGGATCCGGTAGGTGCGCAGGAGGATCACGTGCATCGGGTGGCGGCGCTTCCACTCCAGCCGCTTCTCCGCGTAGTCAGTGGTCCAGATGTAATAGGGCGAAAGGGCGTCGACCGCGCGGGGGTCCGTGATCAGGTAGCTGGCGGCCACCTCGGCCCAGGCGCGGATGCGCACGCGGTCGGGCTGGGGGATGCCGCCGTCCTGCAGAAGTGCTCTCGCAGGCGGCTCGCCGTCGGGCCAGACGCCCTCCTCAAGGGCACGGCCGAGCTCGGGCATGTGGGACTCGCGCACGAGGTCGTTGCGCTGGTGATCGAAGGTGGGGTAGAGGAAGAAGCGATCGTGCTCGATCTCGAAGTGCTTGTTCTCCTCGCGGATCCCGCCCTTGCGCAGGGTGAGCAGCTGCTCGCCCTCGGCGAGAGCGCGCACGGTCACAGCCCATTCCTTGAAAGCGATTGGCATAAGAGGGGGAAACCTTCCTAGCCGCGCCCGGGAGACGTTCGTCGTTACACCGGCGCGGGGCGGGCATTGTTACAAGCCTGCGCCCTCTTTTCAAGCCGAATTTCGTGCTGTTTGTAACAGTCTGCGTAGTGCGAGGCCCACCGCGCGACCTGCTTCCATCCCGGCGCTCAATACTCCCGCATAGAGCATGAAGCTGTGGATCGTGCCCCCGTAGGCCAGGTGCTCAACGGGTACACCGGCCTCCTCCAGACGGGTGGCGTAGCGCACCCCGTCGTCGCGCAGCGGGTCGTTTCCGGCGCTCACGATCACGGCCGGAGCCAGGCCCTCGAGCGACTCCTCGAGTACCACGGACACCCGCGGATCGGATCGGTCGACACCGGCGGGGAGGTACTGGTCGTACATCCACGACAGGGCGGCCTTCGTGAGCATCCGGCCCTCGGCCAGCTCGTCCATCGACGGTGAGCCCATGGTGGCGTCGGTGACGGGATAGAGAAGGACCTGCGCTGCCAGCTCGGGCCCGCCGGCGTCCCGCGCGTGGATCGCGGCGGCCGCGGCGATGTTCCCGCCGGAGCTGTCGCCGCCGACGGCGAGCGGGCCGTCCCACTCCCCGCCCGCCCACTCGGTCACGGCCACGGCGTCGTCGGCGGCCGCCGGGAATGGGTGCTCAGGCGCCAGCCGGTAATCGATCGCAAGCAACTCGCAGCGAGTCGCGTTCGCCAGGCGCCGGCACAGGGGGTCGTGGGTATCGAGATCGCCGCGCACGAAGCCGCCCCCGTGGAAGTAGACGAGGAGGCCTCCTTCGGCATCCGTTGGCGCGTACCGGCGTGCGTGCAGCGGTCCCGCCGCGCCGGGAACCTCCTCGGCCACCACCTCCGCCACCGCCTCGGGCTCGCCGGCGATCCTCAGCGCGTCGTGCGCGAGCCGGCGGAACTCCTCGATCGAGATGTCGGTGGCGGGCGGCGGAGGGTTGGCGTCCAGGAAGTTGAGGAGGTCGCGCGCCTCGTCATCGATCGGATGGGTCATGCCCGAGGAGCGTAGGCCGATCGCAGTTCGGCCGAGCACCGCAGGGAGGCTCTCACTGCCGGACGGCCTGGATCACGGCGGAGAAGTCATCGCCGCCGCGGCCGGCGTCGTCGGCCTCCGAGTAGTACTTCTCGGCCGCCCGCGCCATCGCTGTCTCCAGCCCCAGCTTGCGCGCCTCGGCGATGCAGTAGCGCACGTCCTTGAGCATGTGCTCGAGCTTGAACAGCGCGTCGAAGTTGCCCTCCACCATCGACTCCGACTTGAGCGCGCGCATGGCGGACTCGCCCGAGCCGGAGCCCACCACCTGGAGCATCTTCTCCACGTCCAGCTTCGCCTTCTCGGCGAGCACGATGCCCTCCGCCAGACCGGCGGCGTTGATCGCGGCGAGGGTGTTGTTGATCAGCTTGATCATCGACCCGTGACCCTGGGGGCCGACGTGGAGGACCAGTTCGCCCATCGCGTCGAAGGCGGGTTGCGCGCGCACGAATGCCGCCTTGGGCCCGCCGGCCATGATCGTGAGCGTGCCGTCCTCGGCCTTGGGCCGCGAGCCGGTGACCGGGGCGTCCAGGAACGAGAAGCCACGCTCCTCGAGCTGCTTCCCGATCGAGCGGCTGGCGGTGGGCGCGATCGTGGACATGTCGATCGCCAGGCCGCCGTCCGGCAGGCCCTCCGCCGCGCCGTCGGGCCCGAGCAGCACGGCCTCGACCTCGGGCACGTCGGGCACCATCGAGATGGCGATGCCCGCACCCGCGGCCTCGGCGGCGCTGCCGGCCACCGTGACGTTGTCGAACTCGCCGGCCAGCCCCTCGGCGCGCTCACGGGTGCGGTTCCAGGCGACCACGTCGAATCCCGCCCGCGCGAGGTTCGCGGCCATCGGGTAGCCCATGATCCCCAGTCCGAGGAAGCCGATCTTCTTAGCCATGTCCGCCACCTCCGGGGGTCTCGATTCGCAGCCGGTCTCCGGGTGCGAGCGTGCCCGATGCCTTGGAGGGCAGCTCCTCGCCGTTGAGCAGGTTCCTACCACGCGCGCCGGGCTCGCCGCCACCCGCTCCCGGCGGAGCGTGCCGGCGGCGCTCGGTGATGAGCGAGTAGCGCATCTCCTCCAGCGCCTCCACCTCGCGCACCACGCCGTCGCCGCCGTGGTGTGTGCCCGCGCCTCCCGACCCGCGCCGGACCGCGTATTCGACGGCTCGCAGCGGGAACTCCAGCTCGAGCGCCTCCAGCGGCGTGTTGAGCGTGTTGCTCATGGCCACGTGCACGGCGCTCGGGCCGTCGGCGTCCGGGCATGCACCCTGGCCCCCGCCGAGAGTCTCGTAGTAGGTGAAGTCGTCGTTGCCCAGCGTCAGGTTGTTCATCGTGCCCTGGCCTAGGGCGCGGCCGAACGCGGCCAGCACCAGGTCCGCGACGCGCGATGAGGTCTCCACGTTCCCGGCCGCCACCGCCGCGGGCGGCCGTGCGTTGAGCAGGCAGCCCTCGGGAGCGGTCACCTCCAGCGGGCGGTAGGCGCCCTCGCAGGCCGGCACGTCCGGGTCGGTGAGCACGCGCATCGCGAAGTAGCAGGCGGAGAGGGTCACGGCGAGCGGGCAGTTGAGGTTGCCATCGTGCTGGGCATCCGTGCCGGCGAAGTCGAGCGTGACGCCGTCGCCGCGAACGGTTGCGCGCAGGCGCAGGCGCACATCGCCCTCCACGCCCTCGAGCACGTCCTCCGCGGTGCGCTCGCCGTCCTCGATCTCCTCGATTCGCGCCCGTGTGCGCCGCTCGGCGTAGTCGAGCGTCTCGGCGAAGCCCTCGCGCAGCTCGGCGGGCCCCATCTGCGCCGCGAGCTCGGAGAGCCGCTCCGCGCCGGCGCGGTTGGCCGCGAGCTGCGCGCGCAGGTCGGCCTCGCGCTGGCGCGGGTTGCGCATGCGGCCGGTGAGGGAGCCGAGGAACTCGCGATCGAGCTCGCCGGCCGCCACCAGTCGGGTCGGGGGGATCACGACCCCCTCGTCCTCCAGCGTGCGGGAGTCGGCCGGCATGCTGCCGGGCTCCTGGGCGCCCACGTCCGCGTGGTGGGCGCGACTGGCAGCGAAGCCGAGCAGCTCGTCATCCGCGAACACGGGGGAGATCACCGTGATGTCCGGCAGGTGGGTGCCGCCCGCGAACGGGTCGTTCAGGATCCACGCGTCGCCTGGCTCGTGCGCCTCGCCCAGCACCGACGCCACCGCGCTCGGCATCGCGCCGAGGTGCACGGGAATGTGCTCGGCCTGCATCACCATGCGGCCGTCCGGGTCGAACAGCGCGGTGGAGGCGTCGCGGCGTTCCTTCACGTTCGCCGAGTGGGCCGAGCGCACCAGCACGGCGCCCATCTCGTCGCAGGCGGCGCGCAGCGCGCCGAGCATCACCTGGAGGGCTATCGGGTCGATCGCGTCATCACCACCTTCTCGAAGTCCGCGATGGCGGACCACCCTGCGGGCACGACGAGGGTCGATTCGGGCAGCGGAAACCGGGCCGGGCCATCGAGGCGCTGCTCGTTGCCGGCCACGGGCGCGGTCTCACCGCCGGGAAGCGCCACCGCGACACGCACGCTCACGAGCTCGAGCTCGGCGTCCGGGTCGGAGTAGCCGTAGCGATCGTCGTGGGCGCGGTCGAATGCGGCACGCAGTTCCGACGGATCCGGCTCTGGTGCCCCGTCGATGCCCAGCTCGAAGGCCTGGCCCGCGTAGCGCAGGTCGTAGGTCGCCCGCACCTCCCCGCCCGGCAGCTCCTCGCGCCCGCGTGCCGCCAGCCGCTCGACCGCCTCGGCCACCGCCTCGCGCGTGAGGGCATCGCCGGTGAGCAGCACGCTCTCCACCAGGTCGCGCCGGCGCTCCGACACCGCGAGGCCCAGCGCGGACAGCACGCCCGAGGCCACCGGCGCGATCACCTTGCTCATCCCCAGCTCCTCCGCGATCGCGGCGGCGTGCAGGGGGCCGGCGCCGCCGAAGGCCACCAGTGCCAGCTCCCGCGGATCGATTCCCCGCTCCACGGTCACCACTCGCACCGCCTGTGCCATCTCGGCGTTCGCCACCCGCACGATGCCCTCGGCCGTCTCCTCGAGCGATAGGCCGAGTTCCTCGGCGAGCCCGGCCACAGCGCGCTCGGCGGCCGCGCGGTCGAGCGTCACGCCCCCCGCCAGCGGCGCTTCCGGGTCGAGGTGGCCGAGCAGCAGGTTGGCGTCGGTCACGGTCGGCCGGTCGCCGCCGCGCCCGTAACACGCCGGTCCCGGCACCGCGCCCGCGGATTGCGGCCCGGCCCTCAGCGCGCCGCCCTCGTCGCGCCACGCGATGCTGCCGCCGCCCGCGCCCACGGTGTGCACGTCGACCATCGGCAGGGCCAGCGAGCGGCCGCCCACCGCGCGCCCGCCGGTCACCGCGACGCGGCCGTCGAGCACCAGCGACACGTCGCATGACGTTCCGCCCATGTCGAGGCCCACCGCGCCGCCCCCGCCGGCCGCCCGGCCCGCGGCCACCGCGCCCCCGGCGGGGCCCGACAGCACAGTCCATGATCCGTGTCGCGCGGCGGTCGAGGCGGCCGCCACCCCGCCGCTGGAGAGCATCACCTCGGGGTCGGGCAGGCCCGCGTCGCCGGTGCGCTCCGAGAGCCGGTCCAGGTAGCGCGAGAGAAGGGGGGAGAGGGCGGCGTCGACAACGGTGGTGGCCAGCCGCTCGTACTCGCGGAACACGCCCGCGACCTCGTGGGAGAGCGAGACGTGCACATCGGGCAGCTCCTCGGCGACGGCGCGCTCGTGCTCGGGGTGGCGAAAACCCCACAGCAGGCAGACGCCCACCGACTCCACGTCGCCGGGCAGCCCCTCCAGGCGCCGCGCCAGCTCATTTTGGTCCAGGTCGCGCAGGACGCCCTCCGGCCCGCATCGCTCAGGCGCCTCGATGCGCAGCTCCGGTGGAACCACCGGCGGCGGGTGCCCGACGCACAGCCGGTACAGCTCAGGCCGTGCCTGGCGCCCGAGCTCCTCGAGGTCGGCGAAGCCCTCGGTGGCGACCAGCGCGGTGCGCGCGGTCTTGCCCTCCAGCAGCGCGTTGGTGCCCACGGTCATGCCGTGCACGAACCGCTCCACGTCGGCGGCGCTGGCGCCAGTGCGCTCCAGCGCCTGCTCGACCGCGGCCATCACTCCCTCCGACTGGTCGTCAGGGGTGGTGGGCGCCTTCCCGGTCACGACCCCGTCCGGGGTCAGCAGGACGGCGTCGGTGAAGGTGCCGCCCACATCCACGCCGAGGACCATGGCGGCAAGCTATCTGGCCGTCGATGCCTGAGCGCCCGAGGTGGGTTAGCCGGCGAAGCCGGGCGTTAGGGGGGTTGCAAAGGGGGGCATGTTTGCCCCCCTTTGAGGTTCTCCCCTCAACGACGAGAGGCGGCCGAAGCCGCCTCTCGCGTTCCCCCCTCGAATCCCTTGTCTCCTGCACCCGGGCCTCATGCCCGGGCTCGCGGAGCGAGATCCCCTGGAGTTCTCTATGCAGCGGTGGCGGCCAGTTCCCGGACGTCCTCGTCCAGATGCTTGTGCGACGGGCAGTACTTGCTGCCCGGCAGCGGCACCCGCTGGCACGACGTGCCCTTGCGCGTGGTCGCGTGGCAGCACAGCGGGCTGCCGTCGAACGTCACGCCCACACGTGCCTGCGACTCCACGTACTCCGCGGCAAGCGACACGTGCCGGTCGATCACGTTGTAGACGCGCAGCTGCTCACTCATCGGGAATAGCGTGCGGATGTCGTTGAACAGCGTGCGCACGGGGCGCGCGAAGTAATGACGGTCCATGGCGAGCCGCTCCATCGCGGACTCGCAGTCTGCAAGCAGGCGCTGACGGCGCTCGCACGCGGGCTCGTACTGCCCGGAAACGACGCTTGGCGACAACTCCCGGTAGATCGCTCGGCTGAACTGGTACATGTGAATGGGCCTCCCTGTCCCTGCGGCCCTCAATGGCCGCGCCTTCCCCTTGGTGCAGATTGAACTGACTCTCCGTTCAGTAGCAACGAATGCAACGTTAAGTTCACGTTAAACGCCGCAAAGCCGGAGCCTCTGCCGTTGACTCGGTGTCAGGAAGGGCTACGGTCGCTTGCATGGCAACGCTCCTCGATCACGCACAGCAGGGCGACGTCGCGACCATCGCTGACGACTCGCAAATCACGAGCACGCTGAAGCTCATGGAGCCCCAGGCGCTCTACGAATTGTGGGAGCGCCAGCCGTGGGCGTCGCAGGCGATCGACCTCGAGCAGGACAAGCGCGACTGGGCGGCGATGTCGGACACCCAGCGCGAGGAGATCCAGTGGCTGCTGTCCGCGTTCTTCATCGGCGAGGAGCGCGTGACCACCGAGTTCTCGGGCCTCGTCATGTCCTACGACGACGAGCAGGAGGAGGCGTTCCTCACCACGCAGCAGGTCGACGAGGCGCGCCACATGCAGTTCTTCGACCGCTACTACCGCGAGGTGTTCGGCTTCGAGGAGGCCGGCATCACCGAGCGGCTCACGCTCGTCCGCGAGCAGCTCACCGAGCCGTTCGTGAAGCTCTTCGACGAGTCGCTGGTGCAGGCCGGGCAGCGGCTGATCGAGAACCCGCGCGACCGCGCCGCGAAGGTCGACTTCATCACGATGTACCACATGATCATCGAGGGCACGCTCGCCCTCACCGGCCAGTTCTTCCTCCTGCGCTACTTCGAGGAGGACCAGAAGGTGATGCCGGGATTCGTGGAGGGCTTCTCGAACATCGCCCGCGACGAGCACCGCCACGTGGCCTACGGCACCTGGTACCTCCAGCAGCAGTCCAAGGACCCGGAGATGAAGGAGCGGATCCAGACGGCGCTCTCCGAGCTGCTGCCCGTTGCGGCCGGCGTGCTGGTGCCGCCCGGCTACACGCTGGGCGAGGAGTACACCTTCCTCGGCTACACCAGCCAGGAGCAGACGGAGTACGCGTTCACCGCGCTCAGCCGCCGCCTGAAGGTGATCGGCGTCGGGCTGCCGGTCGCCGCCTAGGGGAGAACCTCAAAGGGGGCAAACATGCCCCCTTTGCAACCCCCTAACGGCTCGCTTCGCGACGCCTAGCTGCACCTTTCGATGCGATCCGGCTACCGCGGCAGCGGCTGCTGATCGGGCTCGGCGACCGCGTTGCGGCGCCCTTCGTCGCCGCCCGTCACGAACCGCGGTTTACCTCCCGCGCGCCGCACCGAGTAGATCACGAGGTTGAACGAGTCGAAGTCGTTGAACAGCACGGCCTTCCCGTCGGGGGTCCATGACGGGTTCTCCGAATAGGAGCGCGTCAGGCGCTTGAGCCCGCGGCCGTTGCGCCCGAGGCGGTAGAGCACCGGGGTACGTTTCTTGCTCTTTCGCTTGAGCCGCACCTTGCGCTGGAAGGCGAGTTCGTTGCCGCTGGGCGACCACGTCGGAGCCGCGCCGCCGCGCTTCATGAGCCGGACCGCCCTGCCGCCCGTCGCCCGGACGCGCCACACGTTCCCGCGCCGGGTGAACGCGATCTCATTCTTCACCGACCAGGCCGGTGCGCCGCCGCCGGTAGAGGTGAGCGCGACCACGGTCGTGCCGGCGAGGTTGGTGATGAAGACGTTGCGCTTGCCGGCGCGCAAGGCGGAGAAGGCGATCCGCGTGCCGTCCGGGCTGTAGGACGGGCTGGTCACGCGGCTGAGCCCGCGGAGCGGGAGGCGCACGACGTCCGTGCCGTCGGGCTTCATCGTCGCGACCGTGGAGCCGAGGCCGAAGGCGATCCGCATCCCGTCCGGCGACCAGACCGGGTCGTCGGGGCACGGCGCGCGTGCCTCGGGTCCGCCCTGCTCACCGCCGCACAGAGGTCCCAGCGGCGGCGAATTGTTCTTGCCGTCGGCATCGGACACGGCGAGACCCACCGGCTCGACTCCTCCCACGCCGTCCTGGAAGAACACGAGCATGCCGTTGGCGCCGGGGTAGGCGGCCTCCGCGGGCGCGGCTGCGGCGAGAGCCACGAGCAATGTCAGAAGGGCCGGTCTCATGCGGGACGAAGCAGCCAGTCCATTCGCCGGCGGGAGTACAGCAGTGGCTCGCCGCCCGCGTACTCGCCCCCGGCCACGTCGCCGATCAGGATCGTGTGGTCGTAGCGCTCGAAGTTCTCGGCCCGGCGGCAGCGCACGTAGGCGAGCACGTCGGTCAGCCGGGGCACGTCCTCGTCCCACTCCCACCCGATGCCCGCGAACTTGTCGTCGCCCTTGCCGGCGAACACGCGCGCGATCGGCTCCTGCTCCGAGCGCAGCAGGTGCACGCCGAACTGCTCGCTGTCGCGCAGCGCGGCGTGGCAGCGCGAGCTGTGGTCCACCGACACCAGCAGCGACGGCGGGTTCGCGCTGTAGGACGCGACGGAGGTTGCGGCCAGGCCGCACGGGTGGCCCGCGCCGTGACGGGCCGTGATCACCACCACGCCGGAGGCCAGCGACGCCATCGCCTCGTGAAACAGCTCTTCCGGGCTCACGTCCATTCCTCCATGCGTACCTTGCCGTCTCCGCCCACCACGGCGTGGCGCGCGTCGAGGGCGGGATCGACCTCGGGGAAGTCCGTGCGCTGGTGGGCGCCGCGGCTCTCCTCCCGTGCGAGGCAGGATGCCGCCACCAGCCGCGCGACGGGAAACGGGTCGCCCTCCAGCGCCAGCAGGCCCTCGGCGGACCGGCGCAGCCCGGCGTGGCGCCACAGCGCGGCGCGGGTGGCGTCCGAGGGCGGAGAGGGCAGCGGGGCGTCGCCGGCGTCGTCCGGTCTCGGCCGGGCGGGGCTCGTGCGGCGCGGCCGCCGCCGCGCGGCCGCCGAGCACGAAGCACTCCGCCAGCGAGTTCGAGGCGAGCCGGTTCGCGCCGTGCAGGCCCGTGCACGCGCATTCGCCCACCGCGTAGAGACCCGGCCGGGAGGCTCTGCCGTCGAGGTCGGTGGCCACGCCGCCCATCGTGTAGTGCGCGGCGGGCGCGACGGGGATGGTCTGGGTCGCCGGGTCGATCCCCTCCTCGGCGAGCGTGGCTCCGATGTTGGGGAAACGGCCGATGTCCACCGAACGCATGTCGAGCTGCAACCGATGCGGCGCCGCTCGCCTTCAGCTTGCTCTCGATGGCCAGCGCCACCTCGTCGCGCGGCGCCAGCTCGTCCACGAACCGTTCGCCCTCGGAATCGAGCAGGGTGGCCCCCTCGCCGCGCACGGCCTCGGTGATGAGGAAGCCGTCGCGGGGCCCGTCGCTCACAAGGGCGGTGGGATGAAACTGCATGAACTCGAGGTCCGCGAGGTCGGCGCCCGCCGCATGGGCGAGCGCGAGCCCGACGCCGACCGCGCCCGGCGGGTTTGTCGTGCGCCCCCACAGCGCCGCCGTGCCGCCCGTGGCCAGCACGGTTGCGCGCGCGGAGCGATCGTGAGCGCTCGCCGTCCTGCGTGGCGCTGACGCCGGTGCAGCGTTCGCCGCTCATGCGCAGCGCCGACGCCGTGGTGTGCTCGAAGCACGTCGACGCGCTCGTGGGTTGCCGCGAGTGCGGCGAGCTGCCGGGTGATCCGCCGGCCCGTGGCGGAGCCGCCGGCGTGCACGATGCGCCGCTCCGAGTGGCCGCCCTCCAGGCCGAGGGCGAGGCCGCCGCGGCGGTCGCCGTCGAAGCGCACGCCGAGGGCCTGGAGCTCGCGAACCCTGTGGGGAGAGTCCTCGCAGAGCACCTGCACCGCGCTAGGCCGGGCCACGCCGCGGCCCGCGGTGAGCGTGTCCTGGGCGTGGCGCTCGGGCGAGTCGTCCACGGCCAGGGCCGCGGCGATGCCGCCCTGGGCCCAGTAGCTCGCGGACCCGTCGAGGGGCGAGCGCGAGACCAGGGCCACACGCGCGCCCTCGCGCGCGACGGCGAGAGAGCAGAACAGCCCCGCCGCGCCCGCACCGACCACGGTCACATCGGCGCGCAGCTGGGTGGAGGCGGCTTCAGGCACCGATGCGTGGGTACGGTAACGCGATCGCTGCGCCGCTCTATTTCCGCCACCCCTCGTCCCTCGAGCACGACACGGGCGCACACCCCGAGCGACCCGAGCGGATCCGGACGATCGAGGCGCTGCTCGACTCAGCGCGATTGGCTCGGGTACGAGGTGCGCGAGGCGCCCGCCGCGACCGACGCACAGCTCACGGCCGTTCATCCGCGCGAGCCACGTCGCGGCCGTGCGCGAGCACTGCGAGGCCGGCGCGCCCTTCGACCTCGACACGCCCACGAGCCCGGGCTCCTGGGACGCCGCGCTGCACGCGGCCGGAGCCGCCTGCGCGCTGGCCGAGGCGCTGCTGGCCGGGGACGCCCCGACCGGCTTCTGCGGGCTGCGACCGCCGGGCCATCACGCCGAGGCCGATCGGGCGATGGGCTTCTGCCTGTTCTCCAACGTGGCGGTGGCCGCTCGGCACGCGCTCGACTCGCTCGGCGCGGAGCGGGTGCTCGTGCTCGACTGGGACGTGCACCACGGCAACGGCACCCACGCGATCTTCCACAGCTCGCCGGAGGTGCTGTTCGCCAGCATCCATCAGTGGCCGTTCTATCCGGGCACCGGCGCCGCTGTCAGACGCCGGATCGGGCGCCGGGGAGGGCTTCACGCTCAACCTGCCCGTGCCCGCCGGTTCGGGCGAGGACGAGTTCCTCGGACTGGTGCAGCACGTCGTGTGCCCTGCGGCGAGTGAGTTCCGGCCCGATCTGATCCTCATCTCGGCAGGCTTCGATGCCCACCGCGACGACCCGCTCGCGGAGTGCCAGCTGGAGACGTCGAGCTTCGCGCAGCTCTCCGCGCAGGTCGGCACGCTGGCGGACGGCCTCGGCGTGCCGGTCGGAGCGGTGCTGGAGGGGGGCTACGACACCGGCGCGCTGGCCGACTCGGTGGCGGCCACGATGGAGGTGCTCGCCACCGGCGGCGAGCCGCGGCGGGTCGAGCCCGGCCCGCTCGTGCAGGCGGCGATGGAGAACGCGTCTCGCTGGTGGCCGGGCGTCAGCGCTTGACCAGCTGGGTGAACGCGCCCTGGTACTTGGCGCCCAGCCGAGCAGTCGCCACGATCGGCCCGTGCGCGCGTCTTGTAGCTGCCGGCGAAACACCACGTAGAAGCCCTTGGGCAGGGTCTGGAAGTCATTCGGCGCGGATCACGCCCGTCTTGGCGTCCTTCGCCTCCGCGACCGACGCGGGCGAACGAGGTGGCGCTGGCCCGGTCCTCGGCCGACAGAAGCACGACGGTGAACCCACCGAAGATCCCGGGGCCAGGTGTAGAGATCGCCCTTGGGAACGAGGCCCTCGGAAGAAGCGGCAGGCTTGGGCTTTGCTTTTGGCTTGGCCTTCGGCTCGGCCTCGGTCTTGGCGGGCGGCTTGTCCTTCGCGCCTGAGGCCCGAGGCCTGACGCCTGAGGCCTGCTTGGGCCTGAGCGGCGTGTCGGCAACCTCATCCTTCGCCTCGTCATCGATCGCCTCATAGGCCAACACCGCACCCGCCATCGCCAGCACGCCGACGATCACCACGATCGCGATCGGCATCTTCCAGCTCGGCGGTCGCTTGTAGGCGAGCGCGATGCGCGAGCCGCACTCCAGGCACACGAGCTGCCCGCGCTCGGCCGGCGCCCCGCAGGTCGGGCAGTTGCTGTCGAGCGTGCGCTCGGGCTGTTCCGCCGGGTCGGCCACTACTCGGCGTCTTCGGGGTGCTCGCCGGTCTCGAGCTCCGGTCCGGACGACTCCTGGAGCGCCGGCAGCGCCGCCTTCCCGCACGCGCCGCAGTAGCGGGCGTCGGTGGACAGCAGCGATCCGCAGTTCTCGCAGCTGCCGGCGATCCCGGCGGCTACCAGCTGCATCATGCCCTCGTCCGCGTCGAGCGCCTCGGCGAGCGCGCGCACCTCGTGGTCGATCGCCTTCAGCTCCGCGGCCTTCGCCTGGAGCAGCTCGGGCTCGCGGCGGCCCTGGCGGTGCAGCTCGTAGACGATCGCGCCGAGATCGAGCAGCAGCGCCTCGCGCATCTGGCGCTGGCGGCGCAGCCGCCGGCGCAGCCGGCCGCGCTCGCGGGCCTTCGGGCGCTTCGGGATCGGCCGCGTCCGTGGCTCAGTCCATCGGGCGCTCACGATATCTGCGGCTATCCCAGGAGCGCCTCGCTCGACGACGCCGAGGATGCCCGTCGCGGCGGATCTGCATCGGGAACTCGTCGAGGATCCGCTGCCGGGCGCGCGGTGTGCGCCGCCGGGCCGCGCGCCAGCGCCTCGCGCACCCCGGCGGCCACCGCCTCCGGCTCCTGCGAGGAGATCAGCACCCCCGCGCCGTCCACCACCTCGGGCATGGCGGTCACGTCCATCACCACCGGCACGCAGCCGGCCAGCATCGCCTCGGCCACCGCCAGGCCGAACCCCTCGTGCCGCGACGCCTGCACGTACACCGAGCGCGCGCGCGTAGAGCGATTCGAGGTCCTCGTCGGAGAGCCAGCCGGTGAACTCCACGTTGTCCCCGGCCAGCGAGCGCAGGTGCTCGATCGCGTCGTCGTGCCACTTGCCGACGAACACGAACCGCACGTCGGGCAGGTGGCGCGCGGCCTCGACGAACGGCTGGTGGCCCTTCTGCATCAGGGTCGTGGTCACGATGTGCCCGACGGTGAGGGCGAGCGGCTCGCGCTCGCGTGACTCGTCGAGCGGCCCGAACGGGTCCGGCACGCCGTGGTGCACCACGGTCACCCGCTCGGGCGGGATCGGCGTGTTCGCGGCGATCTCGAGCGCGAGTAGTTCGAGTTGGTGATCAGCCGCTTGGCGCGTTTCATGATCCAGCGGCTGGCCCAGCGCCGCAGGCCGCCCTGCTGGTAGCCGTAGCCGATGTCGGGCATGTTGGCGGTGTCGAAGCCGCCGATGATCTGCACCGACGGCTTGCGCAGCAGCCACGCGAGCGTGACCGGGAAGAACGTGTGCCAGGAGGCGAACCAGCCGAACACGAGGTCCGCGCGCATCACCGCCGGCACGAGCTTGAGGAGGTTGGGGACACGGCCGGGCTGGTACCAGTCCTCGATCTCGTACTTCTCGGCGAGGATCTCGCGGTCGATCGCCACGAAGCTCGCCTTGCGGCTGTGGACGTAGAGGATCTTCTTCATCCGGCCACGATCGCCGGTTCCGCCTGCTCCACGAAGGCGCGGTGCCACTCCGACAGCTCGAGCAGGCAGAACAGGATCCGCTTGTGATCGACCCGCCCGGTGCGGTGCTCGGCCACCAGCCGGGTGACGGTGCCTGGGTCGATCAGCTCGGTGACGGGCGTGCCGTCCGAATAGCGCGCTTCCACCTCGGCGCCGAGTGACTCGCGCAGCCACTCCTCGATCGGGCTGGAGAAGCCGTACTTCGGCCGCGCGATGATCTCCGGCGGCAGCAGCCGCGCCATGGCCCGGCGGTGCAGGCGCTTCCCGTGCGCGGACGCGCACGCGCTCGCGTGCCGGAACCCGCTCGACCCATCGCATCAGCTCGACGTCGAGGAACGGCACCCGCTGCTCGAGGCTGGCCGACATCGACATCTTGTCGGCGCAGAGCAGGAGGTGGTCGGGAGGAACAGGTGGCTGTCGAGGTACAGGGCCTGGTCGACCGCAGCCCGGTCGCCGACGTCCGCGATCACCTCATCCGCAAGCGTCGCGCGCTCGGCGGCCGCCGCCTCGCCCGCGTCGCCGGCGAGGGCGCTGCGCAGCGGGGCGTCGGTGATCTCGATCAGCCGCCAGAAGCGCTCGCCCTGCGTCATGTCGCCGAGGATCCGGCGCACGCGCGCGGCTGCCGCGCCCCCCTTGCAGGCCCGCGGCGGCGCCCAGCGGGCGGGCGAGCGGGCCGAGGCGAGCGGCCAGCCCGAGACCGTGCGCGACCTGGTGGCGGGCGTAGCCGCCGTGCGGCTCGTCGGCGCCCTGCCCGGAGAGCACCACCTTCACGTCCCGGGCGGCGAAGCGCGACAGCTGCATCAACGCGGGCGCCGACGGGATGCCCAGCGGCTCCTCCAGGCTGCGCACGCAGCGCTCGAGCTCGCCCAGGAAGTCGATCTCGGCCGTGGCCGTCTCGTGGTGATCGGTGCCGATCACGCGCGCGCTCTCCGCCGCCGCCTCGCGCTCGTCGATCTCCTCGCCGTGGCCGGGGAAGCCGATCGTGAACGTGGTGGGCTTCGCGCCGGAGCGCCGGCTCATCGCCGAGGCGATGGCGGCCGAGTCCACGCCGCCGCTCAGAAAGGCGCCGTAGGGGACGTCGGACATCATCTGCCGCTCGACCGCGTCGGTGAAGCGCTCCGCCAGCTCGCCCGCGAGCTCCTCGGTGCCCAGGCCCTCCACCGGCGCGCCCGGCGCCTCGCGGTAGCTCGTGACCACGGGCTCGGAGCCCGGCTCGGCCGTGAGCGTGGTGGCCGCGGGCAGCTTCGAGATCCCCTCGAAGATCGTGCGCGGCGCCGGCACGAAGCGGCAGGCGAGGTAGTGGTCGAGCGCGATTCGGTCGACCCGCGGCTCAGCCAGACCGGCGGCCAGCAGCGCGCGGACCTCCGACGCCACCGCCAGCCGGCGGCCGTCGGAGCGCCAGTAGAGGGGCTTCACGCCGAGCGGGTCGCGCGCGCAGACGAGACGGCTGCGCCTGTCATCCCAGAGGGCGAAGGCGAAGATGCCGTTCATCCGCCGCACGAAGTCCTCGCCGTGCTCCTCGTAGCCGTGCACGACCACCTCGGAGTCGGAGTTGGTGGCGAAGGTGTGGCCCGCCGCCTCCAGCTCGGCCCGCAGGTCGAGCTGGTTGTAGATCTCCCCGTTCACGATCGCGGTGATCGAGCCGTCCTCGGACGTCAGGGGCTGGTCGCCGCCGGCGACGTCGATGATCGCGAGCCGCGTGTGGGCGAGCGTCGCGGGGCCGATCTGGCGGACGCCGTCGCCGTCGGGCCCTCGGTGGCGCATCGCGGCGGCCATCCGCCGCCCGGCGTCAGCCGGTGCCGATCCGGCCGGGTCGAGTAGCGCGCCGATGCCGCACATGCGCGTCCATCTTGGCGCACGCGCCTGTCACACAGGCTGGGCGGAATCGTCACGCGCGCGTCTGGAACCGTGCGCCGCGCCACCCCAGGCTGTTGCTCTCAATCGATCGGGAGGTGGCAGATGTACCGCGCAATGGGGCTCACACACGCAACCGTGGGGCGTCTCGGGAGGCGGCTTCGTGAGCAGGCCGGTCAGGGCACGGTGGAGTACGTCGCGCTGATCCTGCTGGTCGCGCTGGTGATGGCAGGTGTGGTCGCCGCGATGAAGGGCTTTCGCTCCGACGACGGTAAGGAGCTGGGCGACGTGATCCTCGGCAAGCTCAAGGAGGCGGTCAGAAAGGTGCAGTTCTGAGGATCAAGCGCCCACGAGCCAGAGGGCGGAGGCCGCGTTCGCCGTTGGGGGAACCAACCTCAATAGAGAAAGAGCCTCCGCCTCTCCTGCCCGTGAAGCGGGGGTGTTCCCAGGTGCGCCCACCCCAAACTGACCAATTCCTGGCACCGGGGGGATGGGCCACCGCCGCGCGTGCCACCATGCCGACCCGTGACGACCGCGGTCTCAGAGCCCCCGGTTGCCGTCTTCGATTCCGGGGTCGGCGGCCTCACAGTGCTGCACGAGTGCCTCGTGTCGCTTCCGCACGAGGATTTCCTCTACCTCGGGGACACCGCCCGGTTCCC
The DNA here is from genome assembly GCA_963825775.1 of uncultured Thermoleophilaceae bacterium. Taxonomy (GTDB): domain Bacteria; phylum Actinomycetota; class Thermoleophilia; order Solirubrobacterales; family Thermoleophilaceae; genus JAAYBF01. Next base: position 74,320 of record CAWGUV010000002.1, on the reverse strand, counting down.
GTACGGCGAGCGCTCGCCGGCCGAGCTGCGCGCGTTCTCGTTCGAGCTTGCCGAGATCCTGCTCGAGCGCGGCGCAAAACTGCTCGTGGTCGCCTGCAACTCGGCGACGGCGGCCGCTCTGCCGGCGCTCAAGGAGCATCTGGCGGGCCGCGTGCCGGTGATCGGCGTGGTGAGCCCCGAGTCCCGCCGCGCCGCGGCCGCGACTCGCAACGGCCAGGTCGGCTTGATCGCCACACCCGCCACCGTTGAGAGCGGCGCCTACGCGCGGGCGCTCGAGAGCGCCTCGGAAGGACAGGCCGCGTTGCATGCGGTCGCCTCGCGGGACCTGGCGTCGCTGATCCAGGCAGGCGGCGAGGTGGACGAGCGCACGGTCCACACCGTCACCGAGGCGTGCGCGCCCCTGCGCGAGGCCGAGGTGGACACCGTCATCCTCGGCTGCACCCACTTCCCGCTCGCACGACCGCTGATCCAGCGCACGATGGGGAGGGGCGTGGAGATCATCTGCTCGGGGTCGGCGATCGCGGACGAGATCGCCGAGGAGCTCGAGCGCGACGGCATGGCGGCGCCGGCGAAGCGCCAGGGCGCCTACCACTTCCTCGCATCCGGCGACCCCGAGGAGTTCCGCCGGCTGGGCACGCGGTTCCTGCAACTGCCGATCGCCCGGGTGGGCCACGTGCAGGTCGATCTCGCGGGGCTGGCGGCGTGAGTCGCCACGACGGCCGGGCGCCTGGCGCCCTGCGCGAGGTGAAGATCGAGCCCGGCTTCGTGTCCACGGCTTCGGGATCGGCGCTGATGTCGATGGGCGGCACGCGCGTGATCTGCACCGCCTCGGTCGACGAGAAGGTGCCGAAGTGGATGCAGGGCAAGGGCCGCGGCTGGGTGACGGCCGAGTACGGAATGCTCCCGGCCTCCACCGGCGACCGCAAGCAGCGCGACGTCTCGAAGGGCCGTGCCGACGGGCGCACGGTGGAGATCCAGCGCCTGATCGGGCGCGCGCTCCGCGGCGTGGTGGACTTCGAGGCGCTCGGCGAGCGAACGGTGTGGATCGACTGCGACGTGCTGGAGGCCGACGGCGGCACCCGCTGCGCGGCGATCACCGGTGGTTACGTCGCGCTCGAGATCGCGCTCAACGGGCTGATCGCCGAGGGGCTGCTGGAGACGCTGCCGCTGAATGAGTCCGTCGCCGCGGTGTCGTGTGGAGTGGTGGAGGGCGAGGCCGTGCTCGACCTCGACTACCCCGAGGACTCCAACGCCGAGGTGGACATGAACGTGGTGATGACGGGCGGCGGCGGCCTCGTGGAGGTCCAGGCGACCGGGGAGCGCACGCCGCTCTCGCGTGCCTCGCTCGATGACCTCCTTGGGCTCGCCGCGAGCGGCATCGCGGAACTGCGCGATGCGCAGCGCGCCGCCATCGCCCCCAGCGGCTGATCGCCATGCGGCTCGTGCTCGCTTCACGAAACGCGCACAAGCTGCGCGAGCTGGGACCTCTGCTCGCCCCGAACGAGCTGGTGGCGCTGCCCGACGAGGTCGAGCTGCCGCCCGAGGACGGCGACACGTTCGCGGCCAACGCCCTGGGCAAGGCCCGTGCGGCGGCCGCGGCCACGAACGAGACCGCCGTGGCCGACGACTCCGGCATCGAGGCGTCCGCGCTCGACGGCCGGCCCGGCGTGCGCTCGGCGCGCTACGCGGGCGAGGATGCGACGGACGAAGAGAACCTGGCCAAGCTGCTGCGCGAGGTGCCGGCGGATGGCGACACGCGTGTGGCGTACGTCTGCGCGCTGGCGATGGTGCACCCGGGAGGGGAGGAGGCGCTGGTCGAGGGGCGCTGCGAGGGGCGGCTCACCCACGAGCCCCGCGGCGACGGCGGCTTTGGCTATGACCCCGCGTTTGTGCCCGAGGACTACGACGACGGCCGCACGATGGCGGAGCTGAGCCCGGAGGAGAAGGACGCGATCAGCCACCGCGGCCGCGCTGCCCGGGCCCTGATGGAGCTGGCGCCGTGATCGGGCCCAGCCGGGCGATCGGCCCCGCGGCCCAGGCGCCGCAGAAGATCCGGGCCGTCCGCGTCTCGATCGCCTCGACGTCGATCCTGATCGCGCTCAAGATCGCCGCGGGCGCGATCACGGGCTCGATCGCCCTGATCACCGAGGCCGCCCACTCCGCGATCGACCTGGTCGCGGCGATCGTGGCCTACTTCGGCGTCCGCAAGGCCGACGAGCCGGCCGACGAGTCGCACCCCTACGGGCACGAGAAGATCGAGAACCTCGCCGCGGCGATCGAGGGCATGCTGATCCTGGTCGGCGCCGGCGTGATCATCTTCGAGTCCACGCGCCGGCTCGTGGACCCGCCCGAGGTCGACTCGCTCGGAGTCGGCATCGCGGTGATCGCCTTCTCGGTGGTGGCCAACCTGGTGGTGTCGAGATACCTCTACCGCCAGGCCGCGGAAACCGACTCACCCGCGCTGGAGGCCGACGGCGCGCACCTGCGCACCGACGCCGCCACGTCGGCGGGCGTGCTGGTGGCGTTGATCCTGGTCCAGATAACCGGCGTCGACTGGCTCGACCCGGCCGTCGCCCTGGTGGTGGCCGTTGCGATCGTGGCGGCGGGCATCCGGATCCTGTCGAGGACGTCGCGCGTGCTGGTCGACGAGGCGCTGCCGGACGACGAGCTCGAGGCGATTGGGGCCGCCATCGAGGGGCACGGCGCGGCCGAGGTTGCCGGCTTCCACAAGCTCCGTGCCCGGCGCGCCGGGAGCCGCCGCTACATCGATCTCCACGTGCAGTTCGCGGACGGCACATCGCTGCGGCGCGCGCACGAGATCACGCATGAGCTGCAGGGCGAGATCGCGAAGAAGGTGCGCGGCGCGGACGTGCTGATTCACCTCGAGCCCGAGAGCCACGATCGCGGCCAGGCCCAGCCGCGCTAGCGCAGGTTCACGGCCGCGGCCGCTCCCACCGCGAGGAGCACCCCGAAGTAGCCGGAGTAGCCGTTGATCAGCAGCAGCAGGGCTGCGACCAGGCAGATTCCGACGGTCACGATCCACGAGATTCGCTGGAGTGGCACCCGACTATTGTGAGCACCCTGATGCCGGAACAGCGCCAAGCCCTCGCCGACAGCGCTCCGTCGCGGCTCGTGGAGATGTCGACGGACGTGCGCGCGGCCGTGCTGCTGGACCCCGCCGGGGGTCTGATCGCCGCCAGCGACCCCGACGCCGACCGGGCCCGGCGGCTGGGGGAGCTGGCCCACGATCTGGTGCTCGCCGCGGACAGCGCCGCGGCCACTCCCACCGAGCAGATCGAAGCTCAGGTGGACGGGGGATCGGTGTTCGCGGTGCGCAGCGCCCGGCACACCTTCGCCTGCGTGGTGCGACGGCTGGCTCTGCCCGCGCTGATCCTCTACGACCTGCGCCAGACCCTGCTCGAGGTGGAGGCGGCGGCGTGAAGGAGACCCCGAAGGGCGCCGTTGCCCGCGCGACCGCCGTCGCCGAGGGCGTGGCCGCGGCGGTGCGGCGCCGACAGCGCGAGCGCGAGCCGCGCGTGGTGCTCTACGCGGCGCCGGGCGACCCCCACCTGCTCGCACCCGGCTCCAAGGGCCACGACCGGATCCTCGACATAGCCGAGGAGATGGTGGAGCTCACGGTCTCATGAGCCTCGTCGGCCACGAGCTCGCGCAGGCCGTGATCGAGCGGGCGCTCTCGCGCGGGGGCGACCTGGGCGAGCTCTACGCGGAGGATCGGCGGGTCTTCTCGCTCTCGCTCGACGACGGCCGCATCGAGCGGCCCCAGGGCGGCACCGAGCGCGGCGCGTCCGTGCGAGTGGTGAAGGGCGACGCGAGCTACTTCGGCCACGTGGATGGGCTCGGCGAGTCGGAGCTGCTCGAGGTGGCCGACTCCGTCGCCCAGGCGGTGCGCGGCGACTCCCGCGAGGTGGCCGCCCTTGGTGCTCCCGCCAACCCCGGGGCGCATCCCATCGGCCGGCGTCCCGAGGACGTTCCGGCCTCGGACAAGGCCGCGCTGCTGCGCGCCTGCGACGAGAGGGCCCGCGCCGCCGGCGACGAGGTCTCCCAGGTGACGATGGGGTACGGGGAGGAGCGGCGGATCGTCGAGGTCTTCAATTCGGATGGCGTCTCGGCCGCCGATGACCGCACCCGCACCCGCCTCTCCGCACAGGTCGTGGCGCGCCGCGGCGATCGCGTGGAGACCGGCACGGACACCCGCGGGGGCCACGCGGGCTACGAGATCCTGGCCGAGGACCCGGAGGGCGTTGCGGAGTCGGCGGCGCGGAAGGGGCTCACGGCGCTGGACGCCGTCGACGCCCCCACCGGGCGGATGCCGGTGGTGGTGGGCAACGGGTTCGGCGGCGTCCTGCTGCACGAGGCGGTGGGGCACGGGCTGGAGGCGGACGCGGTACAGAAGCGGGCAAGTGTCTATGCGGGGCGGATGGGCGACCAGCTCGCGCTGCCCGGCGTGGTGGCCTACGACGACGGCGCGATGCTGAACGAGTGGGGCAGCGACGGGATCGACGACGAGGGCACGCCCACGCAGCGGACGACGGTGATCGAGGACGGCAAGCTCGTCTCCTATCTCTACGACTCGATCCGGGCGCGAAACGACGGCGTGGCAGTCCACCGGCAACGGCCGCCGCGAGTCCTTCCGCCATCTGCCCTGGCCGCGCATGACCAACACCTACTTCGCCCCCGGCGACGCGACGCCCGAGGAGCTGATCGCGGGCGTGAAGCGCGGGCTCTACGCGGTCTCGTTCGGCGGAGGGCAGGTCGAGCCCGCCACGGGCGACTTCGTGTTCGGCGTGTCCGAGGGCTACCTGATCGAGGACGGCAAGGTCACGAGCCCCGTCCGCGGGGCGACGCTGGTCGGCAACGGGATCGAGGCGCTCGGGGCGATCGACGGCATCGCGGCCGACCTCGGCATCGCCACCGGGTACTGCGGCAAGGCCGGTCAGCGGGTGGCCGCGGGCGTCGGCCAGCCCCATGTCCACATCCGTGAGCTGACCGTGGGCGGCACGGCGTGAGCGACCTCGAGGCGCTGGCGCGCTCGGGCGTCGAGGCGGCGCTGGCCGCGGGAGCCGGCGACGCCGAGGCATGGTGTGAGGAGTCCACCAGCCGCCAGATCCGGGTCTATGACGGCGCGGTCGAGAGCCTCAGCGACGCGGGCAGCCGCGGAATCGGCATCAGGGCCTTCATCGACGGGCGCTTCGGATACGCGTACGGCACGGACCTGAGCGACGACGGGCTGAGCGCGCTCGCCGCCGCTGCCCACGCGTCGGCGGAGGTGGCGGACGAGGACGAGTTCGCGGGACTGCCGGAGGAGACCGGTACGACCGACGTCGAGAGCCTCGAGTCACCCGCCATGGCGGAGTGGACCACCGAGCGCAAGGTGGAGCTGGCGCTCGCCGTGGAGCGGGCGGCGCGGGCGCCGGAGGGGATCTCCCAGGTCGAGAACGCCGTCTACTCGGATGCCGACGGCGCCGCGGCGATCGCCAACTCGCGCGGGCTTGCCGCCTCCTACCGGGCCACTCAGGCGTGGGCGTACGCCTCCGCCTTCGCGGGCGAGGGCGAGGACCTGATGACGGGCATGGGCATCGGGCTCGGCCGCGATCCGGGCGAGCTGGACGCGGAGGCGATCGGGGCGGAGGCCGCCGACCGCGCGCTCGACCTGGTGGGCGCCCGCCAGCCGGAGAGCCGCCACTGCCCCGTGGTCCTGGACGCGTTCGTCGCCGCTTCCTTTGCCGGCTTCATCGGCTCGATGCTGTCCGCTGACGCCGTGCAGCGCGGCCGCTCGCTGTTCGCGGGACGTGAGGGCGACGAGGTGGCGGAGGCCGCGTTCGTGCTGGTGGACGACGGCCGCCACCCCGACGGGCCCGCCACGGCGCCGTTCGACGGCGAGGGCTCGCCGACCCGGCGGACCCCGCTGATCGAGCAGGGCAGGCTCGCGGGCTATCTGTACGACGCCCGCACCGGGCGCAAGGACGGGCGCGAGACCACGGCAAACGCCGGCCGCGGCTCCTACCGCAGCCCGCCGTCGGTGGGCACGACCAACCTGCTGGTCGAGCCCGGCGGTTCCACGCTGGAGGAGCTTGTCTCACAGGCGGGCGATGGGCTGTACGTGACCGACGTGGCCGGCCTGCACTCCGGGGTCAATCCGGTGTCCGGAACCTTCTCCGTGGGCGCCTCCGGGCGGCTGATCGAGGGCGGGCAGCTGGGCGCTCCGGTGAGGGAGATAACCATCGCCAGCGACCTCGTTTCGATGCTGCGCTCGGTGGCCGCGGTGGGGTCCGAAAGCCGCTGGGTACCCCTCGGAGGGAGCGTAAAGGCGGCTCCAATGCTGGTTTCGGAGATGGCTGTTTCTGGCAAATAGCGGGGTACTGAGCGCAAAAACCGCGTTCTAGAGCGGTTTCGTCCGCAGGCGTTGTTACGTTCGCACCACTGTCCGGTCCCCGTTGAAGGAGGAACAAGTGACGAAGTCCGAGTTCGTCGATCAGGTGGCCGCTGAATCCGGCCTCTCGAAGGGCGACGCCGGATCCGCGGTAGACGCCGTGCTCGATGTGATCCAGAGCACGCTGCAGCGTGGTGGGGAGATTGCCTTCACCGGCTTCGGCAAGTTCACGGTCGCCGATCGCGGCGCCCGTCAGGGCGTCAACCCCCAGACTGGGGAGCGGATCCAGATCGCAGCCAGCCGCGTGCCGCGCTTTAGCGCCGGTAGCGCACTCAAGAAGGCCGTAAAGGGCGGCTGAGTCGCAGCATTTTGCGGATCGGCTGGCGGCGCTCACTGAGGAGCGTCGCAGCCGAGTCGTACTGGGTCTGGACCCGGACCCGGCTGCGCTGTGGAAAGGCAGCGCGGCCGAAGGTGAGGGCACCCCGGCGGAGCAGACCGCCAGCGCCGTATCGCGCCACTGCCACGCCGCCATAGAGGCTGCGGGGCAGGCGTGCGTGGCGGTAAAGCTCCAGCTCGCCTGCTTCGAGCGGCTGGGCGCACCGGGGTGGACCGCGCTCGCCGAGGCGCGTGACTCCGCTCGTGAGCACGGCCTGCTGGTGCTGGCCGACGGCAAGCGCGGCGACGTGCCCGTGACTGCCGCCGCCTACGCGCAGGCCCTCGTGGGCTCCACGCCCGGCCCGTTCGGGGATGTGCCCGGCTTCGGCGCCGACGCCTTCACCGCCAACCCACTGCTGGGGCGCGACTCGCTCGAGCCCCTCGTCGACGCCGCGGCCACGGCCGGCGCCGGCTGCTTCCTGCTCGTGAACACCTCCAACCGTGGCGCGGGCGACCTTCAGGACCTCGACGCCGGCGGTGCCCCGCTGCGCGAGCGGCTGGCGGAGATGGTCGACGGCGTGGGCGCCGCGCACGTCGGCGAGTGCGGGCTGTCGCTGGTGGGAGCCGTGGTGGGCGCCACGCGTCCCGAACGTCTTGCTCGGATGCGCGAGCTGATGCCGCGGGCGATCTTCCTCCTGCCGGGGGTGGGGGCCCAGGGCGGCAGCGCGACCGACCTCGGGCCGGCGTTCGAGCCCCACCCGGCGGCCGGCCTGGTGGCGGCCTCGCGCTCGATCGTGAACGCGCACGCCGACCGGGGCGGTGACCCGGCCGTTGCAGCACAGACGGCGGCAGAGGAACTGCGCGCGCTCACGTGGAACTAGCCCGTCGGAACCTGCGCCCTACCATGCGGGCGGATTCCGGCAGATGCATCCACAAAACAACCCAAGCCCCGCTCGCCTGCTGGCGCCCATCGCGCTGGTCGTGGTCGCGATCGCGTTCCTGTTCGTGCTGGTCAGCTCCGGCACGGACTCGGGCGACGACGGCGACCGCGCCTCGGAGACCACCCAGCGCACCAACACCGAGACGACCGCGAAGCGCCAGCCCGCGCAGCGCAAGGCGGCCACCTACACGGTCAAGACGGGCGACACGCTCGGCGCGATAGCCGAGAAGACCGGGTTGGACGTGGAGGATCTGCAGCTCCTCAATCCGGAGCTCGATCCGCAGGCGCTCGTGTCCGGTCAGAAGATCAAGCTGCGCGAGTGATCCGAAGGCTCGCCGGGGTTGTGGTCGCCCTGATCGGGGCGCTCGCCCTTGCGGCGCCGGCGGGCGCGCAGTCGCCGCCGAAGCTCGACGATGCCGCGGCGGCCATCCTCATCGACGCCCGCGACGGCTCGGTGATCGTTTCCAAGGACCCGCGCGAGCGCCGCTCGATCGCCAGCACCACCAAGCTGATGACCGCGCTGCTGGCGGTGGAGCGCGCGAAGCCGAGCGACGTGTTCACCGCTCCGGCGTACAACGCCCTGCCGGTCGAGTCGAAGATCAACCTGCGCAAGGGCGAGCGAATGCGGGTCGACGACCTGCTCGAGGCGCTGATGCTCGAGAGCGCCAACGACGCCGCGGCCACGATCGCCGAGGGTGTGTCGGGCACGCGCAAGCGCTTCGTGGCGGCCATGAACGAGCACGCCCGAGTCGCTCGGGCTCGACGACACGAGCTACGCGAACCCGATCGGCCTGGACGACCCGCTGAACTACTCGACGGCCGCCGATCTGGCGGCCCTGGCCCGGCGACTTCTGCGCGACAAGCGCCTGGCGACGATCGTGAACCAGCCCTCCGCGGTGCTGGAGTCGGGCGCCCGCCGCCGCGTGGTGAACAACCGCAACGACCTGGTCCGCAGCGCCGGCTTCGTCGACGGCGTGAAGACCGGGCACACCAGGCAGGCCGGCTACGTGCTGATCGGCTCCGCCACGGGCCCGCTCGGCGCCAAGGTGATCAGCGTGGTGCTCGGCGCACCCTCCGAGGCCGCGCGCGACGTCGACTCGCTCGCGCTCCTGCGCTACGGGTTGGCTCAGTTCAGGCGAGCCAAGCCGCTCAACGCAGAGAAGCCCGTGGCCAGCGCCGCGATCCGGTACCGCGACGAGCGCGCGAAGCTGGTGCCGGCGGAGGACTTCCTGCTCGTGCTGCGCCGGGGCGAGCGGGTGGCCACGCGCGTGGACGCACCCGAGCAGGTGGAGGGCGAGTTGGCGGCCGGCACCCGCGTCGGCCGCGTGACGGTGCTGCGTGACGGGAAGGTCGTGAAGCGAGTGCCGCTGGTCACCGCGGCCGAGGTGCCCGGCGCCGGCCCGCTGCGCGTGATCACCGAGGAGCTCGGCGGCGCCCTGATCACCCTGTTCCTGCTTCTGTTGCTCACCGCCGGCGCATGGGGCGCGGTCCGGGTCCAGTCGAGGAGGCGCGCCAGGCGGCTCGCCGAGCGCCGCCGGGAGCGTCAACGCGCCCGGGCTCGGGCGGAGAGCTAGCCTCTGTCGCGATGATCATCACGGTCACCCTCAACGCGGCGATCGACAAGACGCTCGCCGTGCCGAACTTCCGCCTGGGTCGCCGTCACCGGGCCGTGGAGCAGACCTCCATGGCCGGAGGCAAGGGCGTGAACGTCGCCCGCGCGCTGAAGGCGCTCGGCCAGCCCGTGATCGCCACCGGCGTCGCCGGCGGGCCGACGGGCACCCGGATCATCGAGCAGCTCACCGAGGAGGCGATCCTCAACGACTTCGTGCGCATCCGCGAGGAGTCGCGGATGTCGACGGCCGTCGTGGACCCGACCTCCGGCGAGCAGACCGAGATCAACGAGCGCGGCCCCTCGGTGTCGGACACCGAGCTGGAGCTGTTTGTGGACAAGCTCCTCTACCTCGCCCAGGGGGCCGCGATGTGCGTGTTCTCCGGGAGCCTTCCGCTGGGGGTGGACCAGAGCCTCTATGGCCGGCTCGTGGAGGAGCTGCGCCGCCTGAACGTGACCACCGTGCTCGACTCCGAGGGCGAGCCGCTGCGGATGGCCACCCGCGCGGCGCCCGACGTGGTCACCCCGAATGAGCTCGAGGCCGAGGAGCTCGTGGGCCATGAGTTCTCCGACCAGGACGATCGTGTCGCGGCCGTCCGCGAGATGGTCGAGATGGGCGCTCGCGAGGCCGTGATGACCATGGACGACGGCTGCCTCGCCCTGCTCGGCGACGACGGCGACCAGACTCGATCGCGGCGCCTGTGCCGCGCCACGCTCGACCCGTTGGAGCCGGTCTCCTCGGTGGGATCGGGCGACGCCTTCCTGGCCGGATACGTCGCCGCCCGCTACGACGGCAAGGACGACACGGAGTGCGTGCGATTCGGCGTTGCGTGCGGCGCGGAATCCACCCAGCATTTCGGCGCCGGCGTGCTCGATCCACGCGAGGTCGCGCGTCTCGTGGGCGAGGTCGAGCTGGACATCACTCCGGCCGGGTCTCCCGCAGTTTCGGGTTAGCTTCCTCCCGGGTATACGGGCCCGTAGGAGGGCTTGTACTGGCATGGAGGCGTTGACGACGATAGGGGGGCAGGACAAGGGGCCATCGGGACCCCGCCCCTGTGTCGCTCGATCCCCGCAGGCTCTGGGCAGTCGATCTCGATCCTGCCGACCGATCGGTGCTCGACGCCGCCTTCCGGCAGGACCCTGAGCTGGGAGTCGACGTCGGCTACGCCCTCGCCGGGCTCGTGGAGCTCGGCGTGGAGGAGATCTTCGTGCGCGCGCTGGTGAGGCGGTTGCGCGAGACGCCGGCCATCGTGCCGGCGCTTGCCGTGCTGCCCGCCGCCGACGAGGCACTTACGGAGGCCGGATGGCCGCTCTGACCGCCAGGCGCGCGAACGACGACGAGCGCGCATACCGCGCGCACGAGCGCGCCGTGACCGGAATGCTGGCCGCGCGCTACCGCGATCTCGACTCCGACAGCCGTTACGAGCTCTACCACGAGGCCTGGGCGAGCGTGCTCAAGCGCCGCGGCGACGGCGTGGAGATCGAGAACCTCGAGGGCTACCTCATCGGGGCGGCCGACAAGCTGGCGAGCAAGCGCGTCTACGGAGCCGATGCCCGGCGCCGGGTGACGTTCGATCCCGTGGACGGGCCCTACTCGTCCACCCCCGACTCCGGCGAGTCGCCGGAGGACGCCGTGCTCGCCGCCGACGAGGCGCGCCGGGTGCGGATGCTGATCGACGAGCTCGACGGGCCCGAGCGCGCGCTGCTGAAGCTGCGCCTCGATTTGGGACTCGAGCCCGCGGAGATCCGCGAGCGCCTGGAGCTCACCGATCGCCAGTACCGGCGCGTCGCCGAGCGGGCGGGCAAGGCCCTGCTGGCCCAGTTCCGCGCGTTCGACTCGGGCGCTTGGGCGAAGAGCAAGCGCAGCCTGCTGTGCGCCTGTGTGTTCGGCGTGGCGTCCGAGCGCCAGCGCGCGAAGGCGCAGGAGCTGCTCGAGCACGACCCGTGCTGCCGGGCGATGATGAGCGAGCTGCGCGAGCTGGGCGGCCGCGCCGCGGCCGTGCTGCCGGTGCCCGCGGGCCCGATCGCGCTGGATGCGGCGCACGTCGACGCCGGCGGTCGAGTGGCCGAGCTGCTGGCAGGCGCGAAGGACCAGGCCGGCGACCTGCTGGCCGGCGCCAAGCAGCAGGCGGCGGGCGCCTACGTGCGGATGGCCGACCCCACGCCGCTGGCGGGCGTGCGCCCCGGCGCCGTCGGCGCGGTGGTGGCCGGTTGCATCGCCGCCGGTGGCGGCGCGTACTGCGCGGTGGAGGGCGTGCCGGGGCCGATCATGCCGGCGCTCGGGATCGAGCAGCCCGCCGAGCGGGCCGAGACCAAGCCGCCGAAGCCCAAGCCGGAGGCGTCCCCGGCGCCCGCCCCGGCCCCGGTTACGCCGGCGCCCGCGCCGCAGCCGGCACCCGCGCCGGCGCAGCCCGCGGCCCAGCCCGAGCCGGCACCGCCGCCGCCGCAGCGCGAGTTCGAGCCCGAGGTGCCGGCGGCCCCGGCGCCCGCTCCGGCCCCGGCTCCCGCCAGCGGTGGGGAGAGCGAGTTCGGTGGCCCGTAGAGCCCTCCTAACCCTTGCGGCGCTCGTGGCGCTGGCCGTGGCGGCCCCGGCCGCGCAGGCGAAGACCTTCAAGGTCTTCTCCTGCCAGGCCGACACGTTCGTCTCCGGCGGCGGGAAGTTCTCGTCGATGGCGTTCACCGGCCAGCACGTGACCCGCGGGATGATCCTGAGGCGGGCGTGCAGGCCGAATGGGCCCGGTCAGCGCGGTCTGCTCACCGGGAACAGGCTCAGGACCGGTCGCGTGGCCCAGGGCTCGCGCTCGATCATCCAGATGATCGCGCCGGCGGGCACCCGCTTCAAGACGTTCAAGTGGCTCGGACGGCTGCGCCGCGCGGACTGTCGCTGGTCGATGGCGCTCTACGCCGTGATGCCCGGCGGCGCCACGCGGACGCTCGAGAACCTGCCCGCCAACCAGGCGTGTCCGGGCAAGCGGCCGCAGCGAAACGCCGACACCGTGAGCAAGAAGCACTCGATCGACGGCGCCGAGAGGGTCGTGCAGCGAATCGACTGCGTCGGGCGCGGCAAGCGCGGCTGCGCGGCCAACCGGCGCAACTACATCAAGACGCTGCGGGCCGTGGCCGAGGTGGAGGACACGGCGCCGCCGAGCGTCGCCATCGCCGGCGGCGACCTGGTGGGCGGGCAGTGGGTGAACGGCTCGCGATCGCTGTCGCCTCACCGCGAGCGACGGCAGCGGCATCCGCAGGCTCAAGGTGATGGTGGGCGGATCACAGGTCAGGAAGCAGGTGCTGAGCTGCAACAACGCGCTGGTGCAGGCCTGCCCGGGCGGGCCCGCGTTCGACGTGAGCGTGAGCACCGCCAAGGTGGGCGACGGGGTCGTCGAGGTGCGCGCGGGGGCCGACGATCGCGCGGACAATTCGGCCTGGTCGGCGCCGGTCGTGGCGTACGTCGACAACACCGCTCCGCAAAAGGTGCGCCTCGGGGTCGAGGGGGGCGAGGGCTGGAGGCGCTCGAATGGGTTCGCGGTGGTTTGGGAGAACCTCGCCGAGGGCCGGCAGGGGGCGCCGATCACCGGCGCGACCTACAGCCTCTGCCGCGGCGACGGCGGCTGTCAGGGCAACGGAGATGTGCCCGGCGACGGCGTCTCACGGGCGGGTGTTTCCGTGCCGGGCGGGGGCGAGTGGCTGCTCAAGCTCTGGCGCCGCGACGCCGCCGGCAACACCGACCCGAACCTCGCCTCCGACCCGGTGCGCCTGCGCTTCGACCCCGAGGCGCCTACGCTCGCCATTCAGCCCCAGACGCTCTCGGACCCGACCGCGGTTGCGGCCACCGTGTCGGACCCGCTCTCCGGGGTCACGGGCGGAAGCATCGAGATCGCGCGTGCGGGCACCGGCACGTGGCACGCGCTGGCCACTCGCCTCAGCGGCGGGCGCCTGCGGACACGGCTCGACGACACCGGGCTCCCAGCGGGCAGGTACGTGCTCCGGGCCGTGGCGAGCGATCGAGCGGGCAATACCGGGCCTGAGCGACCGGCGCGCCGACGGATCGCAGGCGACCATCGACCTGCCGGTGAGGATCGAGTCGCGCCTCCGGGCCGGGTTCGCGCGTAAGCGGGGCCGGGTCGTATCGCCAAGCGCCGGGTCGCGGCGCGGGCGGCGAACCAGGATCGCCGGGCGCCTGCGCACCCCGGACCGCCGCGCGATCCCGTCGGCCACCGTGAGGGTGTTCGGCGCGGGCGCCCTGCTGGGATCCACCAAGACCGATCGTCGCGGCCGTTCTCGCTGCGCGTTCGAGCGACGCGTGAGCACGCCGCTCCTGGTCGTCTACTCCGGGAGCTCGGTGATCCGCCCCGTGGTGACGGTGCTCGACCTCCAGGTGCCCGCGGCGAGCAGCCTGCGGGTGAACCGCCGACGGATCCTGAACGGCCAGCGGGTGATCTTCGGCGGGCGCCTCGCCAAGCGCGCGGCCCTGCCGGCCGGAAAGCTCGTGGAGCTCCAGACGCGGGTCAGCGGCACCTGGCAGACGTTCCGCACCACCCGCACCAACGCCGGCGGGAGCTGGAAGGTGCCCTACCGCTTCCGCCGCACCTCCGGACTGCAGCGCTATCGCTTCCGGGCCCGCCTCCCGCGCGAGGCCGGCTACCCGTTCGCCACCGGGACCACCAAGACCATCACCGTGACCGTGAGGGGCCGATGACTCAGGGCACGCTCCAGCGACAGGGAGGACGCAGATGAACCAGCTCGCCCGGCATCTAATGGAGGAGGGCGGCCACGATGCGCTGCCGTTCCATCCCGGTTGTCCCGTGTGCCGGTCCGAGCGCCTGGCGGGGCGCGTCCCATCCCCTCAGGTCGTGTCCGCGAGGACGCGGGCGGGGCTGGCCGCGGCCGTGCTCGCCGCCTCGGCGGGGGCGCCCGCCGCGGCGATCGCGACCGAGCCGCCGGCCGAGACCGACCAGCAGACGGAGGGCGACGCGGATCCCACCGCTCCCGACCCGGCGGGCATCCCCCTGCCCGAGGGCGGCCCCGTCACCGTGACGGTCACCGATCCCGCCGGACCCGACGCCGACGACACCGGCGAGGCGGCGCCCGAGAGCGATGCGGCCACGGAGGCAGACCCCGTCGAGGCGCCGGAGACCGACGATCTCACCCCGCCGCCGCCGGCCGTCCCGCCGGTGCCCGCTCCGCCAGTCGCCAACCCGGCGCCGGTGCCCGCGGCCGCCCCTTCGCCGCCCGCCGTGAAGAAGAAGCCCGCCAAGCGGGCCTCGAAGCGCTCGGCGCCCAAGGCGCCGCCGCGGAAGGCGCCCGCTCACACGCCGGTCGCGCCCGCGCCCGCGCCGGCTCCGGTGCAGGCCGCGCCCGCCGCCGCTCCCGTCCCGGCCGCCGATCCGGCGCCCGCTGCTCCTGTGAAGGGGGCGAAGGTGCACGTGGTGCGGTCGGGCGAGTCGCTCTGGACCATCGCCCGCGACCGGCTGGGATCCGGCGCGAGCACGGCGCAGATAGCCGCGGAGGTGAAGCGGATCTGGGACCTCAACGCCGACTCGGTCGGCACCGGCGACCCCGACCTGCTGATCGCCGGCCAAAGGCTGCGCCTCAGGTGAGCGCGCCCCAGACTCAGCGCGACATGAAGCGGGGCGATCTGTACCCGCACGCGATCGTCGACGGCCGCGAGCTGTCGATGGGCCTGCCCTCCCGGATCCGCGCGAGGGTCGAGTCGCTGCTGGTGTCCAAGGGTGAGCGCGAGGAGGCCGAAATCGAGCGGCTGGTCCGGTCGCAGCCCGGCGTCACGCGAGCGAACACCGTGTCGATGATCAGCCCGAAGGGCGGGGTCGGCAAGACCACGAGCACGTTCCTGGTCGGCAACCTCCTCGCCTCCCACCTGAAGCTGCGCACGGTCGCGGTCGACGCCAACCCCGACTTCGGCACGCTCGCGGCGCTGGCGCCCGACCGGCTGCGCCCGCAGCGGACCCTGGCCGACCTGATCGCAGACCTCGACGGCGCGCACACCGCCGCCGACCTCAACCCCTACGTGGCGCGGCTGCCCAGCGGCCTGCACGTGCTCGGCGCGCCCACCGACGCGGAGCTGATGAGCAAGATCGGCCCCGAGTCCTACGGCCAGCTGCTCGCGTTCCTGTCGATCTTCTACGAGGTGGTCCTGCTCGACCTGGGCACCGGCATCACCGACCCGCTGGCCCAGTTCGCAATCGAGCGCTCCGACCAGGTGGTGCTGGTCACCACGCCGGAGTTCATCACCTCGCAGAGCGTGGCCGGGGCGCTGCGCTACCTCGCCCACGATCGCGCGACGCTCGTGCTCAACCAGGCCGCCAAGCGCGACTCCGCCGATATCCGCAGGATCGAGGCCCACTTTCGCGAGCAACGGCTGCGGCGGTCGGTCACGATCCCGCGCGACGAGCGCCTGCGCACCATGCTCGATACCGGCACCTACTCGCTCGGTGCGCTCGATCGCGACACCCGCCGCCCGGTGAAGCTGCTGGGGCTGGCCGTGGCGGAGCAACTGGTGTGATGCGGGCGCTGCGAGAGCACCCGCGTGTGACGGTGGCCAAGGGCCTGGCGGTGCTCACCGTGTTCGCGCTCGGGATCGCCTTCGCGGGCGTGATCTCCGAGGACGAGCCGGACGTGCCGCCGGCCACGGCGACGGCGCTGGAGCGGGCCCGCAGCGCTGCCGGCACCAGGGCCGACGACCTCGCCAAGACGCGTGCTGAGGTCGAGCGGCTCGAGAAGCGCGTCGCCGCGCTCGAGCGCCGCCTACGGGCCAGCGCCTCGCGCAATCGCCGCATCGTCCGCGCGCTGCGCAGCGCGCGCCGCCAAGTCGCTGAGCTCGAGCCCTAGGAAGGCTGGGGCTCGGGACCGCCCGGCGCCGGAATAGGGACCACGCAGTCCCTCACGCCAAGCTTGCGTGCCAGCGTGTTGCCGCGACCGACGAGGACCACGAGCCGCGTCTGGGCCTCGCTGAACGTCTGAAGCGGGTTGGCTCCGTCCTCGATGGCGTCAATGATCTGGCTGAGCATCCGCTCGAGGCTTTCGCTGACTCGGCGTGACTGGTAGTGGAGGGCGCTCAGAGCCGGCGGCGGGGTGAGGCCGTCGTAGAGCGGCTCGCGCTTCCTGGAGTACTCCAGTGTCCGATTCAGGAATGGCAGGACGTCTTCCTCGGTTTCGAAAGCGCTCAGATCCTGCTCGAACCGCTTGTCCTCGCGGCAGAGCCGGTTCACGCGTGCGCGGTACTGCGCCACGGTGAGGGCGTCGGCTGCGGGCGCCGTGGTCGTGGTGGTGGTGGCGGCGGTGGTGACCCCGCGCTTCTCACTGCGCTCCTCGGAGTCGTCACTCGAGCATCCCGCGACCGCCAGCGCCGCAACCGCCAGGGTCGTCCCAAGGAGCCGCATCGGTGGCCGAGGATATCCGGGGGGCACGCAGCGCCGCCATCGGGACCCTGCTCTCGGAACCACGACTTCCGGAGGGACCCGATGCCCAGTTCACTCGCCGCACACCTGGCCGGCCCCGACCATTGCGGGCTGGCCTTTCACCCCCGTTGCCCCACCTGCCGCGCGGAGCGGCTGAGCGGCACGCTCGTGAGGCCGGCGCTGATCGGCGCCCGTTCGCGGGCCCTGCTCGCGGCGGGCGTGCTAGCGGGCTCGCTGGCCACACCCGGCGCGACCGCGCTCGCGGCGACCGAGGAGGAGCAGGCGCTGGCGGACGTCGTCGGTCAGCTCGACGGCATCTCGCTCACTCCCGAGGAGCAGGCCGCGCTGGATCAGGAGGCGGCCGTCCCGGACCCGCCGGCCGAGGAGCCGGAGCTGCCCGAGGAGGCCGATGTTCCCGAGGAGCCCGCGGCGCCCGTCCAGGCCCCAGCACCGGCACCGGTGGCGACGCCCGCTCCGGCGCCCGCCGCGCCCGCGCCGGTCCAGAAAGTGGTCGAGAAGCGCCCCGCGAAGACCACGCCCAAGCCAAAGCCGCGGCGGGCCGTGCAGCCCAAGCCCGCGGTTCCCAGTGCGCCGGCGCCGGCCGCGGTCTCGGTCGAGGCGGGCTCGGCAACCCACCTGGTCCGCGCGGGCGAATCGCTTTGGACGATCGCGGCGGCTCGCCTCGACCCGAACGCCTCGAAGGCCGAGATCGCCCGCGAGCTGGCGCGCATCTGGGCGCTGAACGCGGAGGCGATCGAAACAGGCGATCCGGACCTGATCCGGCCGGGCCAGACACTGCGGCTGCCGGCGTCATGATTCGCCCCGCCGTGGTGCACACCTACGAGTCGTCCAGGCGGATCCCGGCCCCACCCGACGAGGTCTTCGCCCTGCTCGCCGACGGAGTTCGCCTGCTGGAGCTGGAGAGCGAGCCGGAGGGCGCGCCGATGCGGCGGGTTGTGACCGCGCAGGACAGGGGGGAGGGCACCTACGAGGTCCAGATGCGCCTCGGCCCGACCGAGCAGGCCTACGAGGTCACCGTCGAGGACGTGGAGGTGGGTCGTCGCCTGACCCACGTCAGACCGGGGCTGCGGGTGGAGTACGAGGTCGAGTCCGACACGGACGGCACGCGCCTGCGCTGCTCCCGCCACTACGACGACGACCACGGCGGCGCGGCGGGGCGGCTCGCACTCAAGGCGCTGGACGAGGAGTCGGCGGTGGCGGCGATCGACGCACACCTTGCGGCCATCGCGCTCGCGCTCCAGCCACCCGCGGCGCGCGAGCTCACAGAGACCGGGGGCTTCGCGGCGTCGACTCTGGTCGAGCAGCCTCCCTCGGCGGTGTTCGCCTTCGTCTCGAACCCCGCGAACGTGCCCTCCTGGGTGGGCGGCGAGTCCGAGGTCGAGCACCTCGGAGGGCCCCTAGTGGGAATGGGCGCGAGGCACCGGCTCACGCGCGACCCCGCGGCCAGGGTGCCGGAGGCCTCCGAGCTCACGACGATCGAGTACGAGCCTCCGCGGCGAGTTGCCTTTGAGGTCGAGGGCTACGCGGTGGACGTCTACACGGTCGAGCCGGCGCCCGACGGCACGCGGCTCACGCTCGAGCGCCGCCCCGAGCGGCGGCCGCGCGGCTTCCTCGCCCGCCTCGGCGCACGCGCGCGATTCACGCCTCAGCGCACGGTGCCGGAGATCGAGAGCCAACTCGAGGCGATCAAGGGCGCCCTCGGGAACTGAGGGGGGCGTAGACCGGGGCCATCCGGACCCTGCCTTCGAACGGTCAACCCCTTCGAAGGGAGGCAGGATGAGACTCAGGATCACGGTGGTGGCGGCCCTGGCGGCCGTCTGCCTGGTCGGGCCGGTTGCGAACGCGCAGGCGGGCGCGCTGGATTCGAGCTGGACGGAGCACAACGAGAGGTCCGCGCCGAAGGCCAGGGCGGCCTGTCCGGTGTGCGTGCCGATCGCCATCGCGGCGATCCGCACGGCGGCCGTGCGCGCCGCGCCGGTGGCCATCCGCGCCGTGAGCCGCATCGGCGGCACCACGGCCAGGACCCGCGCGCGGGTCAAGGCGGGGTCCAAGGCGGGGCTGCGCTGGGCGCGCAAGGCGAAGCGGGTCACCATCGCCAAGTCCCTCTACTGGTTCAACCGCATGCCCAGGTACGTGAAGGGCTGCGGGCGCGGCTTCGTGGACCACATCCGCGATTACGGCGATATCAGCCTCATCCGCGCCTTCTACGCGTGCGGTCGCGGCATCGTTGAGATCTATTTGGGGAAGAACCCGCTAGGTCCCATCGAAAAATAGGCCCTCGGCGGCGGGCGCTGCTAGCTTCAGTCCATTCGTCCGCCGCCGAACCTAGGATGCCGCCATGGAAGTTGAGATCGGTCGGGGTAAGAAGGGCCGTAGGGCCTACGGCTTCGATGACATCGCCATAGTCCCGTCGCGCCGCACGCGGGACCCAGATGACATCGACATCAGCTGGGAGCTCGGGCTCTACCAGTTCAAGCTGCCCCTGCTGGGCTCGGCCATGGACGGCGTGGTGTCACCGAAGACCGCCGGCATCATCGGCAAGCTCGGCGGGCTCGCCGTGCTGAACCTGGAGGGCGTCTTCTGCCGCTACGACGACGCCGAGGAGCAGCTCGAGCGCATCAGCGGCTTCGAGAAGGAAGAGGCCACCGCGGAGATGCAGCGCATCTACCAGGAGCCGATCAAGCCCGAGCTGATCGCCAAGCGGATCAAGGAGATCAAGGACCAGGGCGTGGTCTGCGCGGCGTCGCTCACTCCGCAGCGGGTGCGCAAGCACTACGAGGTGGCGCTCGAGGCCGGCCTCGACATCCTCGTCATCCAGGGCACGGTCATCTCGGCCGAGCACGTGTCGGCCGACGAGGAGCGCCCGCCGCTCAACCTCAAGGAGTTCGTCGACGAGGTGCCGGTGCCCGTCGTGCTCGGCGGCTGCGCCTCCTACGCCACCGGCCTGCACCTCATGCGCACGGGCGCCGAAGGCGGTGCTCGTGGGCGTCGGCCCGGGCGCCGCCTGCACCACCCGCGGCGTGCTGGGCATCGGCGTCCCGCAGGCCACCGCCATCGCGGACGTCGCGGCGGCGCGCTCCCAGCACATGCTCGAGACCGGCGAGTACGTGAAGGTCATCGCCGACGGCGGCATGCGCAACGGCGGCGACATCTCCAAGGCCTTCGCCTGCGGCGCCGACGCCGTGATGATCGGCTCGCCGCTGGCCCGCGCCTACGAGGCGCCCGGCCACGGCTACCACTGGGGCATGGCCACGTTCCACCCCGAGCTCCCGCGCGGCGCGCGGGTGCAGACGACGCAGAACGGGTCGCTCGAGCAGATCCTGCTCGGCCCGGCCCACGAGAACGACGGCACGTTCAACCTCATGGGCAGCCTGCGCACGTCGATGGCCACCTGCGGGTACGAGGACATTCCGTCCTTCCACCGCGCGGAGGTCATGGTCGCTCCCTCGCTTCAGACCGAGGGCAAGCAGCTGCAGCGCGACCAGGCGATCGGCATGGGCGCCCAGTCGGCCGCCAAGGCCGCCCCGGCGTCCGACGGCGTCGTGAACGGCAACGGCCACGCGGCCTCGGACCCGGCTCTAGTCGAGTAGTTGGAGGCCCGAGCAGCCACCGCGCCCGAGCCTCCGGCGGGGACGGCTGCGACGACTGACGAAGTGCTCGTCCTCGACTTCGGGGGCCAGTACTCCCAGCTGATCGCCCGCCGCGTGCGCGAGTGCGGCGTGTTCAGTGAGCTCCTGCCGCACGACGTCTCGGTCGAGGAGGTCAAGGCCGGCGCAAGCCGAGGGGCCTGATCCTCTCCGGCGGCCCCGCGTCGGTGTACGCCGATGGCGCTCCCCGGCTCAACGACGAGCTGCTCGAGCTCGGCATCCCGGTGCTGGGGATCTGTTACGGCATGCAGGCGATGGTGCTCAACCTCGGCGGCCGCGTCGAGAGCGCCGAGGTGGGGGAGTTCGGGCGCTCCACGCTCACCGTGCACGAGCACGGCCGGCTGCTGGCCGAGCTGCCGGCCGAGCAGAGCTGCTGGATGAGCCACCGCGACACCGTGTTCGAGGCGCCGGAGGGATTCACGGCGCTGGCCTCCTCCACCGAGTCGCCGGTCGCCGCGCTCGAGAGCCCGGAGAGGGGGATCTACGGGATCCAGTTCCACCCCGAGGTCGTCCACACCCCATACGGCACGCAGATCCTCACCCGCTTCCTGGAGGACATCTGCGGCTGCGACATGGGCTGGAACGCCGCGTCGGTGGCCGAGGAGCAGATCCGCCGCATCCGCGAGCAGGTGGGCGACGGCAAGGTGATCTGCGGCCTCTCCGGCGGGGTCGACTCGTCGGTGGCCGCGCTGCTGGTTCATCGAGCCGTGGGCGACCAGCTCACCTGCGTGTTCGTCGACCACGGGCTCATGCGCAAGGGCGAGGGCGAGCAGGTCGGTGAAGGCCTTCAGCGACACGTTCAAGGTGCCCCTGGTGGCCGTCGACGCGGAGGAGCGCTTCCTCGAGCGCCTCCAGGGCGTCACCGAGCCGGAGGCCAAGCGCAAGATCATCGGCACCGAGTTCATCCGGGTGTTCGAGGAGGAGGCGGCCAAGCTGGAGAACCCGCGCTACCTGGTGCAGGGCACGCTCTACTCCGACGTGATCGAGTCCGGCGGCTCCAGCGGCGCGGCCACCATCAAGTCGCACCACAACGTTGGCGGGCTCCCCGAGGATCTCGAGTTCGAGCTGGTCGAGCCGCTGCGGACGCTGTTCAAGGACGAGGTGCGCCAGGTGGGCATCGAGCTCGGCCTTCCCGAGAAGCTCGTCTGGCGCCAGCCCTTCCCCGGGCCCGGGCTCGGCATCCGGATCGTCGGCGGCGAGGTGAGCAAGGAGCGGCTGGAGATCCTGCGCGACGCCGACTATGTGCTCCAGGACGAGATCCGCACGCGCGGGCCTGTACCGCGAGCTGTGGCAGTCCTTCTGCGTGCTGCCGGGCGACCTGCGCACGGTGGGGGTGCAGGGCGACGAGCGCACCTACGGCTACGTGGTGGTGATCCGCGCGGTGACCAGCGACGACGCCATGACCGCCGATTGGGCGCGCCTGCCCTACGACCTGCTGGAGAAGATCGCCTCGCGGATGATCAACGAGATCCGCCAGGTGAACCGCGTCGTGCTGGACATCACTCAGCAAACCCCCGGGGACGATCGAGTGGGAGTAGAGCGCCAGGAGCTGCTGGACGGCCTCGCCGCGGCGATCGCAGAGCTGGACTTCGCGATCGCGTCGCTCGGCGAGGCCTACGAGCAGCTCGACAGCGTGTCGGCCGACAAGATGGAGGAGCAGCTTTTCCGCCCGCTCCAGATGGCGAGCGGCCGGGCGAAGCGCACCGCGGCCGGGTATGCGGAGCGCAGCGGCCTCACGGTTCCGACCGTCACCGCCGACCCTCCCGCGCACCCGTCGATCGGCGCCCGCGCGTTCATTGACGCCGCGGTGCAGGCCGCCGGCGCGGCCGACCTTGCCCTGGTGGGGCTGCAGGACTCCCCGTGGCTGGTCGAGGTCGGCGATCCGGAGCTGCGCTCAGGCGTGGCAGACGCCCGCCTGCAGATCGGCGGCGTGGCCGGCGCGGCGCGCGAGTTCGCGCGCGTGCTGGGTCGCTAGGAGCCTCAGCCGCCTGCAGGCCAGAAGTCCTCGACCGTCCCGACCTCCTCGTCGCCGGCGGACTCCTTCACCGAGGTCATGATCAGGATCACGTCGGAGTCGGTGTCGTTGTGCACCGAGCGGGGCGTCTTGGGGGCGATCCGCACCACGGTCCCCGCGCCGGCCTTGAACTCGTCGTCGCCGCACTTGAACGTGAGCTCGCCCTCGGAGACGAAGTAGACCTCCTCCTGGGTGTTGTGAAAGTGGCCGTACGACCCGCGCCCGCCGGTGTCCGGCGGCATCCGGCGCCAGGTGAAGGCGACCTGCTCGCTGCCGATCGTCTGGGTGAGCATTCGCATCTCACCGGGGTAGTCGCCGAGCACGTCCGGCGCGTCCTCGAGCTGCTTGACCGTGTATCCGCTCATGGAGGGCAATCTGCCACACTGTTCAGCCGGCCGCGTTCCGCGCGGCCGCCTTGCGTATTTAGAGAGCAGGCGATGCCTGCGAACTGATCATTTCCTTGAAGACCTTTGTTGCCACCCCAGAGAACCGCGAGCGCGACTGGCTCGTGGTCGATGCCGCCGGGCAGACGCTCGGTCGCCTGGCCACCCAGATTGCCGACACCCTGCGCGGCAAGCGCAAGCCCGAGTACACGCCCCATTGCGACGTCGGCGACTTCGTGATCGTGGTGAACGCGGAGCAGATCGAGGTGACGGGCAAGAAGCGCGAGGCGAAGCTCTACCACCGCCATTCCGGCTATCCCGGCGGCCTGCGCACCCGCACCCTGAACGACATGCTCGAGCGTCAGCCCGAGGAGGTCATCCGCAAGGCCGTGAAGGGCATGCTGCCCCGCAACCGCCTCGCCCGCCAGCAGCTGCGCAAGCTGAAGGTGTACGCGGGCCCCGACCACCCCCACGCTGCCCAGCAGCCCAAGCCGATGGAGATCTCGAAGTGATTGACGGAGACGAAGAGACGCCGAAGGACGAGGAGCCGAAGGACGAGGCGCCGCAGGAGGAAGAGGCCTCAGGCGTCAGTCCTCAGGCCTCAGGTGAGGAGGCCCCGGCCGAGGAGGCGCCCGCTCCCGCGGAGGAGGAGGCCCCGGCTGAGGAGGAGGCCCCTGCCGAGGAGGAGGCTGCGCCCGCCGAGGAGGCGCCCGCTCCCGCGGAGGAGGAGGCCCCGGCTGAGGAGGAGGCTGCGCCCACCGCTGCTGAGGAGGAGAAGCCCGCCGAGGAGGAGAAGCCCGCGGCCGAGGACAAGCCTGACCGGCCCAAGCCTGCGAAGAAGAAGGACGAGCCCGAGGTCATCCCCGGCGCCGATCTGGAGCCCGACCTCGTGCTGGAGGACGCCGGACCCGATCCGGCGCTCCTCAGGGGCGACGCGGCGGCCGAGGTCGAGGCGGCCGAGCAGTCCTTCGAGGAGGCCGACGAGGCCGTGGGCGGCGATGAGGAGCCCGATCGCGCCGTCACCACGGTGCTCGAGCTGGCCGCCGACGCCCGCTACCAGGCCACCGGCAAGCGTAAGCACGCCATCGCCAGGGTGATTCTCAAGCCCGGCAAGGGCGAGTACAAGGTGAACGGCCGTGAGCTGGCCGAGTTCTTCCCCCGGCCGACCCTCCAGAAGGTTGCCCGCGGCCCGCTCGAGGCGACGGGGCAGCAGGAGCGTCTCGACGTGGTCGCGAAGATCAAAGGCGGCGGTGTCTCCGCGCAGGCCGGCGCTCTGCGCCACGGGATCGCCAAGGCTCTGATGGAGGCCGACCCCGCGCTGCGTGGCGAGCTCAAGCGCCGCGGCTATCTCACGCGTGACCCGCGCGTGAAGGAGCGCAAGAAGGCCGGACTCAAGAAGGCCCGCAAGCGCCCGCAGTTCTCGAAGCGCTGACCAAGCTCTTCGGCACCGACGGGATCCGCGGCGTCGCCGGCGACTTCCTGAGCGCGGACCTCGCGCTCGATGTCGGCCGCGCGGCCGCCGCGCTGAGCGAGGCGGAGTCGCCGCAGGTGCTGATCGTGCGCGACACGCGAGAGTCGGGCGAGATGCTCGAGGCATCGCTCGCGGCCGGCGTGGCGGCCGGCGGCGGCCACGCGCTGCTCGGGGGCGTGTTGCCAACCCCGGGCGCCGCCCTGCTCACGCGCCGGCACGGGTTCGACCTGGCAGCGGTGGTGTCGGCGTCCCACAACCCGTACACCGACAACGGGATCAAGCTCTTCGGCCCCGACGGAATGAAGGTCTCCGACACCTTCGAGGAGCGGATCGAGGCCGCGGTCGCGGGCGAGCCGCCCTCGGCAAGGCAGGGCCGCGTGCGCGAGCTGCATGGCGCGCCGGGCGACTACCTGCGCGAGCTCGAGCTGCGCTTCCGCGACCTCGACCTGACCGGCAAGAAGGTGCTGCTGGACTGCGCACACGGCGCCACCTACCGCGCCGGGCCGGAGATCTTCCGCAGGCTCGGCGCCGAGGTCGAGGCAACGGCGGCCGAGCCGGACGGCCGCAACATCAACGACGGCGTGGGGTCCACCCATGTGGATTCGCTGGCCGAGGCGACGGCCACCGGCGGCTACGACGCCGGTTTCGCCTTCGACGGTGACGGGGACCGCGTGCTGGCGGCCGATTGCAACGGCGCCGTGGTGGACGGTGACGAGCTGATAGCGCTCGCGGCACTCCACCTGCGCGCGGGCGACCGCCTGCCCGGCGGCGGCGTGGCGGTGACCGTGATGACCAACTACGGCTTCCACACGGCCATGCGCGAGGCCGGGGTGGAGGTGGCCGTGACCCCGGTGGGCGACCGCAACGTGCTCGCCGAGCTGCTGAAGCGCGACTGGGCGCTCGGTGGAGAGCAGTCCGGCCACATCATCGACACCGGGTTCGTGCCCTCGGGAGACGGCATCGCGGCGGCGCTGCTCACCATGGAGGCGCTCGGCGATGGCGACCTGGCCGACCGCGGCGCCATGGAGAAGCTGCCCCAGCAGCTCGTGAACGTGACCGTGGCCGACCGCGGCGCGCTGGAGGCCTCCAAGGTGGTGCGCCAGGCGATCGACGTCGAACAGGCGAAGCTCGAGGGCCGCGGGCGCGTCCTGGTCCGCCCTTCCGGCACCGAGCCGCTCGTCCGTGTGATGGTCGAGGCGCCCGACGAGGCCGAATGTGCAGAGGTGACTGCGCGGCTCGTGGAGGCCGTGGAGCGGGAGCTAACCTAGCTCCCCTCCAATGTGCGGAATCGTCGGATACACCGGCTCGCGCCCCTGCCTGGACATCCTCATGGCCGGGCTCGGGAAGCTCGAGTACCGCGGGTATGACTCCGCCGGCTTCTCGCTGGTCGAGGACGGCGAGGTGCAGACGGTCCGGGCCGTCGGCCCGCTGAAGAACCTCCAGGAGCGGATCAACGGCGCCGGCAGCGACGCGGTGAGCGGCATCGCCCACACCCGCTGGGCCACCCATGGCCGCGTGACCGAGGCGAACTGCCACCCCCACGACGACACCTCAGGCCGGGTGCACGTCGTGATGAACGGCATCATCGAGAACTGGACCGACCTGAAGAAGAAGCTTGTTGAGGCCGGCGCCGAGTTCACGTCGGAGACCGACACCGAGGTCGTCGCCCACCTGGTGGCGTCGCACTACGACGGCGACATCGTCGAGGCCGTCCGCCTCGCCTACAACGAGCTGCGCGGCCACTACTCGCTGGTGATCATGCACGCCGATGAGCCCGACGTGATCGTCGGAGCGCGCAAGGAGTGCCCGCTGGTTGTCGGAGTGGGCGACGGCGAGAGCTTCATCGCCTCGGCGATCCCCGCCTTCATGGCCGAGACCCGCCGCGTGCAGATGATCGAGAACGGCGAGATCGTGGCCATCACGCCCGAGGGCACCCGCTTCCTCGACGCCGACGGCGGCGCCATCGAGCGCGAGGTCGAGGAGGTCGATTGGGACGACGAGGCGGCTGAGAAGGCGCGGCTACGAGACGTTCATGCTCAAGGAGATCTACGAGCAGCCCGACGCCGTCGCCGAGACGGTCGGGGACCGCCTCGCACACGGCAAGGTCGAGCTGGGCGACATCGGCATCTCCGACGACGAGCTGCGGGAGCTGCGCCGGATCGTGATCGTGGCCTGCGGTACCTCCTACCACGCCGGCCTGATCGGGCGCTACGCGATCGAGGCCTGGTCCCGCGTGCCCGTGGAGATGGATGTGGCGTCGGAGTTCCGCTACCGCGACCCGGTGATCGACGAGCGTGACCTCGTGATCGGCATCTCCCAGTCCGGGGAGACCGCGGACACCCTGGCCGCCATGCGCCTCGCACGCGAGAAGGGCGCCCGCGTGCTGGCGATCACGAACATCATGGGCAGCCAGGCCACGCGCGACGCCGACGGCGTGCTGTTCACCCGCGCCGGGCTGGAGATCGGCGTGGCGGCCACCAAGACCTTCGTCGCGCAGGTGGCCGCGATGTACCTGTTCGCGCTCAAGCTCGCCGAGACCCGCGGCACCCTCGAGCCGGAGGTGTTCTCCACGCTCATCTCCGAGCTGAAGGACATGCCGCAACAAGATCGAGGCGCTGCTGGCCGACGATCGACGAGCCGACGCCGAGCGATGGCCGAGCACTGGCGCGACGCCGGCTTCTTCCTCTACCTCGGCCGCAGCGCCGGCCTGGGCGTGGCCCTGGAGGGCGCGCTCAAGCTGAAGGAGATCTCCTACGTGCCCACCGACGCGTACGCCGCGGGCGAGATGAAGCACGGCCCGATCGCGCTGCTCGACGAGCGCACGCCGGTGGTCTGCGTGGCCACCGACTCGCCGGTGCTCGACAAGGTGCTCTCCAACGTCTCCGAGGTGCGCGCGCGAGGCGCGCACGTGCTGGCGGTGGCCACCGAGGGCAACCCCGAGGTGGCCGAGCACGCCGAGGAGGTCGTCTACGTCCCTCGCACCGACTGGCTGCTGCAGTCGCTGCTGGCGGTGATCCCGCTGCAGCTGCTGGCGTACCACATCGCCCGCGCCCGCGGACCTGAACGTGGACCAGCCGCGCAACCTCGCCAAAACCGTCACGGTCGAGTGACCGTCGGCCTCGACCTCCTGGAGATAGACCGCCTCGAGCGGGCCCTGGCCCGCCGCCCCCGCCTCGCCGAGCGCCTGTTCACCGACGCCGAGCGCGAGTACGCGGCCGCCCGCGCGCGCCCGGCGCAGCATCTGGCGGCGCGCTTCTGCGCGAAGGAGGCGGTCGCGAAGGCGCTCGACCTTCCCGGCTGGAGCTTCCGCGACGTGGAGGTGATCGCCACCGGCGGCGCGCCGCAGGTGCTGCTGAGCGGCGCGCCGCCGCGGCCGCGGCGGCCAGGGCCGGTCGACGGTGTCGATCTCGCTCACCCACACCGACGTCGACGGCCGGCGCGGTGGCGGTGGCGATCCCGCGGTGACCCTGCCCGTCCTGGCTCGATCCCGCTCTACGAGGCGCAGGAGATGCGCGACGTGGACACGTGGGCGATCGAGGAGCAGGGAATCCCCGGGGAGGACCTGATGGAGCGGGCGGGCACCGGGTCTCGCGCGGGCGGTCGGCGCGCGTCGCGGCCGGGTCGCCGGGGCCGATCCGGATCGTGGCCGGCAAGGGCAACAACGGCGGCGACGGGCACGTGGCCGCGCGGGCTGCTGCGCGAGGAGGGCCGCGAGGTGGAGGTGTTCGAGCCCGGGCGAGCGAGGAGCTCGACGGCTCCGGCGTGGTGGTCGACTGCATGCTGGGCACCGGCTTCTCGGGCGAGCCGCGCGAGCCGGTCGCGGGCGCGATCGCCGCGATCAACGAGCAGGACGCGCCCGTCGTCGCCTGCGACGTGCCCTCCGGGCGTGGACGCCTCCACCGGCGAGGTGGCGGCGGAGGCGGTCCGCGCGCAGCGTCACGGTCACGTTCCACGGATCGAAGGTCGGCCTCCACGTCGCGCCCGGGGCGCCACCACGCCGGCGAGGTGGAGGTGGTGGAGATCGGCGTTCCGCGCGGTGCGCCCGCGCCCGCCGGCGGCCGGGCTGATCTCCGAGCGGGTGCTCGAGCTCTACCCGCGCCGCACGCGCGCGGGCTCGAAGTTCACGTCGGGCGTGGTGGTGATCGCCGGCGGCGCGCGCGGGCCTCACCGGCGCGCCCACGATGGCCGCGCTGGCGGCGCAGCGCGCGGGCGCGGGCTACGTGCAGGTGGCGGTGCCCGCGTCGGCCGAGCAGACGCTGGAGCTGCGCGCTGCTGGAGGCGATGACGCAAGGGCCTGCCCGAGCGACTCGGACGGGTTCCACACCGCCGAGGGCGTGGAGCCGCTGGCCGAGATGGCGCGAGCGCGCCGGCGCCGTGGTGCTCGGCCCTGGCCTGGGCCGCTCGGACGGCGCCGGCGCCTTCGCGCGGGAGGCGGCGCAGCGAGCTCGACCTCCCGCTGCTGATCGACGCCGACGGCCTGAACGCGCACGCCGGCGCTCTGGGGTCGCTATGCGACCGAGAAGCACCAACCGTTCTCACCCCGCACGAGGGCGAGCTGGCCAAGCTGCTCGAGCGGCCCGCACGACGAGATCGCGGCGCACCGGCTGGCATCCGCGCGCGAGGCGGCGCGAGCTCAGCGGCGCCGTGGTGGTGCTCAAGGGCGACGACACGCTCGTGGCCGCGCCCGGATGGCCAGGTGGCCATCAGCCCCGGCGGCACTCCCGCGCTGGCGACGGCGGGCACGGGCGACGTGCTCTCCGGCCTGATCGGCGCGCTGCTGGCCAAGGGCCTGGGCGGCATTCGAGGCGGCGTCGCTCGGCGTGCTCGCCCACGTGCGGGCCGGATTCGCCGCCGCGGATCGCCACGGCGCGGACCACGTGATCGCCGGCGACGTGATCGACGCTCTGTCCAGAGGCCTGACGGGATAGATTCCTGACCGTGGCCAAGACGGTGAGCGACATCATGGACTCGAACCCCGAGACGGTGAGCCCGGACACCGCCGTGGAGGAGGTCATCGCCGTGCTGCAGGAGAACGAGCTGCCGGGCGTGCCGGTGATCAACGACGGCGGGCGCCTGGTGGGCATCGTGACCGAGACCGACCTCGTGCTTCCCGACGACGACGGCGACCTGCACCTGCCCCACTACGTGAACATCTTCGGCGGCACCGTGTTCATCGAGCCGCTCAAGCGCTACGAGGACAAGCTGCGCAAGGCCTTCGCCTCCACGGCGAACGACATGATGACCAAGGACCCGACCACCGTGGCCCCGGACACGACTGTGGACGAGGCGGCGGGGATCATTCACGAGACCGGGCACAACCGGCTTCCGGTCGTCGAGCACGGCCGGCTCGTGGGCGTGGTCACCCGCGTCGACGTGCTCGGCGGGCTCGTCTCCTAGGCCCGATGCCCGAGCGTGCGCTGGCGCGCATCTCGGACGCGCCGTGCGATCGAGGCGAACTGCCGTCGCCTCGGCCGCGAGGTCGAGCTCTGCGCGGTGGTGAAGGCGGACGGCTACGGACACGGGGCGGTGAGGGCGGCCCAGGCGGCCGGCACCGATTGGCTGGCCGTCGCCACGGCGGACGAGGCCGCCGAGCTCCGCGAGGCCGGCATCGGCGGGCGGATCCTCGTGATGGGCGCGATCGACCGTGCCGAGGTGGATGCCGACGTGACGGTCTGGGACCTGGAGTTCCTGCGCGCGATCGCACCCGCGCGGCCGAAGGTGCACGTGAAGCTCGACACCGGCATGGGCCGGCTCGGCACCAAGGATCCCGCCGAGGCGATGGCCATCGTCGACGAGGCGGCGGCGGACGAGCGCATCGAGCTGGCCGGGGTGATGACCCACTTCGCGACCGCCGACGAGCGTCGGTGACGACCACTTCGGGGTGCAGCTCGCGCGCTTCGAGGAGTTCGTCGCGGCCGTGCGCGAGCGCCACGGCAACGTGACGGCGCATGCGGCCAACAGCGCCGCGACCCTGCGCGACCCGCGCGTCGCATTTCGACATGGTGCGCTGCGGCGTGGCGATCTACGGGCTCGACCCGTTCCAGGACGATCCGGGCGCCCACGGCCTCGAGCCGGCCCTCGAGCTGTCGAGCTACGTGGCGCGGGTGAAGCGCTACGAGCCGGGCGACAGCGCGGGCTACGGGCGGCGCTGGCAGGCCGAGGAGCCGACGATGGTGGCCACGCTGCCGATCGGCTACGGGGACGGCTGGCGGCGGGCGCTGACCAACAACTGCGATGTGCTCATACGCGGGCGAGCGGCGGCCGCTGGTGGGCACGGTGAGCATGGACAACGTGACCGTGGCGGTCGGTGCCGACGTGGAGATCGGCGACGAGGCGGTGTTGATCGGAAGCCAGGGAGGCGAGCGCATCCTCTGCGAGGAGGTGGCGGAGCGGCTCGACACGATCAACTACGAGGTGACCTGCGGGCTGTCGGCCCGGGTGCGGCGTGAGTACGCCTGACGGCTGGCTGGTCGGCGGGGCGCTGAGGGACCGCCTGCTGGGCAGGCCCACGGCCGATCGCGACATCGTCGTGCCCGGCGATCCGGAGCGGGCGGCGCGGGAGTTCGCGGCCTCCGAGGGAGGCCCGGTATTCCAGCTCTCGGAGGCCTTCGGCGCGTGGCGGGCGCTGAGCCGGGACCGCTCGACCACCTACGACTTCTCGGCCCTGCAGGGCACGACCATCGAGGAGGACCTCTCCAAGCGCGACTTCACCGTGAACGCGATGGCCGAGCCGCTCGCCGGCGGCGACCTGATCGATCCCCACGGCGGCGAGGCCGACCTGCGCGAAGGCGTGCTGCGGATGGTGAGCCCGAGCGCCTACGAGGCGGACCCCCTGCGCGCCCTGCGTCTGGTGCGCCTGGCCGCGGAGCTCGGCTTCGAGCCCGACGCCGAGACCGAGCGGCTCACACGCGCGGCCGCGCCGAGCCTCACCGAGCCGTCCGCGGAGCGGGTGTTCGCCGAGCTGCGGCGCATCGTGGCGGCGGACCGTTGCGTGGAGGGGCTGGAGCTGGCCGACCGGCTCGGCGTGCTGGCGGTGGTGGTTCCCGAGCTCACCGGCCTGAAGGAGATCGAGCAGAGCCGTTTCCATCATCTCGACGTGTTCGACCACACGATCGAGGTGCTGCGCCAGCTGGTGGCGCTGGATGTGGAGGACGACGTGGCGGCGGTGCTCGCCGAGCCGCTCGCGGATGAGCTGACCCGCGGCGAGGCGCTGCGCTTCGGGGCGCTGTTCCACGACATCGGCAAGGCGGCCACGCGCGGCGAGCGGCCCGACGGCCGTGTGACGTTCATCGGGCATGACGCGGTGGGCGAGGAGATGGTGGGGGAGATCTTCCGCAGGCTGCGCGCCAGCGAGAAGCTGCGCGCGTACGTCGCCAAGCTCACGCGGGAGCATCTGGTGCTGGGCTTCCTGCTCCACGACCGCCCCCTGGACCGCCGGGCCATCCACGCCTACCTGCGCCGTTGCGAGCCCGTGGAGGTGGAGGTCACCGTGCTCTCGTCCGCCGACCGGCTCGCCACACGCGGCGAGGGCCAGGAGCCGTGGATAGAGGCGCACCTCGAGCTGGCCCGGGAGGTGATGGCCGCCGCGCTGCGCTGGCGCGAGGAGGGCCCGCCGAAGCTTCCGCTGCGGGGCGACGAGCTGGGCGTGGAGGCCGGGCCGCAGGTCGGTGAGCTGGTGCGCGAGCTGGAGGCCGCCGTCTATGCCGGCGAGGTGAAGGACCGCGACCAGGCTCTGGCGCTGGTGGCACGGCTGCGCCAAGATGCCCCGCGGTGATCGTCGACTGCGCGATATACGAGCACGGGGTGCGCCGGGAAGGCTCCGTGGAGCTGGGCGAGGCGTTCAAGAACTGCCACAACGACGACCGCTTCGTCTGGATCGGCCTTCACGAGCCCACCGAGGAGGAGTTCGACTCGGTGCGGCGCGAGTTCGCGCTGCACGAGCTCGCAGTCGAGGACGCAATCCACGCCCACCAGCGGCCCAAGCTCGAGGTGTACGGCGACACGATCTTCGTGGTGCTCAAGACCGCGCGCTACGTCGATGAGGAGGAAGTCGTGGAGTTCGGCGAGATCCTGATCTTCACCGGCGAGGGCTTCATCGTGACCGTACGCCACGGCGAGGCGACCTCCCTCCACGACGTTCGCGGGGCAGTGGAGGGCGACAAGGAGCGGCTCAAGCGCGGTCCCGGCGCCGTGCTGCACGCGATCGTCGACCGGGTGGTGGACGACTACGAGCCGGCCATGGAGGGCCTGAGGGAGGACATCGAGCAGGTGGAGACGGACGTCTTCTCGCCCGATCGCGACAGCTCCGCCGAACGCATCTACAAGCTCAAGCGCGAGGTGCTGGAGTTCACTCGCGCCGCCGCGCCGCTGGTGGCGCCGATCGACAAGCTGGCGCAGGGACGCCACGACCTGATCCACCCCGAGGTGCGCGAGTACTTCCGCGACGTGAACGACCACCTCATCCGGGTGCACGAGCAGCTCGAGGGTTTCCGCGAGCTGCTCACCAGCGTGCTCACGGCCAACCTCACTCAGGTGAGCGTGCGTCAGAACGAGGACATGCGCAAGATCTCCGCCTGGGTGGCCATCGCGGCGGTGCCGACCATGATCGCCGGCATCTACGGGATGAACTTCGAGCACATGCCCGAGCTCGGCTGGTCGATCGGCTACCCGGGGGTGCTGCTCCTGATGGCCCTGATCTGCGCCACGCTGTTCCGCGGCTTCAAGCGCGCGGGCTGGCTCTGACGATCAGCTCCCGGGTCAGGCGCGCCATGTCGGCCACCGTGCCGTAGTCCACGCGGTCGGCCGTGTCGGTCGGCCAGTGGTAGTTCGTGGGGATCTTGAACTCGTCAACCGATCCGAACGTGACGGTCGGATAGCCCGCGCGCAGCGCGATCAGCCCATCGGTGGCGTTGCGCAGCCGCAGGTTTCCGAGAACCTCGATGTCGAGCTCCCGCGCGATGTCCTTCGCGCGGGCGAGCAGGTCCTTGGGGTACTCGTTCATCCACACCATCCCCTCGCCCTCGAGCGCGAGCAGGTGCGGGGAGCCCACGGTGTCGATGCAGATCACCTGCGTCCGCTCCTTCCGCAGGTTCTTGAAGTGGCGCCGGCCGAAGGCCTGCATGCCCTCCATGAACGATTCCTCGGAGCCGGTGGAGAGCAGGATCACCCGCACTCCGGGCACGGGCAGCTCCCGGGCGAGCGAGAGCAGTACCGCGACGCCCGTGAGGTTGTCGTTTGCGCCCGGCACCACGCGGCGCAGGCCGATGTCCGCCATCGCGGCGGTGTAGCCGGCACACAGGAACACGCCCAATCGCCTCAGGCCCAATGCCACGAGGAGCGGTCCCGCCACGGCACCCCACATCGTCCCGGGCGTGGTCTCGGTCTTCTCCGCCAGCTTCGGGAACCGGCGCAGCACGGCGCGCGGCAGCTCGGGATGGAACACAAGCCCCGAGTGCGCGGCGTCGTGGTGGGCGACCACGACCACCGTCTCATCGCCCTCGCCGAACTCGGCGATCACGTTGGTGGTGTCGCGCTTGGGCAGGAACCTGCGCCTGAACCATTGCTTCCCGCCCGAGATGTCGTCGATCACCGCCACCGCGGCGAACAGCCCCGCAAGGGTCCTGGTGAAGCGCCCCAGAAAGGCCCCGGCCAATCCCGCGCCCGCCGTGAGCAGGCCGACCGGCCACCAGTACGTGCCGTGGGCCAGCTCGGTCTCCAGCCGTCCTCCGAGCTCCTCGGCGATCAGCTCGGCCGCGCGGCGCTCTCCCGCGGATGCGGACTCACGCTCGATCGCCGCCAGGCGTTCCACGCGCTCGCGCAGCTCGTTCTCGCTCAATAGGCCCATCGGAGAGCGCGATAGGGTACCTCGCCGATGCCGGAAGAGGACTGCATCTTCTGCAAGATCGTCGCGGGGGATCTGCCCTCCGAACGCGTCGACGAGGACGAGCACACGATCGCGTTCATGGACATCAACCCGTGGACGCGCGGGCACGCGCTGGTGATCCCGCGCAATCACTCCAAGAACCTCTACGAGGTTTCCGAAGAGGACCTCGCGCACACGGCCGCGGCCGCGAAGCGCCTGGCCACGCGCATGCGCGACGGGCTGGGTGCGGAGGGCGTGAACCTCCTCAACTGCTGCGAGCCCGCCGCATGGCAGACCGTCTTCCACCTCCACATCCACGTGATCCCGCGCTGGCAGGACGATCCGCTCAAGCTGCCCGGCATGCCGCGCCAGCCGGAGGAGGGGGAGCTCGCGGCCGTCGCCGCGGAGCTCCGCGCAATGAGCGAGCGCGCGCGCTACGAGCGCGACGGCGACCTCGGCGCGATCGTGATCGACGACCCGCCGCTGAACCTCTTCGGGCGCGAGCTCACGGAGGCCGTCACCGCGGCGATCGACGCCGCGGCGGCGGACTCGCCGCGGGCGCTGATCGTGCGCGCCGAGGGCTCGGTGTTCACCGGCGGCGCGGACGTGAACGTCTTCAACGGCCTGACGGAGGAGCAGTCGCGGGAGTTCACGGGGGAGCTGCTCAAGATCACTCACAAGGTCGAGGACCTGCCCTTCCCGACGCTGGCGGTGGTGCATGGGCTGTGCCTCACGGCCGGATTCGAGCTGTCCCTGGCCTGCGACATGATCTGGGCCGCGGAATCCGCCCAGTTCGGCCTAGTGGAGGTCGTCGTCGGCCTCACCCCGCTGATGGGCGGCACGCAGCGCGTGGCCGAGCGCGCGGGCCCCGCGCGGGCGCGCGAGCTGGTGATGAGCGGCGGCCTCTACCCGGCGGCGACGCTCGAGCGCTGGAACGTGGTGAACCGGGTGCTTCCGGACGCCGATCTGGCGGAGAAGGCCACGAAGTTCGGGCACCGGCTGGCGGCCGGCCCGACCCTTGCAAACGCCGCTACAAAGCGGATCGTGAGGGCCCAGACCGACGAGGGAACGCGCGGCGCAGACGCCCGTACGGCCGACATCGGGGCCGCCCTATTCGAGACCGAGGACCTGAAGGGGGCTGTCGAAAAGTTCCTAGAGGAGGGACCCGGCAAGGCCTCGTTCCGGGGACGCTGACTGCTAGCGTCAGCAGGAGAGATGGCCAAAGAAGAGAAGATCGAGATGGAAGGGGAGATCCTCGAGGCGCTCCCCAACACCATGTTCAAGGTCAAGTTGGACAACGATCATGAGGTGCTCGGCCACATCTCGGGAAAGATGCGGCGCCACTACATCCGCATTCTTCCCGGAGACCGGGTCAAGATCGAGCTGTCCCCCTACGATCTCGACCGCGGGCGGATCACCTACAGGTACAAGTAGCGCCGCAACTTCGCCCCGTACGAGTGTTCGTACCGCAGATATGAAGAGACTCCTGATCACCGGCACAGTCCTCACCGCGCTTGCGCTGCCTCAGGCAGCGTCGGCGAAGGTCGTGGAGCTGGGCGGCAAGATCCCGCGCGCCGCGGTGAGCTGTCCCACCAACTGCCAGGCCGTCGGCCGCGTGACCGGCTACCAGGGCCGAGGCGGCGCTTCGCGCACTCCGTTCGTGATCCCACGCGCCGGCAAGGTCATCGCCTTCACCATCCGGTTCGGCAATCCCGACGCCACCCAGGAGCGCTTCTTCGAGGACCTCTACGGCGGGCCGCCGCAGGTGCGCCTCTCGATTCTGCGCCGGGGCGAGAAGCGCGGGACCCGCAACAACCACCGGCTGATCGCCCAGAGCCCGGCGTTCCGGCTCGACCCCTACTTCGGCACCGCGCCCACGTTCACGCTCGACAAGCCGCTGAAGGTGGCGCGCAAGAACATCGTCGCGATCACCGTGCCAACCTGGGCGCCGGCGTTCGCGGTCGGCCTCCCGCGCGACCACTGGTGGCGCTCGTCGCGTACGGCCAAGCGGTGCGAGAACGTCCGGCAGAGCGCCCAGCAGACCAGGATGAACTCCGTGAAGGCCTACGGCTGCACCTACTTCACGGCGCGCCTCTACTACACCGTAACCTACGTGCCGGACAACCGTGCGACCCGCAAGGTCGACACGGACGCTGAATAAAGACACCTTTTCGTGACGTCCCTGCCGGGGTAGCATCGGCGTGTGAGCACCGAAAGCTGGATCTTCATGGTCGGCTTCCGCGTGTTTGACGTGGGCCTTCTCGTGGTGTGGCTGATCTGGTTCTTCCGCCTGCGCGACGACGGCGAGGAGGAGCCGCCCGACGAGGGCGGGGGCGGCGGTGGAGGCAGCCGTGGCCCGGAGCGCCCGGCCGGAGGCCCCGGCGGCGGTGGCCTGCTCAAGCCGGGCCGGATCCCCTCGGGCGACCGTCACCGCGACGGCCATCGCAGCCCACATTCCCCGCAGCGCAGACCTTCTCCGATACGGAGTCCCCTGCCGGCGCGCGTGCGTTCTCCGGGCGCGCCGGCGCGGGTCCCGCGCCGGGCCTAGACCCCTCCCTGCATTAAATCCGCACGACCGGGTAGGGGCCGCCTACATGGAGCGGGAACGCTCTCATCGGTTGTGGTATGGCTGCTGCTGGTGCCGGCGCTCGGACTGCTGATCCCTTCGATCTACAACCAGTCCGATCCCGCGTTCATCGGGCTGCCGTTCTTCTACTGGTACCAGCTGGCGTGGGGACGAGGACTACGAGGTCGAGGCGGACGACGAGGGCGTCAGGCCCCTGCCGGCGACACCGAAGCAGGAGAAAGTCGCGGTCGGCTGACCCTCAGCCGCAGGGCGTTCCTTCCCTCAGAGGCGCCCTGACCGCGAGGAGCCCGCCTGGCAAGGAAGCAGGGAGCGACGTGTGCGACAGCACACAAGCGACCGATGACGCCGCCAGGCGATGCTCCGCAGCGGTCAGCCGCAGGCGCCGGGGTTCTGGTCGCAGAAATCCTCGAACTTGCTCTCGGGCGTTCCCGGTTCCGGCTCCTGGTCGTTCTCCGGGCTGTCGGGCGTCGTTTGGGGCGGGGGAGTGGTCTGCGTCTGCGGCGGCGGGGTGGTCTGGGTCTGAGGCGGGGTCGTCTCGGTGGTCACGGGCGGAGCCGTGTTCTCGCGCGGCACCGTGGTTCGCGGCGTGGTCTCGGTCTCGTTCGAGTTCTCGTCATCGCCGCCGCAACCGGCGGTGATGAGCAGGGCCCCGCAGCAGAAGGCCGCGGTCAGCCTTCGAGCGCGGGCAGCCTGCGGCCGCAATGGGGGCAGTCGTTGAGGTCCTTCTGCGCGAGCTGCTCCAGTGAGCAGCCGCACAGGCGCAGGTTCTCCACCGCGTAGGGCAGGTCGCTCGGCGACGGGGCGAGGGGGATCACCTTGCCGACGATCTCGAACGGCTCGCCCGTTTCCTTGTCGACGTAGGTCTTGCCCGGCTCGACCTCGCGGATCACCTCGCGGTCAGAGCGCGCGCGCAGACGGTATTTCTGGCCAGAACTCACGATGCGGCAATCTACCAACCGCATTGCGCGTATTGATCTTCCATGGCTACCTGCTGCGCGGCACGGGCAGCAACATCTACAACGTGAGCCTCGTTCGGGCGCTCGCGTCGCTCGGGCACGAGGTGGATCTGATCTGCCAGGAGCGCCAGGCGGACGAGCTCGGCCTTCCAGCGGCGGTCACGGTCCACAACCCGGATATCGGCCGAACGCTGCCCGTCTACGTTGCCGACGAGTACGCCGGCTTCGACGCCGTCACCTTCTCGGAGCTTGACGACGCCGCGCTCGACCACTACCTGGCCGCGAACGTGGCGGCGGTCCGGGACGTCGTGGCCGCCAACCGGCCCGACGTCGCGCTGGCCAACCACCTGGTGATGGGCCCGGCCATCCTCGCCCGCGCGCTAGGTGGCGAGGTGCCGTACGCGGTGAAGGTGCACGGCAGCGCGCTGGAGTACACGGTGCGCCCGGAGCCCGAGCGGTTCCTGCCCTATGCCCGCGAGGGCCTGGAGGGTGCGTCCGCGGTGCTGGTCGGCTCGCGCCACACCGCGGAGAGCCTGTGGGAGGTGATGGGCGACCCGGACCTGCCCGCGCGTACCCGCCTTGGTCCGCCGGGGGTGGACGTGCACGAATTCCGCCCAGGCGTCGCCGACCTCTCCGGGCTGGCAGATGCGATCGAGGCGGGCGAGGCGGCGTCCTGGGGTGGCGAGGAGGGCGCCGCCTGAGGCATTGCGCACGCTGGATCCCGGCCGCGACCGGATCGTGAGCTTCGTGGGGAAGCTGATCGTCTCCAAGGGCGTCGATCTGCTGCTGGCGGCTTGGCCGCTCGTCGTGGCCCAAGTGCCCGACGCGCGCCTGGTGGTGGTCGGCTTCGGCACCTACCGCGACGCGCTCGGCGGGGTGGTCGAGGCGCTGGCGGCCCAGGACCTCGGCGCGATCCGCGAGATCGCCGCTCGCGGGCGGGCGCTCGAGGGCGGCCCGGACGGTGAGCTCGCATACCTCGCCGGCTTTCTCGACTCGCTCGAGGGCGAGTCACGTGAGCCCTACCTCGCCGCCGCACCGGCCGCCGCGGAGCGCGTGAGCTTCACGGGGCGCCTGGAGCACGAGGACCTGCCGCGCCTGCTGGCGGCCTGCGAGGCGCAGGTGGTGCCCAGCACCTTCCCGGAGGCGTTCGGCATGGTCGCCGCCGAGGCGGCCGCATGCGGCGCCCTGCCGCTCTCCGCCGCCCACTCCGGGCTGGCCGAGGTGACCACCACGCTCGCGGGCGCGCTGGACCCCTCACAGGCCGAGCTCCTGTCGTTCGAGCGCGGGCCGGGCGCGGTCGAGGAGATCGCCGCGAAGCTGGTGGCGTGGCTGTCGCTCCCGGCCGCCGAGCGGGAGCGGGCGTCCGCGGCGCTGTCGGAGCTGGCGCGCGCGACGTATGGCTGGGAGGCGGTTGCGGAGGGCGTGATCGCGGCGGCCGAGGGGAGGCTCGCCGACCTCCCGAGTGGATAGTCTTCCGGCTCGTGAGCGGAGGATCAAAGGCGTTTCTCGCCGCGGGCGCGGCCCTCGCCCTGGCGGCGGCCGGCTGCGGCAGCACCGAGGAGCCCGACGAGGTGAACGGCAAGGACCTGTTCGCCCAGAAGTGCGGCTCCTGCCACACGCTCGCGCGTGCCAACACCAAGGGCGTGCAGGGCCCGAACCTCGACCAGGCCTTCGGCGCGGCGCGCCGTGACGGCCTCGGCGAGGGCACCGTGGAGGGCGTGGTGCTGCGTCAGATCGGCAACGTGCGCCGCACCAGCAAGATGCCCCCCGATCTCGTCGAGGGTCAGGACGCGCGCGACGTGGCCGCCTACGTGGCGGCCGTGGCGGGCCAGCCGGGCAAGGACGCGGGAGCGCTCGCGTCTGCCGGGCAGCCGGAGGTGTCGAACAAGCCGATCGCGGCCAAGAACGGGGTGCTCACCATGGATGCCGATCCCAACGGCGGGCTGGCATTCGCCTCCACAAAGGCCACCGCGCCCGCGGGCGCGCTCGAGTTCGTGATGGGCAACGAGTCCTCCGTGCAGCACAACATCGCGCTGGAGGGCGATGGGGAGGGTGACGTCGTCGGGCAGGGAGGCACCTCGAAGTTCAAGGCCGACGTCAAGCCGGGCGAGTACACCTATCTCTGCACAGTGCCGGGCCACGCCGACGGTGGCATGAAGGGAACCCTCACCGTCAAGTAGGGCTCATGCCTCGTCGAGGATGCGCTGCCGCTGCTGCTCGTACTCCGCCTCGCTGAGGTCCCCGCGCTCGCGTAGTCCCTGAAGCGTCGCCATCCGGCGCTCCCGCGAGCGCACGATCTGGCTCGTGGTCTTCTTCCGCCGGAAGAGCTGCACGAAGGCGTCGATCGCCTCCTGGATCATTGCCCGAGCAGCTTGGCCTTCTCGGCCTCGAACTCGGCCTCGGTGAGCTGGCCCTGCTCCTTGAGCCTCGAGAGCCGCCCGAGCTCATCCACCGGGTCGCCGGAGGCGCCCTGGGCCGCGGCGGCGCCCGGGTTGAAGGCGTCGATCCATGCCTGGGCCTCCTGCATCATCTCCTGCTGGGCCGGTTGGTCGAGCCGCCGGCCGCTTCCCAGCCCGGTGCCCGCGATGCCGGCGCCGAGAGCCGCCTCGGGGATCACCAGCTCCTCCAGCATCACCTCGTCGGGGTTGGCGGGGTCATAGATCACATTGACCGTTCCGCCCTTCTCGGGCACGGCCTCCTTGGGGAAGCGAAAGCTCCCGCTCACCTCGAACGGCGCCTCGCCCGCCGGCTCCACCCGGAGCGTGGCCTTCAGCACCAGCTCGCGCTCTCTGCTGGGCCCCTCGCCGCTGGTCAGGGTCGGGCCCCAACCGGCGATGTCGACGACCGTGGCGGGTGCTGTGCGACCCTGCTTCTCGAGCCGTTTGCGGGACCGGCGCGACAGTTTTCCGAACATGCGGCCGAGCCTAAACCCAACCCGGTCAGGCGGCCAGCGCCGCCAGCTCGATCGCGATCGCGGGTGACGCTGCCACGAGCCCGTGTGGCTCGCCGTCCAGCTCGATCAGCGTGCCGCCGGCCTCGCGCACGATCACCGAGCCCGCTGCCCAGTCCCACGGCTGCAGGCCGCGCTCGTAGTAGCCATCGAGGCGGCCGGCGGCCACCATGCAGAGGTCCAGCGCGGCCGCCCCGGCGCGGCGGATGTCGCGCACGGCCGGCAGCAGCCGGGCCAGCACAGACGCCTGGGTGGCTCGGCGATCAGCGTCGTAGCCAAAGCCTGTGGCCACCAGGGCGCGCTCGACCTCCTCGCGCCCGCTCACCTCGATCGGCTCGCCGTTGAGCTGCGCACCCTCGCCGCGCACGGCGGTGAACATCTCGTCGCGGAGAGGGTCGAGGACCACCCCAACAGCGCCGCTTTCTTCGTCCTGCAGCGCAATGCTCACCGCCCACGCCGGAAAGCCGTAGAGGTAGTTCGTGGTGCCGTCGAGTGGATCCACCACCCAGCGCCGCCCGCTCGCCGCGTCGCTGGTCGCGCCCTCCTCGGCGAGAAGCCCGTCGGCGGGGCGCTCGCCGAGCAGGATGCCCTCGATCACCTCCTCCGCATCGCGGTCGGCGTCCGAGACCATGTCGGTCCGGCTTGACTTGCGCTCCAAGCCCTTCGCGGGACCGCCGAAGCGCTCGAGCAGCAGCGCCCCCGCCGCGCGCGCCGCGCGCTCGGCCAGGGCGAGATCGTCGGCGAGCGCGCTCAGAGCGCCCGGACCACCAGCACGACGATCACGATCACCGCGAACACGCCCGCCACCCACAGAAGGAACCGGAAGGCCTCCTGCTCGGAGCGAAGCGGGTTGATCACGCCTAGATGACGTAGATCGTGGTGTAGACCACGATCCACATCACGTCCACGAAGTGCCAATAGATCCCCGGCACCTCGACACCGCGGTGCTCCTTGGCGGTGAAGTGGCCGCGGAAGGCGCGGATCGTGGCGAACAGCAGCAGGGTGAGCCCGACGAACACGTGGGCGCCGTGGAGGCCCGTGAGGCCGTAGAAGATGGTGCCCTGGGAGTGGTCCGCGGGCGCGAAGCCGATGTGCACGTACTCGTTGATCTGAATCACGAGGAAGGTGAAGCCCAGCAGCAGCGTGGTGAGCATCCCGACCCGCAGCGCCGCCCGGTTCTCGTTGCGTGCGCCCTCCAGAGCCCAGTGCATCGTGAAGCTCGACGAGATCAGGATCGCCGTGTTAACCCCGGCGATGGCCACCGGCAGGTGGGTGTGCTCCGCGGGCCAGTCCGCGTTGCCCACGACTCGGATGAAGAAGTAGGCCGTGAAGAACGCCCCGAAGAGCATGATCTCCGAGATGATGAAAAGCAGCATCCCGAGGAACTGGGCCTCGACCCGAGAGCTCTGGTTGGCGGGCGGGGGGCCGTGATGCTCGTGGTCGGCGTGGCCGACGGCGACGGAGGCGGATTCCATCAGTCGCTCACCACGTGGTGGACCGGCTTGCCCGTGGACGTCTGGACGCGGCCGACGAGATCGGCGCGCAGCCAGCCCGAGCGGGTCTCGGGGAAGGTCGAGATCACGATCTCGTCGATGCCGTAGAAGTCGTTCGCGTTCTGGATCGCGGTATATGGATCGGGGTGGGTGACCTGCCCGATCGCCTTCAGGCCCTCCTGCTCCAGCCGCTCGAGCGTGTGAGCCAGGCGCTGGGGTGCGTCCTCCTCGTCCTCTCCGGACTGGGGCGAGATCACGATGAAGCGCCGCTCGCCCTCCTCGGCGAGCTCCTTGAGCTGATCGATCAACGGCTCTCCGCCCACGGTCTGGTTGGCGACCACGAGCGTGCGGGTGGCGTCGGCCCTGTCGTCGTCGAGGTCCACCACCACGTGCTCGACCGGACGGCGGCTGGCCTGCTGCACCCGCGTCACGAGGTCTTGGCGCAGCCAGCCCGAGCGGGTCTCGGGGTGGGTGGAGATGATGATCTCGTCGTAGTCCTCCTCGCCGAGAGCGTCCATGATCGCCGAGTAGGGGTCGGGGTCCATCACCTCGCCGCTGGCCTTGACCCCGGCCTCGTTGAGCTGGGCGAGGGTCATGGCGAGCCGGTTCTCGGTGGCGTCGCGAACGTCGCCCTCATGGATGACGTACCCGTGCTTGGGCTCCGACAGCGGGCAGATCACGTGCACCTTGGTGTCCCCGTCCGCGTCGACGTGCTTCTTCACGGCGTCGATCAGCGCCCGTCCGGTGACCGTCTCGTTCGCCACCACGAGGATCCTCATGGCTCGGTCGGCGGCGGAGCGCCACCGCCTCCGGCGGGCGTCGTCACGGGCAGCTTCTGGTCACCGAACACCGCGTGCACCGCGCCGGGCGTGCCGTATTCGTAGGGGCCTCCGACCACGGTCGGGATCTCGTCGAAGTTGAAGATCGGCGGCGGCGAGGACACCTGCCACTCGATCGAGTGGGCGCGCCACGGGTTGGCGGCGGCCTTCGGGCCGTTGCGCCAGCTGGTGATCATGTTGTAGAGGAAGATCAGGAACGAGAGGCCGAATATGAAGCTGGACACCGAGATGATCGCGTTCAGCGTCGCGTACGAGTCCGCGTAGTCGGCCACCCGGCGGGGCATGCCGTCCACGCCCACGAAGTGCATCGGCCCGAACGTGAGGTTGAAGAACACGAACGAGAGCCAGAAGTGGATCCTGCCGAGCGTCTCGTCGTACATCCGGCCGGTGATCTTCGGGTACCAGTGGTAGATGCCGGCGAAGATCGTGAACACGCTGCCGCCGAACAGCACGTAGTGGATGTGCGCCACCACGAAGTAGGTGTCCGACACGTGGATCACCACCGGGATGACCGCGAGCATGATCCCGCTGATCCCGCCCAGGGTGAACATCGTGATGAAGCCCAGGGCGAACAGCATCGGCGTGGTCATGTGGATCACGCCTTTCCATAGCGTCGCGATCCAGCTGAAGATCTTCACCCCCGTCGGAACGGCGATGAGCATCGTGGTGATCATCATCGGCACGCGCAGCCAGTTGTGCATGCCGGAGACGAACATGTGGTGGGCCCAGACGGTGAACCCGAGGATCACGATCGCCACCAGCGAGAAGGCCATCATCCGATAGCCAAAGACCGGTTTTCGGGCGTGGGTCGAGACGACCTCGCTGATGATTCCGAACCCGGGCAGCATCATGATGTAGACCGCCGGGTGCGAGTAGAACCAGAAGACGTGCTGGTACATCAGCACGTCGCCTCCCGCCGCGGGGTCGAAGAAGTGGGTCCCCAACGATCGGTCCAGCAGCACGAAGAACTGCGAGCCGGCGATGAACGGCGTCGCGATCACCACCAGCAGCGACGTGGTGAAGTTGGCCCACACCAGCAGCGGCATGCGCCAGAACGTCATGCCCGGCGCGCGCATCGTGATGATCGTGACCAGGAAGTTCAGCGCCGTGGCGATCGACGACGCGCCCGCGAACTGCACGCCGATCGTGAAGAACTGCTGCCCGAGCGGCGTCTCGGTCGAGATCGGCGCGTAGGCGGTCCAGCCGGTGGCGAAGGCGCCGCCCTCCACGAAGAAGGAGGCCAGCATCATGATCCCGGCCGTCGGCAGCATCCAGAACGACAGCGCGTTCAGCCGCGGGAACGCCATGTCCGGCGCGCCGATCATCA
This sequence comes from uncultured Thermoleophilaceae bacterium, assembly GCA_963825775.1. GTDB lineage: Bacteria > Actinomycetota > Thermoleophilia > Solirubrobacterales > Thermoleophilaceae > JAAYBF01. The sequence continues at coordinate 30,040 of CAWGUV010000002.1, read as the reverse complement.
GCGGGATCACGTAGTTCGCGATGCCGGCGAACACCGGGATGATGAACAGGAAGATCATCAGCGAGGCGTGCACGCTGAACAGCCCGTTGTAGGTGTTCGGGTCCACGAACTGCGTGCCCGGCTGCGCCAGCTCGGCTCGGATGAGCATGGCCATCAGCCCGCCGAGGATGAAGAAGAAGAACGTGGTGACGATGTACTGGATGCCGATCACCTTGTGATCGGTGTTCACCCGGAAGTAGTCCTTCCACGAGGTGGCGCCGTGGCCCGAGTGGTCCTCGGGGATGGTGGGGGCGCCGGAGGCCCAACGGAACCAGTAGTCGAAGCAGCCGATGCCCACGATGAAGGCAAGCGGCATGGCGATCAGGGCCACGGTGGTGATCGCCGTCCAGTCCACCAGCGGGTCCCAGCCGTAGAGAGCCCGGACGCCCACCACGATCGCGACCGCGACACCGAACGCGATCGGCTGGCTGATAGCCACCCGGTACCAGCCGGGCGCCCGCAGCTTTGCCGCCAGCGTCACTTGCCACCTCCGCCCACGTCGAGAAGGTACTTCACGAGCGTGTCGATCTCCTCAGGCGAAAGCTGGTCCTTGTAGGTCGTGGGCATCACGCCCTTGTTGAACTTGGGGACCGTGAAGGACTCCGGATCCTCGATCGCGGCCTTGATGTACTCCTCGGGGCTCTGACCGTCCTGCTTGCCGTACCTGGCGGCGTCCGCGGCCACGTTGTCCAGCGAGGGGCCGACGGTGGCGTTGGAGCCGGCGTCGCCGAGCGTGTGGCAGGCGTTGCACCCCGTGTCGTTGAACAGCGCCTTGCCATCGGCCGCGGTGTCGCCGGTCGCGCCGCCGCCCGCCGCGCTCTTGCTCTCCTTGGCGATCCAGGCTTTGTAGCCGGAGCGGGTCACGACCTCCACTTCCTGGCGCATCGTCGAGTGGCCGATGCCGCACAGCTCGGCGCAGACCACGTCGTACTCGCCGATGCGCGAGGGCGTGACGCGGATCTTGGTTGTGATGCCTGGCACGGCGTCGGACTTCAAACGGAACTCGGGTACCCAGAAGTCGTGGAGTACATCCTTGGTCTTGATCCGGAACTCCACCGGGCGGTCCTTGGGCAGCACGAGCCGGTTGCTCTTCACCTTCTCGGCGGGGTAGTCGAAGCTCCAGGCGAACTGCTCGGCGTTCACGTTCACGATCAGCGTATTGGGCTTCTTGGCCTCGATGTCATCGAGCACCACCCAGCCGTAGACGGCCAGGGCGGTGACCATGATGAACGGGATCGTGACCCATACGACCTCGAGCCTGGTGTTGCCGTGGATGGGCGCGCCGTCGCTGAGATCGCCGGGTTTGGCGCGGAAGGCGAACACCGAGTACAGCGCCACCGACATGACGAGCACGAAGATCGGCACCGAGGCGACCAGCAGGACGTCGTAGAGCAGATCGATGTCGTCCGAGGCCGTGGACGCCTGCTCGGGAAACCAGTCGATCCTGAGGCTGATGGCGATGCCGATAACGGTGGCCACCGAGCTCACGATGATCATCCCGAGCAGGGGCCGTTTGCGCAGCAGGCGTCGCACGGCCGCGCACTCTATTTCACGTCGCCGACGGGCGCGACGTCAAATGCGTCAGGCTGCGAGCGCCTCGTCCGATGCGCCGCGGAACGTGGACGGCGGTGCACCGTGATGCCTACGAAATGCCTTGGCGAACTGCGCGGGCTGGCGGTAGCCGACGGCGCTGGCCACCTGGTTCACCGGTGACTCGCCGCCGCGCAGCAGCTCGGCGGCTCGATCCATGCGCACCTTCTGGAGATAGCTGCGGAAGCTGGTCTCCCCGGCCTCCGCGAATGCACGCTGGAGCTGGCGGCGAGAGGTGGCAACGCGGCGCGCGAGGTCATCGAGAGCGAGCTTCTCGGAGTACTCCGCATCGATGATCGAGACGGCCTCCAGAAAGAGAGCACGCCGGCGCTCGACCGTGGCTGGACGCTTAGCCGCAGACCGCATCACCATCTATACGGTAGGGACCGCCGAATGGGTTCAGTGGGCACTTTGCCGTTTGCGCCGAAATTGACGCATTGGCGGTAGTGCAGGCGCGGGAGTAGGATCGGCTCGGATGTTGATTAGCGACGGCATGACAGCCGTGGTTGTGACGGTTGGCCCTGATCACTCGCTCTGCGCTGCGGCCAAGCTGATGTCCGAGCGCGGCGTGGGCGCCGCCGTGGTGGTCGACCCGGAGCAGCCCGGCCCGGGCATCCTCACCGAGCGCGACATCCTCGACTCGCTGGCGGCCGGTCAGGTCCCCGGTGACGAGAAGGTGGGGGACCACCTCTCGAGGGACCTCACGTTCGCGGATCCCACCTGGTCGCTGGAGCGGGCGGCAGAGGCGATGGTGAAGGGCGGCTTCCGCCACCTGATCGTGGTGGACGGCGGCGAGCTGACGGGCATGCTGAGCATGCGCGACATCGTGAAGTGCTGGGTCACCGACGGCGCAACGTCCGAGATGCCCTAGCGCGCTCCTACGGAGCTCAGCAGTACCGACGTGCAAGTCGCGGAGGTCGCCGTCGGCAGCGCAAGAACTAGGAGCCCTCAGCCGGTCGCGCTGCCGATACGGACGTCCGCGACTTGACCGCGGGCGCCCTCGCAGTTCCGTTGGATCGCGCTAGGCCATCAATCGTGGCTGAGCGGTAGCGAAGCCACGTCGGCGCGGGTCTCTGACACCCAGCGCCATATCGACACGACGGTGATCGCCACGCCGATTCCGCAGACGACCCAGTTCAGAACCACTCCGACCACCGCGATGGTGATGCCCGCGGCGACGATGACCGGCAGGAACGACGGGCCCGGCAGGTGGATCGACTCGCCGGCGGGCGGGACCTCGCCGTTCTGGGCGATCTCCTCCGCCATCAGTAGATGAACCCGATCGCGAACGACGCCGCGAAGACGATCAGCGAGATCGCGCCGGCGATGAAGCCGGTGCGGAGATTGCGGTTGGCCAGGCGGCGGTCCACGGGGCGTTTCTACCATAGGCTGCGCCCGTGGCGGATCCCTCACGCCCGCATGACGTGGTGCTCTTCGGCGCCACAGGCTTCACGGGAGGCCTGACCGCGGACTACCTGGCGCGCAGCGCGCCACCCGAATGCCGGTGGGCCCTGGCCGGTCGCAATCAGGGAAAGCTCGAGGCGCTGCGGTCGCGGCTCGCCGCCGTGAACCCCGAGTGCTCCGAGCTGCCGCTGCTGCTCTGTGACGTCGACCAGCCCGACACGCTGCGCGAGGTGGCCGAGTCCACGCGGGTCGTGATCACCACCGTGGGCCCCTACATCAACTACGGCGAGCCGCTCGTCGCCGCGTGCGCCGAGGCCGGCACCGACTACACCGACATCACGGGCGAGCCCGAGTTCGTGGACCTCATGTACGTGCGCCACCACACGCGCGCGGTCGAGACCGGCGCGCGGATCGTGCACGCGTGCGGGTTCGACTCGATCCCGCACGACCTCGGGGCGCTGTTCGCCGTGGAGCAGCTGCCGGACGGCGTTCCGATCGAGCTGAAGGGCTTCGTGACCGTGGGCGGCAGGCCGTCGGCCGGCACGTTCCACTCCGCGATCACCGCCTTCTCGCGTGTGCGCGGGATGAACAAGGTGGCGGCGCGGCGTAGGGAGATGGAGCCGCGGCCCAGCGGCAGGAAGGTGCGCGGAGCCAAGTCGAAGCCCTACCGCGACTCCGATGTGGGGGTGTGGGCACTCCCGCTGGCGACGATCGACCCGCAGGTGGTGCTCCGCTCCGCCCGCGCGCTCGAGCGCTACGGCCCGGATTTCACCTACGGCCATTTCGCGGGGTTCAGGCACCTGCCCGTCGCCGTGGCCGGCGTGGCCGGGGTGGCGTCGCTTTTCACGCTGGCTCAGATCCCGCCGGCACGAGACTTCCTGCTCGGCAGGATGGAGTCCGGCGACGGGCCCTCGCCGGCGGAGCGGGAGAAGGGCTGGTTTAAGGTGACCTTCGTCGGGAAGGCGGGCGGCCAGAAGGTGATGACGGAGGTGTCCGGCGGCGACCCCGGCTATGGGGAGACGTCGAAGATGCTGGCCGAGGCCGCTCTGTGTCTGGCGCATGACGAGCTGCCGGAGACGGCGGGGTCGGTGACCACGGCGGAGGCGATGGGGCGGCCCCTGATCGACCGGCTCGACAAGCAGGGCATCGACTTCCGCACGGTGTAGGTTCGCGGCGGTGCCCGTGTCCTGGCCCGACGAGGTCGAACGGATTCTGGGCGGCGACCTGACCGCCGCGCTCGCCTACGTCACCCCGGCGGGCGGTTCGGTGGTCACCGCGGTGGCGCCGGTGGGGCTACGAAACCGGGATGAGGGCACGGTCACATTCACCACCTCCCTCGGGCTCGGCAAGAAGCTGGAACGGATCAAGAGCGACCCGCACGTGGCCCTCGCCTGCCGGTGCCGCCGTGGCCCCCACGGCGGCCGTCGCGAGGAGCGCCAGGCAGGCGCACGTTCGCATCAGGTGTGCCACTCCCCGGCGATCGCGGCCACGTGCCGGTGGTCGGTGCCGCAGCAACCACCCAGCACGTTCACCCGCGGCAACGCGGCCTGAAGCTCGGCGTGCCCGCGGCCCAGGTCCGCGGGATCGCCATCGTCCAGCTCGTCCGCCTCGTCCAGCTCCGCGTGGCTCATGGTTGACGCGTTGGCTCGCAATGCCTGGATTCGCTCCGTCCAGGCGCCGCCCTCGGCAACCACGTGCTCGAAGTGGGTCGGGTGCGCGCAGTTCACCATGAAGTACGCGGCGTAGGCACCCGTTTCGGCGTCGGTCTGCTCGATCGCGTCGCCCAGCGCCTGTCCGTTCGGAAGCTTGCCGTCGGTCTCGACCGTGAACGAGATCACCACGGGCAGGCCCGCGGCCTCGGCGGCTCGCACGATCCCGATCGCCTCGTCCGCGTAGGTGATCGTCATCGCGGTGACCATGTCGGCAGCCGTGTCGGCGAAGGCGGCTATCTGGGCGGAGTGGTAGTCCTGCGCCTCGTCGGCGCTGAGCAGCACCTCGGGGTCGTAGCCGTCGCCCTGGGGCCCGATGCACCCGCTGATCACGATCGGTGAGACGGCCGACGACTCGTCACGGACCTCCTCCATCAGCTGGATCGCCCTACGGTTCATCTCGTCGATCTCGTCCGGGGAGTAGCCGGCGTCTTCCGGCCCATCCCGGGCTGGCGCGCCACGTGGGGCTCTCCAACACGAAGCCGGCCCCGCGGTCCGCGGCGACCTCGAGATAGGGCTCGTAGTAGCGGCGGATCTCCTCGATGCCCTCCTCGTCCTTGAGCAGGTCGAACGCGGCGAAGGCCGGCAGGTCGCGGCCGCGGTGGAAGATCAGGGTGGTTTCGAGGCCGCCGTCGGTGAAGAACAGGCCGTCCTCGAGCTGGGGGAGGGAGGTTCGGTAGCTCATGGGTCGACCTTAACCGCGCCGTAGTCGCCGGCGCCCATGAAGTGGATGGAGATGTAGGGCTCGCCGCCGACGACCCAGCTGTCGTGGCCGGGCGGCACGTGGAAGAGGTCTCCGGGCCCCATCACCACCTCGGTGCCGTCGTCCATCAGCACGGCCGCGCGGCCCGAGACCACCATGCCGACGTGCTCCACCTGGCAGCGTTCGTCGGGTCCGCCGCCCACATGCTCCGACCACCTCCAGCCGGGCTCGTAGGTCGCGCGACCGACGGTCATCCCGCCGAGGTTCACCACCTCGAAGCTGCCGTGTTCGAACCTGCGGGTCTCGTCGGGCGAGTTGAAGCGGCGGATGTCGAGCTCGTTCATGCCGCCCATCTTCCTACTCCACCGGGTTGGCGATGCGAACGTGCAGGTGATTGTCGTGGCGGGGCCAGCGCTTCACGACCCCGCGCGGGCCGTGCAGGCCGACGTTCGGTCCCACCAGCACCGTTTGCGCCCCCGCCGCCACGAACAGGTCCACCAGCCGCTGGGCCAGGCGCCGGTCAACCTGTTCGATCGTCCGGGGCGGGGCGTTGCGCCGGTCGCGGCGCGGGTAGTAGACGTCCGCGTCGAGCCCGTTCTGGTGGCTCGAGTGCCCGAGCGCCCCGAAGCGCTTGCCGAAGAATCCGCCGCGCGGGCGGCTGAGGTCGCCCACGAGTATCGGCGGGGGCGGCTCGGGATCTGCGGTGAAGTGACGGCGGGCCACCCTCAGCACCATCCGGATCAGGTAGTCGTTGCCGTAGCGCCGCCACCAGCGGTTGGGAGAGCGGCGCAGCGCGGGGTCCCAGGTGGCGAAGTGCGGCCCCCGCGTCGGCAGGCGCACGCCGCGAACGAGTCGGCCGTGCGTGGGCCGCCCCAGGGAGCGCGAGTCGAGCATCGTGAGCGCCGGGCTGGGCGGCTCGAGCGGGGCCAGGCGGCCGGGCGGAGTGCCCGGCCGGGCGTCCTCGGTCTCCCCGGGAGGAAGCGCTGTGGCGGCCGTGACGGAGGACGCCGCCAGCGCGGCGAGAAGCCCAATCCAGACACCGCGTTGCATCCGGCCATGCTGGCAGGGAAGAATGGCTCGCGTGGCGGGCGTGCTCGGCATCGACGTTGGCGGCACGAAGGTGGCTGTCGCGCGCGTCGAGGGCGCGCAGGCACACGACGCCGTTGAGCACCCCACGGACCTCTCCAGCCCCGAGGCGCTGCTCGACGGCATCGAGGCGGCGGTGGAGGAGGTCGGAGGCTCGCCGCGACGCCGCGGGCATCGGCGTGCCGTCGCAGGTCGAGTTCGCCACGGGCACGGTCCTCTCCAGCGTGAACATCCCGCTCGCGGGCGTCCCGCTGCGCGAGCAGCTCGGCGCGCGCTTCGGAATCCCGGTGTTCGTGGACAACGACGCCAACTGCGCCGCGCTGGCCGAGGCGCAGCTCGTGCCCGACCCGCCCGCGCAGCACCTCGTGATGCTCACCCTGGGCACCGGCGTGGGCGGCGGCATCGTGATCGACGGCCGCATCGAGCGCGGCCACACCGGGCTCGGCGCGGAGATGGGACACGTGCTCCTCGACGGCGAGACGGCGCTGGCCACCAGCGAGCCCGGCTTTCCCCGCCCCGGCTCGCTCGAGTGGATCTGCAGCGGCACCGGCCTCGAGCGCGCCGCCACCGAGGTGGCCGGAACCCGGGTGTCGGGGCGCGAGGCGGTGAAGGCGGCGCAGGACGGCGACGAGACGATGCTCGCGGTGTTCGAGCGCTACGGCCGCTGGCTCGGCCTGGGCATCGCGAGCGTGGTGAACACCTTCGAGCCGGAGTACGTGGTGATCGGCGGCGGGGTGTCGCGCGCGGCGGACCTGTTCCTCGAGACGGCCCGCGAGGAGGCCGCCCGCAACACGCTGCCGGCCCTGTGGGAGCGCACCACGCTGAGCCTCGCGCGCGGGGGCGCCGAGGCGGGCGTGATCGGCGCCGGCGTTCTTGCCGCGCAGGAACTGGGAGAACCGGGCGATACTGCGAACACGTGACCTACGAGGGAGTTGAGATGAGCACGCGAAGACCTGGCGATCAACACCATCCGCACACTCTCGATGGACGGGGTGCAGAAGGCGAACTCCGGCCACCCCGGCGCCCCGATGGCGCTGGCGCCCGTGGCCTACCGGCTCTACGCGCACGAGATGAAGCACAACCCGGCGAACCCGGAGTGGTTCGACCGCGACCGCTTCGTGCTCTCCGCGGGCCACGCCTCGATGCTCCTCTACTCGATCCTCCACCTCTCCGGCTACGGGATCACGCTCGAGGACCTCCAGAACTTCCGCCAGCTCGGCAGCCCGACTCCCGGCCACCCCGAGTTCGAGGCGGAGGGCGCCCCGGGCGTGGAGGTCACCACCGGCCCTCTCGGCCAGGGCATCTCCAACGCGGTCGGCCTCGCGCTGGCGGAGCGCATGCTCGCCGCCCGCTTCAACCGCGACGGCCACGAGCTGATCGACCATCACACCTACACGATCGCCAGCGACGGCGACATGCAGGAGGGCGTGGCCTCCGAGGCGTGCTCGCTGGCCGGTCACCTCGGGCCTCGGGCCGGCTGATCGGCTTCTACGACGACAACAAGATCCAGCTGGCGGGCAAGACCGATATGGCGTTCAGCGAGGACGTCGGCGAGCGCTTCGAGGCCTACGGCTGGCACGTGCAGAACCTGGGCGAGGACCTCTCCCAGGAGGGCCTCGCCGAGGCGATCGCCGCCGCGAAGGCCGACGAGGGCAGGCCGTCGCTGATCATCCTGCGCACCCACATCGGCTTCGGCTCGCCGAACAAGCAGGACAGCCACGCCGCCCACGGCTCGCCGCTGGGCGAGGACGAGGTGAGGCTCACCAAGGAGGCCTACGGCTGGGACCCCGACGCCCACTTCCTCGTGCCCGACGAGGTGGCCGAGCACTTCCGCGAGGCCGCCGTGGCCCCGGGCGCGGAGGCCGAGGCCGAGTGGAACACGCGCGCCGACGCCTACCGGGCGGAGCATCCCGAGCTGTGGGCCGAGCTGTCGCTGGTGATGAACGGCGGCCTGCCCGAGGGCTGGGACGCCGATCCGCCGCGCTTCGACCCGGCGCGACGACCCGATCGCCACCCGCAAGGCCTCGCAGCAGGTGATCCAGTGGGCCGCGGCGCAGATCCCGCACCTGGTGAGCGGCTCGGCCGACCTCGAGCCCTCCACGCTCACGCTGATCGACGACGGCGGCTCGGTCACCGCGCGACGACTACTCCGGGCGCAACGTGCACTACGGCGTGCGCGAGCACGGCATGGCGGCGATCGTGAACGGGCTGAACCGCCACGGCCTGCGCGCGTTCGGGTCCACGTTCTTCAACTTCCTCGACTACATGAAGGGCGCGGTGCGCCTGGCGGCGCTGATGCACCTGCCGGTGATCCAGGTCTACACCCACGACTCGATCGGCCTGGGCGAGGACGGGCCGACCCACCAGCCGATCGAGCAGCTCGCGCACCTGCGGGCCACGCCGAACGTGAACGTGCGTGCGCCCGGCCGACGCGAACGAGACCGCGCTGGCGTGGCAGTTCGCGCTGGAGCAGGACGACGGGCCGTGCGCGCTGGTGCTCAGCCGCCAGGGCCTGCCGATCATCGACCCCGACCGCGATCCCCGGCGACGCGATCTCGCGCGGCGCCTACGTGCTGCGCGAGGAGTCAAACGGCGGCGAGCCCGACGTGATCCTGATCGGCACCGGCTCGGAGGTGTCGACTCTGCGTCGAGGCGGCGGAGCTGCTGGAGGGCGACGGCGTGTCGACCCGCGTGGTGAGCATGCCCTGCTACGACCGTTTCCTCGAGCAGGACGCGGCCTACCGGGACACGTCCTGCCGCCGGCCTGCCGCGCGCGTGTGTCGGTGGAGGCCGCGGCCACGTTCGGATGGGAGCGCTGGGTGGGGCCCGACGGCGACTCGGTCGGCATGCACGGCTTCGGCGCCTCGGCGCCGCAGAAGGACCTGTACGAGCACTTCGGGTTCACGCCCGAGAAGATGGCGCGAGCAAGGCCAAGGCGGTCGTGGAGCGCGCAGGCGCGGCGGCCCGGAGCTAAGGACAAGGAGACGAGGCATGGCTGACAGCGGCACAGGTGAACGAGCGGCTCGCGAAGCTCACCGAGGCCGGCGTGGCGGTCTGGCTGGACCAGATCCGCCGCAGCCTGATCGAGTCGGGCGAGCTTGCAGCGGCTGGTGGACGAGGACTCGCTGCGCGGCGTGACCTCCAACCCCGCGATCTTCGAGAAGGCCATCCTCGGCTCCGACGACTACGACGAGGACATCGCGCAGGCCGGCGGGGGAGGGCCTGGACGCCGACGCGATCTACCTCGAGCTCGCGATCAAGGACGTGCAGACTGGCCTGCGACGTGATGCGCCCGGTGCACGACGACGACGCGGCGACGGCTTCGTCTCCCTGGAGGTGGAGCCGTCGCTGGCGCACGACACCGACGGCACCCTGCAGCAGGCGCAAGGAGCTGTGGGCCGCGGTCGACCGCCCCAACGTGATGATCAAGATCCCGGGCACCGCCCGAGGGGCTGCCCGCGATCGAGGAGGCCATCGCCGCCGGGATCAACGTGAACGTGACGCTGCTGTTCTCGGTGGAGGCCTACGAGGCAGGTCACCGAGGCCTACATCAAGGGCCTGGAGCGCCGCCACGAGGCGGGCGAGTCGCCTCGACGTGCACTCCGTGGCCAGCTTCTTCGTCTCGCGCGTGGACTCCGAGGTGGACAAGCGCCTCGAGGACGCTCGGCCGCGACGACCTCCAGGGCGCAGGCCGCGATCGCCAACGCCCAGGCCGCCTACCAGAGCTTCAAGCGCATCTTCCGCGGCGACCGCTTCGCCGCAGCTGCGCGGAGGCCGGCGCGCCCGTGCAGCGGCCGCTGTGGGCCTCCACCGGCGTGAAGAACCCGTCCTATCCCGAGACGAAGTACGTGGACGGCCTCGTGGCGCCGGACACGGTGAACACGATGCCGATGCCCACGCTGCTGGCCGCGGCCGAGAAGTCCGAGATCACCGGCGCCACCGCGGACCAGGACCCGACCGCGACGCTCGAGGCGCTCGCCGACGCCGGCATCGACATGGACGACGTGACCGACAAGCTGCTGCGCGACGGCATCGCCGCGTTCGTCGACGCCGTTCGACAAGCTGATCGCCGGCGTGGAGTCGAGCAAGGAGGCGGCGGTCACCGGCCGGCCCGCCACGCATCGACTCCTCGATCCCCGACGAGCTCGAGCCCGCGCTGGCCAAGCGGGTCGAGAAGGCGGTGGCCGAGCAGGTCGCCGCGCGCGTCTGGCGCAAGGACGAGACGCTGTGGGGCGGCCCGGGCCCCGAGATCGGCGACCGGCTGGGCTGGCTCACGATCTCCGAGGCGATGCTCGAGCACGCCGGCGACCTCAAGGAGTTCGTCGACGCAGGTGAAGGCCGACGGCCTCACCGACGCCGCGCTGCTCGGCATGGGCGGCTCGTCGCTCGGGCCCGGAGGTCATCCGGCGCTCGTTCGGCGACGCCGGCGGGCTCACGCTGCACGTGCTCGACTCGACCGACCCCGGCGCCGTGCTGGAGCTGGAGGAGAAGGTCGACCTGGTCGAAGACCCTCTTCATCGTGTCCTCGAAGTCGGGCGGCACCGTCGAGACGCTCTCGCAGATGAAGCACTTCTACGAGCGCACGGGCGGCAACGGCTCGCAGTTCGTGGCGGTCACCGACCCGGGCTCGGGCCTGGTGGACATCGCGAAGGAGCGCGGCTTCCGGCGCGTGTTCGAGAACGACCCCAACATCGGCGGGCGCTACTCGGTGCTGTCGTACTTCGGCCTGGTGCCCGCTGCGCTGATGGGCGTCGACGTCGAGGCGCTGCTGCACTCCTCCCAGGAGGCCGAGCAGAACTGCAACCACTTCGACAGCTCGTCGTCGAACTCGGGGCTGTGGATGGGCCTCGCCATGGGCGCGCTGGCGCTCGAGGGCCGCGACAAGCTCACGTTCATCGTCTCCGAGCCGGTGTCGAGCTTCGGGCATCTGGGTGGAGCAGCTGATCGCGGAGTCCACCGGCAAGGAGGGCAAGGGCATCCTGCCGGTGGCCGACGAGCCGCTGGGGGAGCCCGAGCGCCTACGGCGACGACCGCGTGTTCGCCTACCTGCGGAACGCCGACGAGCCCGACGAGGAGCTCGACGCCGAGGTGGAGGCGCTCAGCGCAAGGCCGGCCAGGCGGTGATCACCGCGTCCACCGCAGGCGGCGCCGATCGACCTCGGCCGGCTGTTCTTCTTCGCCGAGTTCGCCACCGCGGTGTCGGGCTGGGTGCTCGGCATCAACGCGTTCGACCAGCCCAACGTGCAGGAGGCGAAGGACAACACCGCCAAGGTGCTCGAGGCCGACGAGCCGCCGTCGGTGGACGAGGCCGGCGACGACGAGCTGACGCGCCCTGCTGGCGGACGCCGGCGCCGCCCAACTACGTGGCGATCATGGCCTACGTGCAGCCGTCGGAGGAGTTCGACGCAGCCGTGTCCGAGCTGCGCGCGGCCATCCGCGACGCCACCAAGGCCACCACCACGTTCGGCTACGGGCCGCGCTTCCTGCACTCCACCGGCCAGCTCCACAAGGGCGGCCCGGCCACCGGGCTGCTTCCTGCAGATCGTGCACGACGGCGACGAGGACGTGGCGATCCCCGACGCCGACTACACGTTCAAGGAGCTGAAGAACGCCCAGGCCACCGGCGACATCCTCACGCTGCGCGACCACGGCCTGCCGGCCGAGCGGGTGCGGCTGGAGGGGGATCCGGTCGAGGCGCTGCGAGACCTGACCGAGCGCGTGCGCGCGCCTGCTCTAGCGCCTTCGGCTGCGGCACGATCCTGATGTACGGCTTGGGCGGCTCCCACCCGTCCGGGTAGGTCTCCTTCGGCCTGCTCGTCGGACACTGAGCCGGCGATGATCACGTCGTCGCCCTGCTTCCAGTTGGCCGGCGTGGCCACCTTGTGGTTCGCCGTGAGCTGGAGCGAGTCGATCACCCGCAGCACCTCGTCGAAGTTCCGGCCGGTGGTCATGGGGTAGACCAGGACCAGCTTGATCTTCTTGTCGGGGCCGATCACGAACACGTTGCGCACGGTCTGGTTCTCGGCGGGGGTGCGCTCGGTCGGGTCGCCTGACACGTCCGCCGACAGCATCCCGTACGCCTTCGAGATCGAGAAGTCGGGATCGCCGATCAGCGGGTAGTTGGGAGCCGTGCCCTGGGTCTCCTCGATGTCCTTCGCCCACTCCTCGTGGTTGCCGACGGGGTCGACCGAGAGGCCGATGATCTTCACGCCGCGCTTGTCGAACTCGGGCTTGGCGTTGGCCATCGTGCCCAGCTCGGTGGTGCAGACGGGGGTGAAGTCGCGGGGGTGGGAGAAGAGCACGGCCCAGGAGTCGCCGAGCCACTCGTGGAAGTTGATCTCGCCCTCCGTGGTCTGGGCGGTGAAGTCTGGGGCGGTGTCGCCGATGGTCAATGCCATTTCGAATCCTCCTATTTGGCGGTCAGGTTTCGAGTGTATAGGGGGTCCTCGCGTTCACAGCTTGCATCCGGCGCTCTCGCCTGGGAAGAATGGCCCTCGCCCGACAACCTCAGAGAGGAACTGAATGCAGCTCGGCTTCGTAGGGCTCGGAAAGATGGGCGGGAACATGGTCCATCGCATCCACCGCGACTCGGACCACGAATGCGTGGCCTTCGACTTCTCCGAGGACGCGGTGAAGGAGGCCGAGGGGCACGGCGCCGCCGGTGTCGCGTCGCTCGAGGAGCTGGTCGAGAAGCTCGACAAGCCGCGAGCGGTCTGGGTGATGGTCCCCGCGGGGGAGCCGACCACCGAGACGGTGCACAAGCTGGCCGCGCTGATGGACGAGGGCGACATCATCATCGACGGCGGCAACAGCCGCTGGTCGGACGACAAGCAGCGCGCCGAGGACCTCAAGCCGAAGGGGATCCACTACATGGACGTGGGCACCTCCGGCGGCGTCTGGGGCCTGGAGGTGGGCTACTGCATGATGGTCGGGGGGCCCGACGAGGCCGTGAAGCACATGACGCCGATCCTCGACGTGCTGGCCCCGCCGTCCACCGAGGAGCACGGACCGGGCTGGGGCCACATGGGCGACACCGGCGCCGGGCACTACGTGAAGATGGTCCACAACGGGGTGGAGTACGGGATCATGCAGGCCTACGCCGAGGGCTTCTCGCTCTTCGACGCCTGCGAGTACGAGCTCGACAACGCGAAGATCGCGCACCTCTGGATGCAGGGCTCGGTGGTCCGCTCCTGGCTGTGCGAGCTGGCCGCGCTGGCGTTCGAGCAGGAGGGCAACGACCTGGCCCGGCTCGAGCCCTATGTCGAGGACTCTGGCGAGGGCCGGTGGACCGTGGAGGACTCGATCGACAAGCGCATCGCCACGCCGGTGATCACCACGTCGCTGTTCGAGCGCTTCTCGTCGCGCGGGCAGAATGCGTTCGCCGCGAAGGTGAACGCCGCGCTGCGCAACCAGTTCGGCGGCCACGCCGTGAAGTCGGCCGACCACGGCGGAGTGATGGCCACCGTCGAGCAGCCAAACCCGCTGGCCGAGGGCCTCGAGCGGCTGCCGGTCCGCCCGACCACGCTCACGATCTTCGGTGCGGTGGGCGACCTGGCCAAGCGCAAGCTGCTGCCGGCGCTCTACAACCTCGCCCACGAGGGCGCGCTGCCCGAGCGGTTCAACCTGATCGGCACCTCGCGCGGAGAGATGACCGACGACGAGTTCCGGGCGGTGGCGAAGGAGTCGATGCAGAAGTTCTCGCGCAGGGAGTGCGACGCGAAGGTGCTCGACGCGCTGCTCGAGCACGTGCGCTACGTGAGCGGCTCGTTCGACGACGACAACGTCTACGAGCAGCTGGAGAAGGTGAACGCCGAGTTCGACGAGGAGGCGGGGATCACGTTCAACCGCGCCTACTACCTCTCCACGTCGCCTTCGTTCTTCTCGGTGATCGTGGGCAAGCTCGGCGAACACGGCCTCGATCGTCACGACGACGCCGAGGTGCGGGTGATCATCGAGAAGCCGATCGGGCGCAACCTGGCCGAGGCGCGCGAGCTCAACACGGCCGTGCTCGACGTGTTGAAGGAGGACCAGGTCTTCCGGATCGACCACTACCTGGGCAAGGAGACCGTCCAGAACATGCTGGCGTTCCGGTTCGCCAACGGCCTGTTCGAGCCGATCTGGAACCGCAACTTCATCGACTACGTGCAGATCACGGCGGCGGAGGACCTCGGGATCGGCAGCCGCGCCGGCTATTACGACACCTCGGGCGCGCTGCGCGACCTCGTGCAGAACCACATGCTCCAGCTGCTCTGCCTGCTGTGCATGGAGCCACCTGTGAACTTCTCGGCCGACGAGGTGCGCGACGAGAAGGTGAAGGTGCTGCACGCCATCCACCCGCCGAAGCTCGAGGAGGTGCCGGAGATGGCGGTGCGCGCCCAGTACGCGACGGGCATGTCCGGCGGCGAGCAGGTGCCCGGCTACCTGGACGAGGATGACGTGCCGGACGACTCGTCCACGGAGACCTACGCGGGGCTGCGCCTGGAGGTGGACAACTGGCGCTGGGCCGGAGTACCGATCTACCTGCGCACCGGCAAGCGCCTGGCGCGCAAGGTCACCGAGATCGCCGTGACGCTCAAGCCCGTGCCTCACCTCGCGTTCAAGCAGGACGGCTCGGTGGGCGTGCAGCCGAACCAGATCATCCTGACCATGCAGCCGAACGAGGGAGCGTCGATCTCGCTCGGCGCGAAGATCCCCGGCAGCCGGATGCGCATCCGCCCGGTGAACATGGAGTTCCTCTACGGCACGGCGTTCATGTCCCAGTCGCCCGAGGCCTACGAGCGGCTGATCATGGACGCGATGCGCGGCGACGCCACGCTCTTCACCCGCGACGACGAGGTGGAGGCCCAGTGGACGATCGTGGACCCGATCCTCGAGCACTGGGAGGCCACGCCGGGCCCGATCCCGCAGTACCCGGCGGGCTCCGGCGGGCCCGAGGAGGCTGACGAGCTGCTGGCGCCGGGCCACCACTGGAGGGCCATCTGAGCCTCAGCGGCCACGTCTGGATGGAGCAGGACACCACGCCGGCCGCGGTCGAGTCCGCGCTGCGCGAGCTCATGACGGAGCGCTACCAGGAGAACGAGGCCTACGCGCCCGCCCGAGTGCTCAACCTCGTGGTGATCGCGGACCGGGAATGGCGGGGGGAGATCCAGAACCGCCTCGACAACGTGGGCCGCTACCACGCCTCGCGCACGATCCTCTGCGCCGTGGAGCCCGGGCGCACCACCATCGACGCGTCGGCCACCATGACCGGCGAGGAGGAGGTGAAGCCGGGCGAGCTCATGGTGTGCCACGAGCAGGTTGTGCTCGACGTCGGCCCGAACCACCTCGAGCACCTCCAGACGATCGTCGACCCCCTCGTCGTGACCGACCTCGCGACCCTCGTCTGGTCGCCGCACGGCCACCCGGAGGCGGTTGACGCCCTGCTCGACCTCGCGCAGATCGTGCTGCTGGACTCCGTGAACGAGCCGGACCCCGACTCGGCCGTCGGACGCGCCGGCCAGCTCGCCGAGCGCGCCTACATCGTCGATCTGGCGTGGCTGCGCTCCACGCCGTGGCGCGAGCGCGTGGCATCCACCTTCGACCCGCCGCAGTGGCGCGAGGAGCTTCCGCGGATCAGCGAGGTGACCGTGCGCCACCGGCCCGACTCGGCCATCGCCGGGCTGCTCTTCTTCGGCTGGCTGTGCAAGTGCCTGGACTGGAAGCCGGGCGCGATGGTCGCCCAGAACGGAACTATGCACGGCACGGCGGAGTGCCGGCGCGGGAACGTGAAGCTGCACCTGCAGCCCGACGAGACCATGAATGCGCCGGGCCTGGCCGGCATCACCATCGAGACCCAGTCCGGCCACTCGATCTCGCTCGACCGCGGCGCGGGCGGGCTCACCGCCCGCCGCACCGACCGCAAGGGACGCGAATGGCAGTGGACCGTGATGGGCGCGTCGCGCGGAGAGGCCGGAATCCTGGGGGAGGGGATCCGCCAGGCGCTGCTGCGCGACAAGAGCTACGGACCGGCTCTCAAGGCCGCGCGGATGATGCTGTCTTGAGCGACGACCGGGAGGTTGTGGTCACAGAGGACGTGGCCGGCGCCGCGGCGGAACGCGTGGCCGCGGTGGTGCGGTCCGGCGGGCACATCGCGCTGTCGGGCGGCTCGACGCCTCGCAAGGCCCACGAGAAGCTGGCAGGGATGGCGCTCGACTGGTCGGGGGTGGAGCTCTGGTTCGGCGATGACCGAGCGGTCCCGCCCGACCACGAGCACTCGAACTTCAAGATGGCGAAAGACAGCCTGCTGGACCACATCGAGCCGCGCGCCGTGCACCGGATCCAGGGTGAGTTGGGCTACGAGGCGGCGGCGGATGCCTACGAGGAGGAGCTGAGTGCGGGCCCCGCCGGCCCTGGACCTGATCCTGCTCGGCCTCGGTCCCGACGCCCACACGGCCTCGCTGTTCCCAGGCGACGACGCGCTCGGGGAGCGCGAGCGCCTGGCTGTGGGCGTCGAGACGCCCGGCATGGCCCCGCTCGTGTCCCGTGTGACCCTTACCCTCCCGGTCTTGAATGCGGGCAAGGAAGTCGTGTTCCTGATCTCGGGCGAGGACAAGGCGGAGGCCGTGGCGCGCGCCTTCGGGGACGCCCCCGGGCCTGACGCCCCCGCCAGCCTGGTGCGACCCGAGGCCGGCCTCACGCTGCTGCTCGACCCGTCGGCGGCCGCCCGCCTGGGGGCGGCCGGGTGAAGCACATCGATGCCGACGGCGCGGTGGGCGCCAGCCCGTTCCCCCCGATCGCCGACTACGGCTTCCTCTCCGACTGCGAGACCACCGCGCTGGTGGCGCCCAGCGGCAACGTGGAGTGGATGTGCCTGCCGCGGATGGACTCGGCCAGCGTGTTCGGGTCGATCCTGGACCGCGATGCCGGCGGCTTTCGCGTGGGCCCCGCCGACGTGGAGGTGCCCGCCGCCCGCCGCTATCTGCCCGGGACGATGGTTCTGGAGACCAGCTGGGGCACCCGCGGCGGCTGGATCATCGTGCGCGACGTGCTGCTGATCGGCCCGTGGCACCACGAGGACGAGCGCTCCACCACCCACCGCCGCTCGCCCACCGACTACGACGCCGACCACGTGCTGCTGCGCCTCGTGCGCTGCGTGAACGGCGAGGTCCAGCTGAACCTCGACTGCGAGCCGGCGTTCGACTACGGGCGCGAGCCCGCGGCCTGGGACTACACCGGCTCCGGCTACCACGAGGCGGTGGCCACCGCCAACAGCAGCGACATCGAATTGCGCCTCAGCACCGACATGAACATCGGCCTCGAGGGACCGCGCGCCACAGCGCGGACGATGATGAAGGAGGGCGACACCCTGTTCGCGGCGCTGTCGTGGTCCGAGCACCGCCCGCCCCAGAGTTACGACGAGGCCTACGAGCGGCTGGTCTGGACGGCTCACCACTGGCAGCACTGGCTCGACCACGGCGAGTTCCCCGACCACCCCTGGCGCAGCTTCCTGCAGCGCAGCGCGCTCACGCTGAAGGGCCTCTCCTATGCCCCGACCGGCGCGATGGTCGCGGCGGCCACCACGTCGCTGCCCGAGACGCCCGGCGGGGAGCGCAACTGGGACTACCGCTACAGCTGGATCCGCGACTCCACCTTCACGCTCTGGGGCCTCTACACGCTGGGCTTCGACTGGGAGGCCAACGACTTCTTCTACTTCATCGCGGACGTGGCGGAGGCCGAGGAGGGCCAGCTCCAGATCATGTACGGCATCGACGGCGAGTCGGAGCTGGTGGAGGAGACGCTCGACCACCTCAGCGGCTACGAGGGCGCGCGGCCCGTCCGGGTCGGCAACGGCGCCTACAACCAGGAGCAGCACGACGTGTGGGGCGCGGTGCTCGACTCCTTCTACCTGCACACCAAGTCGCGCGACCACCTGCCCGAGCGGATCTGGCCGATCTTGGTGAAGCAGGTCGAGGACGCGCTCGAGCACTGGGCCGAGCCCGACCGCGGCATCTGGGAGGTGCGGGGCGAGCCCCAGCACTTCACCTCCTCGAAGCTCATGTGCTGGGTGGCGCTCGACCGCGGCGCCCGGCTGGCGGAGATCCGCGAGGACTCCGAGAAGGCGGAGGCGTGGCAGAAGGCCGCGGACGAGATCAAGGACGACATCTGCGAGAACGCCCTCGAGGACGGGGTCTTTCGCCAGCACTACGACACCGAGGAGCTCGACGCGTCGGTGCTGTTGATGCCCCTGCTGCGCTTCCTCCCGCCCGACGACGAGCGGATCGTGAAGACCGTGCGGACGATCGCCGACGATCTGACCGAGGACGGCCTGGTGCTGCGCTACCGGGTCGAGGAGACCGACGACGGGCTCTCGGGCGAGGAGGGCACCTTCACCATCTGCTCGTTCTGGCTGGTGTCCGCCCTGGTCGAGATCGGCGATCTCACCCGCGCCCGGGCGCTGTGCGAGAAGCTGCTCTCGTACGCGTCGCCCCTGCAGCTCTACGCCGAGGAGATCGACCCGCGCTCGGGCCGCCACCTGGGCAACTTCCCGCAGGCGTTCACGCACCTGGCGCTGATCAACGCGGTGATGCACGTGATCCGCGCGGACGAGAGCCTGGAGCCGAGCGACTTCGATCGAGAGCTCGCCCGCCAGCGCCATAGCCAGTAGCTCCGACGCTCTCCTTCCCAGCGATCGTAGGTTGCGCCCATGGACATGAACCGACGAGAACTGATGACCGCTGCCAGCGCCGACGTGGAGATCTGGCACACCGACCGCAAGGGCGCCTACTCGGGCGTGGGCTCCGCCGGCTCTTCATCGCGTTTCCTGCGCGGCCACCAGAAGACCAACGCCAAGGGCGTGGCCCGCTTCGAGGCGATCTACCCCGGCTGGTACCAAGGGCGGACGCCCCACATCCACCTGAAGGTGCACGTGGGTGGCGGCGAGGTCTTCACCGGCCATGTTCTTCAAGGACTCGGTGAGTCGCGCCGTCTACAGGAGCAGGCTCTACCGCGGTCGCGGCCAGGCCTCGACAACCAACGGCGAGGACAACATCTACGAGCGGGGCTCGTTGCTGCGGCTGTCGAAGCGCAGGAAGAAGCTCGCCTATATCGGGCGCAAGACGCTGGTGGTGAGCGACTGAGCCTCAGGTCAGCAGGTTTGTCAGCTCGCCGAGCATGTAGCCGGGTTTCTCGAACACGTCGGCCCAGGTGAAGCGGCGGAACTCGTCGCCTAGCCCGCGGGTCTCCCGTTCACGCTGATAGTCGCCTTCCCACGAGTGTCGGGAGTTGTGGAAGGTGAACGAGTTCAGCTCGACGGTGAGGCGATGCACGGGCCAACGACAGTCCACGCGCTTGGTGCCTGCGACCACGTTGGTCTGGGGAAGCGGCAGGCCGGCCGCACGCAGCCTCTCCAGGAAGCGCCGCTCGAGCTTCGACAGCGTGACCTTCTCCTCGCCGGAGATGATCGCCCGCAGCTTCGCGGCCCCGGGTGCATTGGGCTTTCGCTTCAGCACTGCTTCGACGTGGCGCGGCTTGGTGCCGTACTTAACCCCGGCCTCGTGGCAGGCGCGCGCGAGCGCCTCCGCGCTCATCACGGCGGCCAGGTCGACCAGGGTGCGCGGAGGGCTGGTGATGGGGATGCCCTTCCAGCGCGTGGTGTCCTCTCGAATGAGATTGCCGCAGCGAGTGCTCGGCAAGCCGGCGATGTTCAGGCGTCGGCGCGAGGTCAACTCCGGCCGGGGCGCCTTCCCCTTCACCAGCCCCAGGGCGTGCGCGGCGGGCCGGCCGCTGATGAAGGCGCCTTTCCCGCCCGTTTTCGTCGCGGCCATGTAGGAGGCCTCCTGGCTCGGGGCCCCGTGGCCGATGCGGTACGTGCCCGGGTACTCAGGAATCAGCGAGCCATTCTCGATCCGGCCGCGGATCTGATCGGCACTGATTCCCGCGGCGAGGAGCTCCTCGCGCGTCGCGTTCCCGTGGGCGCCGGTGCCAAGTTGAGCGATCTTCTGCTCCGCTGTGGCCGATCTTGGGGCCATATGCCCTAAGAGGCTCCACAGCTCCTGAGTTCGCCCCCCGGACGCGGCGTCTTGGCGCGGAGGCGCTCAGGCGGCGAGGCCCAGGTCGGCCGCCCGCGGGCGCGCCCGCACCTCGACCGATTCCCACACCGCCGTCACCTGAAGGGTGCATTCGCACCCCTCGCAGACGAGGGCATCGGCCTGGTCCAGGGTCCAGACCGTGGTCTCGAGGACGTAGGTGCAGTCCTCGTCGGTGCAGATCAGCTCGATTCCGAACATGGGGAAAGAGTCGGGCGGGGGCCGGACGGACTGACAGATTTCGTTCAGGAAGCCGCTTGTAGAGCGGTGCGGAGGCCGTCGGGAAGCGCCATGGCGGCCTGTTCGGCGTAGTCGAAGCCCACCAGCCAGCCATAGCCGTCGGCGGCCAGGCGCTCGCCCACCTTCATCTCGAACTGCACCTGGAACGCCGATCGGCGGATCTCCCCGACGGAGCACGCCACGTCCACGACCTCGTCGAAGTGCACCGGCGAGCGGTAGGCGATGTGGCACTCGGCGAAGATCACGCCGTACTCGCCCGCCTCGGGATGGGCCGGGTCGTGATTGGTGAGCGATCGCAGGAACGCGATCCGGGCCGACTCGAAGTAGCGCAGGAACACCACGTTGTTGAGGTGGCGCATGGCGTCGAGGTCGCCGAAGCGCACGCGCTCGGAGTGGACGAAGGGCATCGGGCGGGCACCCTACTGACGCAGGGAAACGCGATCGGCATTAGCTTGGGCAGATGCGTCTCGCACTAGGGCTCGTTCTGGCCGTGGCCCTCCTTGCGGCCCCCAGCGCCGAGGCGGCGTCCGCGAAGGACCGCTACTCGCTCGCCAACGGCTGCTTTGCGCTCAAGCAGGGTGCCTCGTATGTGGCCAAGTCGGGCGACGGCTACCGCGTCTCCGCGCCGAGCACGGCGACCGCCGAGCGCTTCTACTTCAAGGCCACGGCGCTTGGGAAGTACATGCTCTACGGCCGCCAGCGCGACTACCTCGGCGGCACGCCGCAGAACCGCGTCGAGTCGGCCCAGGCGGTCGGCCAGCTGGCCAATTGGAGGGTCGAGCAGGCCGGTGCGGGCACGTTTCGCTTCAGGCTGCCGGCCGCGGGCAACGCCGGGCTGTCCTCGGACACACCCGGAGCGGCGCTGACCCTCGGCACGGCCGCCCCCTTCATCGCGGTGGCCGCATCCGGCTGCGCGGAGTTCCCCGAGGTAGAACTGAGCGCCTCCGGCGTCCCGCGGAAGGGCTCCACGTCCTTCACCGAAACGCGCGGCTTGGTGGACGCCCACATCCACATGATGGCCTTCGAGTTCCTCGGCGGCCGCGCGCACTGTGGCCGGCCCTGGCACGAGTTCGGCGTGGAGAAGGCGATGGTGGACTGCCCGGACCACTACCCGGCCAACGGTGGCGCCGCCGTGCTCGAGAACGTGCTCTTCGGCGGAGCGCCGGTGCGTCAGCACGACCCCGTCGGGTGGCCCACCTTCAAGGATTGGCCCCACCATCAGTCGCTCACCCACGAGCAGACCTACTACCGCTGGCTCGAGCGCGCCTGGATGGGCGGGCTGCGCGTCTACGTGAACCTGCTGGTGGAGAACGCTCAGCTGTGTGAGATCTACCCCTACAAGCAGAACAGCTGCGACGAGATGGACAGCGTCCGCCTGCAGGCGCGGCGCATCCGCGAGCTCGAGGACTACATCGACGCGCAGGCGGGCGGTCCGGGCAAGGGCTTCTTCCGGATCGTGACCAACCCGTTCCAGGCGCGCGAGGTGGTCAACGACGGCAAGCTGGCGGTGGTGCTGGGGATCGAGAACTCCAAGCTCTTCAACTGCGGCGTCTACAACGACCGCCCCGACGCCGGCTGCGCCCGCGCCTCGATCGATCGCCAGCTCGACGAGGTCTACAAGCTCGGCGTGCGCGACCTGGAGCTGGTGAACAAGTTCGACAACGCGCTGGCCGGCGTGGCCGGCGACTCGGGCTCCACCGGTGTGGTGGTGAATGTGGCCAACCGCAACGAGACCGGCGAGTTCTGGCACATGGAGACCTGCAGCGACGGGCACCCGCACGTGCACGACAAGAACCAGCTCACGCTCGATGGCGAGGACCGCGACGCGCTGGTGGGCAACGGCTTCAACGCCTTCGCGCCGCCGGGCGCGCTGCCGGTCTATCCCGCCGCCCCGCATTGCAACAGCAAGGGCCTCACCGACCTGGGCGAGCACACGGTGCGCCGCATGATCGCCAAGAAGATGATCATCGACCCCGATCACATGAGCGTGATCGCGCGCAAGCAGACGATGGCGCTGATCGAGGCGCAGCGGTACTCGGGCGTGGTCTCGAGCCACTCCTGGAGCACCCCGGACGTGATTCCGCGCATCTACAAGCTGGGCGGGTTCGTGACCCCCTACGCGGGCAGCTCCATGGGCTTCGTCGACGAGTGGCGCGACAACCGCAAGCAGCGCTCCAAGAACCACTACTTCGGATTCGGCTACGGGGCCGACATGAACGGCTTCGGGTCACAGGGCGGGCCGCGCAACGGCGAGAACCCGGTCACCTACCCGTTCAAGTCCTTCGACGGCAAGGTCACGCTCTACCGCCAGCGCAGCGGGCATGCGCGAGTACGACATCAACAAGGACGGCGTGGCCCACTACGGCCTCTACCCCGACTGGATCGAGGACCTGCGCAAGATCGCGGGCAAGCAGATCGTCGACGACATGGCGCGCGGCTCGGAGGCCTACCTGATGATGTGGGAGCGCGCGCTCGGCGTCGCAACCAGGCGTGCCGCTCGCGCCGTGGGCGCTTCTCGCGGCGCGGCCTCGGCCTGGCAAGGCTCGACCTCGGGCCCGAGGCGTTCCTGCGCCGGGCGGGCCAGCCGACCAAGCGCAAGGGCCGCGTGTACAGCTACTGCGTGGACCGCCGCCGAAGACAAAGGTGGTGGCCGTGTTCACCCGCGGCCGCAAGGTCGGCCTGATCGCCTCGACTGCCGTCGGCCACACCACGGCGGGCAAGATCGGCCCCGGCGACCGGGCCAGCCGCATCCGCTCGAAGACCAAGCGCTTCGGCAAGGCCTACCGCATCCGCCGCGCGGGCTCGCGACGGATCGTCTACCGGGTTCGCGAGGGCAAGATCCGCTACGTCGCGGTCGCCACGAAGTCGGTGGCGAAGAGCCCGAAGCGGCTGCGGGCGTACCTGCGCCTGGCCGGCCTGCGCTAGCGGCTTTCAGCGGATTAGGGTCGGCCCGACCCCCAAAGCAGGAGGAGCCCGCATGAGCATCGTTGTCCGCTTCGCCCCCGCGTCCGAAACCACCACCGAGCAGTACGAGGAGACCATCCGTCTGCTCGAGGCGCAGGGCCCGCTGCCCCCGGACGGGCAGGACTACCACGTCGCCTTCATGGTCGACGGCAACCTCAGGGTGAGCGAGATCTGGGACTCTCAGGAGGCGTTCGAGGCCTTCGGCGGGACGCTGATGCCGATCCTCGAGCAGGTCGGATCGATCCCGGCGAGCCGACGATCCACGAGGTCCACAACACGATCAAGCGCTAGAAGCGCGCGTCCGCCACCATCGCCGCGAACAGCAGGGCGAGGTAGGCGAGCGAGAACAGGTACAGCCAGAGCGCGGCGCGGCGGTCCGCGCGGCGGTAGAGGCGCACGGCGCCGCCGATGAAGACGGCGCCGAGCACGATCGAGGACACGGCGTAGATGCCGTCGAAGCCCCCTGCGCAGAACGGCAGCTGGGTGACCGCGTAGAGCAGGCCCGAGTAGAGCAGGATCTGCTTGCGCGTCTCGCGCTCGCCGCGGACCACCGGCATCATCGGCACGCCGGCCTTGGCGTAGTCGTCCTTCATCAGCAGCGACAGCGCCCAGAAGTGCGGCGGGGTCCAGTAGAAGACGATCGCGAACAGGTACACGGCGGTCCAGCTGAGGCTGCCGGTCACGGCGGCCCAGCCCACCAGCGGCGGCACGGCGCCCGCGGCGCCGCCGATCACGATGTTCTGCGGCGTGGTGCGCTTCAGCCAGACGGTGTAGACGAGCGTGTAGCCGAGGAAGCCCGAGAAGGAGAGCGCGGCCGCAAGCGGGTTCACACCCACCGCCAGGACCAGCACCGACAGCGCGGCGAGCACTAGGCCGTAGATCAGCGCGGCCCGGGGCGCCACACGCCCGGAGGCGACCGGCCGGTCGGCAGTGCGGGTCATGGCGCGGTCGAGGTCGCGGTCGTACCAGTGGTTCACCGCGCCGGCGCCGCCCGCCGAGAGGTAGCCGCCGAGGCAGGTGAGGAACACGAGCTCGAGCGAGGGGTCGCCCGCCACGTAGCATGGTCGCGACCGTGGTGAACAGCAGCAGCGACTGAACCTTCGGCTTGGTCATCTCGAAGTAGTCCGAGACGACCTGGCGCAGCGCGCCGGGGCGGCGCGACGGCAACGGTGCGGGCGGAGGCCATTAGGCCGCCACCGCCTGCGGGGAGCCGGTGCGCTCAGGCGGCCGGATCGAGCCGGATAGAGCTGGAGCGTGAGGCCGACGACGCTCATCCAGAGCAGGGTGCCGAGCCCGAGGTGAAGCACGATCAGCGCCTCGTATTCGTCGAGCCAGACGTTCAGTGCGCCCACCAGCACCTGGGCGCCGAGGATCCCGACGGCGAGCCAGGCGATGCGCGCGCGCCCCCGCGCCGGCGGCGACAGCACCACGAGCGCGATCACCAGCAGGCGTGGCGATGTACATGAAGGCGCGATGGGTCAGATGGATGTCCACGAGCCGGGCATCACCGAACGGCATGAATCACCATTGCACGAAGGGAACTCCTTGCCGCACGCATGATGAGCGCCATCACCGACCTGATAGTCGGCCCGCCCGTAGTTCTGGGTCCCGGCCATGTACCCGCCGGCGACGATCGTGCAGAGCACGAGGCCGGAGGACAGCAGCGCAAGGGGGCGGAGGCCCGAGCCCGCCGTCTGACGGCCGAGCGCCTCGTGCGTCGGGCGCGAAGCGCGCCACCACGTAGAGCAGCAGCGCCAAGCAGCAGCATCGCGAGCCCGAGATGCGCCGCCACCAGCCCCTCGTCGAGGTCCTTCTCCACGGTCGCCGCGCCGAGCAGGCCCTGGGCGACCACCAGCACGACGGAGGCGACGTCGCGCGAACGAGCCCGGTGTTCGAGCGGTAGTTGCGCCAGGCCAGCACGGCCAGCGCGATCATCATGATCCCGACGAGCCCGGCGAGCGTGCGGTGGCGTGTACTCGATGATCGAGTTGAGGTTCACCCCGGGCACCACGTCGCCGTTGCAGAACGGCCACCCGTCCAGCCCGGAGCCGGCGGGACCGCAGCCCAGGCCGGAGTCCGACACGCGCACGATCCCGCCGACGATCACCAGCAGGAAGGTGGACGACGAGCGTGGCGAGCGCCAGCCGGCGGTAGCCGCGGAGGAGCTCACGGCTCGAAGGACACGACGCCGGTACCTCGAGCTTACGCCACGGGCTGCGCGACGGTCCCGGCGGGCTCGCCGGCCTTCTTGACCTCGCGCCGGATGTCCTTCATCGGCTCGACCGAGCGCACGCGCGGGACCACGTCGAAGTTGTTCTCGCGGCGGCGGCGACTGGTGAACCACTCGAGGGTGTTGCCCTTCCACGGGTCGTTGCCCGCCTTCTTGCCGTGCTTGATCGAGCGCATCACGTTGACCACCGTGATCAGCACGCCGATGCCGAGGATGAACGAGCCGATCGTCGAGACCATGTTGTAGCCCTCCCAGCCGGCGCTCTCGGGGTAGTCGTAGATGCGCCGCGGCATGCCCGACAGCCCGGCCGAGTGCTGCATCAGGAAGGTCAGGTTGAAGCCGACGAACATCAGCCAGAACGACAGCTTGCCCAGCCCCTCGGAGAGCATCCGGCCGGACATCTTCGGGAACCAGTAGTAGAGCGCCGGCGAAGATCCCGAACACGCTGCCGCCGAACAGCACGTAGTGGAGGTGGGCGACGACGAAGTAGGTGTCGTGCAGCTGCCAGTCGACCGGGAAGACCGCGAGGATCACGCCCGAGATGCCGCCGATCACGAACAGCGCGGGCAGCGCGGCCGCGAAGTAGAGCGGCGTCTTCATCATGATCGGCCCCTTCCACAGCGTGGCGATCCAGTTGAAGATCTTGATGCCCGTCGGCACCGCGATGAGGAACGAGCTGAGCATGAAGAACGCCAGCACCACGGTGGCCGTGGGCGTGGTGAACATGTGGTGCGCCCACACGAGCATGCCGAGGAACGCGATCGCCACGGTGGACGCCGCGATCGCCTTGTAGCCGAAGATCGGCTTGCGCGCGAACACCGGCAGGATCTCGGAGATCATCCCGAAGGCGGGCAGGACCATGATGTAGACCTCGGGGTGGCCGAAGAACCAGAACAGGTGCTGCCACAGCATCGGGTCGCCGCCGCCCGTCGGGTCGAAGAAGTCGGTGCCGAAGTGGCGGTCGGTGAGCAGCATCGTGACCGCCGCGGCGATCGCCGGCAGGGCGAGGATCAGCAGGTAGCTGTAGACCAGGATCGACCAGACGAACAGCGGCATGCGGCCCCAGCCCATGCCCTTGGCGCGCATGTTGTGGATCGTCGCCACGAAGTTGATCGCGCCGACGATCGACGACAGGCCGGTGAGGTGGATCAGGAAGATCCACGCGTCCACGCCGCCGCTCGGGCAGGTAGGCGTCGTCCGACAGCGGCGCGTAGGAGGTCCAGCCGGCCTGCGGCGGCTCGAAGAAGATGCTCGCGTAGAAGGCGACGCCGCCGAAGGCAGCAGCCAGAACGACAGCGCGTTCAGGCGCGGGAACGCCATGTCGCGCGCGCCGATCATCAGCGGCACGAAGTAGTTGCCGAAGCCCGGCCAGCACCGGCACGATGAACAGGAAGATCATCGTCGTGCCGTGCATCGAGACCAGCCCGTTGTAGGTCTCGGGCGTGACCAGCGTGCCGTCCGGCGCCGCCAGCTGCAGCGCGCATGATCAGCGCCTCGACTCCACCCAGGATGAAGAAGATGAAGGTGGCGAAGAGGTACATGATCCCGATCTTCTTGTGATCGGTGGTGGTGAGCCACTCGAGCCAGCCGCGCGGGCGGTCGCGCAGGCCGCGCATCACGACTCTCCGGGTTCTGACCGGCTCCGGCCGTCCACTGCTACTCCGCGTCCTCCTCGCCCTCGCGTGGCGGCGCTGCGTCGGCGAGGGCCTCTGGGCCGCCTTGATGTCGGCCTCGCGGTCCGCTCGAGGTACGCCTCGTACTCCTCGGGGTCACGGCGCGCACCCGCGCGCGCATGTCGGCGTGGTCCTCGCCGCACAGCTCGGCGCACTGGCCCTTGTAGACGCCGGGCTCGGAGATCTTGAACCAGGTCTGGTTGGTGTAGCCGGGGATGGCGTCGGCCTTGCCGCCCAGCTCCGGGATCCACCACGAGTGGATCACGTCCGAGGCGTGATGTTGAGCGTCACCGTGGTGTTGTCGGCACGACCATCTCGAGTAGTGAAGACGCGCCGCCGGGGTAGTCGTAGCGCCACAGGTACTGCTGGCCGTTCACCTCGATGTTCAGCGCCTTGCCGCCGCCCGTCGGCGGGGCCGGCTGGTCGATCGAGGCCACCTGCGACTGCCGCTGGCCAGGCCGTCCGGGCCCGCACGCCGGCGGGTTCTTGATGTCGCCGAGGTAGATGAACGTGACCGCGGCGAGCACCACGAGGATCACCGCGGCGCCGATCGTCCAGCCCAGCTCGAGCGGCGTGTTGCCGCGGATCTGGGCCGGCTCGGGCCCGCCGCGGCGCTAGCGGTACTTGATCAGCGACCAGATCAGGATGCCCTCGACCAGAGGAAGATCAGGATCGCGACGAGAGCACGATCCGGTAGAGCGGTCGATGTCGTCGGCGTTGGGCGAGCCGCCGGACTCCGGCGTGAAGATCCCGGCGAAGGCCGCCGGGGCCAGCGGCGAGAGGCGCAATCAGCCGCCGCCGCGAGGGCGAGCAGGGATCAGGCGGGCGGACGGGAGCGGGCGCTCAAGGCGGCGGATCGTATCCGGCTCCGCGGATCCACTATCGTCGCGGTGGCCTCCAGGCGCTCAGGGCGCTCAGCCCCTGAACGCCGGCTCCCGCTTCTCCACGAAGGCGCCGACGCCCTCGACGAAGTCCTCCGTGCGCGCCAGCGCGTGCTGGAGCTCGGCCTCGAGGTCGAGCTGCTCGTCCATCTGCGGGTAGAGCATCTGGTTCAGAGCCTGCTTGGAGCCGCGCGTAGGACCGCGTCGGGCCCGCGGCGAACCGCTCGTCAGCGCGTCGCCGCGCCCAGCAGCTCGTCGTCGGGGTGGACGCGCGTTGACCAGGCCCCACTCCAGCGCCTGCTCGGGCGGAGACCCGCTCGCCCAGCAGCGCCATCTGGAAGGCGCGCGCCTTGCCCACCGCGCCGGCACGAACAGGGTCGAGCCGCCGTCGGGCATCAGGCCGATGTTCACGAACGCCAGGCCGAAGAAGGCCGACTCGGCGGCCAGCACGATGTCGCACGCCAGCGCCAGCGAGCAGCCGATGCCCACGGCCGGGCCGTTCACGGCGGCGACGACGGGCTTCTCCAGCCGTCCGGATGCCGGCGATGATCGGGTGGTAGACCTCGTGGAGCTCCGCGCGGACGTCGGGCATGCCGTCCTCGGGGTGGGGCGGGAAGCCCGCCTTGAGGTCGGCGCCCGAGGAGAACCCGCGGCCCGCGCCGGTGATCAGCACGGCGCGCACGGAGCTCGTCGGCGGCCCGCTTGTTGACCACCTCGCCCAGCTCGTGGCCGAACTCCTCGTTCCAGGCGTTGAGCGGTCTCGGGGCGGTTGAGCGTGATGCGGCCGACGCCGCCCTCCTGCTCCCACTTCACGGTCTCATAGCTCATGGGCGGACAGCCTATCCTGCAGGCGGCGATGCTCATCGATCCATCGAGTGGCTCGGGCACTCGGGCTTCCGCATCAGCGCCGGGGCGGCGACGATCTACATCGACCCTACCGCGTCGCGGACGGGCCGAAGGCCGACCTGATCCTCATCACCCACGGCCACTACGACCACTTCTCGCCCCAGGACGTGGAGCGGCTCTCGCACGAGGGCACCTGGCTGGTCGCGCCGCCGGCGGTGGCCGAGCGCGCGACGGGCGGGTTGCCTCGATCGCGCCCGGCGAGGAGCTCGAGCCCGAGCCCGTGCCGGGCGTGGACGTGCGGCGGTGGCCGCCTACAACACCTCCAAGCGCGACGCGCGAGGGCCGGCTCTTCCACCCGCGCGAGGCGGGCTGCGTGGGCTTCGACCTGAACGTGCGCGGCGAGCGGCTCTACCACTCCGGCGACACCGACGTGATCCCGGAGATGGACGAGGTGGCCGGCGTCGACGTCGCGCTGCTGCCGGTGAGCGGGCACTACGTGATGACCGCGGCGAGGCGGCCGAGGCCGCGCGCCGGATCCAGCCGAGGGTGGCGGTACCGATGCACTGGGGCGAGCACATCGGCACCCGCGAGGACGCCGAGGCGTTCGCGGAG
>CAWGUV010000001.1:0-115570 GCA_963825775.1 uncultured Thermoleophilaceae bacterium | reverse complement strand
TCCAGGCTTCCCAGATCCGGTCCACGTTGCAGTGGTTGAGGTAGAAGGCGGGGTCGTTCGGCGAGGTCCCGGGCCCATGTCGCCACCGATCCACACGTGGACCCGGTTGTGCAGCCCGCTGCCAGCAGTCGGTGGTGAGAAGGACCATCCCTCGACCACGTTGCGGAATCCGGGTGACGCCGAGTCCCAATCGTCGCTGTCGTAGTCGGTCTGCGACTCCAGAACGTCCGCCACCTCAGCCGATGTGGGCAGGGAGTCGGCGCTGCCGAGCTGGCGGAACAGGGCACGCCCCGGTGCGTCATAGACGAATCGGCCGTTGCGGAGGTCCTGATAGAAGTGCAGTCGGAAGGCTTGCGGATCGTTCTCGTCGTAGCCGAAGGGGCCAGCTGACCTCACCGTCGCCGCCGATGCCGGTGTCGGTCCACAACGCCGACGACGCCTGGCCTCGGCAGGGTCGAGATCGCCGTCGCGGCCCAGTCCCAGTACGGCAGTCCGAACGTGTCGTCATCCAGGATGCGCTGCAAGCTCCGCTCGAACAGCAACAGCATGAACCTGTGCCAGGGCAGGAAGATCGATCCTCGATGTGCTCCGTTGCGGCCCCGCGGATTCGGCGCATCCTCCGGCGTCATGGTGTTCATCGCCACGAAGTGCCAGACGACGAACTGGTCGTAGGTGGACACCGGGAACGCCGTGCCGCCGAAGCCAAGGGATCCCGTCGTGACGCCACCGGCGAAGTCCTGCTTCAGCAGGTTGATGCCCTGGCCGAACTTCTGCCGGGCGGTGTCGTCGGTGAGGATGTTGGGCCGGACGACAGCCATGTCAACCCACGTCCGGGTGGTCGTGGTGGTGGCCGTGCTCGTGCTCGTGTTCGTCGGTGTGGCCCTGGTCTCCCGTTGGCGGCGGATCGGGGAACTGGTCCGGCGCGAGGTCGATCATCCGCTTGATCATGTCGACGGCGGATGGGAACTCCTGGTTCGGGATCGCGTGGTAGTGCACGGTCCCCTCATTGGTCACGAGCAGATGGCCGGTGACCGGCTTGCCGTCGACCTGGATGTCGTAGGTCGTCGCGATCCGGATCGTGTGCTTGCCGTAGGTCACTTCGCGCAGCGACTGCTCGCCATGCTGGTGAGCTTCGTTCAACTGCTCGAGGCGGGCTCGGTAGCGCTCGACTCCGGCCGCCTGCTCGTCAGGGGAGACAGCCTCATTCAACCGATCGAGGTCCATGCCGCCAGGGTGGCGGGTAATGCTCATGCGGGCAAGCCCTGCAGGCCATCCGACGGCCAGCACGCTTGTCGGTGCGGCGATCCGTCACTCGTCGAGCGGGCCCGAAGTTGCGGCACGGGAGCACGACGGAGAGTTCGCCGCACACGAGGCGCGGCGTCGATCGCACTACTCTGTGACCGCGCACCGAGCGGGCGCGTCAGCAGAAGGAGCACTGTGGGCGCGGAGGCCGCATCCTCGGATCGACGTCTGGTGGTCGACCAGACCGGGGGAAACGTGACCCTCGACCTCTTCGTTCTGACTCAGCGTCTGGGGCTGCTACTTGACGCGGCCATCGCGGACACCGGGCTCACTGCGAGCACCTACGCGGTCTACACCCAGCTGGAGCGCGGGCCGCTGACGCCGGGTCAACTCTGCGAGATCCTGGGTCTTCGGCCGACGACCCTCTCGGGCTACTTGGCAACGATGGAACGCGCGGGCCATCTGACCCGTACGCGACACGAACAGGACGGCCGCTCACGGCTGCTCGCGCTTACCCAGGCAGGAAGCAGAAAGTCGAAGAGTGCAGGCCGAAGATGCGCAGGGCGATACGCGAGATCAATGCCGGGCTTGGCACAGCTGAGCGACGTTCGTCAGGCCCGCTTGACACTTGAGTCGCATCGATCGGGCCATTGCCGGGGCGAGATCGGCCCTGCCCGCCCCACCGCCACGATCCACGGTGCGCAACGCACGGGAGCCCGTCGTCAGCTGACCTCTTCGGCGGCCAACGTCCCGCCGGGCACGGTCCATCGGTCGTCGGTCCTTGAACCCTGAAAAGTGGCGTCCAGTGGGCTGTCTTGGGCCGTCGAGGACCGGATCTCACGAACCAGGCACCACTCTTCAGGGAAAGCCGTTCCGTTCCGACTGGTCAGTGGGCGACTGCCTGACTGCCCCTGCCCGTAGCGGCTCTGCGCTGAAAACGTGCCGCTCAGTGGCGCTTTCGCCCATAGACCGGGCGCATTCGCGATCGAGCGGCACGTTTTAGCGACTTCGCTCCAGCTGGCTCCTAACTCGCCGGCTTGATGTTCTGGTTGACCCGGAAGAAGTTTTCGGGGTCGTAGTGCGCCTTGATCTGGGCGAGCCGGGGGTAGTTGTCGCGGTAGCTGGCCCGAACCCGGTCGTCACCCTCGTCCATCATCATGTTCACGTAGGCGCCACCCGCCGAATACGGGTGCAGCGCCTCGAAGTAGTCGATGGACCATTTCGTGACCGCCTCGGCGTCGGACGGCTCGGCGCCGACTCCCGCGAATACCGAACCCCAGTTGGCGTCGCGGTATGCCCAGGCGGTCTCGTCGGAGCCGACGTCGTGGGCGGCGCCGTCGATGGGGTACAGGTGCATCGTGCACTGGAACGTCGGCATTTCCGCCCCGTACCGCTGGTGGATGGCGACCGCTTCGTCGGGGACCTTGTTCACGAAGTCGGCACGCCAGTACCACTGCTGACCCTTGGGATACAGCCCGTCGAACGCACTCCTGGATCGCGGAGTGCGGCATGGCCTGCGACGCCGTGCAGCAACGGCTCGGGCACGTTGTCGAGCAATGGGGCCATCGCCGCCTTGGCTCCGTCCTCGTCGCCGAGGTAGTTCCACACCACGCCGCAGACCGGGCGCAGGTGCAACTCCTCCGGGAACGGCGGTGCGGGTGGCACCTGCCCGTACATGAAGAAGCCGTTCAACTCTCCGGGCGCCTGACCGATTAATTCCCGGTAGGCCTTGAAGACCTGTCACCCTGCTCCACCGCCCAGAAGGTCGGTCCGGCCAGGAACTTGGAGACGTCATTCAGCTTGAAGGTGAATGAGTGACCACCCCGAAGTTGCCCCCGCCGCCGCGAATCGCCCAGAACAGGTCCGGTTCCTCGTCGGCACTGGCTCGAACCTTCTGCCGTTCGCCAGGGTGACGTCCGCACCGAGCAGGTTGTCGATGGTGAGTCCATAGGCCCGGGTCAGGTGTCCGAGCCCGCCACCGAGAGTCAGTCCTCCGACTCCCGTGGTCGAGATGATTCCGCTGGGGACCGCGAGTCCGTGCTCGCCAGTTGCCTTGTCGACCTGACCCCACGTGCAACCGCCACCGACCGTCACCTTCTTGCCTGACGGGTCAACCTCGACGGAGTTCATCGCAGACAGGTCGAGCACGACGCCGTCGTCGCAGGTGCCGAGTCCACCGCCGTTGTGGCCGCCGCCGCGAATGGCCAGCAACAGACCATTGCGCCGGGCGCTGTTCACCACCGATGCAACGTCGTCCTCGGTACGCGGCCGGGCGATCAACGCGGGCGACTTGTCGATCATCGCGTTGTAGACAGGTCGAGCCGCCTCGTACTCCGGTGAGCCGGGGCGGATGAGGTCACCGGAGAAATCCTCCAGTTCGGCCTCAATCGTGCCAGTGCTGGTCATGCGCTCTCCTTCACAACGCTGTGTGGAGCGAACCGCTCGCTTCAGCAATCAAGGTAAACCTGCCGACGCGCGACAAACAGGGGTGAGCGGACCAAATTTGACCGAACAATGGGTGGATTCACGGCATGAGCCAAGAAAAACCGGAAACCTTGCGCTGAAGTCTGCCCGCGCACGGTTGTGGTGCCTGCGGCGACCAAGGACTGGCTGACGAGTGGCACCACGCATCGAGCAGGGAGAGAGGAAGCGGACCTCGGGTACTCCTACGACCGTGTCACGTGGTCAACACGCGGAGGTCGGGCCAGAAGTACACGCGCTCGGACAGCAGATGCCCTTCCTCGTCGAAGGTGCGCTCGCCGACGTCGGTTCCGCCCATGGCCGCGTAGAAGCCACGCGCGGGCTCGTTGGTCGCCAGCACGGCGATGTTCAGCTGCAAGAATCCGAACGCCGCCAAGCGTTCGGCGGCAGCCTGCAGCAATTGGCGCCCAACCCCCATGCCCTGCTTGGCCGGCAGCACGTACAAGGCGGCGATCTCAGCGACCTCCCGAGAGGCGCCGTCGTCGGCCGGGCATCCGAAGATGATCCCGGCAACGCTGTCGTCGTCGTCGACCGCGATCAGGTAGACCTCGCGTAACCCTGCAGTTTCGTCGCGTTCCAGCAGGTTGCGCTTCCAGGCAGCGGCCGAGATCTCCGGCGTCCACTCGTCGCGCCGCTTCTGCCAGGCCTCCTCGGGCATCTGACCGTGGTGACCTGCCAGCCACGCCTCCACCATGACGCGACCCATCGCATCGGTGTCGGAAACCTGTGCCTCTCGGACTTTCATGAATCGGATCCTCCGTCAGATCGGTGTGTCGGACACTCGCCCTGGGTGACGGGCGAGACGAACGTCGGGGGCATGCGCCATTCTGTGCAAGACACTTCGCGGGGGAGGTAGCCACCGATCGTGCTCATCGTTCACCGTGCAGCCGGCGGCGCCGCTCTGGCGCGCGCATTGGCCGGGCTTCTCTCGACGCCACTGAGCGATCCGTTCGCGAGTGAGGTCGTGGCCGTGCCGGCGCAGGGAGTCGAGCGCTGGCTGGCGCAGCGGCTCTCGCACGTCCTGGGCGCACAGGACGGCGACGGGGTCTGCGCCAACGTGGTGTTCCCATCGCCCGCCACCATGCTGGACGAGGCGCTGCAGTCCGTCTCCGCCGAGCACGCCGAGACCGTGGAACGGTGGGCGGCGAAGCGGTCGGTCTGGCCGCTGCTCGACGTCATCGACGCCAACCTTCCCACCGAGGAATGGTGCCGGCCACTGGCCCGGCACCTCGGCGCAGGAGCTGACGACAAGGGCAGGCGGATGGCGGTGGCGGGCCGGCTGGCGCGCCTCTTCGAGGACTACGGGCAGTCGCGACCGGACATGCTCTGCGCCTGGGCGGCCGGTCGCGACGAAGTCGGTGACGGGCTGGCACTCGACCATGACCTGTCCTGGCAGGCCGAGTTGTGGCGGCACCTGCGCGACAGTCTCGGCACGCCCTCTCCGGCCGAGCAGCTGGCCGATGCCTGTGCCCGGCTCCGAGACCAGCCAGAACTGAGCAGACTTCCCGAACGGATCTCGGTCTTCGGCGCGAGCCGGCTGTCGCCTGCGCGGCTGACGGTGCTCGCAGCGCTGGCCGCCCATCGGGACGTCCACGTCTGGCTGCACCATGCGTCGCCAGCGCTCTGGGAGACCGTGCAACAGGGCAAGCCGGTTCTGCGTCGCCGCGACGACGAGACGTCCGGCGCGCTGACGAACCCGCTGCTCACGTCGCTGTCGCGGGACATCCTCGAGCTCCAGCAGTTGGTCGCGAGGTGTGCCCCGGAGAGCACCAGCGTCCTGCACGAGTCGTCGCCCACGGCCGACACCCTGCTCGGACGACTCAAGCAGGACCTGGCCGACGACACCATCGCCCGACCGGATGCGCCCCTCGACGCGAACGACCGCTCGGTACAGGTGCATGCCACCCATGGCCGCACCCGACAGGTCGAGGTGCTTCGCGAGGTGATCGTGGGATTGCTCGCCGATGACCCCACCCTCGAACCGCGCGACATCGTGATCATGTGCCCCGATGTCGAGACCTTCGCTCCGATCGTGGCCGCAACGTTCTCGCTCGGTGCCGAGGAGGATGCGGCGCACCCTGCGGCGCGGCTGCGTGTCCGCCTGGCCGACCGGGCACTCCGGCAGACCAACGGCCTGCTGGCGGTGCTCTCGCAGCTGCTCGAACTCGGAGCGGCCCGCATCACCGCGTCGCAGGTACTCGACCTGGCCGGCACTCCGGCGGTCCGCCTGCGCTTTCGCTTCGACGACGACGAGCTCGAACGGCTCCGTGACTGGACGGTCGGCACCGGCGTCCGCTGGGGACTGGATGGCAGCCATCGGAGCACGTGGGGCCTCGGCAGCGTCGAACAGGGAACCTGGCGGGCCGGGCTCGACCAACTGCTGCTCGGGGCGGCGATGGAAGGCACGCTGGCCACGTACGGCGATGTCGTCCCGCTGGACGACATCGACAGCTCCGACATCGACCTTGCCGGGAGGTTCGCCGAACTGGTCGACCGGCTGGCGGCCGCTCAGTCGTTGATGTCGGGACAACACCCGGCCGAAGACTGGATGAGCGGACTGGAGGCCGCCGTGCTCGGCCTTGCCGCCACGACCCGTGACACGGCCTGGCAGCACATCCAGCTTCGCGGTGAACTGGCCGACATCATCGAGGCCGCCACCGGGAGCCCGGCCAAGCTCGGACTGTCCGATATACGGGCACTGCTGGAGAGCGTCCTCGCCGGTCGGCCGACCAGGTCGAGCTTCCGAACCGGAACGCTCACCGTGTGCACCCTGGTACCGATGCGGTCGGTTCCGCACCGTGTGGTCTGCCTGCTGGGCCTCGACGACGGCGTCTTCCCGCGGCAGAGCATCCGCGACGGCGACGACGTGCTGGCCCGCGATCCGTGGGTCGGCGAGCGTGACCCCAGAAGTGAGGACCGCCAGCTGCTGCTCGATGCCATCTCGGCCGCGGAGGAGCGCCTGATCATCACCTACACGGGCTCCGACGAGCGCACTGGAGCCGTTGTTCCGCCGGCGGTTCCTCTCGGGGAGCTCCTCGACGCCCTCGATCGCACGGCCAGGGCGCCGGAAGGCCGACGGGTGCGCGAGGTCATCACGGTCCATCACCCGTTGCAGCCGTTCGAC
The DNA here is from genome assembly GCA_963825775.1 of uncultured Thermoleophilaceae bacterium. Taxonomy (GTDB): domain Bacteria; phylum Actinomycetota; class Thermoleophilia; order Solirubrobacterales; family Thermoleophilaceae; genus JAAYBF01. Next base: position 108,723 of record CAWGUV010000001.1, on the reverse strand, counting down.
ACCCGGAACTTCGAGCCTGGCGCGATCCGATCGGACGTTCCGTTCAGCTTCGATCCGCTCGCCTTCGCCGGTGCGGTCGCTGCCGCAGGGCCCAAGACCGAGCCGGGTCCGTTCCTCACTGGGCCGCTGCCGACGCGCCCGCCCGAACCGATCGAGCTGGCCGACTTGCATCGGCTGATCGCCCACCCTGCAAGGGGATTCCTTCGCCAGCGCCTTCAGGTGGCCGACGCTCGGGGCGAGGACGAGCCCGATGACTCACTGCCGGTGGAGCTCGACAGCCTGGAGCAGTGGGCCGTAGGTGAACGGGTACTCGGTGAGCGGCTCGCGGGTCTCGACCCGCACGCCTGCCGACTGCTCGAGCAGGCCCGGGGAACGCTGCCGCCCGGACAGCTGGGGGTCGCGTCCCTGCAGAAGGTGGGCCGTGCGGTCGACGCCCTCGTCCAGGCCACCCTGCTGGACCGGATGGAGGAACCGGCGGGCCAGGATGTCGACGTCATCCTGCCGGACGGCACCCGGCTCACAGGCACCGTCGACGGTGTGCGTGGCGACGTCATCTTCAGCGTCACCTACTCACGGCTCGCCCCGAGACATCGGCTGCGGGCCTGGGTCGATCTGGTTGCCCTGTCGGCGGCGCAACCCGGTCGCGCCTGGCGCGCAGTCACCGTCGGGCGCGACGGCCGAGGATCGCGGCGCAGCGTGTTCGAGCCGATGTCGGTCGCCCAGGCGATGTCTGCCCTGCACGAGCTCGTCGACCTCTACCGGGCGGGACTGAACTCGCCGCTCCCCCTCCCGATCAAGACCGCCGAGGCCTACGCCACCGCGCGCAAGAGCACGAGAGTGCCGGCCGCCCGCGTGCGCGCCGACCAGGAGTGGGTGGGGGACCGCTTTCCCGGCGACCGGAACGACGGCGAGTACGTGCTCATCCACGGACCCGAGGCGCCGTTCACCGTCCTGACGAGTCAGACACCGCTTCCAGGTGAGGGCGGTCCTGGGTGGCCGACCGATGAGACCGACCGCTTCGGCCTGCTGTCGCGTCGGCTCTGGGATCGCCTGCAGGCCGCCGAGAAGTCGGTGAAGCCATGACGCGTGCCACTCGTCCCCGAGCCGTTCGATCTCCTCGGTCCGCTGCCCGAGGGGACGACTGTGCTGGAGGCGAGTGCTGGGACCGGCAAGACGTACACGATCGCCGCCCTGGTCGCGCGCTACGTCGCCGAAGACATCGCGAGGATGGACCAGCTGCTCGCGGTGAGCTTCAGTCGCGAGTCGACGCGTGAGCTGCGCGAGCGGGTTCGGGAGCGACTCGTCAGTGCCCGTGACGGGCTCGCCGACACGTCGTCACTGCCGGCCGGCGATCATCTCCTTGCCCACCTGGCGAAAGCCGAGCCGGACGAGGTGGAGGCGAGGCGCCGAAGGCTCGCTGACGCGCTGACGGTGTTCGACTCCGCCACCGTGACCACCACCCACGGGTTCTGTCAGCAGGTGCTGCTCACCCTGGGAACGGCCGGCGACTACGACGCCGGTTCCGTCCTGCTGGAGAACGTCGGAGACCTGGTCACGGAGGTCGCTGACGACCTCTACGTGCGCAAGTGGGGAGGACCGAGCGCCGACCCCCCGGAGATGTCGCAGGACGACTTCCATCAGCTCGCGTTCGCAGCTGCTGACGACCCGGCGACCACGCTGGTGCCGGCGACCGATGTCGAAGGCGCACCCGGCCTTCGAGCCCGGATTGCCGGAGCGGTCCGCACGGAAGTCGACCGGCGCAAGCGTCGGCAACAGCTCATCTCCTACGACGACATGCTGACTCGCCTGGCCACGACGCTGACCGATCCAGCGGCCGGGCCGGTGGCCAAGGAACGGCTGCGGGCCCGCTACCGGGTCGTGCTGGTCGACGAGTTCCAGGACACCGATCCGGTGCAGTGGACGATCCTGCGCGAGGCCTTCCACCAGCACCGGACGCTGGTCCTGATCGGTGACCCGAAGCAGGCCATCTACGGGTTCCGTGGCGTTGAGCGATCGCAGGTTCTCCCAGCTCGGCCACGCCAGCGCGGTGTCGAGGGCGTCGAGGAGCCGGGTGCGTTCGGCCGCGGCGAGCCGTCCGAGTTCCGGCGCGAAGGCGGCGGCGATCTCGTCGCGCAGGAACTCGTGGCCGGACTGCAGGCGGCTACGCACCTCGTCGGAGAACGGCGCGTGCACCGCCGCGGCTTGGCGGACCGGCGTGATGGCCTCCAGCAGCCGGCTGCGTTGCTGGACGAACGCCGCGATCCGCTCGGCGAGCGGGAGTGCCGGATCGACGGCAGCCACCAGGTGGCCGAGGCGCTCGACGTAGCGGTCGGCCACCGCCGAGTACAGACCCTCGAGATCCTCGAAGTGCTGGAAAACCGACCGAACCGACACCCCGGCGCGCTCGGCAACTTTGGGCGTCGTTGGGCGGACGTCGCCGTCGTCGACCAGCGCAACGCAGGCGTCGACGATCGCGGCGCGGGTGCGCAGCGCCCGCGCCGTGCGCCCGTCGACGGTGTCGGGGACGGGGGTCACGACGCCACGAGCGTAGTGGTGGGTCCTTCGATTGGTGGCGCGGTTGCGGCGAGCAATCGGCGTCGCTGGCAAGGACGCACGACGAAGGCGCAGCCAAAGCTGCGTCGAGGAGGAGGACGCAGTCCAGCGGCGTCGAGGGCCGGCGGAACCGCCCAGCGTTTCGGAGGACGCACCACTAGTGGTCCAGCTCGGGCGAGCCGTCGGCGCCGGCGCCGATCGGTGAGACGCCCGAGGCGTGGTGGACCACCATGCGCCAGCCGTCGTCGCCGTTGCGCACGAACACGTTGACGGCCGCCACCGTGCCGCTCGTCGGTCCCGAGAGGAGGTTCTCGTCGAGCGTGACCCACGCTGTGTCGCCGGCGACGTCGGCCACCAGGTTGGTGAGGATGAACTGCAGCTCCTGGGGGCCGGCGAACAGCGCGAACCACGATCCGGCAACCGCCCCCCAGCCCCGGAGCATCGGCCAGCCGGGATGGGTGCAGGTCAACCCGGTCCGAGTGCTCCCAGACCTCCGACATCGCGTCCATGTCGCGCGCCTCGAACGCCTCGTAGAACGCCCGGTTGGCGGCCAGGACGGCGTCGCGCCGCTGAGCTTCGGTGGCTTCCGCGATCCAGGCACCCTAACGCCGGGCTCAAGTCCCGACGCCGAGCCACCGATCAGCGTTTGCCCGCGTTCGACGCCAGGCGGGGCGGCCGGTGGTCGCGACGGCCGCCACCTGGTGACAACATGCGACGTGCGCGTGATCCCCAGTAGCGACGGCGTCGAGCTGGCCGTCCACGATCTCGGGGGGACCGGCCCCATCATCCTCATGGCCCATGCGAACGGGTTCCACGGCCGCGCGTTCGGCCCGCTCGCCGCCCAGCTGGCGCCGCACCTGCACAGCATCGCCCCCGACTTGCGTGGCCACGGGCGGTCGATCACCCCCGACGGCGCAGCCCTGTCGTGGGACCGGTTCGGCGACGACGTCGGTGCGGTCGTCGGTGCGCTCACCGACGCGCTCGACGACGACCAGCCGCTGTACGGCCTCGGGCACTCGCTGGGTGGCGCGGCGCTGCTCATGGCCGAAGTCAACCGCCCCGGCTCGTTCGCTGGCCTGTACCTCTACGAGCCGATCGTGCTCGCTCCCACCGAGGACGGCTCGATGACGGGGCAGCAACCCGCTGTCCGAGATCGCCAGCCGCCGGCGCGAGGTGTTCGAGTCGCTCGACGCCGCTCTGGCCAACTACGCCGGCAAGCCGCCGCTCGATGCCCTGCACCCGGACGCGCTGCGGGCGTACGTCGAGCACGGCTTCGAGCCCCTCCCCGACGGCACGGTGCGCCTGCGCTGCCGGAGCGCGGTCGAGGCGACCATCTTCGCCATGGCGCCGTCGCAGCGCGTCTGGGAGCGGCTGGGCGAGATCGACTGCCCCGTCGTGGTCGCCGCGGGCGCCGTCGACCGGCCCGGCCCCGCGTTGCTCGTCCCGTCGATCGCCGGCCGCGCTACCCCACGGCCACGAGGCGCACTTCGACACGCTCGGGCCACTTCGGCCCCCTCGAGGACCCCGACACCCTCGCCACGGCGATCATCCGCAGTCTGGCGGTGGCTGGTTGACCTGTCGTCAACCAGCCACCGCCAGTTGAGCGACGGTGAAGGCGTCCACCCGGCTGTCACACCCCCTGCGTACGATCGGGCCATGTCGATCGCGGTACCGCTCGAGCGCCCGGAGCTGCCGGAGCTGCCCCGAACGATGTCGCCGTCGAAGATCGCCGCGTTCACCGACTGCGCCCTGGCCTTCCGCTTCTCGGTCATCGACCGGCTGCCCGGAGCCGCCATCGGCGGCCGCCACCAAGGGCACGCTCGTCCACGCCGCCCTCGAAGGGCTGATGCTGGCCCCACCCGCCGAGCGCACGCTCGAGCGGGCTCTGGCCGAGCTCGATGCCGCCGGCGACCGACTCCGCCGTCGACCCCGAGTACACGGGCCTCGGTCTCGACGACGACCGCCGCCGCCGCATTCCACGCCGAGGCCGCCGAGCTCGTGCGCCGCTACTTCGAGCTCGAGGACCCCACCCGGGTCCGGCCGATCGGGCTCGAGGTGCTCGTCGAAGCCGAGATCGACGGCGTCCGGCTGCGCGGCATCATCGACCGGCTCGAGCTCGACGACGACGGCGAGCTGGTCGTCACCGACTACAAGACGGGCCGGGCGCCCAACGAGCGCTACGAGCGCGGTCGGCTCGACGGCGTGCACCTGTACGCCCTGCTGTGCGAGCGCGTGGTCGGACGCCGGCCCGTCCGGGTGCAACTGCTCTACCTCGCCGAGCCCCTCGCCATCATCTGCACCCCAGACGCCCGCTCGATCCGCACCAGCGAGCGCAAGGTGGCCGCCGTGTGGTCGGCGATCGAGCGCACCCACGCCCGCGACGGCTTCCGGCCCCAGCCGTCTGCGCCTGTGCGACTACTGCGCCTTCCAGGCCTACTGCCCGGCGTTCGGCGGCGACCCGGCGGGGGCCCGCCGGCTCATCGCCGTGACCGTCGCGGTCCGCCCCGAGCCCACCCCGCCGCCGGCGCTCATCGATGCGCTCCCGTCGCCCGACCCTGCGACGAGCGCCGCCGCCACCAAGCTCCCGCTCCCCCCGCAGGCCCGCAGCGCCATCGCGAGCTTCGACGCGGCCGTCGACGCCGCGTTCGACCGCCTGCGGGGCCACCCGCTGTTCGACCGGGCGTTCTACGTCGCGTCCGAGCTCGGCGACTACTCGCTGATCTGGCACCTCGTGAACACCGCCAGGGGCCTGCGCTCCGACGACGGGTTCGCCGAGAGCGTGCGCCTGGCGGCCGGGCTCGGCGTCGAGTCGGCGCTCGTCAACGGGCTGATCAAGTCGGCGTTCCGCCGGCGCCGCCCGTCGTTCGAAGGCGTCCGGCCCCACCACCTCGCGCCGGCCCCGCACGAGCAGCTTCCCGAGTGGCCACGCCAGCGCCGCGTTCTTCGCCGCCGGCATGCTGTCCGAGCGCAGCCGCGCCCGGCCGGCCTGGTACGCGTTCGCCACCGTCGTGGCCCTGAGCCGCGTCCACGTGAAGATCCACCACGCATCCGACGTCGTCGGCGGCGCGGTCGTCGGGGCCGTGTTCGCCGCCGTCGCCCGCCGGGCGTGGCCATTGCCGACCGGAATAACCGCACGTCGCGACGCCGGTTGACCTGTGCATGCCCGCCTTCGCCGTCACCTGGGACTACCGCTGCCCCTTCGCCCGCAACGCCCATGAGCACCTCGTCCTCGCCCTCGAGGCGGCGCCGATTGGGACGTGCGGTTCGTTCCGTTCTCGCTCGGCCAGGTGCACGTCGCCGAAGGCGAGCCCGATGTCTGGGACGCGCCCGAGAAGGAGACGGGGCTGCTGGCGCTGCAGGCCGGCGTCGTGGTGCGCGACGACTTCCCCGACGCGTTCCGGCAAGGTGCACATCGGCCTGTTCGCCGCCCGCCACGACGATGGGCTGCAGCTGGTCGACGAGGACGTGGTGCGCGACGTGTCCTGACGGCCAACGGCGTCGACGCCGACGCCGTGTTCGCCCGCATCGCCGACGGCACGGCTCTTCGGACGGTCAAGCGCGAGCACCAAGAGGTGGCGGCCAGCCACAACGTGTGGGGCGTGCCCGACGTTCATCGCCGGCGACGGCGCCGTGTTCGTGCGGATGATGACCCGCGGCGGCGACGACCCGAAGGAGTCGCACGAGACGATCGAGCGCATCGTCGACCTGCTGGTCGGCTGGCCCGATCTGAACGAGTTCAAGCACACCTCGATCCCCCGGTAGGGGCCGAGGCAGGCCCGACGAGGACCGAGTCGCGCGGCGCTAGTTGGCGGCGGCGGGCTCGGGCTCGGGGGCGCGCGGCAACATGATGAGGCTCCGGACATCGAGCAGCAGGTCGGCCATCTCGTCCGTGGACACCAGCTCACGGTGGAGCAGGTCGCCCAGGCTCCGGTCGATGAGGGCCAGGGCTTCGCTGATCGAATCGCTGTCTCGGGTCTCGGTCATCTCGCTCTCCAGTGGATGCGCAGAGCGATTCTGCCCTGCGCTGATGACCACCATACCTGGGGGGTGTGTCGATTTGGCGCCGGTTCCCTGACGCCCACCTGACGCCCTTCTCCACGTCTTGTCCTGGGCGGATCGACGCCCAGCGGTAGCGTCCGCCGCCGTGGCACCGCTGGGCGTGACGTTTGCGAGCCTGATGGCGCTCGGCCCCGCGGCCGCGCCCGGAGATCGCCCGCAGCGCCGACGAGCTCGGCTACGACACCTTCTGGACGGCGGAGACCACCGGACCCGAGGCGTTCTCGCTGCTCGCCGCGGCCGGCGCCGCCGCGCCCGGTCGCTCGGGCTCGGCACCGGTGTCGTCGCCCTCCAGCTGCGCTCGCCAGCGTGGTCGCCATGGCCGGAGCCACCCTGCAGGCCTTGGCGCCCGACCGCGACGATCCTGCTCGGCGTCGGCATCTCCTCACCGGTCGTCACCGGCCGCTGGCACGGCGTCGCCGTACGGCGACCGGCCGTTCGCCCGTGTCCGCGAATACGTCACCCTGCTGCGCGCCTGCCTGTCGGGTGAGTCGGTCACCTTCCACGGCGACTTCTACGACGTCAGCAAGTTCCGGCTCGGCGTCCGGCTCGGTGAGCGTCGGCCCAAGATCGTGCTCGGTGCGCTGAACGAGCGGATGCTGCGCCTCGCCGGCGAGCTGGCCGACGGGGTCCTGCTCAACTACCTCCCCGCTTCACACGTGCCGTGGTCCGTCGACCACGTGCGCCGTGGCGGCGCACGCGACGGTCTACGCCTACGTCCACGTCGCCGCGGGCGAGCGCGCCGACGGCATCGACGCCGCCCGCAAGGACCTCTTCTCCTACGCCGTCGTCGACGCCTACGCCGACAACTTCGCGCGCGCCGGCTTCGGTGACGAGGTGGCCGACGATCCGCGCTCGCCACGCGGCCGGCGACCGCGACGGCGCGGTCGCCGCCGTCTCCGACCGCTTCGTCGACGCCATCGACGTGATCGGCGACGCCGCCACCGTCAGGGCGACGGTCGATGCGTACGTCGCCGCCGGGGTCGACGTGCCTGTGGTGATGCCGCATGCCGTGGGGACCCGACCGCATGGCGACCGCGCGTCGCCACCATGCGCGCCGCCGCCGGCCGGTAGGCGCGGACGCCGGGCGTACGATCGCTCGCCATGGACGTTCGCGACCGGGTCGTGGTGGTCACCGGGGCGGCCAGCGGCATCGGTCGGGCGCTGGCGCGCCGCTTCGCCGCCGATGGGGCGCGCGGCGGTCGTCGATCGCCGACCTCGACGCCGACGGGCGCGGCGGCGGTGGCCGGCGAGCTGGGAGACGCCGCGCGCTGGCGATCGGGACGAACGTCGCGGTCGAGGCCGACATCGAGCACCTCGTCGCCGAGACCGAGCGGCGCTTCGGAGCCGTCGACCTGTTCTGCTCGAACGCCGGCATCATCGGCGGCGGCGGCCTCGAGGCCGTCCGACGAGCTGTGGAACGCGACCTGGTCGGTCAACCTGATGGCGCACGTGTACGCCGCCCGCCACGTCGCTGCCGGGGATGCTCGAGCGGGGCGAGGGCTACATGCTCGCCACCGCCTCGGCCGCCGGCTTGCTCACCGGGCTCGGCAACGCGCCGTACAGCGTCACCAAGCACGCGGCGGTCGCCTTCGCCGAGTGGCTCGCCATCACCTACGGCGACCGCGGCATCAAGGTGTCGTGCCTGTGCCCGCAAGGTGTGCGCACCGACGATGCTCGAGGCCGCCGCCGACGACCGGGCGGCGGGCGGCGCCGCCGTGCTGGCCGAGGGCGTGCTCGAGGCCGACGCAGGTGGCCGACGCCGTGGTCGCGGGTCTTGCGCGACGAGCGCTTCTTGATCCTGCCCCACCCCGAGGTGGCCGACTACGAGCAGCGGCGGGCCGCCGACCGCGATCGCTGGCTGGCGGGCATGCGCCGCTTCCAGGCCAGCCTGCTGGCCGCCATGCCGCGACTCCCTGATGGACCGGGCGACGGTCGCCGTCTACGAGCGCGAGGCGGCGGCATGGGAGGCCCGCCGCTCGCCGACCGCGCTCGACGAGCTGGCCCGCTTCGCGTCCGCGGCTACCGCGCGACCGGTGTGGTCGCCGACCTCGGCACCGGGCCGGGCTGGTACGCGGCGGCGCTGCGCCGGCCGGTCGTCGCCCTCGACGCCGCCGGGGCCATGCTGCGCCGGGCGCGGCACCACGCGCCCGAGCGCCGCGCCGGTCCAGGCCGACCTGGAGGCGCTGCCGTTCGCCCGCCGCGCGCTGGTCGGGCGCGTGGGCCCGCAACAGCTACGTCCACGTGCGCCCCGAGGCGCTGCCCCTGGCGCTCGCCGACCTCCACCGAGCCCTCGTGGTCGACGCCCCGGTGCTGCTCGACGTGCTCGCCGACACGCCCGAACCGATCGGCGACGACTTCCCCGGCCGCTACTTCGCCCGCTGGTCGCGAGGCGCGCCTGCGCGACGTCGTGGTCGGCGCCGGCTTCACGATCGATGCGCTCGACGTCGACGGGCAGGCGTACGTCGTGCGGGCGACGCGGGCGCCGGCGCCTCGCCGACACCGTCGGCCCCGGCATGCGACTGCTGCTCGTCGGGCTGAACCCGAGCCTGTACGCCGCCGATGCCGGCGTCGGCTTCGCCCGGCCCGGCAACCGCTTCTGGCCGGCGATGCGTCGCCGCCGGGCTCGTGACGCGCACCCATGATCCCCGTCGACGCGCTCGTCGCCGACGGCATCGGCATGACCGACCTCGTGAAGCGGGCCGACGACCGCCGCCGCCGAGCTCACCGCCGCCGAGTACGCCGACGGGCTCGCCCGGGTCGAGCGGCTGGCGGCGTGGCTGCGACCCGGGTGCCGTGTGCTTCCTCGGCCTCGTCCGGGTGGCGGGCCGCCGTCGACCGGCGAGCCGTGGCCGGCCCCAGCCCGCCTCGATCGGCGGGCGGCCCGTGTACGTCATGCCCAACCCGAGCGGGCTCAACGCCCACGCCCAAGTCGGCCGACCTGGCCGAGCACCTCGCCGCCGCCGCGGCAGCTCGGCGCTCGTTCGGTAGGTTCGGCAACCGTGGGGCTGCGCCTGGAACCGGCCGACGAGTACACGCACGAGCTCGGCCCTGAGGAGAACTTCAACGAGTCGATGTACTTCAACGTCGTCGACCCGGCCAGCGGCATCGGCGGCTTCTTCCGGCTCGCCAACCGTCCCAACGAGAGGCAAGGGCGAGATGACGTGCTGCATCTGGCTCCCCAGCCGCGACGGGCACCGCGCGCGTGGCCTTCATGTTCTCCCGGCCAGAGGTCACGACCAACGACGCGTTCGACGCCGGCGGCATGTCGTTCGACGTCATCGAGCCGTTCGCGCGATCTGGAGGTGGCGTACGACGGCAAGGTCGTGCTGCTCGACGACCCGACGCAGCTGGACGAGCCCCGCAAGGCGTTCACGGGAACGCCTGGGCCGACTGCGAGGTACGCCTGCGCTACACGGGCGCTGTCCCCCATGTACGGCGGCGAGCCCGACGACGCCCGGCGACGGCGCTCGGCAACGAGTTCGCCAAGGGTCACTACGAACAACTGGTCGGCGGCGCGCGGCGTCGTGCGGGTCGGCCACCGCGAGTACCCCGTCGACGGGTTCGGCCTCCGCGACCACTCGTGGGGACCCCGGTACTGGCAGGCGCCGTGGTACTACCGCTGGCTGACCGCCAACATCGGCGACGGCTGCGGGTTCATGGTCAGCCGCATCGCGGCACGCGACGGCGACGGAACGCCGCAACGGCTTCTTCTGGGACGGCGGCGAGCTGGTGCTCTGCGATCGACGTGTCGATGACCACCGACTGGTACGACGACGCCGCCACGAGCAGCATCCGTGCAGGCCGAGTTGCGCAGCCGGCGAACGCAGCTGGAAGGTGACCGGGCCACGTCGAGTCGGTCGTCCCGCTGCGCAACCGGCGCACCACGCCCGGATGGCGACGAGCTCACGACGCGCATCGCCGAGGGGCTCACGCGGTGGGAGCTCGCCGACGGCCGAGTCGGCTGGGGACTCTGCCGAGTACCTCGACCAGGTGATCGACGGCAAGCCGGTCGGGCCGCGGACGAGTAGCGGTCAGCGCGGCTGCGGCCCCTCGGCCTTCGCGCGCGGCGGCCTCCGCTGCGGATCCGCAACGGCGTGCGTCCGCAGAATCCCCGACGCCGCGGGAGGGCCTCGATGACCGCCTCCATCTGCGCGTCGGTGAACGCCGCATGCGACGCCACCATGTCGGCGAGCATCGGCGCGAACACCGGGAACACCTCGTCCAGCCGCTCGGGCACCAGCTCGACGATCACGCGGCGGCGATCGGCCGGATCACGGGTGCTGCGCACGTAGCCCGCTGCCTCGAGGCGGTCGATCAGCCCGGTGACCGCGCCCGTGGTCAGTCCGGTGACCTTGGCCAGCTGGCCGGCGGTGAGCGGGCCTCGGTCGAACAGCACCGAGACGCACTCCCAGTCGGTGGGGTTCAGGCCCAGCCACTCGGCCACGGCGTGGTTGAGCATCGCCGACGCGTTCCCGAGGCCGCGCCCGGCGGCCACCATGCCGTCGCTGAGCTGCTGCCGTCGTGTCGCCATCCACTGCTCACGGTCCCGCACAAAATCTCAGTCGCTAAGTTAATTGACCGTGCAGCCCGGCTCGGCGTCGAAGTCCACGCCGTCACTCCGGCGCGGTGGGACGACCTGGTCGGCCTCGCCGGCGACCGCGGCTTCTACTCCAACTGCTGGTGCATGTGGTGGCGCCTCACGGGCAAGGAGTTCGGCGGCGGAACCGGCCGCCAAGCGCGCCGGGCTCGAGGCGCTCGTGGCCGCCGGCCCTGCCGCCGGGCCTGCTCGCCTATGTCGACGGCGAGCCGGCGGGGTGGGTGGCCGTCGCCCCGCGTGAGGAGTACCCGAGGCTGGCACGGTCGCCAAAGCTCAAGGCCGTCGACGAAGAGCCGTGCCTGGGTCGTGTCGTGCTTCTACATCGATCGCCACCACCGCCGGCGGGGCGTGGCGGACGCCCTGCTCGGCGCCGCCGTGGCGTTCGCCCGGGCGCAGGGGGCGACTGCCGTCGAAGGCATTCCCGATCGACACCACCGGCCGGGCGGCGGGCGGCTGCCGACCTGTTCACCGGCACCGCTCGGCGCTCTTCGAGCGGCACTGACTTCGTCGAGATCGCCCGGCGCGGCGGGCGCCCGATCGTGAGGAATTCGCAGTTGGACTGAAAGGACTTCGGTTCCGTAGCGTTCCGGCCATGGGATCTCGCGTGTTCGTCGTCGGTGTCGGCATGACCAAGTTCGAGAAGCCCGGGAGCCGCGACTGGGACTACCCGGAGATGGGGCGGGAGGCGGGCACCAAGGCGCTCGACGACGCCGGCATCCCGTACGAGGCAGTCGACCAGGCCGTGCTCAGCTACTGCTACGGCGACTCCACCTCGGGTCAGCGGGCGCTGTACGAGATCGGCCTGACCGGCATCCCCGCCGTCAACGTCAACAACAACTGCTCGAGCGGGTCGAGCGCGCTGTTCCTCGCCAAGCAACTGGTCGAGGGCGGCGTGGCCAACTGCGCCCTGGCCGTCGGCTTCGAGAAGATGGAGAAGGGCTCGCTCGGGATCAAGTACACCGACCGCACGACGCCGATGGACAAGCACTTCAAGGACATGGTCGACCGGCGCGGCTTCGCGGCGGCCCCGGCCGCACCACAGATGTTCGGCAACGCCGGCCGGGAGTACATGGAGCGCTACGGCGTCGACCGCCGAGACGTTCGCCAAGATCGGCGAGAAGAACCACCGCCACTCGGTGAACAACCCGAACTCGCAGTTCCGCGACGAGTACACGCTCCAGGAGATCCTCGACGCCGCCGATGGTGTACGAGCCGCTCACCAAGCTGCAGTGCTGCCCGACGTCCGACGGCGGCGCCGCCGCGGTCGTGGCCAACGAGGCGTTCGTGCGGGAGCACGGGCTCGAGGACAAGGCCGTCGAGATCGTCGGCATGGCGATGGCGACCGACCTGCCGAGCAGCTTCGAGGGCAGCGACATCAAGCTCGTCGGCTACGACATGACGGCGTCGGCGGCGGCCCAGGTGTACGAGCAGACGGGCTGTCGCCCGCGGACGTGCAGGTGATCGAGTTGCACGACTGCTTCAGCGCCAACGAGCTGATCACCTACGAGGCGCTCGGGCTCTGCGACGAGGGTGAGGCCGGCAAGCTGGTCGAGACCGACGCCACCACCTACGGCGGGCGCTGGGTGGTCAACCCGTCGGGCGGGCTGATCTCCAAGGGTCACCCCCTCGGCGCCACCGGGCTCGCCCAGTGCGCCGAGCTGTCGTGGCAGCTGCGGGGCGAGGCCGGCGCCCGCCAGGTCGACGGCGTCGAGCACGCCCTCCAGCACAACATCGGCCTCGGCGGCGCCGCCGTCGTCGCCCTCTACCGCCGCGCCACCCTACTGACGCACGCGCTCCAGCGACTCGAGCCCTTCAGCGGTCAGGTGGTGATGGCAGCGGCGGAGACGCGCTGGAGGATGTCGCGGTAGACGTCGGGCTCGTTGCCGGTGACGGTGACCGTGTGGCGGGGCCCGCGCTCGATCGTGAGGCCGGGGTTGTGCCGCCCGGTGCCGTCGGACAGGAACACGTGCGGGCTGCCATGCGACCTCGCTGCCTTCGGCCCGGCGCCACTGCTCGATGACCGCAGCTCGCCCTCGGCCGTCGTCGAAGGCGGCGGCGAGCGCGTCGTCGTCGACCCGGTCGCACTCGCGGGCCACCTCGAGGATGACCGGCCGCAGCGAGATGCACCGGCTCTCGGCGAAGAACGCCACCCGCAGGGCGCGGTCGAGCTGCTCGCTGGCGGCCAGGCCCTGCTCCTTGGCGGCCTGCACCGCCTCCAGAGCCGGCAGCGTCGTCACGGGCCACGTCGACACCGGCGCGCTCCAGGCGCTCCACCCTGCGTGCGGCTCGACGTCGGCCAGTGCCGCCCGCTCACCGTCGATGACCGCCTTGTTGGTCGGCTCGTCGTTGACCAGCTCGAGCGGGAAGGCGCGGTGGTCGATGCGCACCACGCCCTCCAGTCCCATCTCGGCCCGGTAGCCGGTGCAGCCGCGACACCGCGACGTGGGCGAATGGGCAGCTGATGTCGGACCACACGACCACGGTCCCGGGAGCGACGTCCATGTCGCCGGTGGGTACCCCGAGCTTCCGCCGCTCAGTCGTAGGCGTGGCGGTACATCACGCTGATCCGCGGCTGGGCAGCACGCACCTTGGGCACCGAGTGGTCCCAGGTGCGCTGGCACGAACCGCCCATCACCAGCAGGTCGCCGGCGGCGACGTCGTAGCGGACCGACGCGACCGCCGCCCTTCGGGTCGCAGCAGGAACGGCCGGCGGCCGCCGAGCGACACCAGGGCGACGGTGGCCTCGGGCAGGTCGCGGGCGACCCGGTCGCCGTGCCACGCCACGCTGTCTCGTCCGTCGCGGTAGAGGTTGGCCGAGACGCCGGTGAACTCGACGCCGTAGCGATCGTCGAGAAGGTCGGCCATGTGCACCCACGACGGCCCGGCAGCCCCGGTTGTCCCGACCAGACCTCGGGCCGTCAGCCGGGGATCGTCGACCATGCGGTCGTACATCCACCGGCGGTGACCCTCCCACGCCAGCTCGTCGAGCAGCGTGGCGAACAGTCGGTCGGCACCGGCCAGCCAGCCGGGAGCGAAGTCGACCCACGCGCCGCCGGCGAGCGTCCGGCGTTCGACAGACGAGAAGGCGGCGTCGGCCGCGGGCTCGTCGCCGCCGAACAGCGATGCCTGCCAGGCGAGCGTGGAGGCGTCCACGCTCGTCAGTCTAAGGGAACACGTGTTCGTTGCGGCGCTGGCGGCGGCGGCGGCGGTATTGCGCTGGTCCCTGGAGCGGAGCTTCACGCCACGGACACCACCTTCAGCGCGAACTTCAGCGGCAGCGGCGGCGACGGTGGAGATGGCGGCGCTGGCGGCACGGGCAGCTCGAATCCCACCGGCGCGAATGGCGGCAACAGCGCCGGCGGCCAGGCCGGGTTCGCCGGCGCCGGGGGGGCGATCTCCGCCGACGGTGCCGTGGTGGAGCTCACGCGCGTCTTGTTCACCGCCAACGAGGGCGGCGTCTCGGGCCGCGGCGGCGACGGCGGCCCGGGCGGCACGGGCGGCGTGGGCACGGGGAGCACCGGGGGCAACGGCGGGGCGTCGCAGGGCGGCAGCAGCGTCTTCGGCGGCTTCGCGGGCGGCATCTCGCAGCAGAGCACCAACCTCACCATCACCGACTCCCGGCTGGCGGCGAACAAGGCTGGTCGCGCGGGCGACGGTGGCACGTCCGGCGCGGGCGGCGCCGGGGGCACCGGCAATACCGGGCCCGGAGCCACGGGCAACACCGCGGGTGGCAACGGCGGCCCCGGCGGGTCGGACGCCACCATCAGCAGCTTCATGGGGACGGTCAACCTCATCCGCAGCACGGTCTCCGGCAACACCGCGGGTGCGGGCGGGGACGGGGTACGGCCGGCGCCGGCGGCGGCTCCTTTGGCGGCTTCGGAGGCACGGGTGGGCTCATCGCCGGGGTCAACCAGATCTTCGGCACCCTCAACATCACGAACTCCACGGTGTCGGGCAACTCGGCCGGCGACGGCGGCGACGGCGGCGACGGCGTGTCGGGCCTGAACTCCAGCGGAGGCAACGGCGGGATGGGGGGCGGCCTGACGGGTGTGTCCGCGTCGGGGGCTTCGGGCACGCTGGTTCACGCCACCATCGCGGCGAACCAGACCGGCGCGGGCGGCGCCGGGGGCGCGGCGGGCTCCGGGACGGGCAGCAGCACGCCCGGCACCGCGGGCAGCGCGGGCACTGTCGGCGGGTTTGCAAGCAGCGGCACCATCACCGTGCGCAATTCGATCATCGCGTCCAACACTCCCGGCCAGTGCGGCGGGTCGGGCTTCACCGACGGCGGGCACAACCTCTCGTTCCCCGACGCGCCAGTGACGTGCCCCGCCACGCTCCATTCCAACCCCCTGCTGGGCGCCCTCGCCAGCAACGGCGGGGCGACGCAGACCATGGCGCTCGGAGTGGGCAGCCCGGCGATCGACCAGGTGCCCTCGAGCGGTGCGAGCTGCCCCGGCACCGACCAGCGTGACTTCGTTCGCCCGCGCGGCCCGGCCTGCGACATCGGCGCCTTCGAGAGCGCCGCCCCGCTGGTCACCACCGGTGCGTTCAGCGGGCTCACGACCACATCGGCCAACTTGGCCGGCACGGTGAACCCCAACACGCTCTCGACCACCGTCCGCTTCGCGTTCGGCAAGACCACGGCGTACGGCTCGCTCACTCCGCTCGTCGCCGCCGGATCGGGCACGGCGGCGGTTGCCGCCTCCGCCGCGCTCACCGGGCTGGAGCCCGGCACGCTCTACCACTACCGCGTGATGGCCGCCAACGGCGATGGCGCCACGGTCGGCGCTGACAGGACCTTCACCACAGCCGCCGTTCCCAAGACCACGACCCCCAGGACCACGCTCCCGGCGTTCGGAGGGGTGAGCATCCTCACGAAGTCGGCGCGGGCGGATCGGAAGGGTCGGGTGTCGGTGAAGGTGAGGTGCCCGGCGAGCGCGGTCGTGCGTTGCAAGGGCAGGCTCTCGTTGACGGCGAAGGTCAAGAGGAAGACCGTCAAGCTGGGCAGGGCGTCCTTCTCGATCGCTCCCGGCAAGACGAAGACGGTGCGGATCAAGCTGTCGCGGTCAAAGCGCAGGCTGCTGACCAGGTCGAAGCGGCTCAAGGGGTCCCTGAGCGCCAGCGCAACCGACAACCGCGGCGGCAAGGCAAAGACCACGAAGCGCAAGCTGAGCGTGAAGGCGCCGAAGCGCAAGCGCTAGGCGCCGAGTTGACACGCCGCCCCACCTGGAGGAGGCTCGACTGGATGACTCGTACAGCCCGGCTGGCCCTGGGCGCCATCCTGTCGCTACTGCTGGCCCTCCCCGGCAGCGCGCTCGCTGCTGACATCACGGTCACCACCACCGGCGACGAGGCCGGCGGTAGCAGCGCCTGCTCGCTACGAGAGGCCATCTCCGCGGCCAACGACGACAACGCCGGCCCCGGCTCGGACTGCACGCCCGGCTCCGGCGCGGACGACATCACGCTTGGGACGGGGACCTACCACGTCGACCTGAACAACGTGGGACCCGGGGGCGAGGACGCCAACGCCACCGGGGACCTCGACATCACCGACCTGGTCACCATCACCGGTGCCGGGGCGGGCCAGACCGAGCTCGACCAGGATGGGTTCGACCGCGTCGTGCACGTGATTGGGGTGCTAACGGCTGTCGAGTTGGAGGACCTCACGGTGAGGGGTGGATTCGCAGCCCCCGGCGATGTGGGGCCGTCCGGGCCGATAGATGGCAACCCCAGCGTCGGGGGCGCCGGCACCGAAGGCGCCAGCGGCGGCGGCATCCTCAACGAGGGCGACCTGACGCTCACGTCCGTCGTGGTTGCCAATAACTCCGCCGGCGCAGGCGGGGCGGGCGGTCAGGGCGGTCCGGCTCTCGCGGGCGCGAGTCCCTTCGGCGCGGACAGCATCGGCGGCACCGGCGGGAACGGCGGCTCCGGGGGTGGCGTGGCGCTTGACTCGGGGTCGCAGCTCACGGCCACGGACACGACCTTCGACAGCAACCTCGCCGGCGCCGGCGGCGACGGCGGGGAGGGCGGCGCCGGGGGTGCGGGCGGCTCGGGCGCCACCGGCGTTATGGGCGGTTCCAGCAACGGCGGCATGGGCGGGTTCGGCGGAGGCGGAGGCGCGATCTCCGCGGACAGCGCGACGGTGGAGCTCACGCGTGTGACCGTGATCGACAACGAGGCCGGCCCGTCGGGCAACGGCGGCGATGGTGGCCCGGCCGGCGTCGGCGGCACCGGCACCGGCTCCGGTGGCCAAGGGGGTCCGTCAACGGGCGGCACAGCCATCTTCGGTGGCTTCGGGGGAGGCATCTACCAGGAGGACACCGCCCTCACGGTCACCGACTCCAGCCTTGTCTCCAACGAGAGCGGCGACGGTGGCACGGGCGGGCCGGGTGGCGCCGCCGGCACGGGCGGTAGCGGCACGCCGCAGGGTCCAGGAGGCAACTCGGCGGGAGGCTTCGGCGGCAACGCCGGAGCAGACGGCGCGATCTCCAGTTCTGGCGGCTCGACGGCGCTCATCCGGTCCACGATCTCCGGCAACAGCGCGGAGGAGGGCGGTCCCGGCGGCGATGGCGGCGCGCCCGGCGCAGGCAGCTCCGTCGGCAGCGGATCCGGCGGGAACGGCGGCACGGGCGGGTTCACCGGAGGGCTCCGCCAGCAGGGGAACGGGGTGCTCACGATCACCGACTCCACCGTGTCGGGCAACAGCGCCGGCGCCGGCGGCGCCGGCGGATCCGGCGGGCCCGGCTCGGGGGACACCACCGGCGGCAACGGTGGCCTCGGCGGCGGCGAAGCCGGGGTGTCCGCGCCCGCTGCCGCTTCCTCGGGCACGATCACCCACGCCACGATCGCGGCGAATGAGACAGGCACCGGGGGCCCCGGCGGCGCGGCGGGCAGCGGGTCCTCGGCCTCCTCGGGCAGCGTCGGGCCCGCGGGCTTCGGCGGCGGGCTTCGCAGCAGCAGCTCCGCCGGACTCGCGGTGCGCAACACGATCATCGCCTACAACGCCGCCGAGCAATGCTCCGGCGTGGGCTACAACCTGAGCGCCAGCTCGAACAACATCTCGTTCCCCGCCGACAGCAGCTGCCCGAACGCTCTCGAGGTGGACCCCTTGTTAGGTGGGCTGGGGCCCAATGGTGGGGCGACGTTCACGATGGCGCCCGCCGCGGGCAGCCCCGCGATCGATGCGGTGTCCGCCAACTGCACCGCCACCGACCAGCGCGACATCCCCCGCCCGCGCGGCCCCGCGTGTGACATCGGCGCCTTCGAGCGCGCCCTGCCGGCGGTCACCACGGGCGCGTTCAGCGCGCTCACCTCCAACTCGGCCAACCTGGCCGGCGCGGTGAACCCCAACGCCCGCGCGACCACCGTGCGCTTCGCGTTCGGCAAGACCACGGCCTATGGCTCGCTCACCCCAGCCGTCCCCGCCGGATCCGGAGTGGCCGCGGTGGCCGCCGCCGCCGCGCTCACCGGCCTGGAGCCCAGCACGCTCTACCACTACCGCGCCACGGCCACCAACGGCGACGGCACGGTGGTCGGCGCGGACAAGACGTTCACCACCCCCGCGACCCCCAAGACCACGACTCCCACGACACCGCCGGGCGGCAAGCGTCACCGCGTTCGGTGGGGTGAGCATCCTGACCAAGTCGGCGCGGGCGGACCGAAAGGGCCGGGTGTCGGTGAAGGTGAGGTGCCCGGCGGCCGCGGTCACGCGCTGCAAGGGCAAGCTCTCCCTCACCGCGAAGGTCAAGAGGAAGACAGTGAAGCTGGGCACGGCGTCGTTCTCGATCGCCCCCGGCAAGACCAAGACGGTGCGGATCAAGCTCTCGAAGTCCAAGCGCAGGCTGCTCGCCAGGTCGAAGCGGCTGAAGGGCTCGCTCAGCGCTAATGCGACCGACGGCCGCGGTGGCAAGGCGAAGGTCAAGAAGGGCAAGCTGAGCGTGAAGGCACCGAAGCGCAAGCGCCGCTGATTGAAACTCGGCCATACGGGCAACGCCCGGTCATGGCACGGATAGCTAACAGAGGACGCAGAGCCCGCTCGGAGCCCAACGCCGCCACCGTCGCCGCCCGCAAGGGCGCCTGGGGCGTCGCACGTATCGTGAACCTCATCGCGCGCGTGATCGTGGCGATCCTGGTGGTCACGATCCTGTTCGTGGTGTTCGAGGCCAATCGCTCGAACGGGATCGTGGAGGCGGTGCTCGACGCCGGGCGCTTCCTCGCCGGCCCGTTCAAGGACATCTTCAACCTCGACAACCCCAAGACCGAGGTGGCGGTGAACTACGGCTTCGCGGCGGTGGCCTACCTGCTCGTCGCCGGACTCATCACCCGGCTGCTCGTGCGCCGCTAGGCGCTACTGCACGCCGAGCAGGTCGACCACGAAGATCAGCGTCTCGTTGCCCTTGATGGTCGGCGGCTGACCCTCGGCGCCATACGCCAGGTCCGGCGGGATGATGAGCTGGCGCCGGCCGCCGACCTTCATCCCCTCGATGCCCTGGTCCCAGCCGGGGATGACCATGCCGGCGCCGAGCTGGAGGTCGAAGGGCTGGCCGCGGTCGTAGGAGTTGTCGAACTCCTTGCCCGTTGAGTAGGCCACGCCCGAGTAGTTCACGCTGATCTGGCTGCCCGACTTCGCGGTGGCGCCCTTGCCCTTCACGAGGTCCTTGGTCTCGAGCTTCGTGGGGGCCGGGGTCTTGGGCACCGTGATCTTGGGCTTCTCCTTCAGCTCGCCGGAGGTCTCCGGCGGCGCCTCGGGCGCCTCGGCCTCCTCGGCGGCCTGCTCCTCCTGACCGGCTTCCTCGCCCTCCTGCAGTCCGCTCTCCTCCTCGCCGCATCCGGCGGCGGCGAGCGAGATGGCGGCGAGTCCAAGGGCTATGAGGTGGCGGGTGCGCACGGCGCGGAAGAGTAGGGAAGCGCTTGCGCGGAGGCGCCGTCGTCGCCACCGTCCGAACTTCTTCCCGCATACCGGGCAATAGTTCTTACAGCTCCTCAGTCGATCGCCCCGGCCGCCTCCTCGAGCCGGTCGTCGCCGTAAAAGAGCTCGTCGCCGACCGCGATCGTGGGCACGCCGCGCACCCCGCGCTCATACGCCTCGTCGGTCGCGGCGCGGAGCCGGTCCTTCACGGCCTTGGTCTCGATGCTCTTGAGCACCGCATTCGGATGAAGCTCGCAGGCCGCGGCGGCGATCAGCACGTTGTCGACCACCGACAGATCGCGGCCGCCGGCGAACGCCTGGCGGAAGGCGGCGATGGAGAAGGCAACGCCGCGGCCGATCTGCTGGGTGAAGGTGGCCACGCGCATGGCGGTGAGGGTGTTGGTGGGCCATGGGTCGGGCCAGCGGATGGGCTGGAGCCCGCGCTCGTCCGCCCGGCGCTCGATCTCAAGCATGCCCTCGTCCCGCTTGTCGGTCCGGGCCCAGGAGTCGCCGCCGGTGTGCTGCCAGATGCCGCCGAGGAGGATCGGCTGCCAGACGGGGACGACGGGCATCAGCTCGTTGACGCGCTCGGCGGCCAGGTAGGCGTAGGGGGAGCCGAGGTCGAAGTAGAAGACCGGCTGGTCGGGCACGCGGGTGAGGCTAGTTCAGCGGGTCTACGACGCAGCGGTAGGGCTTGCGGCCGGCGAAGGTGTTGGGGGTGAAGGCGTATCCGCCTGCCTCGTCAGTCAGCACCAGCACGTTCAATGGAGCGGCTGGGCTGGCACGCAGGGTAGATGTTTGCTGTGAGTTCGCCGCCTGGCGCGAGAACAATCTGCTCGTAGCTCATAGCCCCGAGAAGCTCTTGATGGGTCGGAACCCGACGTCCCGGGGTCTGCGGGGTTCCGGTGGCCTGGCAGGTTGCTGCTGCGCCTCCGTAACCGAGCGCAGGCTCGGGCCGCCGTCTCGGCACATGTGCCCTGGGCGGGAATGTGCCGGCCGGGCACTTGAGAAGTAGCCGCCCTGCACTCAGCCCACCGACCCGCGCCGCGTTTCGTGCCCGAGGGACGGTCCCGAGCCGCGACTCCTTGATTCGGCTGCCACCAAGCGTGTTGCGCTTGAGATCCCGGTAAGTGAGCGAGCTGTTCTTCACGTCCCGGCCCGTGAGGTTGAGGGCCGCGTACGAAGAGCCGCCCAGCGCGATAAACACCGCCAAGGTGGACATCACGTTCGCGTAGGTCAGCCGGGCGCGCATGTCGGTCAGATCCTCCAGTCTGTCAGAACGCTCGGGCGGCGCGAAAGTCTCGCCGCCCTGGCTCAGCCGCAGGGTAGCCCTCGGACGGTCACGCCCCGTGAACGGGTCCGACCTGCCTCGAACGGATACGTCGCCTCCTTCGGTAGCCTCGCGCGGAAGAGGTAACGAGAGAGGCCACACGAGCGCTTGAAGCGATAACGCGTGGCCCAGCGACCACGAGCGTCGGTCCGGATCGTCTTAAACGTCTGGAAGCGGCCAGACAACCTCACCTGCAACTCGACGAGCTTGCCGGCGACAGGTGCGCCGAGCTTTCCCCGGAACCTCACCGCCCCGCCGTTCCTCAACCGCCGCGGACTCACGCGAACCGAGCTCGACGCCGGCACGAGAAGCCGTACTTCCCGCTGGACTGGGAGTACGAAGCCGTTGCCCTACGTAGATGAATCGCAGCGTGCGCGAAGAGTTGGCACGCGCGAGGTACCGATAGCGGCCAGTAGGTCCAGTGACCGCGATGCCGGCCAGCTTCTCAGCCGACGTAGGAGTCCGGGTGAGAACCAGGATCTGCGCCCCCGGAATCGGATCGCCTTGGGCGTTCACCAACCGGCCTCCGATTCGGGCGGTCCTGCCGAACCGGATGCGTGCGCGAGACGCGAGGATTGTTTTCCGCCGGCGTGCTTTGCCTCTGCCCGACGAGCTTTCTACGCATCACTCCGGCTCGCATCGAGGCGGCCACCCTGAGCGGCAGTGTGACGATCATCGGCCGCCCGTCGCCGCGGCGGTCGGTTGAGGCCTCGTTACCGGCCTGGTCGAATGCTCGCGCACGGAGCGCGTATTGCCCGGGTGGGTATCGGGAGTCATCAATGCGCGCCACCAGCCTGCTGCCGTCCTTGCGGGTGGCGAGGGCGTGCCACGCCCCGGATCCCAGCCCGGCTGATCTCGATTCCACCACCGGCGAGGCCTGAGACCCGGTCGGTCACAGCAACCGATACGCGCGTCGGATCCGAGACTGAGGACGACTCGAAGGCCGGTCGAGGTGGCTCTGGGTCGTAGCGGAGCGCAACGGGGACTGACTCGTTGTCCCGCTCATGGTTGCCCGCCGCGTCCTCGCGCCAGATGGTCGTGGTGTGTTCCCCAGGAGCGGGTGCGCTGAGCTTGAGCTGGCTGATACCGTCCCCCGGCCGTGCGGCGGGTTGCGCATTTGCGTGTCGCCCTGCTGCAAAGGGTGTGGTGCGCCGCGGCGATCAGGAGCACGATCGCGTTCGGCTGGGTTGGCCCAGCGGAGGACGAACTCGGCTGTGCGCCGCCAGCCATCGCCCCCTGCGATCCGCAACATTGACCCGCGCGGGCGGTGTGTTGTCGACACGCGCCGTCACCTGGCGAGAGCGCCCGCGGTTGCCAGCCGCATCGGTGGCTTCGACAGTCACCGGCTGGGTTCCCTCGGAAGATTCTTCGTGTCGACGCAGATCGACCCGGCCCGTTTGCACACGGGACCATCCGGGTGAAGTCACATGTGCGCGCGGCTTCGGGGCGATCCGTTGCGCCCCTACGAGGACCCCCTTCTGCACCCCAACGTTGTCCGCCGCGGCGTACTGCACCACCTGACGGCCCGAAACCCACCGCCCCGACGCCAGCGCCCCACCAGTAATCGCCACCAGCGGCGGAGTCCGGTCGCTCACGGTCACCGACGCCTTGTAGATCCGGACCCGGTTGACCCCGCTCGCGGCGCAGCCATGCGAGCCGTGGCACTTCACCCGGTGGACGATCCGATCCGCCCCTCGGAGGTCGTTACCGACGGGGTGTGTCGTGGGCCGGGGATTGCCCGACGCCTGGAAGCGCCCCCGTCGCGGACATCCCTTGAACGGCGAGCGATTCCGTTTGCGGCGGGTGGTGACGGTGAAGGCCTTCATTCCCGGGCCCTTTGCATAGCTGTAGATCGAGTACCTGCAGTCGCTTCTGGCGGTCTCGCCCGACCACGTGTAGCGCTTGAAGTGAGCACCTCGCGGGGCGCTCAGCGCGAGTACGGATTGCGCGCCGCGCTTGACACGACCCGAGCGGCGCGCATTGCCGATGACCAAGCCCCGGACGCCGCGTCCCTCGGGGTTGCAGGCGGGCTTCACGAACATGCCGCGACTCGCAAAGTTGCCGAAAGCATGGGTCGCGAAGGTGGGGGTCGCCCGGCACGTCGCGACGGTGTACTCGCCAGCCGCGGCAGGCTCGCTCACCACCAGACACACCAGGGCCGCCGCCCCGATGAGGCTCCGCCTCCATGACCTTGCCATCCACGCCCCCGATCATCCGCGCGCCCGGCTCCCTACCGACCGCTTTCTCCCTCTAGGTCCAGACCGGCGAGAGTTCGCCCCCCTGAACCCGACCGGATTCCCGCAAATACCGGCGGCACGGTACTCCGGGCCCGTCGACCCTTCCAGGGGGCACTGGACGCGTTTGATCGGAAATACCGCGAAACTCGGATTGACGATCGCGCGCAAGAAACTCCCCTCCCTGGCGTTGAAGCCCTCAATGAGAACTCGCGCCGCACTCGCCACCACCTTCCTGGCCCTCCTCGGGGCCGGCGCGGCCCAGGCCGCGCCGGTGCCCGCCAACGCCACCTGGTCGCAGGCCGACATCCCCTCCGCGCGGCGGCGTGACCCTGCACGCCGACATCCTGCGGCCAAAGAACCTGCCGGCTAACGCCAAGACGCCGGTGATCATGTCGATCGGCCCGTACTTCAACCACTCGGGCCAGGTCGGCCCCGCGGGCCCGATCCAGGACGCCACCTACGACCCGGTCGGCCCCACCGTCGGCCCCTCCGACCGCTTCTACGACCTGCTAAAGGGCGCGAAGCTGATCGAGCGCGGCTACACGTTCGTGATGGTGGACATCCGCGGCTTCGGCGGCTCCAACGGCTGCCTCGACTGGGGCGGGCCCGGTGAGCAGTCCGACGTCGTCGCCTCGGTGAACTGGCTCGCGTCGCGGCCGTGGTCGACCGGAAAGGTCGGCATGTACGGCAAGTCCTACGACGGCGTCACCGGCCTGGTGGGCGTGAACAAGCGCCCCGCCGGCCTCAAGGCCGTGGTCGCCCAGGAGCCGGTCTATGACCTCTACCGCTACCTCTACGGCGACGGCATCCGGCGCCTGAACTCCGGCGCCACGCCCGCGCTCTACAACCTGATCGCGCTCACGCCGGGGCCGCTGCTGGGCAACCCGCTCTACACCACCAACGGCGCCGACGACGTCGCGCGCCCCGGCTGCAGCGTGCGCAACCAGCTCGACCAGACCGGCGACGACAACCACGGCTCCCCCTACTGGCTGCCGCGCAACCTGATCCCGGGGGCCGCCGGCTCGAAGGTGCCGCTGTTCCTCACCCAGGGCACCACCGAGAACAACACGGTGGCCGACGGCCTGGCCCAGTACATGCGCAACCACGCCGGCTACCAGCGCTCGTGGCTGGGCCCGTGGGAGCACGTGCGCGGCGCGGAGACGTGCAAGCAGGACGACATCTCCGAGGGCTGCGACGAGACGAACATCGGCCGGCTGAAGATGGGCCGGGCCGGCTTCTACGACGAGGTGGTGCGCTTCTACGACCGCTTCCTCAAGGGCGCCAAGCCCAGCCCCGACCCCCAGCACGCGCTGCAGACCAACGACGGCATCTGGCGCGCCGAGGCCGACTGGCCGCCGAGCGACTCGCGCGGCCTGAACAGCCCGTTCCGCACCGGCAGCTACAGCGACGACGCCGACGGCTCGTCCACCGGCACCGACGTCGCGGGCGTGTGGACCATCTCCAAGCCGCTGCCCCACGCCGCGCACCTGGCCGGCTCGGGCCGCGCGACCGTGAACGTGACCACGCCCGTGCCGAACTCCAACGTGGTGGTGGACGTCTACGACATCGACGCCAAGGGCGAGGGGCCGCTGGTCACCCGCCAGGGCCACCTGATCCGCCAGAGCGGCACGATCGGGATGGACCTGTGGTCGATGGACTGGAAGTTCGCGAAGGGCCACCGGATCGCCGTGCGCGTGACCGACGCCAACACCGACTGGTGGGTGCACACCGCCGCCGGCCAGAGCGTGAGCCTCACCGGCGGCAGCTTCACGCTGCCGTGGCTGCGCTACACGCGCCCCGGCCGGATCGCGGGCAATCCGGGCGTGCAGCTCCCCGAGTACCTGAAGGAGACGATCACCGTCCCGAACGCCCTCATCGCCAGCTCGACGTCGAACAGCTTCGCGATCCCGCCCAAGCAGGTGAACAGCCCGAGGTTCGGCATCCGCGCCGGGTTCGGCCGCCACAAGTACGGGCGCTCGCGCAACGGCAAGTCCTTCCTCGTCCAGTGCCGGGCGAGCGGCAGGGGCCGCCGCCGCTGCGTGATCACCGCGCGGTGGAAGCCGCGCGGGCGCAAGGTCGCGACGATCGGGCGTGGCTCGCGCACGATCCCCGCCGGGAAGCGCAGCACGCTGGTGCGGGTGAAGCTGAACAAGACGGGCCGGCGGCTGATCCGCCGCCGTCCGCGCGGCACGCGGATCCGCCTCAACCTGCGCGTGCGTGACTCGATCGGCCAGGTCGCGACGAACACGCGCCGGGTAAGCTGCGCCGACTCAGGCGCTAGCGGTGCCCTGCCGATAGGGCAGGCATGAAGCGAACCGCCCTCCTGCTGTGCCTCGCGCTGTGCGCGGCGCTGGCACTCGCGCCGTCCGCGAGTGCGCGCCGCGTGAGCCTGCGTTCCGCGACCGAGGTGCTGCCGTTCGTGAACCCCGAGGGCAAGCTGCGCAAGCGAGACCGCGTGGTGCGGGTCAATGCGCGCAGCGCCAAGGACGCGAAGATCGAGGTCTTCCTCCAGGCCTTCTGCTTCAACCGCAAGCTGAAGCTGCTGCGCCGGTCCAAGACGTTCAAGGGCACCGGTTACGTGACGGGGAAGATCCGCAAGCCGCGCCGCAAGGGCTTCACGTGCTCCACGTCGGCCTCGGTGAAGGTCACCTCGCGGCCCACGCCCCCGCAGGGCAACCCGCCGCCGATCCGCCTCTCCGCCGCGCTCTACGCCTCGCGGCGCTAGCCGTGGATCAGCCAGCCGTCCGTTGCGCGGGCGGCCTCCATCACGGCCTCGGCGAACGCCGGGTGCGCGTGGATCGAGCGGGCCACCTCGGGGTAGCCGCCCTCCAGGTCGCGGGCCATGACCAGCTCCTGGATCAGGTCGGCGGCCTTGGCGGAGACGATGTGGCCGCCGAGCAGCTCGCCGTAGCGCTTGTCGCCCACGATCTTCACCATGCCGCCGCGGTCGCCGTAGACGGTGGGGGCGCCGACCGCGCCCATCGGCACCTTGCCGGTCACCACGTCGTGCCCGGCCTCCTTGGCCTGCGCCTCGGTGAGCCCGAACGACGCGACCTGGGGTGAGCAGAAGGTCACGCGCGGGATGAAGGGGTAGTCGATCGGGTGGGTGTCCATCCCGGCGGCGGACTCGACGGCGATGATGCCTTCGTCGGATGCCTTGTGGGCCAGCGCGGGGCCGGGGACGAGGTCGCCGATCGCCCACACGCCCTCCTTGCTGGTCTTCAGCGCGCCATCCACCTTGATCAGCCCGCGCTCGTCGGTCTCCACGCCGGCCTCCTCGAGGCCGAGGCCCTCCACGTCCGCGCCGCGCCCGGCGGCGATGCAGACGAGGTCCACCTCGTGGGTCTCGCCGCCGACCTCGATCTTCACCGAGTCGCCGGAGTCGTCGACCTTCTCCACGTTCGCGCCGGTGATGATGTTCACGTTCTGCTTGGCGATCTCCTTGGCGCAGGCGCGGGCGATCTCCTTCTCCTCCAGCGGCAGGATCTGGTCGAGCCCCTCGAGCAGGATCACCTCGGTGCCCAGGCGGCCGAACGCGGAGGCCACCTCGGTGCCCGACGCGCCGGCGCCGATCACGGCCAGCCGCTTGGGCTGGTCGGCCGTGAGCCACATGCCGGCGGTGTCCACGATCCGCCCGCCGAACTTGATGTCGCCGATCGGCCGGGCGATCGAGCCGCAGGCGAGGATCACCGAGCCGGCCTCGATCTCTGAGCCGTCGAAGGAGCCGCCGACCTTCACGTTGCCGTCGTCGGTCACGGAGCCGAAGCCCTCGATCAGGTCGATCTTGTTCTTCTCGAACAGCATCGACACGCCGCCGATGAGCGTCTTGATCACCTTGTCGCGGTGCTTCTTGGCGCCGCCGAAGTCGAACTCCACGTCGCCGGTCTTGATGCCGAAGGACTTGGCCTCCTTCACCTCCTTCATGGCGTCGGCCACGCGCAGCACGGCCTTCGCGGGGATGCAGGCCTCGTTGAGGCAGCGCCCGCCCACGTTGCCCTTCTCGATCACGGCCGTCTTCATGCCGAGCTGCGCAGCCCGGATGGCGGCCACGTAGCCGCCGGGGCCGGAACCGATCACGATGCAGTCGTATTTGCTCTCGGGCATAGGCATTTGAGCCTATAGGTGAGAGGATCGCGCGGGAGCCCGTAAGGAGGGAGAGACGTTGGACGAAGGCAAGCTGCGTTCCATTCCGCTGTTTCAAGGATTGAGCAAGAAGGAGCTTCGCGAGGTGGCCCGCCACGCCGACGAGGTGGACGTGCCGGAGGGCAAGAGCCTTCTGGCCCAGGGATCGACGCCGTCGGAGTTCTTCGCGATCGAGGACGGCTCGGTGGAGGTTCGCCGCGACGACGACGTCGTGGCCAAGCTGGGGCCCGGAGACTTCTTCGGCGAGACCGCGCTCATCGAACGTGGCGTGCGTAACGCCACCGTGACCGCCACCGAGCCGAGCACGCTGATGGTGATGTCGCCGCCGGCGTTTCGCGCGATGGCGAGCGAGCTCCCGTCTGTGGCGGCAGAGCTGAAGCGTGCGGTGGAGGCACGCTGCGCGGCGGTGGTGGAGGAGAGCTAGGAGCCCGGGCGCTCGGGCATCTGGATCCGCGCCATCGACTTCACGAGGAACCAGAACAGGGTGCCGGCCAGGGCGACGATGACCAGGCTGACGAGCGCCACGAGGATGCTCTTCGCCCCGATCACGAGTAGCGAGAACAGGACGATCGACAGGCCGAGCAGGGCCTGCATCCCGAGCACCGCCCAGTAGCGCACGTTGAAGCAGCCCCACGCCGCCACCAGCATCAGCCCGCTGTAGAGCAGCACGCCGACCAGCGCCGGGCGCTCGCCGCCGATCTCGTAGCCGGCCAGGTACACGATCACGTTCCCGACGCCGAGCACCAGCGCCACGACTCCGGCCGCGGTCACGGCAACCGGGCGCTCGCCCTGCGCGAGCGGCTTCAGCGCTGCCCGTGCCGCCTCGTCCTTCTCGCGCCCGCGGGCGTAGCCGCGGGCCATGCTGTCGTCGCCCTCCGAGCGCGCGCGCTGACGCTTCTTGCGCCGCTTCCGGCTACTGCGCTGTGCCAACGGGCCTCCGATCGAGCGCGGCTCGCAGCGCCGCGGCGGCGGCGCGGGGGTCGGCCGCATCGCGGATGGCGCGCACCACCACGATCCGTGACGCGCCTGCCTCCACGACCTGGGCCACGTTCGACTCGTCGATGCCGCCGATGGCGAACCAGGGCACGTCCGCGTTGGCCGAGGCCGCGTGGCGCACGTAGTCAAGGCCCGCCGCGGGCCGGCCCGGCTTGGTGGGCGTCTCCCACACGGGCCCCACCGACAGCTGGTCGGCGCCCGCGGCCACGCCGGCCGCGAACTGCTCGGGGGAGTGGGTGGACAGCCCCACCAGCAGCCCCTCGCGGCGCGCGTCGGCCACCGGCATGTCGTCCTGGCCCACGTGCACGCCATCGGCCCCGGCGGCGAGCGCGAGGTCGGGCCGGTCGTTCACCCAGAAGAGCGCGCCGGCGTCGTCGCACGCCGCGCGGAAGCGCTCGGCAGCGGCCAGCAGCTCGGAGTCGCCGGCGGAGGGGTCGCGCAGCTGCACCATGTCCACGCCGCCGTCGAGCGCGGCCCGGAGCAGGTCGTCCGGCGTGCCCGAGTCGGTCACGAAGTAGAGGCGGGCGCTGCGCAGGTCGGTCACGCGAGCGAATCCTCTCAGAGCGTCCCGGGTACCCTGTCCCTACGGGAGCCATAGAGGCTGAGAGGGCGGCACAGTGCCGCCGACCGTGGAACCTGATCCGGGTAATGCCGGCGGAGGCAATGGAGAGGCAAGCAGTGGCAACGAAGCGAAGCGCCTACGACTTGGTCGTGGTCGGCGGAGGGATCGTCGGCCTGGCCTGCGCATGGCGCGCGGCGCAGTCGGGCGCCGACGTGCTGTGCCTGGAGCGCGACCAGGCCGGGGCCGGCGCGAGCGGTGTGGCGGCCGGGATGCTGGCGCCGGTCACCGAGGCCGACTTCGGCGAGCAGGAGCTGCTGCGCCTGAACCTGGAGAGCCGCGAGAAGTGGGCGGGCTTCGCCGCGGAGCTCGAGGAGCGCACGGGCATGCCCACCGGCTACGCGGAGACGGGGGCTCTGGTGGTGGCGGCCGACCGCGACGACGCCGAGGAGCTGCGCCGCCTACACGAGTTCCAGCGGGGCCTCGGCCTCGACTCCGAATGGCTCGCACCGAGTGCAGCCCGCGACCTGGAACCGGGACTGTCGCCGCGGATCGCGGGCGCGATCGCCGCCCCGCAGGACGGCCAGGTGGATCCCGCCGCCGTGGTGGCCGCGCTGGCGCGAGCGCTGGCCGAGGCCGGCGGGGAGCTGGTCGAGGGCACCTTTGTGGAGGGCCTGATCACCGTGGACGGCCGGGTGACCGGCGTGAAGCTGCCCGGCTCGGCGGTGGAGGCCGGGCGCGGTGTTGGTCGCGGCCGGCGCCTGGAGCGCTGACCTGGCCGCGACGGCGGTGAGGCCGGTGAAGGGCCAGTTGCTCGAGCTGCGTCTGCGCCACGGCGCCCGCCCGCCGGCGACACGGCTGATCCGCACGCCGCGCTGCTACGTGGTCACGCGCTCCGACGGGCGCGTGGTGATCGGGGCGACGACCGAGGAACAGGGCTTCGACACCGCCGTCACCGCCGACGGCGTGTTCCGGCTGCTGGAGGCCGCGTACGAGGTGCTTCCCGACGTGGCCGAGCTGGAGCTCGTTCGGGCTCGCGCGGCGCTGCGGCCCGTGGAGGCCGACAACCGCCCGGCGATCGGGCCGTCCGACGTGGACGGCCTGCTGCTGGCGACCGGCCACGGCCGCAACGGCGTGCTGCTGGCGCCGCTCACCGGCGACCGGATCGCGGCGGCGCTGCGCGAGCGTGCGGAGGTCGCGTGATGCCCGCGGTGGTCGTGAACGGCAAGCTCATCTCGCTCCCCGACGGCGCCACGGTGCTCGACGTGGTGGAGGCGGCCGGCGCCGCCGGCGATGGGCGGGGCGTGGCGGTGGCGCTGGACGGCGAGGTGGTGCCGCGCGGGGAGTGGTCGGCCACCACGCTCCAGGACGGGCGCGAGGTCGAGGTACTGCACGCGGTTCAGGGAGGATGAGCCGGCCGATGAAGATCGCCGACCGCACCTTCACCTCCCGCCTCATCCTCGGCACCGGCGGCTTTCGCAGCATGGACGCGATGGGCGCCGCGGCGCGCGCCTCCGGCGCCGAGATGGCCACCGTGGCGATGCGCCGCGTGGATCCCGCCGCGCGCGGGTCGCTCCTGGAGGTGCTGGAGCGAGGCCGGCTGCTCGGTGCTGCCCAACACCGCGGGCTGCTTCACCGCCCGCGACGCCGTGACCACCGCCCAGCTGGCGCGCGAGGCGCTGGAGACGGACTGGGTGAAGCTCGAGGTGATCGGCGACGACAAGACGCTGCTGCCCGACGGCGCCGAGCTGCTCGAGGCGGCCGAGACGCTGGTGGCCGACGGCTTCACGGTGCTGCCCTACACCAGCGACGACCCGGTGCTGGCGCAGCGCCTGGAGGACGCCGGGCTGCGCGGCGGTGATGCCGCTGGGCTCGCCGATCGGCAGCGGTCAGGGCATCCTCAACCCCTACAACCTGCGCCTGATCGTGGAGGCCGCGCGGGTGCCGGTGATCCTCGACGCGGGGATCGGCACGGCGTCGGACGCCGCGCTGGCGATGGAGGCCGGCTGCGACGGCGTGCTGCTGGCCAGCGCGATCTCACGCGCGCAGGACCCGGCGGCGATGGCCGCGGCCATGCGCAAGGCCGTGGAGGCCGGCTACGAGGCGCGCGCAGTCCGGCCGGATCCCGCGGCGGCTCTACGGCGAGGCGTCGAGCCCCACCGAGGGCGTCGCCGAGCTCACGTGAGCGCTCGCCGCCGCCGTGGCTCGCCGCCTGGACCAGCGCGGGCGGCTTCGCCGAGTTCTGCACCGCCGACGTGAGCTACAGGACCCGCTCACCGCGCTTCCGCTCACGGGGGCGCGGAGATCGACGGCCACGCCGCGCTGATGCGGGGCGCGCTGCCCGACGCGGCGATCGAGCCCACGGCGCCGATGCTCGAGGGCGGCGGCCACGGCTGCATCCCGTGGAAGCTCACCGGCACCCAGGACGGGCGAGCTGGGCCCGCTGCCCGCCGACGGAGAAGCGGCTGGAGCTGCACGGACTGCACTACGTGGAGCTGCGCGACGACCGCATCGCCGCGCGCGCGGCTTCTTCGACCTCTACGACGCCGCGATCCAGCTCGGCCTCCTCCCCCAGCGCGGTGGGCTGGGGGAGGCTGCCCTGCTGATGCTGCGCGGCTTCGGCGTTACTCGACGTTGACGGTGCCCTTCATGTTCGGGTGCACCGTGCAGACGTAGTTGACCGTCCCGGCCTCCTTGAACGTCTGCTCGAAGGTGTCGCCCTTCTTCATGTTGCCGTTGCCCGAGGAGAAGTCGGCGCCGGGGCCGTCCTCCTTGGTCACGTCGTGGGGGACGTCCTCGTTGTTCGTCCACTTCACCGTGCCGCCCACCTTCACGGTCACGCTGTCGGGGTCGAACTTGATGCCCTTCATCCCGACCTCGACCGTGTCCGTTGCCGCGCCGCTACCGCCCGTGTCTTCCTCGGCGGCCGTCTCGGCCGGCTGCTCGGTGGTCTCGGCGGCTCGCCGCCGCCGTCGTCGTCGTCATCCCCGCACCCGGCCACCAGGCCGAGGGCGAGACAGGCGAGGAGTAGTGCAAACCATCTGGTCATATGGGGACCTCCTGTGGTTCGGTCTCGGACAGTATTCGCTCCAACAGGGCCTTCTGGACGTGTAACCGGTTCTCCGCCTGGTCCCATCACGGCCGAGCGCTCGCCGTAGAGCACCTCGGCGGTGATCTCCTCGCCGGGGTGGGCGGGCAGGCAGTGCAGGGCGATCGCGTCGTCGCGGGCTCGGTCGAGCAGCGCGTCGTCGAGGCGGTAGGGGGCGAGCAGCTCGCGCCGGCGGTCGGCGTCCTCGTCGCCCATGCTCACCCACACGTCGGTGTAGAGCGCGGCGGCGCCGTCGGCGGCCTCGGCCGGGTCGGTGACCAGCGTCGCGCCGGCCACGGGCTCGAGGGTCAGCTCGGCCGGGGAGGCGATGGCCACCTCCATGCCCGCGATGGCGCCGAGGATGGCGAGTGAGCGAGCCACGTTGTTGCCGTCGCCCACGTAGGCGAGCTTCAGGCCCTCCAGCTCGCCGAAGCTCTCGCGCAGCGTCAGCAGGTCGGCCAGCGCCTGGCACGGGTGGTGGGCGTGGGTGAGCATGTTCACCACGGGCACCGAGCCGTGCGCGGCCAGCTCCTCCAGCGTCTCGTGCGGGCCGGTGCGCACGCAGATCGCGTGCACGAAGCGCGACAGCACCAGCGCCGTGTCGCGCACGGACTCCCCGCGCGAGAGCTGCATCTCGCCCTCGCGCAGCACGATCGGCGTGCCGCCGAGCTCGGCCACGCCGACCTCGAAGGAGATGCGCGTGCGCGTGGAGGGCCGCTCGAACATGAGCGCGACGCTGCGCCCCTCGAGCGCGCGGGAGATGAGGCGGTCGGCCTTGAGCTCGGCGGCGCGATCGAGCAGTGCGCCCAGCTCCTCGCTCGTAACCTCCTCTCCGGTGAGGAAATGACGGGTCACTCGGGGATCGTAGTCGCGGCGCTCACCTGGAACCTCTTCCATGGGCGCGACCACCCGCCGCGAAGGCGCGCGGTCCCGACGCCAAGCGCTCGCTGCTCGCCGAGTTCGCGGCGGTGCTCGACGGGCTGCCCTGGGAGGTCGCGCTGCTGCAGGAGGCGCCGCCGCGCTGGCTCGACGCCCTGGGCCGCGCATGCCGCGCGAACGGTGCCCTCGGGCTCACCTCGCGCAACGAGCTGCCGGCGCTGCGGGCCGCGATCGCCGACCGCTTCCCGGACCTGATCAAGTCGGGTGAGGGCGGGTCGAACATGACCCTGGTGCGCGCGCCCGGCACGGATCGAGGCGGTCGAGCGCCACACGCTGGCGCTGCGCGCCCGAGCGGCGCGCGCTGCTGCTCACGCGGCTCGTCACGCCCGCCGGCGGCCGCGCTGGCCGTGGCGAACATGCACCTGTCCGTGCCGGCGACCGGCCAGGGCGCAGGCCGAGCTGCTGCGCGCGGCGGAGCTGGCCCTGGCCTTCGCGGGGGCGCGACCCGCTGATCCTGGGAGGCGACCTGAACCTGCGTCCGTCCCAGCACCCGAGGCCTTCGAGGAGCTCGAACGGCGGCACGGGCTCGCCGCGCCCACCGGCCCGAAGGCGATCGACCACCTGCTCGTCCGCGGCCTGACGTCGTGGAGGCGCCGCGACGCCGGCCGAGCGCGACGCCGGGCCGCTGCGCCTCTCCGACCATGCTCCTGTCGCCGCCTCGTTCGGCATGAGATAGTCCGCCCGGACGGGCACACACAAGAGAGGGAGCGATACGAGATGGCGCAGCAACGCAAGAGCGGCGCGAAGAAGACGTCGACGTCGGCGAAGCGGTCGGCAAGTCCACCGCCGCGAAGCGTTCGCGCTGCGGCCAAGAAGGCAGCGACCACCCGCAAGCCGGCGGCCAGCAAGCGCTCGACCGCGGCGAAGAAGGGCGCGGCGAAGCGCGCAGGCCGCAGAGCCCGGACCTCTCCGCCAAGAGCGTGGCGGAGCTGCGCGAGGCGATCTCAAAGCGCCTGATCGACCCGCTCGGCCTGGTGATGCTCACGCGTGAGCGGATCGAGGATGCGATGGCCGACGCCGTGAAGCGCGGCCGGGTGACCTCAGACGACGCTCAGCGCCTGGTCGACGGAGATCGTCGACCGCGGGCGCAAGCAGACCAACGACGTGCTGTGCGACCTCGAGCAGCTGCTCGGCCGCAGCCGCGACGAGATCGAGGGCGCGCACCGGCACCGCGCGCAAGCGCGGCACCACCGCCGCCCGGCGCGCGCGCAAGCAGGTGGAGGACGCCACCTCGAAGGCCCGCAAGCAGGCCGACCCGGTGCTCGCCCAGGCCGACCGCGCCCGCCGTGCGGCGGGCCTCGGGCCGAGCTTCCCGATCACGGGCTATGACGACCTCACGGCCGCGCAGGTGCAGGGCCGCCTGGAGGACCTGAGCCCGGCCGAGCTGCGCAAGGTGCGCGACTACGAGCGCCGCCACGCCAACCGCAAGTCGGTGCTCAGCTCGGTCGGGAAGAAACTCGGCTAGGCCTGGACCTCGGCGCGCACCGCGCCGAAGTCCAGCTCCGCGCCGCCGACGCGCTCGAGGATCCCCTCGCCTCCGGCGGCGCCCTGGCCGGCGCTCCACAGCTCGCGCAGGAACGCGCCGGCCTCCGGCTCGTCGAACCACGCGCCGCCGAAGCGCTCGCGCAGCTCCGCCGCGCAGGTGGGTCTCCAGCGCCCAGGCGCGCAGGTAGCGCGCCGACGTAGAAGAACGGGTCCACGTCCGACAGCCACGAAACCGCCGGCCAGTCCACGTGGATGGCGTCTGAGAGGCGGCGGGCGTAGACGGCGTCCAGACCGTCGATGGCGCCGCCGCCGTGCAGCTCCAGCTCGTACGCCAGCTTGGCCGCGTAGCGGCGCAGGAACACAAGCCGCGACGCGCGTTCGTGGCGCACGATCGGCCCGGGATCGTCGATTCCGAGCCGGCGGCTGCAGCCATTCCGGGTCGCTGGTGAGGTGCTCGAAGAGAAAGGCGAACCCCTCGGTCACGGAGTTGTCGCCCAGGTAGCGGTCCTCCATCGGCAGGGCGGCGTCCACGTGCGCGTAGTGCTCGGTGTGCCCGGCCTCGTGGAACAGGGCCGCGAAGTCCTCGCGCCCGCCCACGGGGGCGATCACCAGGTAGACCTCGTCCGGCACCCGCACCGGGGCGCAGAACGCCCGCGGCGATTTCTTCGGCGCGCCGCTCGGCGTCGATCGTCACGGACGACTGGGCCGCCACGTCGATCCCCATCCCGCCGAGCGTCTCGGTGAGCGAGGGCACCAGGCGCTCCTCCGGGAAGCCGGCGTCGAGCGAGGGCGCGCGGAAGAAGGCAACCAGGTCGGAGCGCCTGAGCACGTCGAAGCCCAGGTCGATCTGCTCCCGCACCTCGGGCTCCACCAGCTGCTCGTAGGTGTCCTCGGTCTCCTCGAGGAAGCGTTCGGTCTGCTCCGCCAGCGCGCCGAAGTCGGTGCCCGACAGGTCCTGGCACAGGTCGCGCATCGACGACCAGCCCAGATCGCGTGCCAGGGCGTGTGAGCGCTCGAGCAGTTCGCGGGAGAGCGGGTTCAGCTCGCTGGCCGTCGAGCTCGTTGCGCAGGCCCTCCAACTCGGCGCGGCGGTCGGCGTCGGGCTCGTTGGCCTGCAGCACGGCGGTCGAGCGCAGCGGCACCGTCTCGCCGTCCCACTCGAGCTCCAGCGCGGCCTCGCGGCGGGCCAGCTCGGCCGATCCGTCCTTCAGCTCCTGGCCGATCAGCCCCTGGACCGAGAACTCGATCAGCGCGGGAGCGGCGCCGGCCTCGCGCAGCGAATCGACCGACTCGCGCGAGAACAGCGCGGCGTGGCGGTCGTAGATCGGCTCGATATCGAACTCGTCCTTCTGCCCCGAGTAGTGCTCGTAGTACTCGCGATCGATCGAGGACAGGAAGTCCTCGGCCTCTGCTCGATATGCGTCCAGGTCCATGCGGCTGCCAGCATAGGTCCCATGGAGGCCAGCGCCAACCGCCCGCCCCCGACGCGGCGATCTCGTGGAGCTGCGATCGAATCGCTCGCCCACGGCGGGGCGGGTGTCGGGCGCACGGACGGCTTCGTGGTGTTCGTGCGCGGGGCGATGCCCGGCGACCGCGTTCGCGCCGAGATCGGCAAGTCCAAGAAGTCCTTCGCCGAGGCGCGCGTGGTGGAGATGCTCGAGCCCGGCCCCGACCGGATCGAGCCCGTGGCCGAGCATCCCGGCGCGCCGTGGCAGGTGCTGCCCTACGAGCTCCAGCTGGCCGAGAAGGAGCAGCAGGTGCGCGACGCGCTCGAGCGCCTGGGCGGCTTCGAGGCTCCCCCCGTGGAGGCGATCATGCCCGCGGTCGAGCCGCTGCACTACCGCAACAAGGTCGAGTACTCGTTCGGCGAAGACGAGAACGGCGAGCTCGTGCTCGGCTTCCACCGGCCGGGTCGCTGGGACGTCGTCGATCCGGTGTCTCACGGACATCCTCGCTTCCGAGCGCGTGGACGCGGTGCGCGAGGCGGCCGAGGCCTGGTGTCGCGAGGAGGGGCTCTCCGCCTATGACCGCGGCGACCACAACGGCCTGCTGCGCAACCTAGTGGTGCGCGAGGGCCGCCGCACGGGCACCGTGCAGGCCCGGATAGTCACCAGCCGGGGCGACTTCCGCACCGACGAGCTGGCCGCCGCGCTGCCCGCCGACGGCGTGCTGTGGACCCAGATCGAGGGCGTGGCCGAGACCACGTACGGCGGCAAGACCAAGAAGCTGAAGGGCCCCGCCGGCGATCGAGGAGCAGATCGAGATCGCGGGCACCACGCTGCGATTCCGGATCTCACCCGACGCCTTCTTCCAGACGAACACCGAGATGGCCGAGCGCCTCTACGCGGCCGCCGCCGAGATGGCGGGGCTTGGGCGGCACCGAGCGGGTGTATCGACCTCTACTGCGGGATCGGCACGATCTCGCTGGCGCTGGCGCTCGAGGCCCGCGAGGTGGTGGGGGTCGAGCTGGTGGAGCGCGCCGTGGCCGACGCCATCGAGAACGCCAAGCTCAACGGCGTGGACAACGCGCGCTTCTACGCGGGCGACATCCGCACCGCCATGCGCCCGCTGCTCGAGGAGGAGGGCAAGGCCGACGTGGTGGTGATCGACCCGCCGCGCGCGGGCCTGTCGCAGAAGGTGGTGCGCCGCGTGCTCGAGGTCGAGGCGAAGAAGATCGTCTACGTGTCGTGCAACCCCACGACGCTGGCGCCCAACGCGCGCCAGATGGTGGACGCGGGCTACGAGCTCAAGACGGTGCGGCCGGTGGACATGTTCCCCCAGACCCCCCATATTGAGTGCGTGGCGCTCCTGGAGCGGTCAGGCTGATCCGGCGTAGTGGTGCTGGCGGTGGCGCTGGCGCTGACCGCCGTGCCCGCCGCTGCCGCCCGGCCGAGGCCGCCGGTGGTGATGATCGTCTTCGACGAGTTCCCCGCCGACGCGATCCTCACGCCGACGGGCGCATCGACGCCGCGCCGCTTCCCGGGCTTCGCCGCGCTGGCGCGTGACTCCACCTGGTTCCCCAACGCCCACGCCGTGTTCGACAGCACGCCCGGCGCCGTGCCGGCCATCCTCGCCGGCGACGCGCCCGCCCCAACGCAGGGCCCGAGCTATCTCTCGCACCCGCGCAGCGTATTCACGCTGCTGGCGGGGCATGGCTACCGGGTGCGAGCGCTGGAGGAGGCGACCACCGTCTGCCCTCCACGGATCTGCCCCCGCTCACCCGGCTACGGCAACACCACGCACAACGCGCTGAGCCAGCGGCGGGAGCGGTTGAACGCAACCCTCGCCTCCCTCCGCCCGAGCCGCAGGCCGGTGTTCACCTTCCACCACTCGCTGCTCCCGCATCAGCCGTGGATCTACCTGCCCTCGGGGCGCCGCCGCATCGACACGGTGGGGTCGCAGCTGCCTCCGTTCAACTGGGTTGGCGGCTTCGGCGACCTCTTTCTCACCCGGCACAACGAGCAGCGCCATCTGCTCCAACTCGGGTTCGCCGATCGGGTGATCGCGCGCCTGGTCGCGCGGCTGAGCCGGAAGCGGCTCCTGCGCCGGGCCCTGATCGTGGTCACGGCCGACCACGGGATGTCCTTCCAGGTGGGCGCACCGGACCGGCGCGCGGTGTCAGCCGCCAACGTGGAGCTGATCGCGCCGGTCCCGCTGTTCGTAAAGGCCCCCGGCCAGCGCCACGGCCACGTGAACCGCGCGTACGCCAGCTCCCTCGACGTCCTCCCCACGATCGCCTCGCTGCTCGGGCTGCCGCTGCGGCGCGACCTGCCGGGGGCGTCGGCGTTCGGCGCCACCGCCCGGCGCCGCCCCGGCGTGCGGATCTACACCCGCGACTTCAAGACGCTCACGGTTACGGCGCGGGTCATGGAGCGCCGGCGCCGCCTCGTGCGGGAGGAGCGGGCACGCCACTTCGGCACCGGATCCTGGGGCGGGGTGTTCCGCATCGGCCCGCACCGGAACCTGCTGAACCACAGGGCGTCGGCTACGGCCGGAGCCACCGCCACCGCCGCCTTCGCCGTCCCGAAGGATCTGGGGTCGGTCGACCCTCGCGGGCCGAACGTTCCAACGCAGGCCTCGGGAAGGCTCATCGGCGGGCTGCCGGGTCAGACCCGCGACCTCGCGCTGGCGGTGAACGGCAGCATCCGGGCGGTCGCGCGCAGCTTTCACATGCAGGGCGATCCGGTCGAGTACTTCTCGCTCACCTTCCCCGAGCGTCACCTGCGCCGGGGAGCCAACACCTTCCAGCTGTTCGAGGTCACGGGAGCGCGCGGTGCGCTGGCGCTCCTGGGCGCGAGGGACTGACTACTCGACTGAGGCTGCCTCGACGTGCTCCACGGGCAGCCCCGTGGTGCGCTCCACCCGGGTCGGCAGGTCGAGCTTGAGCCAGCGCGAGAGGTGAGTGGGAAGGGTCGACACCACCACCGCATCGAACTCGGTGGTGGTGTTCACCGCATCCTGCACCGCGGCAATCGGGTCGGGATCGCCGAGCAGGCCGTCGATCTCGAGTCCCGCGGCCTGGAACCGCTCGATCGCCTTCTGCAAGTGCGCCTCGGCCTCCTCACCGCCGGAGTGCATGTCCGCAGCCCAGGCCACCCCGTGGGGAGTGGCGGGCACGAGCAGCGTGAACCGGGTGGGCGCGCCCTCCGCGCGTTGCTTCAGCGCCGCGAGCAGCTCATCCGACTCCGCGGTGCGGTTTGCGACGACGAGGACGTGTGCTTTTTCCGCCACTGATGTTCCTCTGCCCTCTTCTAGTACGGCGGGAAACTCGGCGTACCACTCGCCGAGCGAGCGGAACGCCTTCCAGAACGCCGCGCTTGGCGCTCTCGTCGTCGAGCGAGGCGTCGATGTCGGGCACGTACAGGGCGTCGCAGCTGGGGGTGAGCTTCTGCACCTCGCCCGGGGTCGCCGTGACCTGGGCGCCAAGCGGCACGCCGAGCCCGTTGAGCTCCTCGAGCGCCTCCTCGCCCATCACCACCACGATTCGCGGCTGCACCACGGCCAGCTCGTCGAGCACGCGCGCGCGGCACTCCGGCGCGGACAGGTCGGTGTCGGCGACCGGGCACTTCACGAAGACGGTGCCGTAGACGGCGAGCGGATCGATGCCCAGGCGCTTGAAGCTCTTCATCAGCGCGCCGCCGGCGCGGCCGTAGAAGGCGACGCCCTCCTCGATCTCCGACGGCCGGGGCGCGAACTTGACCATGAAGATGTCGGCCTGCGGATGGCCGGATCCGAGCACGGGCATCAGGTTGCCGCGCGGGCAGTGGTCGCACTCCTGGATCTCGCGCGTGAGCCCGTTCAGCTCGCGAATCGCGCGCTCGAGGTACTTCTCGCGGATCTCGTCGTCGGTAGCCGGCACCTGCTGGTGGGTATTGGACGGGCCGGGCGCTCCTTCCTTCACATGCATCACCTCTTGCCTGGCGCGCTTGCTTCCCGCGCCGGGTCGGGCGGTGCGGCGGCGGGCGGTTTCCGGCGTGGCCTTGGTCTGGATGAACTTCAGCGCCTGCACGTAGAGCAGGCTCTGTTTCTTGCGCACGATGTCCGCGTCGCGCAGCGATTCCAGGAACTCCTCCGGGCCGTCGAAGGCGCGCATCCGGATCTTCACCGAGCCCAGCCCGGCCGCCACGTGGCTGTCGGAGCCCGCGCCGGCGACGATCCGGTACTTGGCCGCGAATCGCTCGGCCTCCTCGTTGAAGGCCGAGAACGCCACGCGCGGGTTGAACACCTCGATCGCGTCCACGTCCTCCACCACGTCGAGCAGGTGCTCGTAGTCGGGCACCGAGTGCATCCGGTCGAAGGGGTGGGGCACGTAGACCAGGCCGCCCTGCGCGCGGATCGCGTCGATGGTCTCGCGCAGCGTCATGCCGCGCGGGATCTTGTCCTCGATGAACAGGCCGATCACCTCGCCCTGGTCGGCGGTCTTCACCTCCTCGGCCACGATCACCTCGATCCCGCCCTCCGCCCGGGCCCTGTCGCGCGCCTCGTGCGCGCCGGACACCTCGTTGTGGTCGGTCACCGCGATCGCGCCCAGGCCGGCCTCCTTGGCCGCGGCCAGCAGGGTGTCGACCGGCGTGGCGCAGTCGTGG
This sequence comes from uncultured Thermoleophilaceae bacterium, assembly GCA_963825775.1. Classification (GTDB taxonomy): domain Bacteria; phylum Actinomycetota; class Thermoleophilia; order Solirubrobacterales; family Thermoleophilaceae; genus JAAYBF01. The sequence goes on along the minus strand of CAWGUV010000001.1, from coordinate 67,743 downwards.
GAGTGGTCGGTGTGCATGTGCAGGTCGACGTGGATGAAGTCGCGCCCCTGCAGGCGCTTGCGCACCGCGGGCTTGCCCTCGACCGAGTGGCGCCGCGGCGGCGATCTCCTCGTACAGGGCCTCGAACTCGTCGGCGGCGCGCGTCCACTCCAGCTGCGGATGCGCGGCGGCGATGTTCTTGCGCAGGCGCTCCGCGCGAGCGCCGAGTCGCGCAGCAGGCGCTCGAGCTGTGCGGCCAGCGTCACCGCGTCGCGCGGCTCGAACAGCAGTCCCAGCTCGCCCTCGTCAAGCACCTCGTCGTACTGGGCGAGCCGCGAGGCCACCGGCACCGCGCCGCCCGCCAGGGCTCGGAGCAGAAGCTGCGGCGCGGGCGCGGCTCCGGCCGAGGCCGCCACGGCGATGCTCGCCCGCGACAGGTGCTGGGCCTCCGAGCCGTCGGCCGGGCCCGGCGAAGCGCACGCGGTCGCGCAGCCGGCGCGAGAGCGCGGGCGGCGTGAGCGGCGGCGGGGTCGCGCAGCCACACGGTGGCGGTCCAGTCGAGCTCGATCGGGCAGCTTGCGCAGCGCGCGCAGGAACAGCCGCAGCGCGCCCGCGCTCCTCCTCGGCGGAGAACACGATCTCCTGTGCGCCCTCGCGCGCGGGCCGGGGGACGCCTGGAGGTCGGCGCCCGGCCGGATCACCCGGTAGCTGCCGGGGAAGAAGCGCTCCACGATGTCGCGCGTGGCCGCGAACGCCGCCGTGCGCCCGTCGAGGCGGCCGAACAGGCGCTCGACCACGGGCCGCGCCACCTGGGTCGATACGAAGCGCTCGGTGGGAGAGTGGAACGTGCCCACGTTCAGCGCGCGCGAGTGGCGCAGCGCGGCGCTGGAGGCGCTGGGGGCGAACGGCTCGTGCACGTGGACGAAGTCGAGCTCCGCGCGCTCCAGGAACTCCTCGATCGAACGTGACACGTCCAGCGGAAGCGACACCGAGCCGCCGCGGCGGAACGGCAGGCTCTGGCCGACGCCCAGCACGCTGGCGCAGCCGTCGTCGTCGAAGGCGGCATTTGGGTCCGAGCGCATTTCGCGGATCCGTGCCCGTCCTTCCTTGATCAGCGTGCGGGAGTCCGACGGCGCCACAACCACCACGCGATGGCCGCGCCGGCACAGCTCGTCGGAGAGCCGCTCGACGTATGCGTTCACCTCGTGGTGCTGCTCCCAGGGATACGGCGTCACCTGGGCGATGCGATAGGGCTCCGCCGGCACGGAGCGGAGGTTACGTCAGCGCACGATCCGGAACTTCGCCGTCTTGACCTTCGATTTCATCTTGGAGGGGTCGGTCGCCACGATCACGACGCGGTAGCGGCCCCGGCTTGAGCGCCTTGCGCCGGACGCGACCGGTGAACCTGAGCGTGGTACGGCCCTTCGGGCGGTTGTTGCTGCGCAGCGTCCGCACCTTCTTCCAGCGGATGCACTTCTTGCGCTTGCGCAGCTTGCGGCTCGGCTTGCGGCACTTGCCCTTGTACCGCCTGCCGGTGCCGCCGCGGCGCTCGATGCGGAGGCTCACGTTCGCCGGCTCCGACAGCGTGAACGACAGCCTCGAGCCCCTCTTCGCCCGGGCCGGCGCAATGGGGTTGAAGGTGTTGGTGTTATCGATGGCGGCGCGGAACACCGTGGGATCGAAGGCGGCGCTCGTCACGGCCGGCGGGCCGCGGTGGCTCGCCGCGGCAGCTCTGTCCGGCGGGGCACCACGTGTACTGGAGCAGCACCTCGACGCCCGGCATCCCCTCCTCGCGCCTGCCGCCGCCGGGCGGGCCGTCGCCGGGGACGCTCCCCATCCTGGGATAGAGGAACCCGGCGGCGTTGTTGCCCGGCGAGTAGTCGGTGTTCAGGTTGTGGCGGCCGTTGCCGAACATCGGCAGCCCGCCCGTGCCGGAGACGGCGCTCACGGCCACGTAGTCCTGGGTGAGCAGGTTGGTCGCGGGGTTGGTATGGCGCTCCACCGGGAGGCTGACAGCGTGCGTGGACCTCCCCGCGCGGGCCTGGATCGGAGGGGTCTCCGTGACGAAGAAGCAGCACTGGCGGTCGCTCGGGCCCGCCGCCGGGTTGGCGAACAGCCTGATGATCTGGAACCGCACCACCGGCGGATCGGGACCGGTCCGGATCGTGATGCTCGTGACCCGGCCGTCACCGGGCGCGCCGCCCGAGTTCGACGCCGGGCTGCCGACCAGGCCCGCGGAGAACCAGGTGCAGTCCGGCGTGCCCGAGGGCAGCAGGCGGTAAAAACCGTCGAAGGACTGCGAGGTGAACGTTGGCTTGGTCTCGCACCCGAACGAGTTGGGCGCGTTCGCCAGGTTGCTGCCGAGGGTGCGCTCCTGACCGTTCGCCCCCGCAGGAGCGATCAGAAGTAGCGCGGTGACTACGAGCAGGGGCTTGACGCGAGTCACGAGTTACCCACCGTAGGCTTCATCGCGAGATCTCGCCAGCGCGCGCGTACGCACTACTGCGTAGGCCTGGCCGAATCGCCGAATCGGGATTAGGGTGGCGCCGTGGCCCCTCGCGCGTTCGCGGCAGTGCTCGCGACAGTTCTCCTATGTGCGCTCGTCCCCGGCTCGGCCTCGGCCAAGTGGTACGGCAGCACGATGCGCGGCAAGCCCAACGCCGACTACGGCTGCGAGACAGCGCTCGTGCAGGGAGCTGCTCGGCGGCATCGTGCGCTCGCCCACGAACCAGCGCAGCTGTACCTACAACCACAGCGGCTACCTCTTCCGCCAGCGCCCCACCTTCCTGGTGCCGGCCACCGGCCGCATCCGCCGGATCCGGATCAAGTCGGGCCCCAACCCGCCCCGGGCGCGGCTCACCGTGCTCACCAGCTCGAGCCGCGTGGACACCACCACGGGCCAGGACATCCCCGGCACCTACACCTGCTGCACAGCCCGCTACGTGAGCCGCCCGTTCCGGCTGAAGCCCAACGGGATCACCCGCAAGCGCGTGAACGTGAAGGTCTACAACGTGCGCTCGAACGACATCAACATCCGCATCCATTCCAGCGACGGCCTCGCGCTGAGCTTCGGCTCGGGCGGCCGGCTGCCGCTCAAGATCAATCCCTCTCAGTTCGGCAGCTTCAACGCCGGCACGCCGCTCCTCCGCGGCTACTGGCCCCGCACCGGCCGCGGCGACCCACGCGTGGACGGCTACCAGCTCTCAGGAATCGACCTGATGTTCCAATGGGACTTCAGGCGATCCAGAAGGCGTTAGAACGAAAACGGGCGGCCCGGAGGCCGCCCGTTCCTGATGCCTGAGGCCTGACGCCTGAGGCCTGTTACGCGGTTTCTGCCTTGGCCCTGACCTTGCCCTTGCCGGGCAGCTTCGGCGCGCCGCCGTACTGCTTGATGAACGCCTCGGTGTTGTCGCGCGCCTCGGAGTCGCGCACCTGCACCGGCGGCGACTTCATGAGGTACGAGCTGGGCGCCTCGAGCGGGCCGCCGACGCCGTTGTTCAGCGCGAGCTTGCAGCAGCGCACGGCGTCGGTCACGATGCCCGCCGAGTTCGGCGAGTCCCACACCTCGAGCTTCATCTCGAGGTTGAGCGGCACGTCGCCGAAGGCCTGGCCCTCGACGCGGATGTGCGCCCACTTGCGGTCGGTCAGCCACGGCACGTAGTCCGACGGGCCGATGTAGACGTCGTCGGCCGGCAGCTCGTGGTCCATGATCGAGGTGACCGCGTTGGTCTTCGAGATCTTCTTGGACTCCAGGCGCTCGCGCTCGAGCATGTTGTAGAAGTCCATGTTGCCGCCGACGTTCAGCTGCGACGTGCGCATCATCTTCACGCCACGGTCGCCGAACAGGCGGGCGAGGTTGCGGTGGACGATGGTCGCGCCGACCTGCGACTTGATGTCGTCGCCGACGATCGGGAGCCCGGCCTTGCGGAACCGGTTGCCCCAGTACTCCTCGCGGGCGATGAACACGGGGATGCAGTTCACGAAGCCACAGCCGGCCTCGAGCACCTGCTCGACGTACCACTTGGTGGCCTGCTCGGAACCGACCGGCAGGTAGGAGACGACCACGTCGGTCTTGGTCTCCTTGAGGATCTCGACGATGTCGGCGGTGTCGCCCGGCGCCTTCGTGATCTTCTGCTTGAGGTACTTGCCGAGGCCGTCGTGCGTCATCCCGCGGTGGACGGGGACGTCGAGCTTCGGCACGTCGGCGAACTTGATCGTGTTGTTCTGCCCCGACCAGATCGCCTCGGACAGGTCCTTGCCGACCTTGTCCTGATCGATGTCGAACGCGGCCGTGAACTCGATGTCGCGGACGTGGTAGCCGCCGAGGTCGACGTGCATGAGGCCGGGCACGCTCTCCTTCGGATCGGCGTCCTTGTAGTACTCGACGCCCTGCACGAACGAGTTCGCGCAGTTGCCGACGCCGACGATTGCCACGCGGACCTTCTCCGCCTGGTAGCGCGATGCGCCGTTGGTTGAACCGGTCTTGCTCAAGGGAATCCTCCTGAATCAAAGGCTTGGGTTGAGTGGGACACAACCCCGCCGGTTTCACCGCGTTACAGCGATGTGTATGGCGGACACCGTCGGAGGTGTATCGTGCGGAGTGGACTTGATCAAGCGCACGAACATCAACCTCGACATGGACCTGGTTGCCCAGGCGGCGGCGGTCTTGAACACCGAGCGCACCACCGACACGGTCCACGAGGCCCTGCGGGAAGTCATCGACCGGGCGCGCCGCGGCCGGCTCGCGCGGCGCGACTTCCCCGAGCTCACCCTCGAGGTGCTCGAGGCCGAGCGCCGCCCGCGCCGCGCGTGATCGAGCTGGCGGACACGAGCGCCTGGGTGTGGTCCCGCCGCTCCGGCATCGCGGGAATGCGCGAGGCATTCGACGCCTCGCTGGTCGACGGCTTCGTGGCCACGTGCGACGTCGTGAAGCTCGAGCTGCTCTACGGCGCGCGCAGCCGCGACGCCTTCGCCGAGATCCGGGAGGGCCTCGACGCGCTCCCCGCGTGCCCCCTCGGCGGCAGGGAATGGGAGCGCTCGCTTGTGGATCTACGAGCAGCTGGCCGGCCGGCGGGACAGTCACCGATCAGTTGGTCACCCGGCCGCGCTCGTGGCGGCTGCGGCCGAGTCAGCCGGGGTGACCGTCCTCCACTACAACGCCGCCTTCGAGCGGATCGCGGCGGTCACCGGCCAGCCGGTCCGCCGGCTCACTCCGCCGCCGGCGGCTCCAGCTGGTTGAGCTCCTTGCGCACGTGCCACATCCGCTGCCCGGTGGTCATGATCGCCAGGCCCGCGAGCACGTAGACGGAGGGCTCGAGCAGCTCGACGTCGCCGGGCCCGGTGGCGAACAGCAGGCCGGCCGACATGATCACCACGCGCACCGCGCGCGACGCGATCCCCACCTTGCACTCCACGCCGAGCGCCTCCGCCCGGGCGCGTGTGTAGGACACCATCAGGCTGAACAGCACCGCGAGCACGACCGCCGCGACCGCCACATCGTCTCCCCGCTTCGCGAACTCGGCGCCGATCGCGGCGAGCACGATGCCCTCCTCCACGCGATCGAGCGAGGAATCCAGAAAGGCGCCGAACGGCGTTCCCTTGCCCGACATCCGCGAGTAGCGCCCGTCGAGCGTGTCCATCACGGACCCGGCGATGAATGCGAGCCCGGCGAAGAAGAACTCGCCCTGGGTGATGAGGAAGGCGGCGACGAGGTTGCCGACCAGCCCGGCCATGGAGATGGCGTTCGGCGTCAGGCGCGACTCGATCAGTCGGTTGCGCGCGATCACGCGCATGTCCGCCGCCGTTACGCGGCCCTGGGCGGGCTCAGGCATCGCGCTGCGGAGACTCATGCGACGGCTTCGCGGCGGGCCGTCTGCTGCCAGGACCAGGCGGCGGGGCGGGCGCGGCCGAGCGCGTAGGAGGCGCCGGCCGCGGAGATCGCGGCCACCAGCGCGCCGAGCGCGGCGTCGAGCCAGAAGTGGTTGGCGGTGACGACGACCACGAACGTGACGACCACCGGGTAGAGCACCCCAGGCGACCTTCAGCACGCGCGACTTGACGAGTCTTGATCGCGGGGATGCCGATCATCAGCGCGAACGCGACGTGCATGCTGGGCACCGCGGCGAAGGGGTTGTAGAGCACGTTGGCGCTCTGCTCGGCGGCGTCCCCGACGAAGGTGGCGACCGTGTCGGTGAAGCCCCACTCGGGCATGTAGCGCGGCGGCGCCGTCGGGTAGGCCAGGTAGCCCACCAGGGCCAGGCCCATGGCGATCATGAACATGTTCCGCACGTAGTAGTAGGCCTGGTTGCGCGCGATGTAGAGCCAGATCAGGAACGTGGTCGTGATGACGAAGTGGGAGTTCACGTACATCCAGTTGGCGCCGGTCACGATCCACTCCTCCTTCTGCGCCCAGGCCTGCAGCCCGGGCTCGAAGAAGAGCCCCATCGTGCGCTCCACGTCCACTAGCGTGCGCGCGTTCTCGAACGCCAGCGCCGCCTGGCCGTCCACCAGCCCCGCGCACGATCCGGTACGCGTAGTAGGCGCCCGCGAACAGACGCCAGCTGGCGCAGGGCGTCGAGCCAGCCCTGGGGCAGCCAGCGGCTGCTCGACGCGCCAGGCCTTGGTGAACTGTGCGGCGAATTCCTGCATCGGCACAACCTTAAGCCCGAGTTGCAGCGCTTGCCGCGCTGAATCACCCGTTCGGGTGAAAAGTTGGTCACCAGCTTGAGGTATCCTTCCTTCTGGGCGCCGTGACCCGCGTCCACTCGTCGGCCCGCTCCACGCAGCCGCCCTTGGCGAGCCAGTAGGGCGTCCAGCGCACGCGCACGAGCGCGGTCGCCGGGCTTCTTCACGCGCAGCAGCACCTGGTCGGAGCCGAGCTGCTCGAGCGCGATGTTGGAGTCCCTTCTCGGAGATCACGAACGGCGTCGGGAGGGTGACCTCGTAGATGCGCCAGTGGTCGAAGCTGCGCGCGCAGCTTGAGGTACGGCAGGCCGCTCTCGATCAGCGCCCGCTCGCGGTATGCGCTGCGGTCGGGCTTGGCGTCGGGCAGCGCCACGTAGCGCACGGCGTTCTCCGACAGCCAGCTCGCGTAGGTGAGCTCGTTCAGCCCGCCCTTGTAGAAGATCGGGTTGCCGCCCCGTGTCGAGCTGGCGCAGCCAGCCGCGCGCCAGCGGCGCCTCGGTCGCCACCTCGGCGCCCTCCCAGTGGCCGAGCGTGAACGGGATCTCCACGCGGCGCTGGTCGGGCAGCAGGCGGAGGTACTCGCGCACCGGATCGAAGTACGACGCCTGGGCGACGGGATCGGTGGCGGCCTTGTAGATGTCGCGCGCGGCCGCCGACCACTGCCAGAAGCCGAGCGCGCACGAGCAGCGCGACGATCGGCACGACCGGCCGGGTGAGACCCGCTGCCGGCGAGCGCGCACGCGATCACCGGGCCGGCGAGCAGCGCTCCCAGCCGCACCGCGTTCCCGCCCATGGCGGTCGGCACCACCAGCGCGAGCGGTCGCCCCGAGCGCGTACAGCACGGCGCCGATCCGCAGCGTGCGCTCGTGCGGGGCAGCACGACCAGGGCGGCGACGGCGAACAGCGGGATCGGCAGGTAGGCGGAGAACGGGAACGGGGCGTAGCCGCCCTCGGGGAACGCGACCGTGAGCAGCACCGGCGGGATCAACCCGGCGGCCGCGAGCGCGAGGCCGTCGCGGCGCTTGATCGGCACGCCCTCGCCCCGTGCGGCGAGCACGTACGCGGCGCCGCCCATCGCCACGAACAGGCCGGCGACCGGGCTCGAGATGGCGCTGAGCACGCCGAGCAGCGGCGCCAGCAGGCGGCGATCGCGCTGCAGCGCCAGCGCGGCGGCCAGCGCCGAACGCCGTGCCGAGCGCGAACGGGATCCGGTTGGTGGCCAGCAGCGTCGCGGACCCGAACCCGAACCAGACCGTGCCCCAGCGCGCCGCCCGGGCGCCCCAGTGCCGCCGGGCCAGCTCGGTGAAGACGATCGTCGAGGCCACGGCCGAGATGCGCGCCCAGCACCTGCAGGCCCGAGCAGCCAGCCGAGCGGCGGCGAGAGGATCGAGTAGGCGGGCGTGTGGTGGCCGCCGTACCACTGGCCGTTCCAGATCGTGAACCCCTCGCGGCCGAACAGGTCGGAGCGGAAGAGGTGAGCCGCCAGGTCGGGCGAGCGCGGCTTGATGATCAGGTACAGGATCGCCAGCGCGATGGAGATCAGCGTCGGCGCGACGCGCCACCAGTCGACCCGTCCGAGCAGGCCGTCGCGCCCCGAGGTGTCGGCGGGCTCGGTGCTGGCTGGTGAGCGCGGCGGTCGGCGGACGGCTCCGCGGCGGCGCCGCGACGGAAAACGCGGTGCGCGGCACGCGCTCAGGCTAGCGGGGACGACCCTCCGAGGTGGCGGGGCGCACGGCCCCGACGAGCGCCACAAGCGGGATGAACAGCCCGACCAGCCCGGTCAGCGTCTTGCCCTTCCGGAAACAGATGAAGGCAAGGCAGGCCCCCGCCACCTGCAGGGGCACGAGGATGGCCGCGCTCTCCTCGCTCGAGAGGCTGTCGCCGCCGACGCCGAGGAAGCCGAGCCCGGCCTCCAGCACGTCGATCCAGAACTGCAGGCCAAGGAGGGTGAGCGTCAGCAGGCTCGCCGTCACGATCACGGCGTCTATCGACTGCCGGCCCTTCTCCTGCCAGTAGACGTCGTCCAGGTTCAGCCACAGGGCGAACTCGTCCATCGTGAGCCCCATGCCGACGCCGAAGAGGATCGCCACGATCTCCCGCCACGGGCTCTCGGGCTCGAACGCCAGCCCCACGTAGCCGAACACGATCAGCGCGAGGATCCCCCAGACCAGGTGGTGGACGTGCGTGCCGCTCTTGGTCTCCACGTTCCCCGGCCACCAACTCACCTGCGCGCGGATCATGTGCGCGCTCGTGCGGATGAACCCGAACGAGGTGATGAACGCGAGCAGGATCAGGAAGTGCGTCTCCTTGCCCGGTGCCTCGATTCCCCTCTGGTAGGCGTCGGCGATGCTGTCGAGCAGCCCGCGCATCAGGAGGGCGGGACGATCCGCACGATGCGGTCGTCGCCCTCACGCGGGGAGCCGCGGCCATCGGTGTTGTTGGTGAGCAGGTAGAGCGCACCGTCGGGACCCTCGGTCACGGTGCGCAGGCGCCCGAAGTCACCTTCGAACAGCGCCTCGTCGGTCTTCCCGTCGATAGTCACCCTGCGCAGTTGCTCACCGCGCAGGGCGGCGAACAGGAAGTCGCCGGTCCAGGCGGAGCCCTTCACGTGCGCGAACGTGGCGCCCGACGGGGCGATCACGTCCTCGTAGTTCAACGCCGGCTCCTCGAACTCCGGCGCGCCCTCGCCGCCCTGATGGTCGGGCCAGCCGTAGTTCTTGCCGTTGCGGATCACGTTCACCTCGTCATCCGAGTCGGGGCCGAACTCGGTGATCACCAGCCGGTCGGTGCCGGGCTCCCAGTCCAGGCCCTGCACGTTGCGGTGGCCCGACGACACGATCTCGGGCTTCGCCCTCGCCGTCGCGGAAGCCGCTTAGGCGCAGCACCTTGCCGTTCAGCGAGTCGGGGTCCTGGGCCAGCGGCGGGTTGCCCGCCTCGCCGGTGGTCACGTACAGCAGCCCGTCGGGCCCGAAGCGCAGCCGCCCCCCGTCGTGGATGGCTCCTGCCTCCAGTCCGCCGAGCACGCGGCCGTCCTCCTCGAGGCGGTCGTTCTCGAAGCGGTAGCGCAGCACCTCGTTGCCCGAGTCGGTGGTGCGGTAGAGGTAGACGAAGGAGTTGCGCTCGAACTCGGGGTCGATCGCCAGGCCGAGCAGCCCGCCCTCGCCGACGGCGGCAACGTCGACCTCCGCGGCCGGCTCAGCGCGCAGCTTCAGGCCCTTCGACAGCAGGCGCACCCGGCCCGGGCGCTCGGTGACCAGCGCGCGGCCGTCGGGCAGGAACGCGAGCTCCCACGGGGCCTCGAGGCCGGTGACCACGGTCTTGGCAGCGGGGCGGTCGTTGTCCTGGGGCGGCTCGGCCTCGGTCCGGGTCTCGGCGGGGACGGGCGGCGGGGTGGTGCGGTCGGCGTCCTCGCTCTCGTCGTTGCCGTTGCACCCGCCGAGGGCGAGCGCGGCCATGAGCACGGTCAGCAGGCGCTTGGGAGGCACCCGCTCCAGGCTAGCCAGAGAGAAACGCCGCCACATCGTCGATCACGTCGGGGCGATCCACCCAGGGCCAGTGGCCGGCACCCTCCAGCATGCGGTGCTCGGCGTTGCCGAGTGCCTCCGCGTAGGCGAGCCCGAACTCCGCACCGATGTAGGGATCGCTGTCCGGGCGTGAGCACCAGGGCGGGGCACTGGATGCGCGCGAGATTCTGGCCTGCCTGCGCGAGCACCTCCGGCGGCGCGGAGCGGTACAGCTTCAGGATCGCCCGCTGGGTGCCGTGGTCGAAGTGCTCCCACACCTCGTCGATCATCTGAGCCGGGATGTCGCGTCTTGAGCGCCCACTTCGTGCTCAGCCCCATCGCCATCTCGCCCGCGAAGCCGCGTGCGCCAGATGCGCGCCATCCTGTGCCACTCGTAGCCGGGGAGGAAGGGCACGGCGGCCGTCAGCACGAGCCGCTCCACCCGCTCGGGCAGCCGCTGCGCGGTGGCGAGCCCGACCACGCCCCAGTCGTGCATCACCAGCGAGAAGCGCTCGCAGCCCCACGTGGTCGACGTACGCCTCGATCCAGCGGTCGTAGCCCGGGATCGAGTAGTCGAACGAGGCGGGCTTCCCAGAGCGCCCGAAGCCCGGGAGGTCGGGCGCGAACCCGCCCGTCCGCTCCAGGAACGGGATCCAGTCGGCGGAGCTGGTGGGCACGCCGTGGAGGTAGAGGATCGGAGCGCCCTCGCTCTCGCGCCAGAACGCCTCCAGACCGCCGACCTGCTCGCTGTGCTCGCTCATCGCGGTAATAGCCTGCCGGAAGATGGCCTGGAAGCCCCCGCCGCCGAAGCGGCTGCGCACGATCCTCGACCGCCTGGCCGCGGAGTACGGGCGGCCATCCGGCCATCCGCACCACGCCCCGATCGACGAGCTGGTGCTCACCGTGCTCTCGCAGAACACCAACGACCGCAATCGCGACGTGGCCTACGAGCGCCTGCGCGATCGCTTCGACTCCTGGCACGCGGTGCGCGACGCGCCCGAGGAAGAGGTGGTCGAGGCGATCCGGCCCGGCGGGCTGGCCGTGACCAAGGCGCCCCGGATCCAGAAGATCCTGCGGGCCATCGGCGACGACGACCTCTCGCGGCTCGCCGACGAGCCGCTCGCGCAGGCGCGCGAGGAGCTGTGCGAGCTGCCCGGGGTCGGCCGCAAGACGGCCGCCTGCGTCCTGCTGTTCTCCTTCGGCCGCCACGACGTGCCGGTGGACACCCACGTGCACCGGGTGGGCGTGCGGCTGGGGCTGTTCCGCCCCAAGGGCACGCTCGAGGAGGCCCACGACGAGATGCTGCGGCTCTCGGCCGGCTCCGACCCGTACGAGGCGCACGTGTCGCTCATCCGCCACGGGCGCAGGACGTGCCACGCGCGCAACCCGCGCTGCGGCGAGTGCCCGCTGCGGCGGATGTGCCCCTACGCCCGGGGTGAGCTTGAGCGATAGACGGGTCCTCGCCGCGGAGGCGGGGCTCGTGGGCATCGCGGCGGTCTGGGGCCTCACGTTCGTGATGGTGCAGGACGCGATCGAGCTGCTGCCGACGATGGCCTTCCTCGGCTACCGGTTCCTACCGGCGGCGCTGGTGGTGGCGCTGATCTTCCGCCGGCAACTGCGTGACCTCTCGTGGGCGGGCTGGCGCGCCGGGCTTCGCGATGGGCGCCTTCCTCACGGCGGGCTACGTGTTCCAGACGCTCGGGCTGGAGGAGACGACCGCATCGAACGCGGGCTTCATCACCGGCCTGTTCGTGGTGATAACCCCGCTGCTGGGCTGGGCCATCCTGCGCGACCGCCTGCCCGCCATCGCGTGGGTCGGCGCCGCGGGCGCTCACCGTGGGGCTCTACCTCCTCTCCGGCGCGGGCAGCGACTTCACGCTGCGCGGCGACGGCCTCGTGCTGCTCTGCGCGGTGGCGTTCGCCGGCCACATCCTCGTCACCGCGCGGGGGGTCCGCGACCACGACGTGGGCGCGCTCCTGGCGGTGCAGCTCGGGCTCTGCGGAGTCGTCTGCCTGGCGATCGCGGGCGTCGCGGGCGACCTGGAGAAGCCCGAGGGCGCGACCGTCTGGTCCGCCCTGCTCGTCACGTCGCTGGTGGCCAGCGCGCTCGGCTTCTTCGTCCAGTCCTACGCCCAGCAGCACGCGTCGCCGGCCCGCACCGCCCTGATCCTGGCGAGCGAGCCGGCGTTCGCGGGCTTCTTCGGCTACGTCCTGGCCGACGAACGGCTGAGCGCGGTCTCCTGGATCGGAGCCGCGCTCATCCTTGCCTCGATCGTCGTCGGTGGAGCTGCTGCCCAGGCTCAGGCCGCCGCGACCGCTGCCCGAGGCCTAGCGCAGCCGGCGCTCGAAGCAGCGCGACAGCGGCGCGTCGCGATACGGCCCGTACTTCTCGATCTCCTCGTACCCGGCGCTGCGGTACAGGCCCATCGCCTCGGGCTGGCGCTCGCCGGTCTCCAGCCGCATGCGGTCGAAGCCGCGCCGCAGCGCCTCGCGCTCGAGTGCCTCGAGCAGGCGGCGCGAGAGGCCGCGGCCGGCGGTGGTCGGGGCGCACGTACATGCGCTTGATCTCCGCCGTGCCGTCTCCGAGGTCCAGCAGCGCCCCGCAACCGCAGAGGTGCTCGGCCTCCCTGCGCGATGAGGAACGCCAGCACGGTCTCCTCGGTGGGCTTCACGCCGGGCTCGGTGTCGCCGCCGTAGCGGTGGGCGAGGTCGGCCTCCAGCTCGGCCCGCAGCTCCAGCGCGTCCGGTGAGTCGTAGGGCTCCACGTCCACGGTGTGCTCGTCCCAGGGCCAGCGGTCGAGGCCGAGGTTGTGGCGCGCCTCGTCGCGGTCCTGGTAGAGCTCGAACCGGCTGATCAGGCCGTCGCGGAACGAGCAGATCACCGCGAACCGGGTGGCGGCCGGCGCGCCCACCGACTGCGAGCGTGAGTGCTGGTTGCCCACCATCAGGATCCGCTCGCCGACCGGCGCCAGGTTCTCCACCTCGGCCGACGTCAGCTCCATCGTCTCGAACCAGTCCACGAACCACGCGCGAACGGCGTCGCGCCCCGAGTGGCGGTCACCCGTGAGCCCCGCCAGGCCGCCGGTGAGCACCAGCTCCCCGTCCGGATGAAAGGCCTCGGCGATCGCGCCGGGGTCCGCGGCGCCGAAACCGGCGAATGCCTCGCGGACCACGTCCGCATGCTGCGCGGCGGATTTCATATCCGGGATTGTATACTTGACACCGGGTCCCTTCTCACTTAGACTCATCCGTCATGTCCTTCTTCGCTACCCTTGAAGCGGCTTTGCGGGCGTTCTTGCGTACCTCTTCCCGCGCCTCCCTTGGGAACAATTGGCGTAGCGTCTGTTCGGTGGTTAGCTCGCTTGGCTTGGGCTTGCGTCTAGGCATGGTCGGCCTCCTGATGGCGACTGACCGAAAGATCGCAGCAAAGCGTCCGTCGCCACCGGCAAGCCATATGGACCTACCGAAGCTGATCGAGCAGTTCGGCTCAGAGGACAAGTGCCACGCCTACCTAGAGGACCTGCGCTGGCCCGATGGCGTCGAGTGTCCGCGCTGCGGGGCACGGCGCAATCTCGCGGCTTCGAGAAGCGCCGCCAGTTCCTAGTGCGACGGACCGAGATGTCATGCGGCTACCAATTCTCGGTCAGGGTCGGCACGATCTTCGACCGCTCGCACCTGCCGCTGTGGAAGTGGCTCCTCGCCGATCTACCTCGTTGGGGAGTCCAAGAAGGGCATCAGCGCAAAGCAGCTTGAGCGCACCTTGGGCGTGTCTTACAAGACGGCCTGGTTTCTGGGCCACCGCATCCGCGCAGCGATGGAAGAGGACTCCCCTGTGCCGCTGCGCGGCATCGTGGAGGTGGACGAAACCTACGTTGGCGGCAAGCCTCGTCCGGTGCCAAGAAGCGCGGCCCGTGGGACAACAAGACGATGGTCCTCGGGCGCGATCCAGCGCGGCGGCGACGTGCGCCTCAAGGTCGAGACGCGCCGCACCAAGCAGGCGCTCCACAACTTCGTGAAGGAAACGACTCACGACGACACCAGCGCCATCTTCACGGACTCGTGGAACGCCTACGAAGGCATCGGTGATCACAACACCCGCCACGAGTCCGTCAACCACCACAAGGAAGAGTGGGTGCGCGGCCAGGTCCACACCAACAACGTGGAGGGCGTGTGGAGCCTCCTGAAGCGATCCGTGGTCGGCACCTACCACCAGCTGTCGGCCAAGCATCTTCCCGGCCTACCTGGACGAGATTTCGTTCCGCTTTAACAACCGCGACAACCCGTGGCTGTTCCGAGACACGGTGCTGCGGCTGATCGATGAAGAGCCGCTGCGGTACAAAGAGTTGACCAGCGCGAATGCATGACGCTCTGAGGCGGTCCCTACACTTCATAAAGTGAAGGAAGGCGAACACGAACGCGAACGAGGAGGCGCAACAGACGCATGGTTCGATCTAGACTGACCTCCCTCTGTGCCGATCTGAAGAGAGGACGTGCCTGTGAAAGTGACACCTGAGATCGACGGCCAGGATTACCCTGGAATTACCCAACGGAGACTGTGCGGGCGCTGGAGCAGATTACGACGCGAAACGGCCTCTCTCTTAAGGACGCGCTTGAACCTACGCGCTGCGCCAGGCGATCGCAAACGAGAACTTCATCGAGGACGCCGTCGCCGGGGAGCCAAGCTGCTCATCGAGAAGGACGACGCCGTCAACGAACTCGAGTTCGCCTAGCGCAATCGCGTGAGCGGCGAATCTCGGCAGCAACCGCCTGAGGAACCAACGCCGCTCAAGCGTCTGCTCAGCGCGGTGGCGGCGGGGCAGGACAACCACCCCGATACACGCGCCCGCTGCGGTATGGGCCCCCTTACAACCCCGGCCCGCGTCGCGAAAAGACCCGCTCTTGGTTGGCGATCGCGCTTGTCGCGCTTATTTCCACCATTGCGCTCCTCTTGGTGATCCTGACAGCCACAGGCGATCTGAGTATTGATGATGCGAAGGACTTGGCGGGCGTCATCCTCGCACCCCTGATTGCCGTCACGGGCACAGTTTTCGGTTTCTACTACGGCGGACGAAAGTAGCCGCACAAGAAGCTCGTTCACGGCTAAGCCTCGGCCCTTCCAAGTTCGTCACGAAGGACATACAGCGCAACCAAGTGCTCGCGCACACTGTCCTCTAGCTCGCGGGTGTCCCGGTCGGCGGCGGGGAGCGGGCTCATCCTTCACGGCCTCCGTAAGCACCTCGGATGCTCCATGAGCCACGCCATCGTCTTGACCCGCCGCTCGCGATCGCCCACTCCCTCAAGAGAGCGGTGTAGCAAGCTCCTTCCGTAGCCGCTCGCCGCTCGTGATGAGGGGGCCAAAGCGGTCCCGCAGCCCCGGCTCGCCCTCCTCGACGTAGATCGTCGCGTGGCGCTCGATTTCGTCGTACTCGCTGGGCGCGGCCAGCTTGAGCACGATTGGATACTCGCCGGCCTGCGCCAACCGGATCTTGAAGCGAATGAGCCGATGGAACTTCGGCGTGAAGACCCAGTGAAGGTCGTGCCAGTAGTCGCACCTGGGGTGCTTCCCGAGCTGGCGACGGTGGAACTCCTCCCACTTGCCGCCCGGCTCGGGCTCGCCCACCTGGGTGCACCGCCCGACCTTGAGGCCACTCGGAATCAGGAGGTTCAGCCCCGCACCCTTGACCTCGGTCCACCGCTCCCTGTTCTCGATCCAACCTCCAGGATGCAGGTGTGATCCTCGCCCTCTTCAGGCAACGTGACCCGCAGGTCCCGCCCGCCGTTCAAGCGGAAGGTCACACGCAACCGAGGGGAGCCGATCCACGGCAGGCGATGAAGACCGGCATATACGGGGCGAGGATACCGACCAGTGTTGCCACAACAGCCAACCCCGCGAGCGAGAGCGCCAGACAGACGTTGCCTACAGCCCCCGCTGCGATTGCTCCAGCGGTTGGTAACGCGCCTACAGCTGCCCCTGCCGCGATCCTCGGTCCCACGCCCCGGAGCCTACGACAGCGGCTAGACACTTACCCGGCCCCAAAGGGATAACCCCGTTCATATCTGCCATACTCACACTCAGATTTTCTGAATCCGACTTAGAGGAGTTCTTGCGATGGGCAAGACCATAGGAATCGATCTTGGCACGACCAACAGCTGCATGGCCATCCTCGAGGGCGGCGAACCCGTCGTCGTCGAGAACGCCGAGGGCGCGCGCACGACCCCTTCGGTCGTCGCTTTCGCCGAGAGCGGCGAGCGCCTCGTGGGCGCACCCGCCAAGCGCCAGGCCGTGACCAACCCCGAGAACACCGTGTTCTCCGTCAAGCGGTTCATGGGCCGCAAGGAGGCGGAGGTCAAGGAGGAGGAGACGATCGTCCCCTTCGAGGTCGTTCGCGGCCCGAACGGCGACGCGCTCATCAAGGCCGGAGGCAACGAGCACCCGCCGCCCGAGATCAGCGCGATGATCCTGCAGAAGCTGAAGGCCGACGCCGAGGCCTACCTGGGCGACACGGTCGACGGCGCGGTGATCACCGTGCCCGCGTACTTCAACGACGACCAGCGCCAGGCCACCAAGGACGCCGGCAAGATCGCCGGCCTCGACGTGAAGCGCATCATCAACGAGCCCACCGCGGCATCGCTCGCGTACGGGCTCGACAAGGAGGCCGAGAAGGACCAGACGATCCTCGTCTTCGACCTCGGCGGCGGCACGTTCGACGTGTCGGTGCTCGAGATCGGCGACGGCGTGTTCGAGGTGAAGGCCACCGCGGGTGACAACCACCTGGGCGGCGACAACTTCGACAAGACCATCGTCGACTGGCTCGTGGACGAGTTCAAGCAGGCCGAGGGCCAGGACCTCTCCCAGGACAAGATGGCCCTCCAGCGCCTCTACCAGGAGGCCGAGAAGGCCAAGACCGAGCTCAGCTCGGCGCAGGAGACCCAGATCAACCTGCCGTTCATCACGGCGGTCGACTCGGTCCCCAAGCACCTCAACCAGCGCCTCACCCGGGCGAAGCTCAACGAGCTCACCAGCTCGCTGATCGACCGCGTGGTCGGGCCCGACCAAGCAGGCGATGGAGGACGCCGGCGTGACCGGCGACTCGATCGACCACATCGTGATGGTGGGCGGCATGACCCGCATGCCCGCCGTGCAGGAGAAGGTCAAGGAGCTGACCGGCAAGGACCCGCACCGGGGCGTGAACCCCGACGAGGTCGTGGCCGTCGGCGCCGCCATCCAGGCCGGAGTGCTGGCCGGCGACGTGAAGGACGTGCTCCTGCTCGACGTCACCCCGCTGACCCTCGGCATCGAGACCAAGGGCGGCGTGATGACCAAGCTCATCGAGCGCAACACCACGATCCCCACGCGCAAGTCGGAGGTGTTCTCGACGGCTGAGGACAACCAGACGAGCGTGGAGGTCCACGTGCTGCAGGGCGAGCGCGAGATGGCCTCCTACAACAAGTCACTCGGCAAGTTCCAGCTCACCGGCATCCCGCCGGCGCCGCGAGGAGTGCCGCAGGTCGAGGTCGCGTTCGACATCGACGCCAACGGCATCCTCAACGTGACCGCGAAGGATCTCGGCACGGGCAAGGAGCAGAAGATCGAGATCAAGGCCGGCTCCGGGCTCTCCGACGAGGAGGTCGAGCGGATGGTGAAGGACGCCGAGTCCCACGCCGACGACGACCGCCGCCAGCGCGAGCTGGTGGAGGCCCGCAACAACGCCGAGAACGCCGCCTACCAGGCCGAGAAGCAGCTCGAGGAGCTGGGCGACTCGGTCGACGACTCCGCCAAGGAGGACATCAAGAAGGCGATCGAGGATGTCCGCGGCTCGCTCGAGTCCGAGGACACGGGCGAGATCAACGCCAAGACCGAGGCGCTCCAGACCGCGTTCCACGCGGTGTCCGAGCAGATGTACGCCGCGGCGGCCGCGCAGCAGCAGGAGGAGGCGGCCGAGGGCGAGCGGCAACGGCGCCGACGCCGACGGCTCCGCCGACGAGGAGGAGGTCGTGGACGCCGAGGTTGTCGATGACCGTGAGTAACGAGGAAGAGGCCTCAGGCATCAGGCCTCAGACGTCAGAGGAGCCCGAGGCCGAGGCGGAGCTCCGGTCCGAGGACGTCTGTCGAGGAGCCTGGCGCCTGAGGAGGAGCCGAGAGGACTACCTCGCTCTCGCTCAGCGCACTCAGGCGGACCTCGAGAACTACCGCAAGCGGGCCGCCAAGGAGATCGCGGCCGCCGGCCAGCGCGCCAAGAGCGGGCTGGTCGGCGAGCTGCTGCCGGTGGTCGACAACCTCGAGCGCGCGCTCCAGTCCGCGCAGGAGGGCGAGGAGCACCTGCTCGACGGCGTGAAGCTCGTGCACGCCGAGCTGGTCTCCGTGCTCGCGCGCAACGGCGTCGAGCCGTTCGACCCGGCGGGCGAGAAGTTCGACCCCACCTTCCACGAGGCCATCTCCACGCGCGAGGAAGAGGACGCGGAGCGCCGGCGTGGTGCTCGACGTGGTGGAGAAGGGCTACCGGCTGAACGGCACGGTGCTCCGTCCTGCCCGCGTGGTCGTATCCGGGTAGGCGATGCCCGCCGTGAAGAACCCATACGAGGCGC
Source organism: uncultured Thermoleophilaceae bacterium (assembly GCA_963825775.1). Taxonomy (GTDB): domain Bacteria; phylum Actinomycetota; class Thermoleophilia; order Solirubrobacterales; family Thermoleophilaceae; genus JAAYBF01. The sequence continues at coordinate 48,991 of CAWGUV010000001.1, read as the reverse complement.
TCGGCGTCGACAAGAAGGCCTCGGACGACGAGATCAAGAAGGCCTACCGCAAGCTCGCCCGCAAGTACCACCCGGACACCAATCCGGGGACGCCTCGGCCGAGGAGCGCTTCAAGGAGATCCAGGAGGCCTACGGCATCCTGTCCGACCCCAAGAAGCGCCGCGAGTACGACTCCGGCGGCGGTATCTTCGGCGGCCGGGGGCTTCGACCCGGGCTCGTTCCGGACGGGCCAGGGCTTCCCCGGCGGGTTCGGCGACATCATCTCCGACCTCTTCGGCGGCGGCGCGGGACGCGGCGGCCGCGGGCCCGCAGCAGGAGCGCGGCCGCGACCTCGAGACCGAGGTCACCATCTCCTTCGACCAGGCGATGGAGGGCGCGCAGGTGCCGGTCACGGTCGCGGTGTCGGCCGCCTGCCCGACCTGCCACGGCACCGGCGCCAAGCCGGGCACCACACCCGAGGTGTGCAGCCGCTGCAGCGGCCGCGGCGTGGAGGCCGAGTCCCAGGGCCTGTTCTCGATCTCGCAGCCGTGCCGCCAGTGCGGTGGCACCGGCACCGAGATCAAGGATCCCTGCCCCACGTGCGACGGCGCGGGCTACACCCGCCAGGTGAAGCGCTACAAGGTGAACATCCCCGCCGGCGTGCGCGACGGCAGCCGCGTGCGGCTCGCCGGCAAGGGCGAGCCCGGCCGCAGGAACGGGCCCCCCGGCGACCTCTACGTGGTCACCCGCGTCGGCGACTCGAAGCTGTTCAAGCGCAAGGGCGACAACCTCGAGGTGGAGATCCCGGTCACGATCCCCGAGGCCATCCGCGGCGGCACGATCGAGGTGCCGACGCTGAACGGGTCCAAGCGCATCCGCGTGTCGCCGGGCACCCAGCACGGAACGGTGCAGCGCCTGCGCGGCGAGGGCCCGCCGCGCCTGGGCGGCAAGGGCCGCGGCGACATCCACTACCGCCTCGCCATCGACGTGCCGAGCTCGCTCTCCAAGGAGCAGCGCGAGGTGGTGGACGAGCTGGCCACGGTGATCGACGAGAACCCGCGCGAGCGGCTGCTGAGGAACAGGAGCACGTGATGCCCACCCGCGGCGGCGTCTACATGATCTCGGTGGCGGCGGAGCTGGCCGGGATGCACCCCCAGACGCTGCGCATCTACGAGTCCCGTGGCCTGATCACGCCCCAGCGCTCGCCGAAGAACACCCGCCTCTACTCCGACGAGGACGTGGAGCGCCTGCGCCGCATCCAGGAGCTGACCACCGAGCTGGGCATGAACCTGGCGGGGGTGGAGAAGGTGTTCGAGCTCGAGCAGGAGCTCGAGCGGATGCGGCGCCGGATGCGCAACCTCGAGCGCTCCGCGGAGCGGCTGCGTGTGGATCTCGAAAGCGAGATCGACCGCGTTCGCCGCGCCGCGAAGGCCGAGCTGGTGCGTTACGAGCCGCCCGGGCAGGCGCTGGTGCCGCCCGGCGAGGCCGTGCGGGTGCGCATCACCCGCACGCGCTGACCTCGCCTAGCCGGTCAGATCCCAGCGCTCGCCCGCAGAGGCGGCGGAAGCGCCGCTCGCCCGCGAGAAGCGGAACGTCCGGAAGATCGTGACGTTGAACAGCACCCGCTGCCGCCGCGTGCGCTTGTAGCGGCGTCCCACGTCGAACTGAACCCGGTAGTTGCCCGGACGCAGGCCGCGCAGCAGGCGCCTGCGCACGCTCACGGACTTGCACGCGCCCTTCAGTCGCCCGATCCGGACGTTGCGGCGTGTCTTGCCGCCTCGGCGGATGTGCGCATAGAGGGTGCGGCCCGTGGTGAAGCCCGTTGCGCGGATGCGCCGGCGGCGGGACGGGTTGCCGCTGCCGGGCGTGACGGTCACGCGGACACGGCTCAGCAGCACGCCCGCCGCAGCCCCGTTGGCGCCGTTTGTCCGGTCAACTGCGAGGAAGGTGTCCGTGCGCCGCCGCGTGGTTCCGATCGACGGGGTGGCCGATGTGTACTGGAACACGCCGGCGGGATTCGCGAGCCTGTCCGTGATCGTTCGGGTGACGCCGTTGGTGTTGACCACGAATCCGACCGCGGCGTTGGGCGTGAAGCCGGTGCCGGTGAGCACGAGGTTGTCGTTGGCGCCGAAGCAGGGCTTGTTCACGGTGAGCGTGGCGGCGTTGGCGGCTGGGGCGAGTGCGAGCAGCGCCAGCGCGGCGGGTGCGGCGACGAGACGGGGCTTCATCGAGCTCCTTTGTCAGGGACGGTGGTCCGTATACCCAGATCCACCACTGGCGCATACAACAGGGGTGTGTGGGTGAAGTAGCGCTAGCGGGCCCGCCGCTTGAGCTTGAAGCTGGCCGTTCCCTGGCACGTGAGGATGTAGAACCCGCCGAAGTCGCTCACGCTTAGCCGCGAGTAGTTCACGCTGAGCTTGCCGGTCAGCGTCCTGCCCCTGCGGCGGGTCTGCACGGTGTAGTGCTTGGTCGGGCTCCCGCCGCTCCCCTTAACGGTCGCCTTGTCCTTGCGGCCCATGCGGAAGGCGAAGGGAGAATCGAAGTCGGTGATCAGCGCCAGCGGATTGCCGCCCTGGGCGGAGACGCAGGTGGTGGGGACCCGCGTGGTGATTGCCACGTACTTCTTGTTCGAGGGTTCGATCCAGATCGAGATCTTGGTGCCCTCCTTGGTCTTGCCCTTCCAGGTGGGCTTGGCCGCCGCGGCAGGGCCGGCGGCTGCGAGCGCCGAGACGAGTGCGAGGGCTGTGACGGTCCTCTTCATGCGGCGACCGATTCGAGCTCGGCGACGGCGAGGTCGGTGGCCGTCTCCTCGCGGATGGCGGCGGCGATGCGCCGCGCCGCGGCCGCATAGCGCTCGTCGCGCAGCAACTCGGCCACCGCGTCCGCGATCGCTGCCGGCTCCGCCGAGGGCTTCAGGTCCAGGCCCGCGCCGGAGTGCCGCAGGCGGGCGGCGTTGTCGGGCTGGTCGCGCCCAAGGGGCATGGCCAGCGCCGGCACGCCCGCGGCCAGCGCCTTGATCACGGTGCCGTGGCCGCCGTGGCTGATCACCGCCGACGCGTGCTCCACTACCCGCGCATGCGGCGCGCTCTGCACCACGGTCACGTTCTCCGGCGTGATCAAGCCCGGGGACTCGACCGCGGGGCCGAGGGTGATGAGCCCGCGCACGGGGAGCCGGCCGAGGGCGTCCGCGATTCGCTGCAGCAGAGCCTCCTGCGCCATGTAGGTCGAGCTCAGGCCCACCAGCACCAGCGGGTCGTCGCCGGGGGGAGGCGACCACTCGCCCACCCACTCCGGATCGGCCAGCCGCGGGCCCACGTAACGCACGTTGGCGGGCATCCGCTTCACCGGGAAGTCGAAGCTCTGGCTGGTGAGCACGAGGAACCGCGCGGCGCGGTCGAACTGCTCGAAGGGGTGGCTGACGGGGGCGAGCCCCACCGCGGTGCGCGCCTCGTTCAGCGCGGGCGCACCCGTGGCCCAGAGCTTCAGGGCGATGCGGTCGAGCACGGATTGGCGGGCTCGGTCGGCCGCGTTCCGCGGCGGCGTGAGGCCGCTTCCGTAGGGCACGCCGCCGGTGCCGGCGATGAGATAGCTGGTGGTGAGCAGCGGGACGAAGGGCACACCGCCGGCCTCCGCCCCTGCCTGCGCGCCGAAGCCGACCGCCGTCGCCACCACGGCGTCGGGGCGGTCGCGCTCGATCTGCTCCGCCACGTCCCGCGCGTAGCCGGTGGATGGGCCGAACGCGATGTGCTCGCGAAAGCGCTTGAACTTGCCGAGCGGGGTGCGGGGCTCCCAGTCGCGCGCGAAGTCCTCGTCGGCGGCGAAGGTGGTGCGTGCGTGCGCCTCTTCCCACGGGAGATAGAGAATCCCCGCGGACTCGACCTCGGCACGCAGCACCGGGTCGGCCAGCGCGGTGACCTCGTGGCCGGCCTCGACCAGTCCGCGGGCGACGGAGACGATCGGCGGCGTATCGCCGCCGCCCTCCTGCAGTGCGACGAGGAATTTGGACATCAGACAGCCTCCAGGGCGCCGACCACGAGACGGCGCATCGCTTTCACGGTGGCGGCACGGGACAGGCCGATGTCCCGGCGCAGGAGCTTCCAGGTGTAGGCGTCGGTGGCGGCCACGAGGGCGGCCAGGGCCACCTCGCGCCGCGCCTTCGCGCGCGGCAGACGGTCTCCGAACGTCTCCTCCAGCCACGCGCGGTGGCTCGCGCGCCCGGTCTTGAGGAAGGGGCGCAGCACCGGCACGCGCTCCTCGAGGGCCAGCAGCCGGATCACCGCGTCGCCGCCCACCTCGTAGTCGCCGATCACCCGCTCCACCGGGTCGTCGCTCTCGTCCCCGCGGCGGTGGCGTTCGGGGCCGAGCCGGTCGACGGCGGCGGCAAGCAGGTCCTCCTTCGAGCCGAAGTGGTTGATCACCGTCTGCTGGGTCACGCCGGCGTCGGCGGCGATCGCGCCCAGGGTGACCTGGTCGTACCAGTGCTCGAGGAAGTGGGAGGTGGCGGCATCCAGGATCCGGTCGCGCGTGGCGGCCGTCGCCTCGGCTCGCGCCCCCATCCGATACTGGCGTCGTTCAGCTTTCATTTGGGTTACACTAAAACGAAATACTGAGAATGTCAAGCGACTGGCGCGTTTCCCCCATCCGGGGGATACTCGGGGCGAGGCTCTCTTGCCCACGCGCAAACGACCCTGGCCCGTCTTTGCCGTAGCGCTGCTCCTGGCGGCGCTTCTGTTCTCCGCGTGCGGTGACGACGACGACTCCGAGCCCGCCGCGACCGACGGCCAGACCGTGACCTTCCAGAAGCCGACGGACAAGGGCCCGGACCCGTTCACCGGTCCGGCCGACGTCCGCGGCGCGAAGAAGGTGGATGTCGGATCCGGCCCCTACGGCGGCAGCGGCTCGGACCTCGTGTGTGACCGCGAGCTGCTGATCCGGTCGCTGCGCGCGCGCCCCGACCGCCTGAAGGAGTGGGCGCGGGTGCTGGACGTGGAGCCGGAGATCGGCGCGGTGGCGCGCTACATCCGCGGCCTGCGGGCGGTGACCCTCACCCGCGACACGCGTGTGACCAACCACTCGTTCGTGGACGGTCGCGCGACGGCGTTCCAGTCGATCCTCCAGGCGGGGACCGCCGTGCTGGTGGACAAGGACGGCGTGCCGGTGGTGCGCTGCCGCTGCGGCAACCCGCTGCTCGAGCCGATCTACGTGAAGACCGCCAAGTGCTTCGGCTGCCCGGCGAACTACCACCCGCCGCCCGAGTGCGTCTACGTGGACTTCGCGCGCCTCTACCGCGACTACGACGGCGACGCCTACCTGCGCGTCTACGAACGCAGCGACTACTCCAACGCCTGCTACCTCCCCTATCCCGATCCGCCAAACGTCAAGCGAAGGCGGAGAGCCCGGGCGTCACCGACCACTACCACGGACCCGGCGGCGTCCTTCTCCCCGTCGTCGGGCACGGTCGCCGACACCTACACGCTGAACGCATCGGGCTTCCGCCCGAACGTGACCCTGTCGGTTCGCCTCACCCGTCCCGACGGCGCCGGCGAGACCTACAGCATCACCACGAACGCGTCGGGCAGCGGCTCGTACACGTTCCCCCGGGTGGCCGACGCGATCCCCGGCACCTACACGGCCGTGGTGCGCGACCCGGGCTCGGGCGACAGCGTCACGGCGACGGCGACGGTGGCCGCGGCGCAGCAGCAGCAGCCCGACGAAAACATTCCCCAGGACGACATCCCCGAACAGCAGGCGCCCGATCCGAACTACGACTGCCCGGACCAGCCGCCGGCGCACCCCGGCGAGGATTACCTGCGAAACTGCCCGAATACGCCGTAGACGCTTTCCAGAGCGGCTGCTAGCCTCAGGATCTAAGCGACCCCGACTTAGGTTTCTATGCAGGCTGATCGATTCACAGTCAAATCCCAGGAAGCTCTGGCCGCGGCCCAGCGCCTCGCGGGCGCGCGCGGCAACTCGCAGGTGGTCCCCCATCACCTGCTGCTCGCGCTGCTCGAGCAGGACGGCGGGATCGTGGTGCCGGTGCTGCGCCGGGCGAACGCCGATCCGGAGGCGGTCAGGCGCCGCGCCAACGAGGCGCTGGACGCCCAGCCCACCGTCTCTGGCGACGCCGACGCACCGACCTCGCTCGACGCCGAGCTGGTCGACGTGCTCAAGCACGCCGACGACGACGCCCGGGGCATGGGCGACGAGTACGTCTCCACCGAGCACCTCCTGCTCGCGCTCGCCGACGACCCGAAGGTGGACACCGGCGCGTCGCGCGCCCAGCTCGCCGACGCGGTCGAGCAGGTGCGCGGGCCGCACCGTGTGACCGACCAGAACCCCGAGGACCGCTACCAGGCGCTCGAGCGCTTCGGCCGCGATCTCACCGAGGCCGCGGAGGCGGGCAAGCTCGACCCGGTGATCGGGCGCGACGAGGAGATCCGGCGCGTGATCCAGGTGCTGTCCCGGCGCACCAAGAACAACCCCGTCCTGATCGGCGAGCCCGGCGTGGGCAAGACCGCCATCGCCGAGGGCCTCGCCCAGCGGATCGTCGCGGGCGACGTGCCCGAGTCGCTGCGCGACCGCAAGGTGGTCGCCCTGGACATCGGCTCGCTGATCGCGGGCGCGAAGTACCGCGGCGAGTTCGAGGACCGGCTGAAGGCCGTGCTCAAGGAGATCGCCGACGCCGAGGGCCAGGTGATCCTGTTCATGGACGAGCTGCACACCATCGTGGGCGCCGGCGCCGCCGAGGGCGCCGTGGACGCCGCCAACCTGCTCAAGCCGATGCTCGCGCGCGGGGAGCTGCGCGCCGTCGGCGCCACCACGCTCGACGAGTACCGCAAGCACGTCGAGAAGGACGCCGCGCTGGAGCGGCGCTTCCAGCCGGTCAACGTGGGCGAGCCCAGCGTGGAGGACACCGTCGCGATCTTGCGCGGGCTGAAGGAGCGCTACGAGGTGCACCACGGCGTGCGCATCCAGGACTCAGCGATCGTCGCCGCCGCTGCCCTCTCTCACCGCTATATCGCCGACCGCTTCCTGCCCGACAAGGCGATCGACCTGATCGACGAGGCCGCCTCGCGGCTGCGGATCGAGATCGACTCGATGCCCACGGAGATCGACGAGGTCGAGCGGCGCGTCCAGCAGCTCGAGATCGAGCACCAGGCGCTGAAGAAGGAGAAGGACGACGTGAGCGTCGCGCGCCGCGAGGCGATCGAGCGCGAGCTGGCCGACCTGCGCGAGAAGTCGAGCGAGATGAAGGCGCACTGGATGGCCGAGAAGGAGGCCATCGACGCGATCCGTGGCGCGAAGGAGAGCCTGGAGCAGGCACACCGCGACGCCGAGCGCGCCGAGCGCGACGCCGACCTCCAGCGCGCGGCGGAGCTGCGCTACGGCGACATTCCCAAGCTCCAGGAGCTCGTCAAGGAGCAGGAGGCGAAGCTGCGCGAGCTGCAGTCCGACGTGACGTTCCTCAAGGAGGAGGTCGACGAGGAGGACGTGGCCCAGGTCGTGGCCCGCTGGACCGGCATCCCGGTCTCCAGGCTGATGGAGGGCGAGGTCGAGAAGCTCGTGCACATGGAGGAGCGACTGCACGAGCGGGTGGTGGGCCAGCGCGAGGCGGTCGAGGCCGTGTCCAACGCCCTCCGGCGCTCACGGGCCGGGCTTCAGGAGCCCGACCGGCCGATCGGAAGCTTTCTCTTCATCGGCCCCACCGGCGTCGGCAAGACCGAGCTCGCGCGGGCGCTCGCCGAATTCATGTTCGACTCCGAGCAGGCCATGGTCCGCATCGACATGTCCGAGTACATGGAGAAGCACTCCGTGTCGCGGCTCCTGGGGGCCCCGCCCGGCTACGTCGGCTACGACGAGGGCGGACAGCTCACCGAGGCGGTGCGGCGCAGGCCCTACTCAGTGGTGCTGCTCGACGAGATCGAGAAGGCCCACACCGACGTCTTCAACGTGCTGCTCCAGCTGATGGACGACGGCCGGCTCACCGACGGCCAGGGCCGCACCGTGAGCTTCACCAACACGGTGGTGATCATGACCTCCAACGTGGCCGGCGGCATCGCCGGCGTGGAGGCCACCTTCAAGCCCGAGTTCGTGAACCGGCTCGACGAGATCGTGGAGTTCCACTCGCTCACGCGCGAGGAGATCGGCGAGATCGTGGGGCTCCAGGTGGAGAAGCTCATCCACCGGGTCCGCGAGCGCGGCGTGGAGGTCGAGCTGACCGAAAAGGCCAAGGAGCTGATCGGCAACCTCGGCTACGACCCCACCTACGGCGCCCGCCCGCTCAAGCGCGTGATCCAGAAGCAGCTGGTGGACAAGCTGGCGCTGAAGCTGCTCGAGGGCGAGTTCGCGCCCGGCGACACGGTGAGCGTGGACGCCGGAGACGGCGAGCTCGTGTTCGGCAAGGCCGCGAGCGCGGTCTACTGAGCCACGAGGAAAAGGTCGCGGCGGTCCAGGCGCAGGTGCGCGAGCTGGCGGACGCGCGCGAGCCCGTGCACATCGACAAGGGCGGGGTGCACCACTTCGTGCCTCGGCCGGGCGACGCCCGCTTCGGCGGCCGCCCCGTGGACCTGTCGGCGCTGAGCGAAGTGCTGGAGGTCGACGCCGAGGCGCGGACGTGCACCGCCGAGCCGGGCGCGACGTTCGCGGCGGTCGTGAGGGCGACGCTGGCCCACGGGCTGTTGCCCAAGGTCGTGCCGGAGCTCGAGGGGATCACGGTGGGGGGCGCGGTGGCGGGCTGCTCGGTCGAGTCGATGTCCCACCGCTATGGCGGATTCCACGACGGCTGTGTGGAGTACGAGGTGGTGACCGGCACCGGCGAGCGCCGCGCGCTGGGACCCGAGGACGACCTCTTCCACATGCTCCACGGCTCCTACGGCACGCTCGCGATCCTCACCCGCGTGCGCTTTGAGCTGATCCCGGCGAAGCCGTACGTGACGCTCACCTACCGCCGGCATAGCGACTTCGAAGCCTTCGACGCCGACATGCGCGAGCGCTGCCGCACCGGCGACTTCGACTTCGTCGACGGCATCATCCACGCCCCCGACGAGCTGGTGCTGTGCCTGGGCCGGTTCGCCGACTCGGTGCCGCACACCTCCGACTACCGCGCCACAGGCGGCGTGTACTACCGCAGCACCCGCGTGCTGGCCGAGGACCACCTCTCCACCCCGGACTACCTCTTCCGCTACGACACCGAGGCGCACTGGCTCTCGCGCACGGTCAAGCCGCTCGAGTGGAGACCGGTCCGCCGGCTGGTGGGCCGCTGGATCCTCGGCTCGACGAATCTGATCCGGTGGTCGAATCGCCTCGGCCCGCTGCTCGGCCGGGTGATGCGCCGCCCCGACGTGGTGGTCGACGTGTTCATCCCTCTGCGCCGCTTCGGCGACTTCTGGCGCTGGTACGAGCGGGACTTCGCCTACTGGCCGCTCTGGATCGTGCCCTACCGCGTGCCCGAGATGTACCCGTGGGTGGCAGCCGGGGCACGCGGCCAAGCTGGACGACGAGCTGATGATCGACTGCGCGGTGTACGGCAAGCGCAATGTGAAGCGCTCGGTCGACTGGTCGCAGGTGCTCGAGGAGAAGACTCACGAGCTGGGCGGCATCAAGACCCTGATCTCTCGCAACCACTACACGCGCGAGCGCTTCTGGGAGATCTACGACCGCAAGCGGTGGGAGGCGGCCAAGGCCGACCTCGATCCCGGCGGGCTGTTCAACGACCTGTACGAGAAGTTCGCGCCCGACGCGGCGTAAGGCGACCGAAGGCCGCCCTCTCCGATCGTCGGTCAGGAGATCGGCTAGCGGATCCGCTGGCCGCCCTTGAACTGGCGCTTCTTCGCGGCGCGCTTCGCCTTCGCGCGGAACTTGCGCTTGACTTTGCGGTCTTGCCTTCGTGCGTCTGCGGCACCACCAGCGGGCTCTTCGAGCGCGCCAGGGTCCACGTGGCATGGGCAGCGGCGTCGGCCATCTGGCCGAGGCCCACCGGCGCCGTTGCCGTCCCATCAGCGCGGCGTCGGCCGCCTGGGGCCCTCCTCGAGCCCCGGGGCGTCCAGACGGCGGCATGCCCACCATCGTGCTGAACGTGTCGCACGCCTGGTGGTAGCACGGTCGACCACGAACCCGCGGCGCCGCCGTAGATGGCGGGCCTGCTCCGTCGTCTTCACCTCCTCGGCGCCGGAGAACAGCCCGCCCGCGGGCGAGGGCCGCCGGCGCGATGAACGGGCCGTAGTCCGAGCGGCCGTCGAACGCCGTCGGCTCCACCGGGAAGCCCGACCGCGTCGAAGTAGTCGAGGAACACCTGCTCGATCTCCGCCGAGCCGGGGGGTCCCCACAGCGCCTTCGCCGGTCGAGTTGTCGCCGTCGTAGACGAAGCGGACGAAGTTGGGCGAACCCCAGCATGTCGAAGTTCAGGTTCGCCTCGACGTCGTCGATCTCGCCGGTCGATCAGCTGCTGCACGTACGCCGTGGAGCCGACCAGGCCGGCCTCCTCGGCGCCCCAGAACGCGAAGCGGATGCGGTTGCGCGGCTTCTGCTTTCAGCTGCGCGATCTCCTCCGCCATCTCCAGGATCGAGCTCGTGCCCGAGCCGTTGTCGTTGATGCCCGGGCCCTCCTCGACGGAGTCGAGGTGGCCGCCGACCACGATCGTCCGCTCCTTGTCGCCCGACTTGGTGTCCGCGGTCAGGTTGTACTCGGTGACCTTGTTCGTGGTGGTGGACGTTGAACGTCACGTTCACGGCCCGCTGCCGACGTGTACAGCTTCTTCGCCGACGTCGTTGCTCACCATCGCGCACCGGGATGCCGTGAACGGGTTCGCTCCGATCGGCAGCGGCTCCTCCGATCCGGGCCGCCGTCGTTGAACACGAGCACGGCCGCGGCGCCGAGCGACTCGGCCAGGGCGATCTTGTCCACGAACGGGCACGTGCCGCGCTGGACCAGCGCGATCTTGCCGGTCAGGTCCTTGCCCGCCCAGTCGGTGTCCTCGCAGCCATCGGTGCCCGATCCGGGCCCGCCCGGTGGCGGCAGTTCGGCGGTGCCGGTGGTCACGATCGGCGCGGTCACGTTCCCGAGCCCGCGAACTGGGCGACGATGTAGTCGCCACCGCCCACGGCCGGGTCGCCCTCGGCGTACGCGGGGCTCCCTCGCGCTGCAGCAGCGCGGGGCCGTTCTGCTCCCAGCTCGCGAAGTCGAACGGGACACGCTTCGGCTTGTAGCCGGCGCGCTTGAGCCGCCCCTCGACGTACTCGAGCGACGCCAGATAGCCGGGCGTGGTAGCCGCGCGGTTGCCTTCGTTCGCGTTGGCCAGCCGCTGGAGCGTGCGCATGTGCTCGAGCGTGCCGCCGGTGGTTAGCCCCTTGCGGAGCTTCGATGTGTTCACGTCGTCCACGGCGGATGCCGCGGGCGCGAACACGAGCACGGCAGCCAATGCGGCGGCAGCGCTCAAAAGAGCCTTTTTCACCCTTCCCTCCATTCTGTTTGGGCCGCGACCCCATGGTGTGGGGCGTGACCGGGATCGGCAGCCGGCGGGGATCCATCCCGGGGCGCCGTATCTCACCTTCCCGAGGCGGCTGCCGACCAAACAGCGGCGAAACGGGCGCTAGCCGGAGACTCCGTCGACCGCCACGAGGCAGTCGGCGCCCAGCCTCTTGATGCCGTGGTAGACGCTGGCAATCAGCGTTGCCCCGCTCGGCGCGGCAAACGGTGCCCGGAAGTCGTCGGGATCCCGGAACACCTCTTCTTCGATGCGCTCGAACGGAAGCGGCTGGTCCTCCACGATGCTTCCCGGCTCGCTGCTGGTGAGCCTCATCCGGAGCGCCGTCTTGCCGGCGGGTGCGTTCCAGCACGCCGCCTGGAGCGAGAACGGACCCCGGGTGAACACCGTCTTCAGCGGCGACGTCGCCTGGCTGTTCCCGACCGCCGTCAGCTTCACGAGGTCCGTGTCGAGCACCTTGCCCGGACGGACGAGCCCCGCCGTGGCCCCACCCGCCAGCGCGTTTGCGGTGCCGGCGGTCGTCGCCGACTTGGCCTTGGGCACGGTGGCGAGCTTGGACTCCTTGATCTGCTTGCCGGTGAGGGTGTTGTTCTTGACCTTCTTGCCGGTGATCGTCCTGGTCTTGATGTTCTTGCCGTTGATCTTCACCGCCGCGTAGCCGGTCCCGCCGAGCGCCACGAACAGCGCCAGCAGGGCCACCGCGGTCGACGCGGAGGGCGATTTGATGTGTCGTCTCATGCCGGCCACCTACGGGTGCGAGAGCGAGTGGGCCGAGATGAAGCACGCGGTTCCGAGCGCGTTCACCCCGCCGTGGGCGGCCATCACGAGCGTGACGCCGGTCGGCGTCGCGAGCGTCGCGTAGTCGAGCCTCGACTCGAACCCCCCGGGGGCGGCCGGAGTCACCGTCATGAAGTTGTCATCGACGGTGCCGATCACGTCGTTCACGTCGCTTCCGGGCACGGAGCTCGCCACGCTCACCTTGAGGGTCTCCTTGCCCGTGCCGTCGTCGTAGCAGCGGGCGCTGGCGCTGAAGGGCCCCTTGATGAGGAGGGTCCTGCTCGGAGCGGTCGCAAGGCTCGCCGCCTTCGGCAGCTTGATCAGCCCGGTGCTGCCGACCTTGGCCGAGGACAGGAACCCGGCCTTGGCCGGCGCGCTCAGCGCGTTTGCGGTGCCGGCGGTCGTCGCCGACTTGGCCTTGGGCACGGTGGCGAGCTTGGACTCCTTGATCTGCTTGCCGGTGAGGGTGTTGTTCTTGACCTTCTTGCCGGTGATCGTCCTGGTCTTGATGTTCTTGCCGTTGATCTTCACCGCCGCGTAACCGGTCCCGCCGAGCGCCACGAACAGCGCGAGTAGCGAGATGGCCATCGCCGGTGAGGGAAGCTTGATCCGGGGCACGCCTTACCTCCTTGATGGGGGAGCAGAACTCTCTCACGCCGTACGCTGCGCCGATGGGCAAGCGAGGGCGCAAGCGCGCGGGATCCGGTGGGGGGCCGGCCGAGCGGCGGTCGATGACGGACTACCCGTTCGGCGCGGACGGGTCGATCACGCTGCGCGACGGCCTCGGCGCGGGGACCCTGCGCACGCTCGAGAAGCTCGACGCCCAGGCCGCCGCTTCGGCCGAGGACCGCTGGCAGCGGCGGATGGAGCTCCTGTTCGAGCGCCTGGTGGTGAGGTGGGAGATCGCGGGGCTGCCGCTCGACAGCCAGAGGGAGCTGCTCGGCCGTTACCGGATGGCCTCGGCCGACGAGCGCCGTGAGGTGCGCGAGACGCTCACCGAGCACCTGCGCGCGCGCTATCCGGACCTGGACCTCTGACGGGCTAGCGGACCCGCACCCAGCGCTCGCTGGTGGCGAACGCGGCCGAGGCAACGCTCGGGCGGAAGACCCTGAAGATCGTGACGTTGAAGGTGACCTTCGGGAACGCCTTGCTCGTGTACTTGCGGCGGGTGTCGAACTGGACCTTGTAGGTGCCGGTCTTCGCCTTGGGCTTGAAGATCCGCTTCCTCAGCTTCTTCGTGCCGCACGGTTGCTTGAGCTTGCCGAGCCGGATGTTCCTTCCCTTGCCGCGGCGGCGCACATGCACGTAGAGGGTCTTGCCCGCTGTGAACCCGCGTGCACCGATCCTTCGCTTGCGCGCGGGGTTGCCCCTCAGGGGCTTCACGCTCACGTCGAACACGGTGGCCAGCGGGTTGATCCCGGCGACGATCGCGGGGTTGGCGGCGTCCCTCGCCTCCAGGACGAACCTGCGCTCGCGGGCGGGGCTGATGCGGGGTGCCGCGCCGGTCACGTTCACGGCCCCGGTCGGCCCAGCCATGACCGCGCCGAACGCCTGATTGTCGCGGCTGAAGTTGACGGCCCCGTTGGGGGTGAAGCCGGTCCCGATCATCTTCACGGGCTCGCCCTCCTGGTAGCACGCCTTGTCGCCCACCAGCGTCGCCGCCTGTGCCGGGGCCGCCAGGGCGAATGCCGTTGCGATGACGGGCAGAGAGGCGATTCGGCGATCCACTGGGAACTTCCCTTCAATTGGTGGGCGGTTGCAGCGTACACGCGCCCTGAAGCAGCGGGCGTACGAGCGGGACGGACTTGGGGATCGCGCCGCGCTCGGCCCTCTCGACCTCGAGCGGAGACGCCTCGAGCGCGGCCAGCGTGTCGCGGTTGCAGTGGCAGCCGTGGCCGAAGACATACCAGGGGCCGTGGAGGCGGTCCTGCCAGCGCGCCAGCCCCGGCTCGTCGGCGAGCGCACGTGCTCGAGGAACAGGAACCGGCCACCGGGCTGCAGGACGCGGGCGACCTCGCGCAGCACGGCGGCCGGGTCGGGCACGGTGCACAGCACGAGCGTGAGGGCCACCGTGTCGAAGCTCGCGTCGGGGAACGGCAGCGCCTCGCCGGGCGCCTCCACCACCTCGACGGCCCGCCCGGTCGGCGACCTTCGCGCAGCTGGGCCGCCATCGGCCCGAAGGGCTCGGTGAGCACCAGCTCGGTCACCGCGTCCGGGTAGTGGTCGAGGTTGAAGCCCGTGCCGGCGCCGATCTCCAGCGTCCGCCCGCGCGGCCTCGGAGAGCAGCTCGCGCCGCATCTCGCGCAGGCCGCGCCTCCTCGGCCTGGCGCAGGAAGCAGTCGTAGCCGCGCGCGAACAGCGCGGCCCCAGGTCGCGTCGTAGACCCGCCGGAGCACGGTGGTCAAGCTACTACGCTTGCGCCGGACGTGGAAACCTGAGAGAAACCGGCGCTCAGCCCGTCGAAAGGACCGCCTTGCCGACCTTCGTCCTGCTGAGCACCCTCACGCCCGAGGGCGTGCAGACGATCAAGAACAACCCGCAGCGCATCCGCGAGGTGAACAAGGAGATCGAGCAGCTCGGCGCCAGGTCAAGGCCCAGTGGGCGACGCTCGGCCGGTTCGACTTCGTGAACATCGTCGAGGCGCCCGACGAGACCACGATGGCGCGGGTCTCGCTCGAGCTCGGCTCGCGCGGCACCGCCCGCTACGAGTCGCTCGCCGCGATCCCCGTCGACGACTTCATCGCCGCGCTGTAGTGCCGGTCGCGTGACACGGGTCCTCGTCGTCGGCGGCGGGCGGCCGCGAGCACGCGCTCGTGCGCGCGCTGCTGCGCAGCCCGCCAGAAGCCCGAGCTGCTGTGCGCGCCCGGCAACGCGGGCATCGCGCGCGACCGCGTCGAGTGCCTCGACGTCGGCGGCCGACGACGTCGACGGGCATCGTGCGCGCTGGCGCGCGAGCGCGAGGTGGACCTCGTGGTGGTGGGCCCCGAGGCGCCGCTGGTGGCGGGCGCTGGTGGACGCGCTGGCGGACGGCCGGCATCGCGCGCGTTCGGCCCCAGCGCGCGAGGCCGCGCGGCTCGAGGGCTCGAAGCGCTACGCCAAGGAGCTGATGGAGCGAGGTCGGGCGTGCCGACCGCCGGGCTACGCCGTGCTGCGCTCGCCGCGACGAGGCGCTCGGCGCAGCTGGCCTGCGCCTCCTATCCCGCCGGTGCTCAAGGCCGACGCCCTCGCCGCCGGCAAGGGCGTGGTCATCTGCCCGGACGAGGCCGACGGCGCGCGAGGCGCGTGGAGATGTTCTTCACCGAGCGCCGCTTCGGCGACACCGAGGTGGTGCTCGAGGAGTTCCTCGAGGGCGAGGAGCTGTCGCTGCTGGCGCTGTGCGACGGCGAGCGCGCGGTGCCGATGGCCCCGGCCCAGGACTACAAGCGGATCTTCGACGGCGACGAGGGGCCCGAACACCGGCGGCATGGGCAGCTACTCGCCGGTGCCCGGGCATCGACCGCGAGCACGCCGAGGCGCTGGCCCGGGCCGTGCACCAGCCGATCGTCGACGAGCTGCGCCGCCGCGGCACGCCCTTCCACGGCGTGCTCTACGCGGGCCTGATGATGACCGCGGACGGGCCCCAAGGTGCTCGAGTACAACTGCCGCTTCGGCGACCCCGAGACCCAGGCCGTGCTGCCGCGCCTGCGCTCGGACCTGCTCGAGCTGCTCGAGGGCTCCACCCGCCCGGGCGGGCTCGCGCGGCGTCGAGCTCGAGTGGTCGCCCGAGTGGGCGGTCACCGTGGTGCTGGCCTCGGCCGGCTACCCCGAGTCGTCGTCGAAGGGCGACGAGATCCGCGGGCCTGCGCTCGATCGACTCGCTCGACGTGGAGGTGCTGCACGCGGGCACGGCCGAGCGCGACGGCAGTCGTGACCGCGGGCGGCCGGGTGCTGAACGTGACCGGCATCGGCGCCACGCCCGGCGAGGCGCGCGAGCGCGCGTACGCGGCGGCGGAGCGGATCCAGTTCGACGGCAAGCAGATGCGCACGCGACATCGCCGCGCGGGCGGTGGATAGGGTGGAGGCGATGAGCGAGAGCGAGCCGACGCCCGCCGACGAGACCGAGGTCGAGCACGAGTTCGACGAGCTCGAGGTGGACGCCCCGCGCGTGGGCATCGTGATGGGCTCGCAAGTCGCGACATGCCCGTGATGGAGAAGGCCGGCAAGGAGCTCGAGGAGCGCGGCATCCGGCACGAGATCCGGGTGATGAGCGCGCACCGCGACCCCGAGGTGGTGGCCGACTACGCGAAGAACGCGCAGATGCGCGGCCTGAAGGTGATCATCGCCGGCGCCGGCCTGGCCGCGGCGCTGCCCGGCGTGGTGGCCGCCCACACCGAGCTGCCCGTGATCGGCGTGCCGCTCACCATCGCAAGACCTCGGTGGCCGGCGGGCTCGACGCGCTGCTGGCCATCGCGCAGATGCCGCCGGGCGTGCCGGTCGCCTGCGTCGGGGTCGACGGCGCGAAGAACGCCGCCGTGCTCGCGGCGCAAGATCCTCGAGCACGTGATCGAGCGCTACACCCGCCCCGAGATGGGCGCCGTCTGGTCCGAGCAGCGCAAGCTCGAGACCTGGCTGCGAGGTGGAGCTCGCGGTGATCGAGGCGCTGGCCGAGGCCGGGCGTGGTGCCGGCCGCGGACGCCGCAGGCGATCCGCGAGCGCGCGTCCTTCACGGTCGAGGCCGTGAAGGAGCGCGAGAAGGTGACCGACCACGACGTGGCCGCCTTCGTCGACGTGGTGGCCGACTCGGTGGGCGACGCGGGCCGCTGGGTGCACCACGGGCTCACCTCCTCCGACGTGCTCGACACCGCCCTCGGCGCTGCAGCTGGCCGCAGGCGGGGCGCTCCTGGTCGGCGGGCGCGCGCGACTACCGCGACGCCCTGGTCGCGCCGCGCGCGCGAGCACGTGGCCACGCTCTGCGTGGGGCGCACCCACGGCGTGCACGCCGAGCCCACCACGTTCGGCGTGAAGCTGGCCGGGTTCGCCTTCGAGGCCGACCGCAACCTGCACCGCCTCGAGCGCGGCGGTGCGCGGCGCGTCGGTCGGCGCGCTGTCGGGGGCGGTGGGCACCTACGCCGCCAACGGCCCCGAGCTCGAGGCGGCGCGTGCTCGAGCGCCTGGGCCTCGCGCGCGAGGACGTGTCCACCCAGGTCGTCGCGCGCGACCGCCACGCCGAGCTGCTGTCGGCGGTCGCCCTGGCCGGCGCCGGGCTCGAGCGCTTCGCCACCGAGATCCGCCACCTGCAGCGCACCGAGGTGCGCGAGGTCGAGGAGCCGTTCCGGGAGGGCCAGAAGGGCTCGTCGGCGATGCCGCACAAGCGCAACCCGATCGTCATGCGAGCGGATCACCGGGATCGCCCGGCTGCTGCGCGGCTACGCGCAGGCCGGGCTCGAGGACGTGGCGCTGTGGCACGAGCGCGACATCTCCCACTCGTCGGTGGAGCGGGTGGCGCTGCCCGACGCCACGATCCTGCTCGACTACGCCCAGCACCTGGCGGTGCGGGTGGTGGACGGGATGACCGTCCACGCGGACCGCATGCTGGCGAACCTCGACGCTCACCCACGGCGCGCTGTACTCCCAGCGCGCGCTGCTGGCGCTGGTGGAGTCCGGCCGCTCGCGCGACGAGGCGTACCGGATCGTCCAGGAGAACGCCCAGCGCGCGTGGGACGACGCGCACGCCGTTCCGCGACCTGCTCGCGCCGCGGCGCCGGAGCTCGACCTCGACGCGATCTTCGACCCGGACGCGTTCGTGCGCCACGCGAAGGCGATCGTGGCACGGCTGGACCGGATCTCGCCCAGCGCCGCGTAGAACACGCCGCCGCTTGTGGGACATGGACCGCCGCGCTCCACGGCCCTAGCGTTGCTCGGATGGCGCTGCTGCTCGGCTTCATCGGCGTACTCGGCTTCAGCTTCTCGCTGCCGGCCACGAGGCTGGCCGTTGAGGACCTCGATGCCACGTTTTCGTGGGCCTCGGCCGGGCCGTGGTGGCGGCAGCGCTGGCGGCGCTGCTGCTGGTCGCGGCTGACGCCAGCCGCCGGACCGGGCCGAGAGGCACCTCGGACCGGCTGGCGCTGGTGGAGCGTCGGAGTGGTGGTCGGGTTCCCGCTGTTCACCGCGCTCGCCCTCCGCGACCTCAGCTCCGCACACGGTGCCGTGATCGTCGGCCTGCTGCCGGCGGCCACTGCCGTGATGGCGGTGATGCGCGCGGGCGAACGTCCCTCGCGCGGCTTCTGGCTCGCCCTCGGGCGCCGGCCTTGTCTCCGTCCTCGCGTTCGCCGCCACCCCAGGGCGCCGGCGGCGCTCGGGCTCGCGGACTTTCTCGTGCTCTGCGCCGTGGCGCTGGGCGCCCTCGGGTACGCCGAGGGCGGGGCGCTGGCGCGGGAGCCTGGGCGGCTGGCAGACACCATCTGCTGGGCCCTGTTGCTCGACGATGCCGGTGGTGGCCGCCGTTCGACGGTCGCCGCGGCGGTCACCGGCGACCTCTCCCGGGGGAACCGACGCGTGGCTCGGGTTCGCGTACGTCTCGCTCGTTCAGCTGTTCCTCGCGTTCTTCGCCTGGTACGCCGGCCCTTCCCCAGGGGCGGTGTCGCCGAAGATCGGTCAGGTGCAGCTGGCCCAGCCGGTGATGACCCTGGGGTGGTCGGCCGCCCTCCTCGGCGAGGAGGTGAGCGCGGCCACGATCGCCGCGGCGCTCGCCGTCCCTCGTCAGCGTGGAGCGCCACTCAGCGCACGCGGGTCACGCCGTCACCAGCAGCGCCATCCCGAAGGAGAACCAGGAGATGGGAGCGTCTGGTCCACCGCGACCAGCACCAGCGGCACCTGCGCCGCCCCCGGGCCCTTGACCATCGCGATGTAGCGCCCGAGCAGCCGGCCCGTCGTCCTGGACCAGGTGGGGGAAGAAAACCAGCGCCACCGTCGCACAGGGCCGTGCCGGTGCCCAGCTCGCCGCCGATCCAGATGAAGGCGGGCACGAACGCCAGCGTGTAGGTCGTCGAGATGGGAGAACAGCGCCCGGCGCGCCTCGGGGTCGCCACCCGAGCCCACCGTGCTTGTGCTCGGCCTGCCAGTCGGTCTGAAGCAGGAAGTCGCCGGTCAGGTGCGACAGAAGCCAGCACGATAAAGGCCTCGGACCAGGGCGCCCGGGTCACCCTACACTGGACGCCGACCTGCCGGACTCCGGGCCCCCGAGCCGCGCAGACGGTCGCGCCGCCGTCTGCGGTTCCTGATGCTTCCGTCACCGCGACGGTGCTCACCGCGTGGTCCTCGGCGCCTACGCGGCCGACGTCTTCCGCGACACCGAGCTCGACACCGTGGACGCCCGCTTCTCGATCCGGGGCGACCAGGACGCGTCGGAGGACGTCGTGGTGGTCGCCATCGACGACGTGACCTTCGGCGAGCTCCAGCGAGCGGTGGCCGTTCCCGCGCCGGTTCCACGCGCAGGCGGTCGACCGCCTGCGGGAGGCCGGGGCGAAGGTCGTGGCCTACGACGTGCAGTTCACCGAGCCGAGCGAGGACCCCGAGGAGGACAACGCCCTGATCGAGGCGGTCGGCGCGCGCCGGCAACGTGCTGCTGGCCACGACCGAGGTCGCCGAGGACGGGTCCACCGGCGTGCTCGGCGGGGACGACGTGCTGAAGGAGTTCAAGGCCGAGGCGGCCAGCGGCCAGTTCCCCAACGACCCGGGCGGCGTGCTGCGCAGGATGTATCACGACGACAACGGGCTCAAGACCCTGGGCGTGCGCGCGGCGGAGCGCTTCAACGGCCGGCGGGTGGGCCGGGACCGGTTCGACGGCGAGGACAACACCGCCTGGATCGACTACCCGGGCCCCCCGCGGACCGTGAAGACGGTGTCGTTCTCGCGCGTGGTGAACGGGCAAGGTCCCGGCGGCTGATCTGCGCGGAAAGATCGCCGTCGTGGGCCCGGTCGGCCCGTCGTTGCAGGACGTGCATCCCACCTCGTCCTCGGGCGAGGACCTCATGGCCGGCGCCGAGATCCAGGCGAACGCGGCGGCCACGGCGCTCGACGGGTTCCCGATCGACGAGGCGCCGGGGGGGGTGGACGTGCTCCTGATCGGGCTGCTCGGCCTGTTCGGCCCGGCGGTGGCGATGCGTTCGGGCCGCTGAGGGCCGCGCTCGCCGGGCCTGGTCGGCGGCCGCGCCTGTTCGCGGTCGCGGTGCAGCTCGCGTTCAACGGCGGAGAGATCGTCTCGTTCATCTATCCGCTCGCCTCGCTGGTGCTGGGGGTGGTCGGCGCGCTCGGGGTCTCCGTCGCGGTCGGCGCGTTCGAGCGCGAGCGCGTGCGCGACCTCTTCTCCCGCTTCGTCCCCGAGGCGGTGGTGGGCGAGGTGCTCGCGAACGCCGACGAGGACCTGCGGCTGGGCGGCACGCGGCGCGTCGTGACGGTGCTGTTCAGCGACGTGCGCGGCTTCACGACTTCTCGGAGACCCGCGCGCCCGATGAGGTGATCGACGTGCTCAACCGCTACCTCACGGTGATGAGCGACGTCGTGGACAAGCACCAGGGCGCGCTGATCTCCTACATGGGCGACGGCATCATGGCCGTGTTCGGCGCCCCGATGGACCAGCCCGACCACGCCGACCGCGCGCTGGCGGCGGGCCGGGAGATGGTGGGCCCGGCGCTCGAGGACGTTCAACAAGGAGGTCCGCGACGAGGGGTTGCACGACGGCTTCCGGATCGGGGTGGGGCTGAACAGCGGCCCCGTGATGGCGGGCAACGTGGGCTCGGAGCGGCGGATGGAGTACACGACGATCGGCGACGCCACGAACACCGCCTCGCGGCTCGAGGGGATGACCAAGGGCTCGGGCTGGTCCCTCTTCATGGCCGGCTCGACCAAGGACATGCTCACCCGAGGAGGTCGGGGACCTCGTGCACGTGGACGACTTCGAGGTCCGCGGGCCGGGAGGCGAAGATCACGGTGTGGTCGATCGAAGCGGCGTCCACCGACTAGCGCCGCGCGGGCGCGCGCGAGGTAGCGCTTGCCCTTCTTCACGATCACGTTCTTACGCTTGCCGAAGTCGCGCACCGTCACGCTGCCCTTCGTCACCCGCGTGAGGGTGCCCGTCGCAGCGAGTCCTCGACGAGCCAGGTGGTGCCGCGCACCAGCGCGGAGGACCGCTTGCCCCTGGTGCGGAAGCGGCCCTTGCCGTTGCCCCACAGCCGGCGCTTGCGCCGCTTGGCCGAGGCGCCGGCCTTCTTGGCCTTGGGACAAGGCCCCACCTTGCCCACCAGCGTGGCCTGCGTGATCAGCACCCGCGTGGCCTTCTTGCGCTTCTTCCCGCTGGCCAGCGCCTCGGTGGCGTAGGCGACCTTGAAGATCCCGTCGTAGAAGAGCGCACTCTGGGTCTTGCCGTTCGCGTCGGCCGCCGAGGTCAGTCGTACCCGGCCCTTGCGGGCGTCGATCTGGGAGCCGACGGGGATCGACAGCGCCTGGCCGAGGGGCACGAACCTCTTGCTGCCGGGCACCTTCACGAGGACGGTGCCGCTGACCTCCGTGATCACGACGGTCCTCCTGGCCACGGGGGCAGGGCTCTGTGCGGTGTCGCCGAGCACGCCGCCCTCGTCGGCGACAGGCGCCGCCCGGGTGGTGAAGGTCCTGTCGACTCCGGCGGCCGGGCCGCCCGCGTTGAACGCGATCACCCGGTAGTGATAGGTCGTGCTCGGCTGTAGCCCGCCGGCGGCCGCCGACACAGCAACCGGGCTGGTGCCCGCGTGCACGGATCCGAGGGCCGTTTGGGATCCGTACGACGTCGTCTTGCCGTACTGGAACCGGTAGGACGTCGCCTCGCCGTTGGGGTCCACGGTCCCGCCGAGGCTCGAGCTGGTGATACCCGGGGTGGCGCTGCCAGAGCTTGCCGCCGGGGCGGCCGGTGGGGGAGCCGCGTCCTTCGGCAGGTTCACGATGGCGGCGATGAGGGAGAGGCAGTCGTGCGCTGTCAGAACCTCGGGGCTGGTGAACTGCAGCGTGTTTGGACCGACCACGAACTGGCTCGTGATGTCGATCGGGGGCTTGATGTCCCAGAGCAGGTTGCTACCGGCGCCACCGCTTGGGTTCGGGACGGTGTTCCCACTGAAGATCGGTCCCTGCGCCACGATCTGAGTGCTGTTCACGAAGAGAGCGGAGTCGTCGAAGGCAGCCCCTGACTGCCCGTCGGACACATGCAGGTCCAGGCTCACCGAGCCGGTGCTGTAGTTGATGCCGGGCAGCGTGGCCGTCCAACCGCCGGCGTCGAAGCCGGTGGCCTCTGTTGAGTCGTTGCCGTCGAAGATCACGATGTCGCGATCGTTGCTCGGGTTTCCGTCGTCGTATAGGACCACCAGCGAGGCTCCGTTGATGTTGACCGCTCCGCTGGACTTGACGAAGTTCGCCAGGGAATAACTTGCGTTTCCGCTCACCAGCGAGGTCACATCGGCGAAGTAGGCCTGGCTGTTCACGAAGTTGTTGGGAGCGAGGTGCCAGCAATTCGAGCTGGAGGTCCCGATGTTCGTCCCGGCCACCGGGGTGCCGTTGAAGACCACGGAAGCGTTCGACGCCGGGTCGGTGGTCCTCGTCGGGCCGTGCCAGTACAGGTAGGCCGCCGTTACGGTCCCGGTCACCCCGCTCAGGGTCAGCGTGGCGGTGCCGTCGCCGCCGCGCATCCCCCCGACTCCCGCGTACATAACATCAGTGTCCTTCACGGTTCGCGACTGCGCGATCGTGTTGGCCTGCGTGCCGCCGGGGACGGCGAGCGCGAGCACGGCGACTATTGCCAGAGCGGGACTGCGGGCCAATGCGAATCCTCGGGACGGGGGTGCGGCGCCCACCGTAAGCCCACCCCGCGCTCGGCGCAACTCCGTGGCTGACAGGACCGATTGGTAGCGTTGACCAAGTGAGCGAAGCCGCCGCGCTCGAACGAATGGACCTGCTCGCGCAGGGCAAGGTCCGCGACATCTACGCCTCCGGCGAAGATGGCCTGCTGCTGGTCGCCTCCGACCGGATCTCCACCTACGACGTGGTGCATCCCACGCCGATCCCCGACAAGGGCAAGGTGCTCACGGGGTTGTCGGCCTTCTGGTTCGAGCGCACCGCGGAGATCTGCCCCAACCACGTCCGCTCGTTCACCGACGTGCCCGAGGAGGTCAGGGGCCGCGCCGTGCTCGTGGAGAAGCTCGAGATGGTGCCCGTGGAGTGCGTCGTGCGCGGTTACATCACCGGCTCCGGGTGGAAGGACTACCAAGCCACCGGCACGGTCTGCGGCATCGAGCTGCAGGAGGGCCTGAGGGAGTCGGAGCAGCTGCCGGAGCCGATCTTCACGCCGGCCACCAAGGCCGAGGTGGGCGATCACGACGAGAACGTGGACTTCGACCGCGCCGCCGAGATCGTGGGGGACCGGCCGCTGCTCGAGGAGCTGCGCCGGCTCTCGATCGCGATCTACACCCACGCGAGCGAGCACGCGCGCGAGCGCGGGATCATCCTGGCCGACACGAAGTTCGAGTTCGGGCGCCGTCCCGACGGCACGATCGTGCTCGGGGACGAGGTGCTCACGCCGGACTCGTCCCGCTTCTGGCCGGCCGAGGGCTACGAGCCCGGGCATGGCCAGCCGAGCTTCGACAAGCAGTACGTGCGCGACTGGGCCACGCAGTCGGGCTGGGACAAGTCGCCGCCCGCCCCGCCGCTGCCCGACGACGTGATCGCGCGCACGCGCGAGCTCTACGTGGACGCCTACGAGCGGATCACGGGCGAGCCGTTCAGCGCCTGGCTCGAGCGGTCCGGCGCGTGAGAGCGCGGGTGCTGATCCGGCCGAAGGAGGGCATCCTCGACCCCCAGGGCCAGGCCGTGGAGCGCGCGCTGCCCGCGCTGGGCTTCGAGGGGGTTGAGAACGTCCGAATCGGGCGCCTGGTGGAGCTCGAGGTCGGTGACACCGCCCGCGTGCACGAGATGTGCGAGCGGCTGCTGGCCAATCCCCTCATCGAGGACTACGAAGTGCTGGTGGTGGAGTGAAGTTCGGGGTCGTCAGGTTCCCCGGTAGCTGCGACGAGGTCGACGCCCTGTTCGCCTGCCGCCGGTACGCGGATGCGGAGCTGCTCTGGCACGGCGATCGCGACCTGAGCGGTCTGGACGCCGTCGTCATCCCCGGCGGGTTCTCGTATGGCGACTACCTTCGCTGCGGGGCCATCGCCCGCTTCTCGCCCGTCATGGAGGCGGTCAGCGAGTTCGCGCTCAAGGGTGGCCCGGTGCTCGGCATCTGCAACGGCTTCCAGGTCCTGTGCGAGGCGGGGCTCCTTCCCGGCGCGCTGCTGCCCAATGCCGGCAGGCGATTCGTCTTCCGCCAGGTGGACCTGGAGGTGGTCAACGCATCCACCCCCTTCTCGAGGACGTGCGACGAGGGCGACACCCTGTCGATCCCCGTCAAGCACACCACGGGCCGCTACTACGCGCCCGAAGAGGCTCTCCGCGAGCTGGAGGCGGAGGGCCAGGTCATCCTGCGCTACGCAGACGGCCACAACCCCAACGGCTCTGCGCTCGACATCGCGGCGGTCTGCAACCGCGCCAAGAACGTCATGGGGCTGATGCCGCACCCCGAGCACGCAGTGGACCCGCTCACCGGCTCGGCCGACGGCGCCTGCATGTTCGAGTCGCTCGTCGCGCACGTGGACGAGCTCGTCGCGGCATGAATCGCCAGGCCGGAGGCCTGGCGTCGCCATCAGAGCGCGGGGCTGGAAGCCCCGCGGATGTAACCCATGTCGCCGCCCCGCACAGGGAGCTCGGGCTCACCGACGCCGAGTTCGACCTGATCCAGGAGAAGCTCGGGCGCGAGCCCAACTCGCTCGAGCTGGCCGTGTTCTCGCTGATGTGGTCCGAGCACTGCGCGTACAAGCACTCGAAGAAGCTGCTCGGCCGCCTGCCCACCGAGGGGCCGCACCTCCTGATGGGCCCCGGCGAGAACGCGGGCGCGGTGTCGGTGGGAGACGGGCTGGCGATCGCGTTCAAGGTCGAGTCGCACAACCACCCCAGCGCGGTGGAGCCGTTCCAGGGGGCGGCCACGGGCGTCGGCGGCATCCTGCGCGACGTGTTCGCGGTGGGGGCGCGCCCGATCGCGGTGCTCGACTCGCTGCGCTTCGGCGAGCTGGACTCCGCGCGCACGCGCTACCTGCTCGACGGCGCGGTGTCGGGCATCGGCCACTACGGCAACTCGATCGGCGTCCCGACCGTGGGCGGCGAGCTCTACTTCGAGGGTCCCGTACGAGCAGAACTGCCTGATCAACGCCATGTGCCTGGGCATCGCGCGCGAGGAGCGCCTGATCCGCAGCGCCGCGGCGGGCGTGGGCAACCTGCTGGTGCTGATGGGCGCCCGCACCGGCCGCGACGGCATCGGCGGCGCGTCGGTGCTGGCCTCGGCGGAGCTCGACGAGGACGACGCCTCCAAGCGCCCCTCGGTGCAGATCGGCGACCCGTTCGAGGAGAAGAAGGTGATGGAGTGCTGCCTCGAGCTGCTGGACCGCGGCACGCTCGCGTCGCTCCAGGACCTCGGCGCCGCCGGCCTGTCGTCCTCCTCGTCGGAGATGGCGTCCAAGGGCGAGGTCGGCCTGGACATCGACGTATCGAAGGTGCCGCTGCGCGAGGACGACATGGAGCCCTTCGAGATCATGATCTCCGAGTCGCAGGAGCGGATGCTGTGCGTGGTCGAGCCGGACAAGCTCGCCGAGCTCCAGGAGGTCTGCGACCGCTGGGAGGTGCGCTCCACGGCGATCGGCGAGGTCACGGACTCGCGCCGGCTGCGCGTGCTGCACGGCGACGAGGTGGTGGGCGACATGCCGGTCGACGCGCTGGTGGACGACTGCCCGCTGTACGACCTGGAGCCGGCCGAGCCCGAGGGCCAGATCTACCCGGCGCCCGAGGGCGTCGCTGGCCTCCGAGGACCCTGCGGAGGTGCTGCTCGCCCTGCTGGGCTCGTCCAACATCAGCTCGCGCCGGCCGCTGTTCGAGCAGTACGACCGGTCGTCCAGTCGCGCACCGTGCGCCGGCCCGAGGAGGCCGACGCCGCGGTGCTCCAGCTCACCCATGACGGCCTCGAGAGCGCGATCGCCGTGTCGATCGACGGCAACGGCCGCCGCGTGGCCTGCGATCCCGTACAACGGCACCGTCGAGGCGGTGCTCGAGTGCGCCGCCAACCTCGCCTGCGTGGGCGCCGAGCCGCTCGGCCTCACCAACTGCCTGAACTTCGGCAACCCCGAGAAGCCCCACGTGGCGTGGCAGCTCGAGCGCTCGGTGGCCGGGATGACCGACGCGCTGGAGGCGCTCGGCGTTCCGGTGGTGGGCGGCAACGTCTCGCTCTACAACGAGTCCGGGGACGGCCCGATCTACCCGACGCCGGTGGTGGGCATGGTGGGCTCGCTGCCCGACGCCGCGAAGGCGGCGCCGACCGGCTTCCAGGCCGAGGGCGACACGATCGCCTTCGCGGGCGAGTTCGAGCCGCACCTGCCCGGCAGCGAGCTGGCCAAGCTGCGCGGCGAGGAGCTGCCCACCGAGCTGCCGGAGCGCGACCTCGCCAAGGCGCGCGCCGCGCAGGAGGCGGTGCGCGACGCGGTCCGCGCGGGCGACCTCGCTTCCGCGCACGACGTCGCCGAGGGCGGCTTCCTCGTGGCCGTCGCCGAGTCCTGCCTGGCCGGCGGGATCGGCGCCGAGCTCACCGAATGGGAGGGCGAGGATCCGCTTCTGTACCTGTTCGGCGAGTGCCCGGGGGCCGGCTTCGTCGTCTCGGGCGAGCGCGAGGCGATCGACCGGCTCGCGCAGCGCACGCCGCTTACGGTGTTCGGCACGGTGGGCGGGGAGGCCCTGCGCAAGGGGCCAGGCGCTCGAGGTCTCGCTCGACGACCTCCGCGCCGCGCACGGCTCGCTGGCCGTCGCCTTCGCCTAGCCGATCGTCACTCCGCTCATCGAGCAGTCGAACCCGAGCACGTCCTCGTTGAGCGTGTAGAGCACCCGCACCGGCCTTCCGGTGACCGAGTTCACGAAGCCGGCCTGGCCGGACGCCCCACTGTCGTCGCCATACGAAGCCGCATTCACGAGGTTGTTGTGGCCCAGCTGCGCCTGCACTCCTCGCGTGGTGTCGTTGAGGTCCGAGACGTTGGCGAGGGTGATCTCCGCAGGGGCTCCCGACAGGTTGCGCAGACTCAGGCTGTTGTCCCCCGCCGGGCAGGCGGCCTCGATCCTGAGGCCCCCCAGCAGCGCGAGCGTGGTGGCGGCCGCCGTGGTGTCGCGGCGATAGGCGAACGAGATCACGCGCTGGCCGCCGACGGTGGCAGCGTCGCCCGCGGTCGAGGCCGCGTCGGCGGAGCCGGCCGACGGCACCTTGCCGAGGCCCGCCTCGTTGATGTCCGAGGCGGTGAGCGAGTTGGCCTTGACGTCAGAGCCCGTGAGCCCGGAGGTCTTGACGTCCTTGCCCACGATCGAGCTGTTCCTGATGTCCTTGCTCCTGAGCGTGTTGTTCTTGATCTCGCGCCCGTCGATCGAGCCGGTTGCGGCGGCGTAGCCGACGCCTCCGAGCGCGACGAAGAGTGAGATGCAGGCGATCACCAGCGCGGGCGAGGGTCGTCCAAGCTGGATCTTCATGAGGCCTCCCTTGTCGAGTGCGCCCGACCCGCTCGGGCGCTCGACGGAGCGTTCCGCGCTGCGGTAGGCGAGTCAAGCCGATGAGACCCAAGCGAGACCCATTCGAGACCGCGGGGCGCCGGGTGCCCAGAACGACGGCGGGCGCCCGGGGGCGCCCGCCGACGATCAGTTGTGACTCGGAGCTAGCCGACAGCCGTCCCCTCGAAGCCACAGGCGTTCTGCCCGAAGATGAACGGCGTGTCGAAGGACATGGTCACGGTGAGGGCCTTGCCGTCCCCGGTGGCCGCCGTGAACGTGCCCGTGCCGTTGTCGTGCCCCTCGTCGACATCGGTGGGCGCGGTGGCGGCGTCGATTTCCACCCGCCCGGCGACCGGTGCGTTCGCGCCGTTCACGTGTGAATACTGGACCTGGGTGTTCTCCTTGGTCGTGTCCATCGTCAGCGCCAGGCCGCCGCTGCAGGTGGCAAGCAGCGTGAAGCCGTTCAAGGACGCGATCGGCGTGGGCGTAGTCGTCCCGCTCGCCAACGGCGTGGCAAAGCTCTTCACAGTGACGCCCCCGACCGTGTTGGCGTTGCCGGCCGTGGTCGCATTGCCGGCGGTTGCGGCATTGTCGGCCTGCCCCGCGCTCGGCACCTTGCCGAGCCCGGACTCCGCGATATCAGAGCCGGTGAGCGAGTTGGCCTTGACGTCCGAGCCCGTGAGCCCCGAGGTCTTGACGTCCTTGCCGACGATCGAGGAGTTCTTCAGATCCTTGCTCGCGATCGAGTTGTTCTTGACCTCGCGGCCGTCGATCGAGCCGGTGGCGGCGGCGTAGCCGACGCCTCCGAGGGCAACGAAGAGCGAGATGCAGGCGATCACCAGTGCCGGTGATGGCCGTCCGAGCTTGATGCGATTCACTGGGTTCTCCCGTCGTTGAGGGTTGTAAGGCGCCCGCCCCATTCGGGTAACGGCGCTGCGAGGGTGCACCACCCTCGCCGAGGTTGCGCCTGCCGTCAAGGGACGGGCAGAGGCGGGGCAGCCTCGCCTCGCGCACGGTGACTGCACGAGAATCAGTGCATAGCCAGCGCGCGGTGAGCGCATCTGCGACTTCCCACCTACGTTCGCCGGATGGTGGAACGGATTTCACCGACTATGCGCACGGCTGCGCTGATGTTGGGGGTCTGTCTGACCGGTGTCACGACGGGAACGTCTGACGCCCAGGGTGCCGGGAGCGCGGGCCCCCGCGTGCTGTCGGTCAAGCTCGACCCGCCGGCCATCGTCGGGCGCCCCGCCGAGCTGCAGGTGACCGCCAGGTCCGGGAAGGCTCCGGTCTCGGGGTTGGTCGTGCGCTTCGGCCCGGAGGACTCCTTCGGCCTCAGTTCGTGTGCTGTGAGCAGCTCCGGTGCTCCTCCCCGGACCCGTTCGCACCCGGATCGAAGGTGCGCTTCGCCGTGCCGCACACCTTTCGCCGCACGGGGGCCCAGGGAGTGCTGGTCCGGCTTGACGCCGGCGGCTGCGCGCTGCCCGGCCCGAGCGCGTTCCAGCCGCTCATCGTCACGCCGACCCGCCCCGGCGAGCCGGCCGTGCCCCCGACCGTCCTCGCCCCCCAGCTCCCCGGTCCTGGCCTACCGCCGATCCCGGGGGCCGACGATCTACCGCCGACGGGCGCCGTGCCGGCGCTGACGGCGCCACGTGTGGCCCGCGGGCAGGCATGCCCGGGCGCGGGCGGGCGTGTCGGCCGCTCATCGGCGGCGCTGCGCGCCGCCCGCACGTCGCTCCTCTGCCTCCTCAATGCACAGCGGCGGCGCTATGGGCTTCGGCGCCTGCGCGCGAACGCCCGGCTCGGGCGCGCGGCCACCAAACACTCGCGCGCGATGGTCTTCCGCCGGTTCTTCGCTCACGTGGCGCCCGCCGAACCGGGCCTGGTCGCGCGCGTGCGCCGCGCGCGCTATCTCGCCGGAGCTGCCGGTTGGAACCTCGGGGAGAACATCGGCTACGGCCGCTGGCCCAACGGCACACCCCGGAGCATGGTCCGCTCCTGGATGCGGAGCTCGGGCCACCGGGCCGTCATCCTCCGGCCGGGCTACAGGTCCGTGGGTATCGGGATCGTCAGGGGCGTGCCGGGGCGCCCGCGTGCGCGGGGCGCCACCTACACCGCCGACTTCGGGGTCCGGCGCAGGTAGTCAGCCCAGGCGACCGCCACCCCCGCTGGTACCCTCGAAGGGCCGGTCACCTCTCAATGACTGACCCCCTCTCCCATCGCGACGGCCCACGCGACGAATGCGGTGTCTTCGGCGTATACGCGCCGGGGTCCGAGGTCGCGCGGCTCGCCTACTTTGCGCTGTACGCGCTCCAGCACCGCGGCCAGGAGTCCGCGGGGATCGCCGCGTGTGAGGGCGGCCACATCATGACCGTGCGCGACCTCGGCCTGGTCTCGCAGGTGTTCGACGAGCAGAAGCTGCAAGGCGCTCACGGGATCCATGGCGCTTGGCCACGTGCGCTACTCCACCACCGGCTCGTCGGCGTGGGAGAACGCCCAGCCGGTCTACCGCTCCGACCGCCACCACGTGGCGCTCGCGCACAACGGCAACCTCATCAACGCCGTGGAGCTCCACTCCGAGCTGTCCGACAAGGGCGTGCAATTCCGCTCGACATCCGACTCGGAGATCATCGCCGCGCTCCTCTCGACACACGAGGCGGACACCATCGAGGAGGCGCTCGTGGATGTGATGCCGCGCCTGCAGGGCGCGTTCTCCACCGTCGTCATGACCCCCGACGCGGTGATCGCCTTCCGCGACGGCGCCGGCCTGCGCCCGCTGTCGCTGGGCAGCTCGGGGACCACTACTGCGTCGCGTCGGAGAGCTGCGCCCTCGACATCATCGGCGCCAAGCTGCTGCGCGAGGTCCAGCCGGGCGAGATGATCTCGATCGGGGAGCGGGGTCTCACCGTCAAGCAGGTGGTCGACTCCCCGCGCAAGGCCTTCTGCGTCTTCGAGCACATCTACTTCGCGCGCCCCGACTCGATCCTCGAGGGCAACCGCACGCAGGTGTCCCGGCGCAAGATGGGCGAGATCCTCTTCCGCGAGTCGCCGGTCGACGCCGACGTGGTCATCGCGGTGCCGGACTCCGGCAACGCCGCCGCCGCCGGCTACGCGAAGGCCTCCGGCCTACCGCGAGACGAGGGCCTGATCAAGAACCGCTACGTGGCGCGGACCTTCATCCAGCCCGGCCAGGAGCTGCGCAAGCACGGCCTGCGGATGAAGTTCAACCCGCTGCGCGAGGTCGTGGAGGGCAAGCGGCTCGTGGTCGTGGACGACTCGATCGTGCGCGGCAACACCACCCGCCAGATCGTGGGGATGCTCCGCGACGCGGGTGCGCTGGAGGTGCACATGCGCATCTCCGCGCCGCCGATCCGCTACCCGTGCCACTACGGGATCGACATGTCGACCAAGCAGGAGATGGTCGCGCACGGGCGCACGGTGCCGGAGATCGCGGAGGAGCTGGACTGCGACTCGATCGCCTACCTCTCGCTCGAGGGCGTCTACGAGGCGATCCGCGGCGAGCGCGCCACCCACTGCGACGCCTGCTTCTCCGGCGACTACCCGCTCGAGCGCACCGACGCCGCCAACGGCAAGTTCGCGCTCGAGGACCTCGCGGTCGTCCGCAGCTGAGCACCGTCTACAGCTCCGTCATCGGGCCGCGAAAGCGTCCGCAACAGCCCGCCCGCGCCAGCCGCACCCGCCGGTACTGTCAGCCGGGATGGACCTCCACGCCGCTCTCAAGCTCAACTTCGGCTTCTCCGCTTCCGCCCGGGGCAGCACGAGGCGTGCGACGGCCGCGCTCGCGGACCGCGACGTGCTGGTGGTCATGCCGACCGGCTCGGGCAAGTCGCTCTGCTACCAGCTTCCCGGCGCTGATGCGCGACGACCTCACGGTCGTCGTCTCGCCGCTGGTGGCGCTGATGCAGGACCAGGTCGAGGCGCTCGAGGCGCGCGGGCTCGGCGACCGGTCGCGCTCGTCAACGCGCAGCAGGACGCCGCGGCGAACGCCGCGACGTCGTCGCCGCGCCGGCGGCGGGGAGCTGCAGCTGCTCTACGTCGCGCCCGAGCGCTTCTCCTCGCCCGGCTTCCTCGAGCGGCATGCGCGGAGGCCCGCGTCGGGCTGTTCGTGGTCGACGAGGCCCACTGCGTCTCGCAGTGGGGGCACGACTTCCGGCCCGACTACTTCCGGCTCGCGGACGCCGCGCGCCACCTCGGCGCGCGGCTCGATCGTCGCGTCCACCGCCACCGCGACGCCGCAGGTGGCGCGTCGACGTCGTGCGGCGGCTGCGGGCTGCGCGAGCCGCTGCGGGTGGCCACCGGGCTTCGACCGGCCGAACCTCTCGTTCGCGGTCGCGCGGCCCGCGCCGCACGAGAAGCGGCCGCTGATCGCGGAGGCGCTCCGGGTCAGCCGGACGCGCTGCCGGCGATCGTCTACGCGGGCACCCGCGCGGGCGCGGAGGAGATGGCGCGAGTTGCTCACGCGAGGAGCTCGGGGAGGGGGCGCTGGCCTACCACGCCGGGCTCGACCGCGAGCAGCGCGCGGAGGTCCAGCGCGCGCTTCCTCGCCGACGAGGCCCGGGTGATCGTCGCCACCAACGCGTTCGGCATGGGGGTCGACAAGCCCAACGTGCGCACGGTGCGTGCACGCGGGCGTGCCCGTCCTCGCTCGAGGCCTACTACCAGGAGGCCGGCCGCGCCGGGCGCGACGGCGCGCCCGGCGCGCGCGCTGCTGCTCGCCGAGAACCGCGACAAGGCGCTGCACGTCCACTTCATCAAGCGCGAGGAGGTCGACGACGCAGCTGCCCGCGGCTGGCTCGCCGACCGGCTCGCCGCGGTCGCCGACGGCGACGGGCGCTACGCGGCTCGACGCGCGCGAGCTGGCGCGCGCGTCTGCGGCGGCGACGGCGACCGGCTGCGGGCGCTGATCGGCCACCTGGCGCGCGCCGGCGGTGATCGCCCCGTCGCCGTCGTCGCCCGACCGCGTGGCGGGCCGCGTGCTGTCGCCGGGCTTCGACGGCCGCGCGGCCGCGGTCTGCCGCACCTCGGTCGAGGAGGCGGCGCCGCGCCCGCTGGCGCCAGTACCGCGAGATCTGGGCGTACGTCGAGGGCGACGGCTGCCGCCGGCGCGACGATCCTGCGCCACTTCGGCGACCGCGCGCGGCCCGCGTGCGCCCGGCGGCGTCGCCGTGCTGCGACCGTCTGCGCCCGGCCCGGCCTGGTGCCCGACCTGCCGGCGCCGGACCTCGAGGCCGTTCGCCGACCTCGACGACGCGATCGTCGTCGGTCGCCGCGCACCGCCCGGCCCGGCGGTGGGGCGCACCACCTGCGCCGAGATCCTCCACGGCGCGCGCACGAAGAAGATCGAGCGCAACTCCTACGACGGCCTGCCCGCCTACGGGACGTCCTCCCGCATGCGGCGCGCGGACATCCTCGCGCGGGTCGACGAGCTGATCGAGGCCGGGCGGCTGGCGCACGACCGGCGGGCCCTACCCGGTGCTGCGCGTGCCCGCGCGCGCTGCCGCCTGACGGCCTTCCGGGTCGCGGTCCTGGTCTCGGGCGAGGGCACGAACCTCCAGGCGATCCTC
The DNA here is from genome assembly GCA_963825775.1 of uncultured Thermoleophilaceae bacterium. GTDB lineage: Bacteria > Actinomycetota > Thermoleophilia > Solirubrobacterales > Thermoleophilaceae > JAAYBF01. The sequence goes on along the minus strand of CAWGUV010000001.1, from coordinate 15,507 downwards.
GACACGGTCCACGGCCGCGACGGGATCGAGGTCGTCGGCGTGGCTCGAGCCGGGCGGAGGCGCGCGGGCTCGAGCGCGCCGCGCGCCGCCGGGGTCGAGACCGCGGCGTGTTCGCCGATGGCCGACCACGCCGACCGCGACGCGCGCGACGCCGCGCTCGGCGACTGGCTCGAGGCGCGCGCGGCGTCGAGCTGATCGTGCTCGCCGGGTTCATGGAGATCCTCGGCGGGCCGTTCATCCGCCGCTTCGCCGGGCCGGATCGTCAACGTCCACCCGTCGCTGCTGCCCGCGTTCCCCGGGCGTCCGCGCGATCGAGCAGGCGCTCGAGTACGGCGTGCGCGTGATGGGCGTCACCGTCCACTTCGTCGACGAGGGCGTCGACACCGGCCCGGTGATCCTGCAGGAGGCCTTCGAGCTTCCATATGCTCGCGACATCGAGGCGGTCGAGGAGCGCGTCCACGAGATCGAGCACCGGCTGCTGCCGCGGGCGGTGCGGCTGATCGCGGCAGGCGCCGGTCCGGCGTCGACCCGGACGACCCGCGGGCGGTCCGGATCGATGGCCAAGGCGGCTGAGCGGACGGCGCCGGCAGACGACCGCGCCCGGCGAGGTGCGGTCCGGCGCGCGCTGCTGACGGTGTCCGACAAGCGCGGCCTGGTCGACTTCGCGCGCGGGCTGGCGGAGCTCGGGAGTCGAGATCGTCTCCACCGGCGGCACGGCGCGCGAGCTGGCGGAGGCGGGCATCGAGACGCGCTCGGTCGAGGACTACACGGGCTTCCCGGAGATCCTCGACGGCCGCGTCAAGACGCTCAACCCCACGATCTACGCCGGCCTGCTGGCGGTGCGGTCGGACCCGAGCACGTCGGCCACGCTCGAGGAGCAGGAGATCGAGCCGATCGACCTCGTGTGCGTGAACCTCTACCCGTTCGAGCGGGTCGCGGGCCGGCGCGGCGTCGAGGACGAGGAGGTGATCGAGAACATCGACATCGGCGGGCCCGACGCTGATCCGCGCGGCGGCGAAGAACCACGCCGTTCGCGGCGGTGGTCGTCTCGCCCGAGAGCTACGACGCCGTGCTCGACGAGCTGCGCGAGGGCGGCGGCAACTGCCTCGAGCGCGCACCCGCGAGGCGCTGGCGCTCGAGGCGTTCTCCTACACCGCACGCTACGACGCCGCGATCTCGCGCTGGTTCGCCGAGCGCGAGGAGGACTTCCCGGTCGCAGACCGCGCTCGCTACGAGAAGGTGCTCGACCTCTCCTACGGCGAGAACCCCCACCAGCGCGCGGCCTACTACGCGCAGGCCGGCGCGCGCACGCACCTGCTGTCGATGGTGTCGAAGATGCACGGCAAGGAGCTGTCGTTCAACAACCTGCTCGACCTCGACTCGGCGCGCCGGCTGGTGGACGAGTTCGAGGTGCCGGCGGCGGCGATCGTCAAGCACAACAACCCGTGCGGGTGCGCGGTCGGCGCCGACCGTCGGAGGAGGCCTTCGAGCGCGCCCTGGCCACGGACCGCATGAGCGCCTTCGGCGGCGTCATCGTGCTTCAACCGCCCGGTCGACCGCGCGCTGGCGGAGAAGCTCAACGCGATGTTCGTCGAGCTGTCTTCGCGCCCGGGCTACGACGAGGACGCGCTCGAGGTGCTCGAGCGCGAAGCCGAACGTCCGCATCCTCGAGGACCAGGAGCGCGCGCCGGCCGCCGCGTGACGCGAGCAGGACGTCAAGCGCGTGCGCGGCGGGCTGCTCGTGCAGGACCGCGACGCCGGCGACCGGACCAGCGCGAGGACATGCAGGTGGTGACCGAGCGCAAGCCGACCGAGGACGGAGTGGGGCGAGCTGCTGTTCGCCGTGGCGGGTGTGCAAGCACGTGCGCTCGAACGCGATCGTCCTGGCCAGGGACCTGGCGACCGCCGGCATCGGCGCCGGCCAGATGAGCCGCGTCGACTCCGTGCGGATCGCGATCGACAAGGCCGCGCGCCGCCGAGATCGACCTCGACCGGCGCCGGCGCTGGCCTCCGACGCCTTCTTCCCCTTCGCCGACGGCCCGCAGCTCGCGATCGACGCCGGGATCAGGGCGATCATCCAGCCCGGCGGCTCGCAGCGCGACCCGGAGGTCGTCGACGCCTGCGACGCCGCCGGCGTCGCGATGGTCTTCACCGCCCGCCGCCACTTCCGGCACTGAGTGCCGGAGGCATGCCCCCGGCGAGAATCGAACTCGCGTCGCGCGGCTTAAAAGGCCGCCGCTCTAAGCCACTGAGCTACGGGGGCACCTGCATCCTAGGTCGGGAGGTCGGGGAGCTGGATAGCCCCGGGGAGAATCGAACTCCCGTTACCGGCTTGAAAAGCCGGGTCTTCACCACTAGACGACGGGGCCCCAGCGCGATCTAGGCCGCGGCCGCGTCCTGCTCCGCGTCGTAGCCGCCGCACGACGCGGCGAACACGAGCAGGGAGACAACGAGGCCCGGGATGTGCCCGGCCACCAGGCCCGCGAGGAAGCCCGCGACCCCACCCGCAAGCGCGGCAAATAGGACGAGACCGGCGGGCAGGGAGAGGATCCGGGCGGTCAGCAGCGAGCAGGCCGCCCAGGCCACCGGCCCGACGACCCACCCGTAGTCCTCGAAGAAGTCCTCGTCGAGCGCGAGCGCGAGCACGAGAAAGAGCAGCCCGACGGTGACCGCCTGAACCGCGAGGGAACGCCAGAAGAGCCGCTGGTCCACGCGGCGTGAGTCTAGGGGAGCACTGCGGAGCGCTACCCTCGTCGCCCCCGGGCGGTTAGCTCAGTTGGTAGAGCGCTCGCCTTACAAGCGAGAGGTCGCCTGTTCGAGCCAGGCACTGCCCATCACGCGGTCCACCGGGCGCTAGTCAGCCCACCAGTCGCGCTGACCCTCCACGTCATCGCGCGGATTCTCGCCGAGATTGGGCGCACCGACGACGAGGATCTCGAGGCCCTGCGGCCCGGCCTCGTAGCCTCGCCACGTGCCGGGTGGGACGCGCACCACGTCCCACTCCTTGACCTCGACGATCTCGTCGTCGAGCTTCATCCGCCCGCTCCCGCGCACGACCACGTACAACTCCTCCTGCTCCTTGTGCGTGTGGCCGTACGGGAAGCGATAGCCGGGCGGGATGCGCTGATAGCCAAGGCCGGACCGCTCGAGCTCGAGCGCCTTGGTTGCGAGGCGGAACTCCAGGTCCTGCGCGCCGTCGAAGTTGGACCCGACATCCTCCAGATCCCTCCTTGAGGTTCCTGAGCGTGAACGGCACGGCCCGCGATCCTATGCGTTGGGTGCTGGGCGACCTGCCCGCGTAGTGGTGAGAGACTGGGCGGGAGATGTCGCAAGGAGAACGTCGGAACAAGTCGCCGAGTACGACATCTGGCATGGCAGAGGACTTACAACCGGCGCGACCTTCGGCCCAGCCGTCGAGGTTCCTTCCGACCCCGAGGTCGGAGTGGGGATGCGCAGTGCGTCGGCCAGCGGCAGGCGTACATGCTGCGTGACTTCGAGGCTTCGCCAACGAGTCCCCCCGGACGAGGTCAGTCGCGCTTCTGGGAGGGGATCGACGAGACGTTCGACGCGTTGAGGCTGCACCCGCAGGAGTTCCTCGATGCCGGTGACCAGGTGGTGGCGCGGCTCTGCCATTCCGGGCGGGGCAAGGAAAGCGGGATATCGATAGACGAGGAGTGTACCACCAGGTCGCGACCTTCCAGGCGGGCAAGATCGTGCGGCTCGAGTACTTCGTCGAATGGTCCGAGGCCCTCGAAGCCGCGGCTGTCGGAGTAGGCGATGTCGCAGGAGAACGTGGAGGCGGTGCGGTATGGCTGGGAGGCCCTCATACGCGGCGATATCGAGGCAGGCCTAAAAAACAGCTACCCCGAGGACTGCGTCTTCGAGGACTTCCCGGACATGCCGGACGCCGCGGTCTACGTGGGCCACCAGGGAATGATCGAGGCGGTCGAGCACTTCAGCCAGGTCTGGGGTGACTTGCTCTTTGAGGTGGTCGAGCTCATCGACGCGGGTGAGGACTTGGTGATCGCGGTGGTCGCGATGCGAGGCCGGGGCGCCGGGAGCGGCGCTCCGGCCGACACCACCCCGGCCTGGCTCTATGAGATGCGAGACGGCAAGGTCGCCCGCACCCGATCCTTCACTTCGAAGCAGCAGGCCCTCGAGGCCGTCGGGCTGTCGGAGTAGGCGATGTCGCGGGAGAACGTGGAGGTCGCGACGCAGGCGATAGATGCCTTCAATGGAAGCGACATCGACGTCTTCGCCGCCCTGACGACGCCCGACTTCGAGTGGTCCCCGTCGATGGCGGCTATCGACGGCGAGACCTACCGGGGACGTGAGGGCATCGAGAAGTACTTCGGGACCCTCGACAACGCCTGGGAGAAGTTCCACATTCTCCGTGACGGGTTTCGTGATCTCGGGGACCTCGTGGTCATGCTCGGGCGACTGGAGGGGCGCGGCAAGGGCAGCGGCGCCCCGGTCAATTCGCCGTTGGGGATGGTCTTCGATTTTCGCGGCGGCAGCGATCTCGCGGATACGTGGCTATCTCGATCACGCCGAAGCCCTCGAGGCCGTGGGGCTGTCGGAGTAGGTACCGCAAGGAACCGGCCGTATGCAGGGGCTACGGCTCGGTGGGCGAAAACCCCGTCAGATGGAGACCTGCGGCATCCCAGAGACGGCCCGGCTTCTGGAGTTGCCCCCTCCCAGTCGTGCGCACGATGATCGAGGAGGGTGCGCTGGAGGCCCGCAACGTGGACGGCCGCTGGCGCGTCACGCGATTCGCGATCGAGCGCGCGCGTGTGAGGCTGCAGCACCCCGCGCCGCAGCCGATGGAGGCAGCGGAGGGGATCGTGCCGGACCAGACCGGCCTGCAGCGCCGCCTGGATCTGCTCGAGGCACGGCTGGACCGCCTCGAGGGCAGGGCGGCCGAGACCGAGGGCTCGTCCATGCGGCCCGCGCTCGCCCACCTGTTTCATCCCGAGCGCGACTAGCGGCGCAGGCGAGTACGCGCGCTCGTGGTGCGCGTGGTTCCCCACGGCGACGGCGACGCCGCGCTGACCCGAACCGCCAGCCGCTTGCGCCGCGCGAGCACCCGCCGTGTCGCGCGAGTGAGGCGCATGCGCAGCACCTTGCTGTTCCCGGCACGGAGCGAGAACGACGCCGGGCGCGCCAGCCGCTTGCCCCGGCGGGTGAGCGACAGGGCCCCCGCGCAGTCGCGGATCCGCTCGGCGCAGGCAACCCGCACGCGGACCACGCCCGCGCCGGGCTCGCAGCCCGCGCCGGCCGATCTTCGGCCCGGCCTGCCCGCCGCGCTCGCGATGGCTGCGCCGGTACGCGGCGCAGTGGGCGTCGCGCTTCGAGCTGTCCGAGATGGTGGTGCCCGCCTTGATCATCCGAGCCTGCGTGAGCGCGTAGTTCTCGATGAACTCGGCGGCCGCGCGGCGCTGCTGGATCGTGTCCGCGGCGGCGAGCAGCTCGGCGTTGCGCCACACGCCCTCGCGCCAGCCCTGGAGGATCTGGAAGATCGCCGTGTCGTCGTAGAGCGTGCCCGGCGCGTCGATGTCGTCGACCGTCGGGTCGTAGCGCGCGGCCAGCTCCCTGAGCACGTCGTCGTACAGCGGGTGGAGCACGCGGTTGCCGCGGTCGTGGTCGGGCTTGCGGCTGCGCCCTTGGGTCGGTCAGGCCCAGCGCCTCGAGCAGGAACGGCATGTCGCGGTTGATGTGCGCGTTCATCGACATCAGCAGGTTGCCCTGCCCGCTCACGGAGCGGTCGCGGCCGGCGTCCAGCGCCTCCTGCCAGGCCGGCGGCACCTTCGCGCGGTCGCCGCGCGCCCAGGCGTCGAACGCGTTGAAGTACATCCGCGCGAACACCTTGTCCTCGTGGTTGAGGTACTTGGGCTCGGCGTAGAGGTCGTTCTTCAGCACGGTGCGCCGGATCGCCTCGGTCACGCGGATGTAGGTGATGCCGAACGCCGAGTTGTGGTCGCAGGTCGCGTAGCGGCGGTCGAAGCGCCGGTACATCTCGGTCAGCGTGCCCTCGATGCAGGCGTTGCTGCCGTCCACGCAGTCGCGCTCGCGGCTCGGGTGGTAGGGCGTGGCGAAGCCCGGCAGCAGCGGGTTCCAGTCCAGGAACGGCGCCTCCTCCGCAACGGCGCTGCTGGGCGCGGCCAGCCGCGATACCGACGGCCAACGCCGCGACTGTCAGTGCTACTCAGGGCTCCCGCGCGGCCTGCCATCGCCTGGGTGATTGTGTCACCGCTCGCTGCGGTCGTGCGCAGGATCACCTCGGCCACGCGGCGCGGGTCGTCCCATGTGGGCACGTGTCCGCAGTCGCGCAGCACCTCGGTGTGTATCCCCGGCGGCACGTGCTCGGGCGGGTACACGGAACGGTCGCGGTCCGCCCAGGCCAGCGTGACCGGCACGTCGATCTGGTCGAAGCCCTCGAACAGCGCGCTGCGCATCTCGTGGTTGGCGCGGTCGAAGCCGGGCGAGAGGGCGTAGGCCCGGATCAGCCGGTACGCGGCCGCCGGCGGCACGTTCTCGGGATGGGCCATCGGCCCGCCCAGGGCCAGCCGCCGTCCACGCCTCGTTCGCAGCAGCGGCCTCATCACCGGCATCAGGCGCCGGGCGGTCTTGCGGGCGACCTCAGGGCGCGGGCCGAGCACGCGGCGCCAGAAGCCCGGCGGCGCACAGCGCGGTCACGCTCAGGCAGCGGTCGGTCTTGGCGAACTCCAGCGCCACCCAGCCGCCGAGCGAGATGCCCGCCATGTGCGCGCGCTCGATCTCCAGCACGTCGAGCGTCGCCGCGATCGTCGCGGCGATCTCGCGCGCGGTCGCGCGGGTGTCGTCCGGCAGCTCGGGCGACTCGCCGAAGCCGGGCATGTCGACCGCGATGCAGTCGTGGTGCTCGGCGAGGCAGCGGCAGCACCGGCTCCCACACCCCGCGATCGGCGCCGAGCGGATGCACGAGCACGAGCGGCTCGCCGCTCCCGGCGCGGTCGTAGGCCAGTGCGGCCATCGATCTACGGCGTATCGTGACGCCATGGACCTGACCGGCCGGACCGCCCTCGTCACGGGCTCCAACCGCGGCATCGGGAAGGCGATCCTCGAGGCCCTGGCGCGGGAGCCGCTCGGCCTCCTGCTGGCCGGTATGCGCTCGCCCGAGAAGTTCGAGGTGCCGCCGGTGGCGCGCGCGAAGGAGGTGCGCCCGTGAAGATCGACCTCGCCTCTCGCGAGGCGATCGACGACAGCGTCGCCGGCCTCGGCGAGACCTCGCCTCCCGGATCGATCTGATCGTGAACAACGCGGGCCTGGTGACCGGCGGGCTGCTCGAGGAGCAGGACCTCGACGACATCTACGCGATGTTCCAGGTGAACCTCACAGGGGTGGTGCAGCTGACCCAGGCGGTGCTGCCCGGCATGATCGAGCGCGGTGCCGGCAAGATCGTGAACAACGCCAGCATCTCCGGCTACGCCTACTTCCCGGCGGCCACCACCTACGCTGCATCGAAGGCCGGCGTGGTGGCCTTCACCGAATCGCTGCGGCGCGAGCTCAAGGGCACCGGCGTCACGACGCTGATCCTCGTGACGCCCGGCGTGAACACGGACATGCTCGACGCCACCGAGGACGCCTATGGCAGCTATCTGGACACCTCCGACTGGCAGAAGCAGGAGCCGGAGGAGTGGGCGGCCAAGGCGGTGAAGGCCGTCCGGGACGACAACACGGTGCTCGGGCCCGGGCGGCAAGACGGCGATCGCGAAGCTAGCGAGCCGCGGGCCGGGCTTCCTGATGGACAGGATCTCCGACCGGATGTTCAGCCGCACAGCCGCGGGGAGCTACCGCGCGCGATCCGCGGTACTCGGGCTTGGCCATGACCATCTGAACGTCGCCGATGCGCGCTCGCGGAAGCCCGCCTCCACGTAGGCGAGGTAGAGGTCCCACATGCGCCGGAAGCGCAGGTCGTAGCCCAGCTCCTCCGCGAGCTTGGCGCTGGCCTGGAAGCGCCTCGCGCCAGTGGCGCAGCGTCTCGCCGTAGTGCTCGGTGATGTCGTCCAGCCGCACGGTGCGCAGGTCGGTTTCCTCGGCGATGCAGCGGTGGATCACCTCCAGCGAGGGCAGGCAGCCGCCGGGGAAGATGTGGGTGTTGATGAAGCTCTTCGACGCCTTCTCCACCTCGTAGGCGCGGTCGTCGATCGTGATCGCCTGGAGGAACATCAGCCCGTCTGGTTCGAGCAGCTCGGAGCAGCGGCGGAAGTAGGTGGCGAAGTACTGCCAGCCCACCGCCTCGATCATCTCGATCGACACGAGCTTGGAGTAGGTGCCCTTCGAGGTCGCGGTAGTCCTCGAGCAGCACGGTCACGCGGTCTGAGAGCCCCGCGTCGCTGCACCCGCTCCACGCGCGAAGTCGTGCTGCTCGCGAGAGATCGTGGTGGTGGTCACCCGGCAGCCGTGCGCTGCGCGGCGTGCACGGCCATCGCGCCCCAGCCCGTGCCGATCTCCAGCAGGTGGTCCTCGGGCCCGAGCTCCAGCGCGTCCACCACCCGGTCGAGCTTGGCCTGCTGGGCCTCCTCGAGCGTGGCCTCCGGCGACTCGAAGACGCGCAGGAGTACATCATCGAGGGGTCGAGGAACAGCGAGAAGAGCTCGTTGCCCAGGTCGTAGTGGGCGGCGATGTTCTCGCGGCTGCCCGCGAGGTCGTTGCGGGGCACCATCCGGGCCAGGCGCTGGCCGGCGTGCAGCAGCGGGGTGCCAGCGTCGCGCCAGCGGTCCATGCCGCGCATGTTGCGCGCGGCGATGCGGATAAGCGCCACCAGGTCGTCGGTGTCCCAGAGGCCGTCCATGTAGGTCTCGGCCAGGCCGTTGGAGCCGCGCAGGAGCTGGCGGTAGACGAGGCGGCGAGTGCACGGTGATGCGCGCGTGCAGCGTCGCGTCCTCGGGCGCCGAACGCGAATGCGCCGGCCGTGCTCGACCATCTCGATCCGCTCGTGCTTGATGCTGCGAGAACAGCCGTGAAGATGAACCGGCGGGCGAGCTGGTCGGTCATCGCGCCGCGTCTCCGGGTGGGGGAAGTACGGCGCGCCCTTGAGCTTCAGCCGCAGCGCGTTCCAGTAGATGAGGAAGACCACGCGCAGGGACATCACCGGGAAGCGCAGCAGCAGCCGGGTCAGCCGCGACCGGCGTGAGCTCGCGGCGCTCGAGCGACAGCGTGGCGTCGAAGACCTGGTCGCCGTCGTCGTCGCGCTCGTCGATGTGCACCAGCAGCTGCCGTCGGGCTCGGTCACGCGCCAGTCGTAGTGGTTGTCCATCCCGATGAACGGCGACACGTGGAACGCCTTGTCCATCGTGTCGCGCATCACCGAGTGCTCGCCGTCGCGCGCGCAGCACGTAGGAGTGCGCTCGCCCCAGGGGGTGTTGGTCACCTGGGCGACCACGGCCTCCACGCGCTCTCCGCCCGGCGCGAAGCAGTAGTAGAAGCAGACCGGGTTGAAGTTGTGGCCGAAGGTGCGCAGCGTGGTGAGCAGGCGCACCGGGCCCGCGCGGGCGCTCGCCCGTGCGCTCCTCCACCAGGTCGCGGACGCATTCGCCAAGCGGGCGCGCGGGGTCGCCCATGTAGTCCTCGCGGCGGAAGCGCACCGGCGCGCGGCCGCGCGCCGAGTACAGCGGGTGGCCGTCCAGCACCCCGGGCAGCTCGTCGAGGTCCAGCAGCAGCATCGCGTGGCGGTAGGTGAACGAGTGCTCCACCGGCGTGTGGCGGCGGTGGCGCACCCAGCCGTCGTAGATCGCGGAGGCGCGTCACGCCGCCAGCGCCGCTCCTCGCCGAGCTGCCCGACGCGCTCGAGCGCGTCCAGCGCGCTCACCACGCCGTCCTCGTGGAAGCCCCAGCGCCAGTAGGCGCCGCAGTAGTGGGTGCGGTCCACGCCGGAGATCTCGCGCGTGGCGCGCCTGCGCCGCCACGCCCTCGGGGGTGAAGACCGGATGGGAGTAGTGGATCGTGCGGATCACCTTCGCCGGGTCGATCGCGGTCGGTCAGGTTCAGCGTCACGCAGAAGTTCGTGTCCGAGTCGAGCCCTGGAGGTTGTTCATCCAGTAGGTGAGCGCGGTCGCTCGCGCGGCTGGGCTCCGGTCAGGTGGAAGTTCCAGCTCGCCCAGGCCGCGCGGCGGCGCGGCAGCATGCGCTCGTCGGTGTGCAGCACGGCCTCGTTGGGCTGGTAGGCGATCGCCCCCAGCAGCTCGCGCTCGGCGTCGGTGGGGTCGGCGAGCATGGCCAGCGCCTGGTCGGAGTGGGAGGCGATCACCACCTCGTCGAAGAGCTCGGTCTCGCAGCCCGTCGGCGCCGACCTCCACGCGGTCGGCGCGGCGGGTCACCGCGCGCACCGGGGCGGACAGGCGGATGCGGTCGGCGAACGGGCGCGTGATCTCCTCCACGTAGCGCCGCGAGCCGCCGGTCACCGTGCGCCACTGCGGGCGGTCGCGGAAGCCGAGCATCCCGTGGTTGTGGAAGAAGCGCGCGAGGAAGCCGGCGGGGAAGGACCACATCTGCTCCGGGCTCGGCCGACCAGACCGCGGCCGCCTGGGGCACGATCAGGCGCTCCACGAACCAGTCGCGAGTAGCCGCCGTCGTCGAGGAACTCGCGCAGCGAGGGCCCCTCGCCGGGCGCCAGCTCGAGCAGCGCCCGCGCCTCGCGGTTGAAGCGCACGAGGTCGCGGATCATCCGCAGGAAGCGCGGGTTCGACGGCGTGGGCGCGGCTTGGCGAACAGCCCGCGCGGCGTGCCGGCGTACTCGAAGCGCGCCGCCGTCGCTCACCGAGAAGCTCATGTGCGAGGGCTGGGTGGCCACTCCCAGCTCGGCCAGCAGCGGCTCGAAGTTCGGGTAGTTGCGGTCGTTGTAGACGATGAAGCCGGTGTCCACCCACTGGGTCTCGTCGGCCAGGTCCACGCGCACGGTGTTGGTGTGGCCGCCGGCGTGAGTCGCCCGCCTCGTAGACGGTGATGTCGTGCTCGGGATGGAGCCGGTGCGCGGCCACGAGGCCCGAGATGCCCGCGTGCCGATCACGGCGATCCTCATCGCTTCACCGCCGCCGCGTCAGGGCGGCGCCGGCGGCCGGCCGCGCCGCCCGCCATCGCCACCGTGCCCCAGCGGGCGTTGTCCGGCAGGGCGTCGGCGCGGGGCCGCCAGGGTCGCCACCACGTCGCACAGGTCGCACGAGCGCCGTGACGAGCCAGCAGGGCGCAGCGTGTCGTCGTCGTCGCAGCGACGCGAGCACGCCGCCGACAGCGCGATGTCTCGCGCGCCGAGCCCGCGGAGTCACGATCTTCACGGGCTCGCGCTCGGCGTCCTCGCCGATCCAGCCGCGCGGCGACCCGCTCCGGCGCGGCCGATCAGGCCGACTCCGAACGCCAGGCGGCCGGCGGCGAAGGCGGCGGTCAGTGTGCGGGTTCGAGACATGTGCTGGTTTCTACGGGCAGGACGGATAGCCGATCAGTCCGCGACCGGGTCAGGTGGGTTAGATTCTCGCCCGAACGCAGCTCCCGCGTGTGAGGAGAGAAGGTTGGACACCAGCCGGCTGAAGTCGCTTCCGCTGTTCGAGTCGGTCTCGGACGAGGATCTGGAGAAGATCGCTCCGTTCGTGAGCGAGGTCTCGGTGTCCGAGGGCAAGCACCTGGTGGACGAGGGCGACTACGCCTACGAGTTCATGGCGATCGAGGAGGGCACCGCCGAGGTGCGCCGCGGCGACGAGAAGCTCGCCGAGCTCGGGCCCGGCGACTTCTTCGGCGAGATGGGCCTGCTCGGCGCACGACAAGCGCAACGCCACGGTGGTCGCCACCTCGCCGGTGCGGCTGATCACCCTCGACCAGTGGGACATGCGGCCGCCTGGAGAAGGCGGTGCCCAGCGCGGCCGAGAAGATCCGCGCCGCCGCCGAGGCCCGCGCGCGCAGCTTGAGTCCTGAGCCGGTGGCTGGCCGGATCGTCGTCTTCGGGGCCACCGGGTACACCGGCAAGCTCACCGCCGAGGCGCTCGTCGCGCCGCGGGCAGCGCCCCGTGCTGGCGGCGCGCAACGCCGCGCGGCTGGCCGAGCTCGCGGCGAGCTGGGCGGCGACCTCGACGTGAAGGTGGCCGACGTGTCGCAGCCCGAGACCGTGGCGCGCGCTGGTCGAGAAGGGCGACGTGATCGTGGCCACGGTCGGGCCCGTTCGTGAAATGGGGCGCGGCCCGCGGCGGAGGCGGCGATCGCCGCGGGCGCCCACTACATCGACTCCACCGGCGAGCCGCCCTTCATCCGCGAGGTGTTCGAGCGCTACGGCCCGCGCGCCGAGGCGGCCGGGATCGGGCATGCTCACCGCGTTCGGCTACGACTGGGTGCCGGGCAACCTGGCCGGCGCGCTCGCGCTGCGCGACGCCGGCGAGGCGGCGACGCGGGTGGACACCGGCTACTTCATGACCGGCAGGCGGGCGCGGCGGGATGAGCGGCGGCACGCGGGCCTCGCTGGCGGGCGTGATCACCGCCCCGAGCTTCGCGCTGGCGCGACGGCGCCCTGCGCTCCGAGCGCGGCGCGGCCCGCTACCGCACGTTCCGGCTGCGCGAGCAAGGACCGCCCGGGCGTGTCGGTCGGGCGCCTCCGAGCACTTCGCGCTGCCCGCGGCTCCACCCCGGGCTGCGGGAGGTCAACGCCTACCTCGGCTGGTTCGGCCCGGCCTCGCGCGCGATGCAGGCGGCTCGCTGGTCGGCTCGGCTGGCCTTCAAGGTGCCGGGCGCGGAGAGCGTCTGCGGCGCCGCCACCGACCGCTTCGTCAAGGGCTCGACCGGCGGCCCGGACGCCGAGCGAGCGCGCGCGCAGCGGGTCGCACATCGTGGGCGAGGCCTACGACGCCGGCCGGCGACGCGCTCGCCGAGGTCCACCTCACCGGCGTCGACGGCTACACTTCACGGGCGAGATACTCGCCTGGGGCGCCGAGCGCGCGGCCGCGGGCGGCCTGAAGGGCGTCGGCGCGCTCGGCCCGGTCGACGGCTTCGGCCTCGACGAGCTCGAGGCCGGCTGCGCCGAGGCCGGCCTCAGCCGCGCATCTGCCGAGCTCGGCGGGGACTTTGCCTACGCGTCCCGGCCTCCTCGCCCCAACCGATCCGCTTCGGCCCGACGGCTCGCGGCATCTCGCCGACCCAGGCCGCGGCGGCAGCCGGCCTCGGCCTAGCAGCGAGGAGCCGGCTGGGGGCGACGAGGCCTATCCCGAGGAGCGGCCCGACGACGGCACCGCGCCAGGCTCGGGCCCGAGCCGAAGAAGGCGCTGGACCGGATCCCGCTCGAGCGCCAGGTCGGCGAGCTCCTGATCATGAGCTTCGACGACACCGAGCCCCCCGACTACATCCGCCGCCGCCTGCGCGCGGCCAGGGGACGGGCGTGATCCTCTTCGCAAAGAACGCCCCCGACTCCGCCACGCTGCGCGGGATGACGGGGAGCTCCAACGCGCATCCGGACGGCGCCGCGCCCGTCGCCACCGACCAGGAGGGAGGCGACATCCGCAGCGTGCCCTTCGCGGCGCCGCGAGCGCATCACCGGAGCTCCACAGCGGCCGACGAAGCCGCCGGGTAGCGCCCGGCGGCCGCCCGGGACCTGCGGGGCCGCGGGATGAACGTGAACCTCGCCCCGGTGGCCGACGTGGCGGCCGACTCGGCTCGGTTCTGTCGGCCGCTCTACCCGGGCGGGCCGAGGCGGTCGCTCCGCTGGTGCAGCGCCGCGGTGCCCATCGGCGCGAACGGGTGGCGGCCACCGTGAAGCACTTCCCCGGCCTGGGGCTGGCCACCGAGAACACCGACGACGAGCGGGTCACCCGGACACGCCGGCAGAGAGCTGGAGAGCTCGACTTCCGCGCCGTTCCAGTCCGCCATCGCGCCGAGCGTGCCGCTCGTGATGACCTCGCACGCCCTCTACCCCGCCCTGGACGCGACCGCATCGCGTCCCAGTCCGCGGCGGTGATCGGCGACCTCCTGCGAGGTGAGCTCGGCTTTGACGGCGTCGTGGATTGGCATGCCGGTTGGCGCGTTGGCGCCGCCCGCCGCCAGGCGCCACAGCATGTGGTGCACTGCCATCGGCAAGCGCGGTGCATCGTGGGTCAGGGGCCAGAACAGCACGTAGTCGTCGAAGTATTCCTTCTTGCACAACTCGTAGACGCGGCGCAGGTCGTCCTTGTTGCACAGGATGAGCGTGCGATGCCGCACTGTGTGCACCACCCTGCTCAGGCGATACAGACCGAGGTAGTAGCGTTCGGCCTTGTCGAGGCCGTCAAACGCCAGGATGAGCACCTCGGGCCTGTGTTCTTCAAAGTCCTGGATCGCACGATCCGGATTGGTCGACACGACCACGTTGTCGAACTCGTCCCGTAGCAGCGTCCTGACAAGGTCCGCATCGGCGACCACGTCGGTGGCTACCATGATGCGGTGTGTCACGCTCATGGTGTCGCGGTCGTCAGTTCTGGGCAGCGCTGGTCCCAGGCGGCCAGCCAGTACAACAACTCGGTGCCAGGCATCGGCCGGGCACCGGTGACCTCGCCAGAATGTCCAGCGGCGCAACCAGGCCCTTCATCAGGCGGCTTTCGGCAACTTCCGGACCACATGCAACGATACTACGCCGGTGTCGTTGGCCACTTGTACAACAATTTAGGGGAAGGCTCTGATCACCAGCCCGCCGCGGCCCCTTGCAGCAGCGATCAAGAGTTTGAACACGGCGTCATTGACCTTGTCCGAGACCTCGCGCAGCATCTTGGCGATGCTGATCGCCGTGACAAGCGCGTTGGTTGGTCTACCGGCATAGTCGCTGAGTTGGCCCGGCGGGCGTTGTGCCGCTGCTGCAGGCTGGCGGACAGGCGCAGATCAGGGCGGAAAGCCCCAGTTCATGCGCCCCGTGACAGACGCTCCGTCCGCCACTCTCGCTTCGATCAAGCCTGTGCGCCTGTACTGGCTTACCCGGCCAGCGTCAGCGCGCCTTGATACAGGGACATCAGCAGCGCAGCGCCTGCCACGTTCAGCACCGCGTGGCGCTGGCCCTGGTCCATGCGCAGGCCAAAGCGCACCGACATGCAGCCCCAAGCGACCATCAGCAGCAGCGCACCTGCGTCCGCCCGATCCAGCGGCATCTGCAGGGCGAGCAGTCCTGCCACCGCCAACAACCACAAGCCGGCGGCCATTACGGCGGACGCGGTCAGTTCAGAGAAACGGGGCCGGCGCAAGGCGATGCCGAGGAAGTTCATGATCGAGAGCGACTCACTGCGAAGTACGAGGTAGCTCCTAGCCTATGGGCAGTGACGCCAGGTGCCGCGTGACCGCGATCACGCTTGGACCAGCAATGCGATTCGAGTCGTTAGCAGAAGAATCCACGCACCCTGGGCAGCGCGTGGTGGTCCGGCTGGGAGTGGACGACCGCAGCTCGATGCCACTCCCGCCGCGACTGCCGTCCTCAGGCCGCCATCCGCGGCTCGTCCAGCAGCAGGTCCTGGATCCAGATTCCCGATTGCGTCAACA